>NZ_JAUSXM010000001.1:4459871-5096995 GCF_030815985.1 Paenibacillus sp. W2I17
GGTCCCCTTATAGCCACTTGGGTATCTCTCCAAATAACAATCATCAACATCATTCAAGGATTGCTCCCTGAAAACTAGATTCGAAACGAAACATGCGAATTATCACTTGCTATTGGATAAGCCCTCGACCGATTAGTACTGGTCAGCTCCATGCATTGCTGCACTTCCACCCCCAGCCTATCTACCTCGTCGTCTTCAAGGGGTCTTACATACTGGGAAATCTCATCTTGAGGGGGGCTTCACGCTTAGATGCTTTCAGCGTTTATCCCGTCCGTACATAGCTACCCAGCGGTGCTCCTGGCGGAACAACTGGTACACCAGCGGTACGTCCATCCCGGTCCTCTCGTACTAAGGACAGCTCCTCTCAAATTTCCTACGCCCACGACAGATAGGGACCGAACTGTCTCACGACGTTCTGAACCCAGCTCGCGTACCGCTTTAATGGGCGAACAGCCCAACCCTTGGGACCTACTTCAGCCCCAGGATGCGATGAGCCGACATCGAGGTGCCAAACCTCCCCGTCGATGTGGACTCTTGGGGGAGATAAGCCTGTTATCCCCAGGGTAGCTTTTATCCGTTGAGCGATGGCCCTTCCATGCGGTACCACCGGATCACTAAGCCCGACTTTCGTCCCTGCTCGACTTGTAGGTCTCGCAGTCAAGCTCCCTTATGCCTTTGCACTCTTCGAATGATTTCCAACCATTCTGAGGGAACCTTTGGGCGCCTCCGTTACTCTTTAGGAGGCGACCGCCCCAGTCAAACTGCCCACCTGACACTGTCCCCGCACCGGATTACGGTACCAGGTTAGAATCTAGATACGATCAGGGTGGTATCCCAACGTTGCCTCCACGCAAGCTGGCGCTCACGCTTCAAAGGCTCCCACCTATCCTGTACAGATCGTACCCAAATTCAATATCAAGCTGCAGTAAAGCTCCATGGGGTCTTTCCGTCTTGTCGCGGGTAACCTGCATCTTCACAGGTATTAAAATTTCACCGGATCTCTCGTTGAGACAGCGCCCAAGTCGTTACGCCATTCGTGCGGGTCAGAATTTACCTGACAAGGAATTTCGCTACCTTAGGACCGTTATAGTTACGGCCGCCGTTTACTGGGGCTTCGGTTCACAGCTTCGGGATTACTCCCTAACCACTCCCCTTAACCTTCCAGCACCGGGCAGGCGTCAGCCCGTATACTTCGCCTTACGGCTTCGCACAGACCTGTGTTTTTGCTAAACAGTCGCTTGGGCCTTTTCACTGCGGCCCCCTCGTGCTATTCACACTACCGGGGCACCCCTTCTCCCGAAGTTACGGGGTCATTTTGCCGAGTTCCTTAACGAGAGTTCTTCCGCGCGCCTTAGAATACTCTTCTCGCCTACCTGTGTCGGTTTGCGGTACGGGCACCATCACCTGGCTAGAGGCTTTTCTTGGCAGTGTGAGATCATGACCTTCGCTACTATAATTTTCGCTCCCCATCACAGCTCAGCCTTACAATGTGCGGATTTGCCTACACATCAGCCTTACTGCTTAGACGGACATCCATCAGTCCGCGTCACTACCCTACTGCGTCCCCCCATTGCTCATAACGGCTTACGGTGGTACAGGAATTTCGACCTGTTGTCCTTCGACTACGCCTTTCGGCCTCGCCTTAGGTCCCGACTTACCCTGAGCGGACGAGCCTTCCTCAGGAACCCTTAGGCTTTCGGCGGATCAGATTCTCACTGATCTTTTCGTTACTCATACCGGCATTCTCACTTGTATAATGTCCAGCGCTCCTTACGGTACACCTTCAACCCTTATACAACGCTCCCCTACCCCTGATGCAAAGCATCAAGCCATAGCTTCGGTGGTGTGTTTAGCCCCGTTACATTTTCGGCGCAGAGTCACTCGACCAGTGAGCTATTACGCACTCTTTCAATGGTGGCTGCTTCTAAGCCAACATCCTGGTTGTCTGTGCAACTCCACATCCTTTCCCACTTAACACACACTTGGGGACCTTAGCTGATGGTCTGGGCTGTTTCCCTTTTGACAATGGATCTTAGCACTCACTGTCTGACTCCCGGAAGTAAGTCTATGGCATTCGGAGTTTGACTGAGCTTGGTAACCCTTGCGGGCCCCGCACCCAATCAGTGCTCTACCTCCACGACTCTGTTTTCCGAGGCTAGCCCTAAAGCTATTTCGGGGAGAACCAGCTATCTCCGAGTTCGATTGGAATTTCTCCGCTACCCCCACCTCATCCCCGCATTTTTCAACATGCGTGGGTTCGGGCCTCCAGTGCGTGTTACCGCACCTTCACCCTGGACAGGGGTAGATCACCCGGTTTCGGGTCTACGTCCACGTACTATGTCGCCCTATTCAGACTCGCTTTCGCTGCGGCTCCGGCTCTTCACCTTAACCTTGCACGGGAACGTAACTCGCCGGTTCATTCTACAAAAGGCACGCCATCACCCCTAAAACGGGCTCTGACTTTTTGTAAGCACACGGTTTCAGGTTCTATTTCACTCCCCTTCCGGGGTGCTTTTCACCTTTCCCTCACGGTACTGCTTCACTATCGGTCGCTAGGAAGTATTTAGCCTTGGCAGATGGTCCTGCCGGATTCATACGGGGTTTCACGTGCCCCGCACTACTCGGGATCCGTCTCGGAGGGAACAGACTTTCAACTACAGGGCTTTTACCTTCTTTGGCGGGCCTTTCCAGACCTCTTCGCTTAACCGGTTCCTTTGTAACTCCATGTGAGACGTCCCACAACCCCAAAGAGCAAGCTCTCTGGTTTGGGCTTCTCCGCGTTCGCTCGCCGCTACTGACGGAATCACTATTGTTTTCTCTTCCTCAGGGTACTTAGATGTTTCAGTTCCCCTGGTATGCCTCTGCATAACCTATGTATTCAGTTATGAGTAACTGGAAATTACCCCAGCTGGGTTTCCCCATTCGGACACCCCCGGATCAAAGCTTGCTTACAGCTCCCCGAGGCAGTTTCGTTGTTCGCCACGTCCTTCATCGGCTCCTAGCGCCTAGGCATCCTCCGTGTGCTCTTAGTAGCTTAACCTCGTGCTCCGGTTTCGGTCGCTCGCTTCCCTTGGTTTGGACTACGTCCAAATCCAAAAGTCGCTCTCACCCGATACCATCACAAAAGCAATTTAACTACCTTTATACACTTGACTTGTTTACACAAGTTCAGCTTAAAGGAATGTTCTAATTCGCGTTTGTTTCGTTTCGATATCTAGTTTTCAAAGAACAAACTTGTAAAGCATTTTTGGTGGAGCCAAGCGGGATCGAACCGCTGACCTCCTGCTTGCAAGGCAGGCGCTCTCCCAGCTGAGCTATGGCCCCATATAAAGTTTAAAGGTATAGATGGTGGGCCCTGGTGGACTCGAACCACCGGCCTCACCCTTATCAGAGGTGCGCTCTAACCAACTGAGCTAAGGGCCCACATTACATATACTATTTGAACCCAAAATGGGTTACGCTTGGCGGCGTTCTACTCTCCCAGGACCCTGCGGTCCAAGTACCATTGACGCTGAAGGGCTTAACGGTCGTGTTCGGGATGGGAACGTGTGGAACCCCTTCGCTATCGCCACCAAACGTTTGAGAGTTTGAGCTCTCAAAACTGAGCAACGAGTGAGTAACTAGCCGACCTGGCTAGATTTTATATTTGAATGTTTCCGTTGCAGGAAACGATTCTCCATAGAAAGGAGGTGATCCAGCCGCACCTTCCGATACGGCTACCTTGTTACGACTTCACCCCAATCATCTATCCCACCTTCGGCGGCTGGCTCCTTGCGGTTACCCCACCGACTTCGGGTGTTATAAACTCTCGTGGTGTGACGGGCGGTGTGTACAAGACCCGGGAACGTATTCACCGCGGCATGCTGATCCGCGATTACTAGCAATTCCGACTTCATGCAGGCGAGTTGCAGCCTGCAATCCGAACTGAGACCGGCTTTGTTGGGATTGGCTCCATCTCGCGATTTCGCAGCCCGTTGTACCGGCCATTGTAGTACGTGTGTAGCCCAGGTCATAAGGGGCATGATGATTTGACGTCATCCCCACCTTCCTCCGGTTTGTCACCGGCAGTCTATCTAGAGTGCCCATCCGAAATGCTGGCAACTAAATATAAGGGTTGCGCTCGTTGCGGGACTTAACCCAACATCTCACGACACGAGCTGACGACAACCATGCACCACCTGTCTTGAATGTTCCGAAGAAAAGGTACATCTCTGCACCGGTCATTCAGATGTCAAGACCTGGTAAGGTTCTTCGCGTTGCTTCGAATTAAACCACATACTCCACTGCTTGTGCGGGTCCCCGTCAATTCCTTTGAGTTTCAGTCTTGCGACCGTACTCCCCAGGCGGAGTGCTTAATGTGTTAACTTCGGCACCAAGGGTATCGAAACCCCTAACACCTAGCACTCATCGTTTACGGCGTGGACTACCAGGGTATCTAATCCTGTTTGCTCCCCACGCTTTCGCGCCTCAGCGTCAGTTACAGCCCAGAGAGTCGCCTTCGCCACTGGTGTTCCTCCACATATCTACGCATTTCACCGCTACACGTGGAATTCCACTCTCCTCTTCTGCACTCAAGTCACCCAGTTTCCAGTGCGATCCGGGGTTGAGCCCCGGGATTAAACACCAGACTTAAATGACCGCCTGCGCGCGCTTTACGCCCAATAATTCCGGACAACGCTTGCCCCCTACGTATTACCGCGGCTGCTGGCACGTAGTTAGCCGGGGCTTTCTTCTCAGGTACCGTCACCTTGAGAGCAGTTACTCTCCCAAGCGTTCTTCCCTGGCAACAGAGCTTTACGATCCGAAAACCTTCATCACTCACGCGGCATTGCTCCGTCAGGCTTTCGCCCATTGCGGAAGATTCCCTACTGCTGCCTCCCGTAGGAGTCTGGGCCGTGTCTCAGTCCCAGTGTGGCCGATCACCCTCTCAGGTCGGCTACGCATCGTCGCCTTGGTGAGCCGTTACCTCACCAACAAGCTAATGCGCCGCAGGCCCATCCCCAAGTGACAGATCGCTCCGTCTTTCCAGTTTCCTTCAGGCGAAGAAAACAACTATTCGGTATTAGCTACCGTTTCCGGTAGTTGTCCCAAACTTGAGGGCAGGTTGCCTACGTGTTACTCACCCGTCCGCCGCTAACCATCAGAGAAGCAAGCTTCTCTTCAAGTCCGCTCGACTTGCATGTATTAGGCATGCCGCCAGCGTTCGTCCTGAGCCAGGATCAAACTCTCCAATAAAGTATTGAAAAGAGCGATAAGCTCATTTTGAATCTGACGAGATTAAAAATCTCATTTGTGCTCCAGCCGATTCAAGCCAAGGCTTGTTTCCAACTTTCGCGTTCATTCTGCAAGCAGAATGTTTACTCACTCGTTGTTCAGTTTTCAAAGATCAAACTTGTTTTTTCGTCACCATTTTCTCTCAGCGGCGACTTTTATAATATATCATACTTCGTTTGTTTTGGTCAAGTGTTTTTTTGAAATTCTTTTTCGAAGTTCGTAATGAACTCCTTCATTTCATCTAAAGCATCTAACCAAGCAAGCAAAGCAACGAGATATAATGTACCATATAAATATCCTGCGAGTCAACTATCCGAACAAAGAAATTTTCAGCCCTAATAGTAACCCCACACCTGGCAATCCCAAAACAGTTACAGTCCCTATCGTTGCAGGGTTCAGCGGGATGTAGGTTCCTGTAATCCAGCCGGAATAATTCACGATATATATCCCTACTGCAGCCAGCACCAGATGAATTCCAAATGACGTGAAAAACGATAACCCTATCCGCTTTCTGAATAAAATAACGATAAGCCCCAGTAACGATATAACCAATACACTTCCCAGTATGATACTCTTCATATGTTACACCTCCGTGTTTAATGTAAACGTGACTCTACATACTAACCCCTCGCTGTGATGTAACATCATCATTAGCTCTGGCTCGCTTTGCTCTTCTCAAGTGGATCTGGTACTTCCGCTCAGCTGCCTCCAATACATAAATGGCATAATCAATCTCATCCTGCCCCTGTGCATCTTCAAACTGTCTCATAGCCCGTTCCCATTCCTGCTTAGCCATCTGAATATCTGCATAGATCTGATCCGCCTCAAGTTCCTTCAACATTCTGTTGTGTTTCTCTACCGAGTTCCGTGTATTTCGCCACAAAAACATAAACTCTCCCCCTCCTGATCAGCACAGCATATTCTCATACTTATCAGGGAAAGGACAAACTTAGAACTCAGGCACTCATTTTCTTCACAAAAAAAAGAGAGCCCTAAGGCTCTCTTTGCACATCGAAACTTATTTAGCATCCGAAGTTTCCAAGGAAGTTCGCTGCGTAATACAAATTGATCACACTAACGCATCTCCCTGCGCCCTTCCAACGCTTTGGAAAGGGTCACTTCATCCGCATACTCAAGATCGCCGCCTACAGGCAATCCATGCGCAATCCGGGTCACACTGATCTCAAACGGACGCACCAAGCGGGAGATATACATCGCTGTAGCCTCACCCTCAATGTTGGGGTTCGTTGCCAAGATGATCTCTTTTATACGTTCATCACTTAATCGAACTAGGAGTTCCTTCAAACGAATATCGTCTGGGCCAATTCCCTCCATAGGTGAAATCGCGCCCTGTAACACATGATAGTACCCATCGAATTCCTTGGTGCGCTCCATGGCCACCAGATCTTTCGAATCCTGAACTACACAGATTACAGAGACATCCCTGGACTTATCCTGACAGATGCGACACGGGTCCGTATCAGTGATATTACAACATACAGAACAGTAATGAAGATTACGCTTCACACTTACGAGCGCTTTGGCAAAATCGATAACGTCATCTTCCTTCATGTTAAGCACATGAAAAGCTAAACGCGCTGCCGTCTTGGGACCTACACCCGGCAACCGGGTGAAGGCATCAATCAGCTTGGCTATTGGTTCGGGATAATACAATCGATTGTGTCTCCTTTGACAGGATCAATTTTTTAATTAAAATAATCCCGGAATATTCATGCCGCCTGTGAACTTGCCCATATCCTTGTTGGCAATCTCATCAGCTTTGGCCATTGCGTCATTAACAGCTGTCATAACGAGATCCTGCAACATTTCAACATCTTCCGGATCTACCGCCTCAGGTTTGATCGTGATAGCAAGCAATTTCTTGTGTCCGTTAACTTCAGCCGTCACTACACCGCCACCAGAAGTACCTTGGACTGTTTTGTCCGCCAGTTCCTCTTGTGCTTTCAGCATTTGCTCCTGCATTTTCTTCACTTGTTTCATCATTTGGTTCATGTTGTTCATAATTGTTCATCTCCTTTGTTATGGTTATCGCGCTATGCGCATTATTCTTTGATCACTACAAGGTCCTCACCAAAGAGCTGGATGGCTTCATCAATCCAAGGCTGCTTGTTGCCTGAACCGCCGTCTTCATGCTCAGGTTCAAGCTTAAAGTCCTCCTTTGGCGCTTCAGAAGCTCCCTCCATTGCTCCGGTCCAATCTTTGAGCATCATCGTCACCAATCGTGCAGGACGCCCAAGCTGTTCGGACAACACCCGCTCAATGACTTCACGGTTAGCCTGCTTCTCCGTTGTTTCACGGTGAATGTTGTTTTTAAAAGCAACCAACACATTGTCCTCAAGCAATGATACCGGCTCACCATCCACAAACCAGGCGTGAACGGTAACCCGCTCTTCCTTCACTCGTTGCAGGATCTGACTCCATTTTTTGCTGATCTCTGCGAACTCAGGGGCTCCCTTGCGCGCAACATACTGATCCAACTGTGCAGGAAGCTTCGCAGGCGAGTTGCCTCTCGATACAGGGGCCCTTGTTGCCGGACGAGATGGAGCACTCGATGCACCTTCTCCACCAGACAAACCACTTTTCAGTGCACGATCCAACTTCTGCTCCAACTCAGCAAGCTGCTGCTTCAAGCGGTTGATCTCTCCCCCATCGGCAGGTGCTGCATGAGCTGAAGCTCCCACCTGAACAGAAGCCTCACCTTGAGCTGGAATACTACACAGTTTAAGCAATGCAACTTCGAATAATGTCTGTGGTTGTACTGCATATTTCATTTCACTCTGGTACCGATTAAGGGTGTCTATCATGTGGAACAGTTGTTCCCTGGTGAATGACTCCGCCATATCACGGAAAGATTCCGGATTAAGTACCCGGTCCGTCAGTTTATCTGCATTAGGTACCATCTTAATCATAAGCAAATCACGGAAATAATACAGCAAATTCTCCATACACTTGTCTGCACTCTTTCCTTCATGCATGAAACCTTCAATCATCTGCAAAATATGACCAACATCACCTTTGAGCAGCGAAGCAGCCAGTTTGGCAAATTGCTCTGAAGCAATTCCACCCGTCATGTCCATAACCTGCTGGTACGTTACTCGTCCATCCGTAAATGAAGAGATCTGATCCAGCACACTAAGCGCATCCCTCATTCCACCGTCCGATAAACGGGCAATGTATTGGAGCGCATCCTGGTCAGCTTCCATGCCTTCCTGTTCACAGATCAGTGTAAGTCTTGCTGTCTGTTCTTCCAGGGATACCCGGCGAAAATCAAATCGCTGACAGCGCGATATAATGGTAGCCGGAAGGCGGTGTGGTTCCGTTGTTGCCAAAATAAACATCACATGTGGTGGTGGCTCTTCCAATGTTTTGAGCAAAGCATTGAATGCCTCCGTTGTCAGCATGTGCACTTCATCAATAATATAGACTTTCTGCCGGACTTCGGTTGGCGCATATTTAACCTTTTCCCGAAGATCACGGATTTCCTCAACGCCCCGATTGGATGCAGCGTCAATCTCCTGCACATCCATCACAGCGCCAGTCGTAATTCTGCGGCAAGCTTCACACTCGTTACAAGGTTCAGGCGCAGGCCCACGTTCGCAGTTCACAGCTTTGGCCAAAATCTTGGCGGCACTTGTCTTTCCCGTTCCTCTGGGCCCGCTAAATAAGTAGGCATGGGAAGTCCGCTGTTCACGAATCGCGTTCTGCAAGGTCTGAATAATATGCTGTTGCCCCACCATATCTTGAAACGACTGGGGACGCCAAGCCCGGTATAACGCGATATGCTCCATGATGCGTTACCTTCCTTCCACTTCGCATTCGAGTCCTTTGTCGTTCCCCTATTATACTATATTCTAGGGTGAATCCAAACTTTATCTGACTCATTCATGCGGTTTATTAAGACATATCAAAAAGACCTCTGCATACATACTACTGCAAAGGTCTCTACATTTAAAAGGTAAGCCGTGCACCTGCTATCGATATTTGCGATCCAAGTGGCACCCCTGAACAATAGCTCGGGCTAGGCAACCCTCCGGCACAAGAGTGATCTCACTTATGGCTGCTTCCTTCCGGACCTGACCAGGTTCATGAGTACTCATTGCGGAGGACCCAACCGTCAACACCACGTTTAGGGACCAAACCTCACATCGGCAAAACCTCTAGCAGGAATTCAACCTCGCTATAGCGGATTGCGAGTTACAGGGCACCGCTACCTCCCCATCTAGCACGGTAAGAAATAGTATAACGTAAGGTTATCCAAATTGCAACCAGAGGAACGCGAATGCGACTTTGCTTACATATAACATATAAAAACCCCTGCCAGATCAGCAGGGGTGTGTTGGATGCAATTAGCAGACAACTCCAAGAATTGTCCAATTAAATTCCGTATTTCTTTTTGAAACGATCAACACGGCCGCCAGCATCGATAAACTTCTGTTTACCTGTGAAGAACGGGTGGCACGCGGAGCAAATCTCTACACGAAGTCCGTCTTTAACCGAACCTGTCTCAAAAGTATTCCCGCAAGCGCAAGATACTTGACCAATCGTGTAATTAGGATGAATTGCTTCTTTCATTACCTTTCACCTCTTTCCGCCCTGAGCCTCAAGCGGACCCAGAGTAAATGGCACAACCCTGAGATTATAACACGGCCTTGTGCCTGTTGCAATCCATTATTGTTAAGAGGTAATCAACCGTTTTGGACGTGCCATTCCAGCTGGTGGAACATGGGTGTACGATCCGATCACAACATCAGGCAACTCGTCTTCAAAAATCTCAATCATCTGCTTCATACCCAAGATATCACCTTGAGCAGGAGGAATTAATTCCAGATAGCTCTCCGGATCAATATTGAGATTACGCATCTGAATCAAGCGTAGATCGGTTCTTCTCGCAAACTCAATCATCGCCTCAATCTCTTCTTCACGATCTGTTACGCCTGGGAAGATCAGATAGTTAATGGACGTATATACACCCTGCTGCGCTGCGTATTTCATTGATTTCTCAACATTGGCTAAGGTATAACCACGCGGTTTATAGTAGGCGTTATAGTGGTCATCCAGTGCACTAATTGTACTTACGCGCATCAGATCCAATCCAGCATCTACAATACCTCTAATGTGGTCATTCAGACCAGCATTGGTATTAATGTTGATATACCCCATGTCCGTTACGGAACGCACTTCGCGAATCGCTTCAATAATCAGCTTGGCCTGCGTGGAAGGCTCCCCTTCACAACCTTGTCCAAAACTAATGATGGACTCCGGCGTCTTCAGGTGTTCCAGCATAACCTCCACAATCTCATCCACACGTGGTCGGAAGTTCATACGTGTCTGCGGGGAAACAAAGCCGCTATCATCCGGTTGCTCGGAGATACACCCGAAACAGCCCGCATTGCATGAATAGGATACCGGCACTCCACCTTCCCAACGATTCAGGAACGTGTTCGATGAAGTTAGGCATTCATATCCAAGCGCACAGTTGGATAGATGGGTGTAGAGACGGTTCTCGGGGTATTGCTCTGTCAATCGTTTAACCCCGGAACGCACATCGTCACGATCACAGTTGAGCGGATTCCATTGGTCAGGACTATCTGACTTCGCAGCCGTGACATAGAAACCGCCATCTTTCCAAACTACTGCGGAATAGCCGAATAACGGCAATTTATACTCTTTATCCGTCTTCACATAACCAGGGAGACACAAACGAGTGAATCCCTGTGGAAGCAAAGCACCTACAGCCTGTGTGTCCGTTGGCATTGGAAGCATCTCACCTGTGTCCGGGTCCATACCAATCGGCCGGGTACTCGGGAGTCCAACCAACGTTGCACCCTCTGGCAAAGGGATGAGTTCGTCTTCCATAATCTCAACGATCATATCTCCACTGCGGGCAAGCCCGTACAGGGAAGGATGATCAAATACATTACCTTTTTCATCTGCGTATACTAAATACATGATGTTCTCCTCACATCTAATGGGTTAAACCTAACGACGAGTGTATTGTAACATTCACAGCAATGCTGCAAAAAGAAAGTGATTAGTCGAACGACACTTACGTCGATGTACCTGACGTTGCTGTCTGTCTAGGTGAGCGACGGGTTGTTGTTGTACCCGAATTGCTTGTCGGGCTATTACCAGCCGAATCAAATGCCGCCAAAAACTCTGCATTTGTCTTGCTGTTACGAAGTTTTTTCAGGAATCCTTCTACAAAGTCATGGGAATCATTCATGTTTTTACGAATTGCCCAGATTGTATCCAACTCTTCCTTGCTGAGCAACACTTCTTCACGACGTGTACCCGAACGACGAATATCGATCGCCGGGAATATGCGGCGCTCTGCCAGACGACGGTCCAGATGGAGCTCCATGTTACCTGTACCCTTAAACTCTTCATAAATGACGTCATCCATACGTGATCCGGTATCAATTAATGCCGTTGCCAGGATCGTCAAGCTTCCGCCTTCCTCCACATTCCGGGCAGAACCGAAGAAACGTTTCGGACGATGGAATGCAGCTGGGTCAATACCACCACTAAGCGTACGACCGGATGGTGGAATAACCAGGTTATATGCACGGGCAAGACGTGTAATGCTATCCAGCAGGATAACGACATCCTTTTTAGCCTCAACCAAACGAAGCGCACGTTCAAGCACCAATTCCGCCACCTTGATATGATTCTCAGGCAGTTCATCAAATGTTGAAGCCACAACTTCCCCTTTTACCGAACGCGACATATCCGTTACTTCCTCTGGACGTTCGTCAATCAACAGGACAAACAGTTCAATTTCAGGATTGTTAGTTGAGATGCTGTTGGCAATTTCTTTGAGGAGAAGCGTTTTACCCGCTTTGGGAGGTGCTACGATCAATCCGCGCTGTCCCAATCCTACCGGGGCGAGCACATCCATAATTCGTGTGGACAAATGGTTGGGGGATGTTTCGAGAACCAGTTTTTTCTGCGGATACAGTGGGGTTAGTGCCGGGAAGTGAAGTCGCTCTGCAGCCGCCGATGGATTCTCACCATTTACAGCGTTGACTTGCAACAAACCGAAGTATCTCTCGTTTTCCTTAGGCGTTCTACACTTACCTGATACGAGGTCACCTGTTCTTAGGTCAAACTTGCGAATCTGAGAAGCTGAGATGTAGATGTCTTCTGTACTTGGCAAGTAGTTAATCGGCCGAAGAAATCCGTAACCTTCAGGTAAAATCTCGAGTACGCCTTGCATGAACATCAGGCCGCTCTGTTCAGCTTGTGCGCGTAGTATAGCAAAGATTAATTCTTTCTTTTTTAACGTACCATAGTAAGGTATCTGATATTTTTTGGCCAGTTTGTAGAGGTCCGTTAGTTTCATTTCTTCCAAATCGGAAATTTGTAGATCCATATAATAACCACCTATTCAATTAATAAGTCCGTGTGAAATGGATAGTTTCGCTAGATGTTCCGGCTATAGAGAGCGGCGTCTGCCACAATCTCTTCTGTCCATTGTACGGAATGTAACCGTTATAATGCAAATACTTGTCTTTGAGTGTAAGTTTCCGGGTGGGATGGCCAACATTCGGCAAGATCCGCTATTGAGTGAACGATGCATTGAGGCGATCAATCCGGATAGACCGGCTATGGAGCGCAGTTCAAACAAAACCGGGGGTTGGGGATGAGAAATGATGTTCTTACAGCCATATGAAGTTTATTTCAAAAAAAGACCCTCCGGTAAAGGAAACAGAAACATTTCGTCTTATGCCGGAGAGACTGAGAACTCTATTAAAACAGGTTTACCTAATCACCAAAAAGATATGCAGTTCAGTTAAAATAAACATGTGTAAGACTGAATCATGCATAATACTTCCTATTAATCAGTTTCCCGCCATACATCTGCACCGAGCAGGCGCAGATTAGTCACCAGATGATCATAACCGCGGTCGATATATTCGACCCCCGTTACTTCAGTCACACCTTCACTAACGGTGAGACCTGCAATCACCAGCGCTGCTCCAGCGCGAAGATCGGATGCTTTTACTTTGGCCGCATTTAATGCACTGCCTTCAATAATCGCTGACCGTCCTTCTACTCGAATCTTTGCACCCATCCGCACTAACTCAGGCACATGCTTGAATCGATTACTGTATACAAAGTCGCTCAGGACGCTCACACCGGTTGCCTGTGTCAGAACACTGGTCATGGGTGACTGTAGATCCGTTGGGAAACCAGGATATACAAGTGCCTTCACGTCCACATGGTTATAGCTTGGTTTACCAATGACACGTATACTTTCATCCAATTCCTCAATGCCAACACCCATCTCCAGCAGCTTTGCCGTTAAAGCTTCCAGATGTTTGGGAATCACATTGTCAATCAGAACATCCCCGCGCGTCGCCGCTGCAGCGATCATATACGTACCTGCTTGGATACGGTCCGGAATGATGGAATGACGGCAGCCTTTAAGCTCCGAGACCCCTTCAATACGGATCGTTTCGGTACCTGCACCCTTGATGCTGGCACCCATGGAATTCAGAAGTGTTGCTACATCTATAATCTCAGGCTCTTTAGCCGCGTTTTCGATAATTGTAGAGCCTTTGGCACGAGTAGCCGCCAGCATGATATTAATGGTTGCGCCGACACTGCTTACATCAAGATAGATTTTTGCTCCCCGCAGCTCTTTGGCATGCAAATGGATGGAGCCATGTTCGTTCGTTACGGTTGCGCCAAGCGCTTCAAACCCTTTGATATGTTGATCAATTGGACGAGGCTCAAAATTACAGCCCCCTGGTAAACCTATGGTCGCTTCTTTGAAACGCCCTAGCAATGCACCCATCATATAATACGAAGCACGAAGCTTCTTCACGGGACCATTCGGCATAGGAATGGATTTGATGTCAGAAGGGTCAATCTTCATCTGACTGCCTTCCCAAGTCACATGTGCTCCGAGTTCCTCCAAAATTTCTGCATAAACCGCCACGTCACTCAAAAGTGGCAAGTTGTCCAACACGACTTCTGACTCGGCAAGCAATGCTGCAGGAATAAGCGCAATGGCGCTGTTCTTGGCGCCGCTTATAGTTACAGTTCCCTGTAACGGACGTCCGCCACTAATCATCAATTTTTCCATAAAGCTTAATGTCCCCCTACGTGTTTTGCAGCCGATGAACGGCAATACGTGCTGTTGGCTTCCGATGTAGAAATAAGGTGTGAAAATGGAAAGACACCGGCTAGGCGGTGTTTTTCCATTTCACAGTATGGAACTGGTAAAGATAAATTACGCTTTGTTGTTAGAACCAAACTCGCGGATTTTACCTTTAACGGTTTCTTTAATTGCTTCACGGCCTGGTACGATGAATGTACGTGGATCGTAAGCGTCTGGTTTAGCTGCAAGCACTTCACGAACCACTCTTGCAAAAGCAATTTGGTTCTCTGTGTTTACGTTGATTTTGGACGTACCCAGGGAAATGGCTTTGTCGATGTCGTGTTTAGGAATACCTGTACCACCGTGCAATACGAGTGGAACTTGTACCGCGTCACGAACTTCTTCCATTTCTTTGAAGCCCAGGTTGGGCTCGCCATGGTAAGGACCGTGTACGGAACCAAGAGCTGGTGCCAATGTATCGATACCTGTTTCTTTAACGATACGGATACACTCGTTCAAGTCAGCGTACATGATACCGCCGATAACGTCGTCTTCTTGTCCGCCTACAGTACCTACTTCAGCTTCTACAGAAACGCCTTTAGCGTGTGCATATTCAACAACTTTTTTAGTCATTTCGATGTTCTCATCGATAGAGTGGTGGGAACCGTCGATCATTACGGATGTGAACCCAGCGTCGATCGCTTCTTTACACTTGTCGAAGCTTGAACCGTGGTCCAGGTGAATTGCAACTGGAACAGTGATTTTCATGTCGTGAATGAGTCCTTCTACCATTTTAACTACAGTGTAGAAGCCACCAATGTGACGTGCTGCGCCTTCGGATACACCCAAGATTACTGGGGATTTCTCTTCTTCAGCAGCACCAAGAATCGCTTGAGTCCACTCAAGGTTATTGATGTTGTATTGACCAACTGCATATTTTCCTTCAAGTGCTTTGTTCAACATGTCTGTCATAGATACTAATGGCATGGTTTCAATCCTCCTAGGGGTTTGGGTTGTGTCTATGGTTTTTAGCCGAAATCACATACGGGCTTATTATACCACATCCCATGTCAAATACTAAACAAGCATTTGCAAAAATGCTGTGCTTTGCAGCACAGTTTTCATAGACACCGCTTTATAACTTCCCCATTTCCAATATTCCCCGGATGAAGGAGTGAAATACCTCATTTTCCCACCAAGTACCTTCTATGTTCTCCACACGCAAAAAAATCCTGTATCAACAGGATTCAGCTGCATTTATTGGCGGTACCATTGCGAAGTTGCATATTCACAGCCACTCGCATCTCGTCGATATCAAACGGTTTCGTAAAGTGCATGAGCGCTCCGAGATCCGTGGCTTCCTTAATCATGTCCAGTTCACCATAAGCGGTCATCATGATCACCTTGATACCCGGATCAATTTCTTTAATATGCTTCAGGATTTCCAGACCGTCCATTCCAGGAATCTTCATATCGAGCAATACCAGGTCAGGCTTGTCATTATTCACAATCTCCAGAGCAACCTTGCCGTTGGGTGCTTGAAACGTGTTATACCCCTCACTGCTGAACACTTCCATTAACAGGATTCGAATACCATTCTGGTCATCAACAATCAAAACTTTTTTATCTTCCACTCTGTAACCTCCTAGAATTAGGAAAGCATGTACATCTTCGAATCTGGATAACTATCCCATAGTCGTCATGATAAGTATTCTACCTCTTCCATTAAAATCCTGCTACCTTCACAAAATGACAAAAAGCATTTCCACCTGCTTTTTACGCAAAAAAAAAGGATGTTCCGGCATCCGCTATGGTTGCCAGGAACATCCCCAATATCTATTACGTTAAACACTAAAACCACGTATTACTTCTGCGCATTCTCCAGAGAAGCTTTTACAAACTCACGGAACAATGGTTGCGGACGGTTCGGACGGGAAGTGAATTCCGGATGGAATTGTACCGCCAGGAACCATGGGTGTCCTGGAAGTTCCACGATCTCAACCAGACGTCCATCCGGGGATGTACCCGAGATAACCAGTCCTGCTTTTTCGATCGTTTCACGGTATTCATTGTTGAACTCATACCGGTGACGGTGTCTCTCATACACCAGCTCGTCATCATAACAAGCCATCGCCAAAGAACCTTCTTGAAGCTTACAAGGATACAGACCCAGACGCATCGTGCCACCCAGATTCTCGATATCTTTTTGCTCAGGCAACAGATCGATCACAGGGAATTCCGTAGCCGGATTAATCTCGGAGCTGTTCGCACCATTCAAACCAACGATGGAACGTGCATACTCAATAACGGAAACCTGCATACCCAGGCAAATACCGAAGAACGGAATTTGTTTCTCACGAGCATAACGGATTGCCGATACTTTACCTTCAATACCACGATCTCCGAATCCACCAGGAACAAGGATACCGCCAATACCATGCAACAGGTCGCCTACATTCTCATCCGTAATATCTTCAGAAGGAACCCAGCGGATTTTCACATCGGCATTGGATGCAAATCCTGCATGAGACAACGACTCAACAACACTCAGGTATGCATCATGCAACGCTACATATTTACCAACAATAGCGATCTCAACTGTATGCTCCAACTTGTTGATCCGGTCAACCAGCCCTTCCCACTCGCTCATATCCGGTGCAGGAGTAGTCAGTTTCAGGTGATTTACCACGATCTCATCCAAGCCTTCTTCACGCAGGTTCAAAGGTACTTGATACAAGGTGTCTGCATCACGACATTCAACCACGGCATTCTCATCAATGTCGCAGAAGAGAGCGATCTTGGCTTTCATGTCTTTAGACAATTCATACTCCGTACGGCATACAATCACATTCGGTTGAATACCGATGCTGCGTAATTCCTTAACACTATGTTGCGTTGGTTTTGTTTTCACTTCACCAGCTGCTTTGATATAAGGAATAAGTGTTACGTGGATGTACATCACATTGTCGCGACCTACATCACTCTTGATTTGACGGATAGCTTCCAGGAAAGGCAAACTCTCAATGTCGCCCACTGTTCCACCAATTTCCGTAATAACCACATCCGAACCCGCTTCACGTCCAGCGCGGAATACACGCTCTTTGATCTCGTTCGTAATGTGTGGAATAACTTGTACCGTTCCGCCCAGATATTCCCCGCGCCGCTCTTTGCTGATGACGGAAGAGTATACTTTACCAGTCGTGACGTTGCTGTTTTTGGAGAGATTGATATCAATAAAACGTTCATAGTGGCCAAGGTCCAGATCCGTTTCCGCGCCATCATCCGTTACAAAAACCTCGCCGTGCTGATAAGGACTCATTGTTCCCGGGTCGATGTTAATATATGGATCAAATTTCTGGATCGTTACCTTAAGCCCTCTGTTTTTCAGCAATCTGCCCAGAGAAGCAGCCGTAATCCCTTTGCCCAGGGAGGACACAACTCCGCCCGTCACGAAAATATACTTTGTCACTGTTATTACCCTCCTAATATAAGTACAGAAATTCAGGCGATATATGGTGTTATCGTAACCTGTTTCCCAGGTAATCATCGTTAAAAAGAGCAATGGCAGAAATTCCCTGCATCTGCGAACTGCTCTTTCTGCGAAGACGGTTTAAATACACGTTGTTCTACAGCAAAAAATGGTGCAAATATTCCGATAGCCTTCATTCCATTTGGTGTTTTTGATATACAAAAACGGGCCACGAAATGTTGGCCGGGAGCATACGGAAAAAATCATTTTGCAAAATTATGCCTCTAAAAATACAAAAAAAAGTACTCCCGCAGGACGGGGCACCTTCTATAAAAAACATAAATATATTGTCGCTCATTCATAAGCCCATGCAATAGTTTACCCGTTACCCCGTCTGCTGTCAAGGCTGACTATTCCGGGGAAACGGGTAAATTATAGACGTCAAAAATGACTACCGATTATCAGAATCGTCGTCAAATTCATCCTCGTTTTCGGACTCTTCTTCGTCTTCTTCGAGGTCTTCATCTTCCAGATCGTCATCTTCAACCAGCACTTCTTCTTCGCTGTCTTCTTCGTCAAAGATGTCGTCTTCGTCTTCATCTTCTTCTTCTTCTTCGTCCTTATTCGGGCTGTCGAAGTCTTCATCGCTGCTATAGCTGTCTTCTTCTTCACCGAAGTCTTCATCTTCCAGATCATCGTCTTCATCGTTGATGATACGCGGACGCTTCGCACCCGTCATGGAATCTTCTGTTCCAGCTACCGGATACCAGCGCTTTAAGCCCCACAGACTTGTACCGACGCAAGCAAAACGGCCATCGATATTAATCTCGGTATATAGCTGGGCGATAAACTCGTTGATTTCTTCATCAGTCATTCCGCGCTGCTTCGCTACCTCATTCATTAAGTCACGATAGTAATACGGCGTATTAGCCGCTTTCAGCACCATAAAGGCAAGGTCCACCAAAGGGATCTCTTTTACCTTTTCTTTATCAATTTTCAAATTGAGCGAGGTACTCACTGCAGACACTTCCTCTCACACAAATTCACTTTTTAACCCCTACGAACTGGACTGTTACGTATAACATATCCATTAACAAACCTAAGTAAAACCTATTTAGCGTTAAAAAGCAAGTTTTTATGTACGGATGTGACGCAAATGCGGAGAGCAGCAACAATATGTCCACATATTAAACTTGAAGTGACATCGAACCCACAAGAATATCCTCTTTGTCAAAGAGACAACTCCATAATAAAAAAGACGGAGTCCCCTCCGCCTTCTGACTGTATACCCTTGGAGGATTACTCCTCACCAGGTTCCCCGCAAGAGCCCTCTAGCTCTCCATCCATCATATGTCCCTGCGCCCGTTTTGACACGAAGAGAATGTGTTTTTGTAAAAAAAGGGCAAGTTCCCCATGCGGCGGGATGAGCGCATTCATAGAATACCTCAGCATGTTCATCCCGAAGGGGGCTGCCCATTATGGACTATACTGGTTTATTGCATCAATTGATTGACGGAATGCGACGCCCTGAACCAGAACAGGGAGGGCGATATTTGATCCGATTTGCCAAACCGCAGCAGTACGAGGCCTGTCTCGTAGAATTGTCCCGAATGCGGAATGAATTCACCGACCTTGGGGCTGTCCGTTCCTCGCGACTGGCTCGTTCCATTATCGCCCCAGTCCAACGCCCGGAGGACCTATACCGCTATGGGGATGAAATTACGATTGAAGCTGACGTTCCCATCTCCCTCCATGCCACCGCACTCCACAGCAAACCAAGCAATGCCCAAGGCATACCCTGGGGAGTGAAGCAGATTCGGGCGCCCAAAGTATGGTCTGTGTCTACCGGACACCGGATTAAAATCGGTGTGATTGATACAGGTGCTGATTATCATCATCCTGATCTTCGTTATTCCCTGGCACGCGGAATCAATCTGTTAAACCGCAGCCTGCTTCCTCATGATGATAACGGACACGGTACCCACATTGCGGGGACCATCGCCGCAGCCAACAGCACCGCAGGCATGATTGGTGTAGCTCCACGCTCCCTGATCTATCCGGTGAAAGCATTTGACCACAACGGATCGGCTTATGTATCCGACATTGTACTTGGCATCGACTGGTGTGTGCGCAACAAGGTCGATATCATCAATATGAGCTTTGGCATGAAAACACGCAGCAAGGCGCTTCTTGACGTTGTCAACCGTGCGTACCATGCCGGAATCGTCATTGTTGCTTCGTCAGGAAATGACGGCAAACGCCGCAGTATTGATTACCCTGCACGGTATCCCCAGACCATATCTGTTGGGGCAACTGACAAAAACAGACGTATTGCGTCCTTCAGCAATCGTGGCGCATATGTGGATGTCTATGCACCCGGTGATAAGATTGTCTCCTCTTGGGTACAAGGCAAACATCACGAGATGAGCGGCACCTCCATGGCGACGTCTCATGTGAGTGGTGCTATCGCCTTGCTGCTCTCCAAACATCCGGGGTTATCCCCTAGTGAAATCAAGACACTCGTCAAACGTTCTACGATTCCGCTGCGTGCCCGCAAGACCACCACCTCAAAAAGCAAGGTGCGCGGTGGTGAAATTGATGCCCTGAAGCTAATGCAGGAGGGCGGGGAGTGAGCCAGCTCTGTCAGCCGTCAGCAGAACTTGATTGAGGCTCGTGGCGAAACGCAGTAGCCCGGCCCAGGCAGTACGAGGGAAGTATTACGTAGCGGCTGAGACTCTAGGTTACGCCCGCTGTGATGTCAGGGCAGGCTAGTGTGCCTTGGACCAGGCATTTCGTTTTCTTCAGCTAGGGTACACAACAAAAAAAGTCTCCATGTACCACGTTGAAGATGCAACGTGGACATGGAGACTTTTTGCCTTAGGCAGAGCGGCGGCAGGCCGCGAGCCTGGAATTTACATTTTGTCAGGAGCGGTTACGCCTACCAGACGAAGCGCCGTTGCGATAACGGTACGTACAGCACCGATCAGTGCCAGACGTGCTTGAGTTTGCTGCGCGTCTTCCGTAATGACACGTTCTGCACGGTAGTAGCTGTGGAATAGGGATGCCAGCTCGTATACATAACGGATGATACGATGAGGCGCATATCCTGTTGCTGCTGCCGAGATTTCCTCAGGCAGCTCTCCCATTTTGCGGAGAAGGTCATACTCGTGTTCTGTTGTCAGCTTGGACAGGTCAATCTGTGCCAATGGCAGCAGTTCAATACCTTGTTCTTCGGCCTGACGGTATACGCTGCATACACGTGCATGCGCGTATTGTACGTAGAATACCGGATTCTCATTGGATGTCGAAATCGCAAGGTCCATGTCAAAGTCCAGATGGGAGTCCATGCTGCGCATTGTGAAGAAGTAACGGATCGCATCAATGCCGACTTCATCCATCAGATCTTCCATCGTTACAGCTTTACCTGTACGCTTGGACATCTTCACTTTTTCACCGTTCTGGAACAAGCTCACCATCTGTGCAATCAAGACCACCAGTTTCTCAGGGTCATTACCCAGTGCTTGCATCGCCGCTTTCATCCGTGGAATATATCCATGGTGATCGGCACCCCAGATGTTGATCATCGTGTCGTATCCACGAGCATATTTGTCGCGGTGATAAGCAATATCTGGCGTCAGGTAAGTATACGTGCCATCGTTCTTGATCAATACACGTTCTTTGTCGTCACCGTACTGCATCGTTTTCAACCAAGTTGCTCCATCTTGCTCATAGATCTCATTGCGGTCACGCAATTCATCAAGTACTCGCAACACTTCTCCGTTGTCGTACAGGGAAGTTTCGCTGAACCAGATGTCAAAGTTAACACGGAAGCGATTCAAGTCACGTTTGATCTTGTCCAGTTCCTTCTCCAGACCAAAGTCACGGAAATAAGCCGCACGGTCACCCGGATGCATGGACAGCAATTCGTCACCCTTTTCAGCAACAAGCTGCTTGGCGAATCCTTTAATATCTTCACCGTGATAACCGTCTTCAGGCATCTCAGCATCCTGACCCAGCTCTTGCAGATAACGAGCTTCAATGGAACGAGCCAGATTAAACACCTGATTACCTGCATCATTAATGTAGTATTCACGGGTTACATCATATCCTGCGTAGTCAAGGATGTTACATAGTGCATCACCTACAGCCGCTCCACGGGCATGGCCCAGATGCAGGCTGCCTGTCGGGTTGGCACTGACAAACTCCATCTCGACTTTGCGTCCTTCTCCGATGTTAATTCTTCCGTAATCTTTACCCTGCTCCTGCACAAGCGCAAGTACTGGATAAAGGTAACTCTTGTCCAATTTGAAGTTAATGAATCCTGGGCCCGCAATCTCAGCCTTCTCGATTCCGGCTTCAGCCAGATTCAGATTGGCAATGATCTCTTCAGCAATCTGACGCGGATTGCGCTTGGCAATCTTGGTCAGCTGCATGGCAGCATTGGTCGCCAAGTCCCCGTGTGTCTTCTCACGTGGCACTTCCAATGTGATGGCTGGCAATTCGTCCTGCGTAACAATTCCGGCCGTCACAATGGCGTTGCCGATGGCCGTACTTACCCGTTCGTTAATCGTATCTAGTGGATTACGTGTCATGAAATTGGTTCCTCCTGTATATGCAAACTAATCGCGAAATGTCCGGATTCTTCATCAAAGCGGTAAAAGTCGTAGCTCCACGCTGCGCGTGCGCTCAATCCCTGAATGGAAAGTTCCAGCTTCTGTGTATGCGTGGACAGGGCAAACGACATGTATGGCGATCGGTAGAAACCAGGAAGCTTCCGATTCAACTCAAAAGTCTGCTCCGATTCCACCTCACCATGACGTATAATCTTGATGGATTGTCCGCCCAGCTTCAATGTTGTACGGGTTGTACCTCCCTCAGGTCCAACCTGCGGTTCTTCATAACGAACATAAAGAACAGACCCTTTTAACACGGCTTCACCCTGCATTTCCTGCAGCACATCTTCACCTTCATAACGGCTGTGCAGCCGGATGTGTACCGGTCGCATGTTCGACATGAATGTTAACCTCCATTATATTCGAGGCGACGCAAAATCAGGCACGGCTGGTGAGAACAGCCCTTCCCGTATT
The DNA here is from genome assembly GCF_030815985.1 of Paenibacillus sp. W2I17. Classification (NCBI taxonomy): domain Bacteria; kingdom Bacillati; phylum Bacillota; class Bacilli; order Caryophanales; family Paenibacillaceae; genus Paenibacillus; species Paenibacillus sp. W2I17. Next base: position 4,482,829 of record NZ_JAUSXM010000001.1, read on the forward strand.
GTTGTGCCGCTATACGCGCTCATATTCCCGGATAGCTCGCTATCCTACACTCTACTGTATAACTATATCCAGTTCCCTCGCTCAATTCAAATCCAAATTCAGAGTTTTTTCCTCATCAAGCCAAAAAAGAAGAGCCGCACCTGTAAAGTGCAACTCCCTTTTGCTTCATTATAATAAGATTCGTTCATCCGATCAGGCCCATTGCGATTCATAAGGAAAAGGACATGTCGACTCACTCAGCTTCGCTCGCACCTGTACGAGACAACCACAATGCCGACAAGTTGTGCCATATTGCAATCCCGGACAAGCAGAGCAGATGGATAGCCGACGTTCATATTCCTCATCCTGTACCGTCGGACGCGAACGTGAGGCAATCTCCACAAGTCTGGCCATTTTGGTATCGCTAATCTTCACATCGTACTGATCATTACAGCCCTTGCAAGGTTCCTGCCTTTTCATCATTAACCCTCAACAGCGATGACCCCAACCGATGCTGGAGGAAGAACAAAACGTAAGGTGTTATTCTCCAGTGTGAGTCCTTCCCACGCCACAGGCTGAACATGATTCGGCTGTTCAAAGGTATTGAATGCACCAAAATCAGTATGGTGCAGAATCTGCCCGGTTACTTATAGCCGCTTGAGCTGCGTCCAGCTGACACACAACTTCCAACTCATCGGTATGACTCAGATTACAAGCTGTCACATGAATGACCCCATCCTTGTTGCGGGAGGCTGACAAGCTGAGCTGAGGAATGGTTTCTTCTCCGAAGGTATACCCAGGGCTTTCATAATTCAAATCCAGTCGCTGCGCATCCATATGAACCTGATACATATCAAATACATGATACGTAGGGGTCAGGAGCATTTTGTCCCCTTCCGTGAGCACAAGCGATTGAAGCACATTGACGATCTGCGCAAGATTTGCCATGTGTACCCGTTTATTATGTTGGTTGAAAATATTCAGGTTAACACCTGCAAGCACAGCGTCCCGCATCGTATTTTGTTGATACAGGAATCCTGGATTGGTTCCCGGCTCAACGTTATACCACGTACCCCATTCATCCACAATAATTCCGACTCTGCCCTCTGGATCATATTTGTCCATAATCTCGGAGTGCTTCACCAGTAATTCATCCATATGGAGCGTCTTTTTCAAAGTGGTGAACCATTCAGCCTCACCAAATCCTGTAGCTGCGCCTTTATCATTCCACTCCCCTGTAGGGATAGTGTAATAATGAAGACTAATCCCATCCATAAAGCGAGCAGCCTCCCGCATCAGGACTTCCATCCATTCATAGTTGCCTTCGTTGGGTCCACAAGCGATTTTATAAATCTCGTTCCCGGAATAGTTACGTACATATGTAGCATACCGGCGATATTCATCCGCATAATATTCAGGACGCATATTGCCGCCGCATCCCCAGTTCTCATTTCCCACGCCAAAATACTTCATTTTCCAAGGTTCTTCCCTACCGTTACTCTTACGCCAGTTCGCCATCGGGGATTCGCCGTCAAACGTGATGTACTCCACCCATTCCTGCATCTCCTGCACTGTACCGCTACCCAGGTTGCCACTAATATATGGCTCCGTGCCGAGCAACTCACATAATCTCAAGAATTCATGTGTACCAAAGTGATTGTTCTCTTCCACACCGCCCCAGTGTGTATTAATCATACGAGCACGCTCACTCTTCGGACCTACACCATCTTTCCAGTGATATTCATCGGCAAAACAACCGCCTGGCCAGCGAAGTACTGGAATATTAAGCTTCTGCAAGGCCTTCAATACATCATTTCGAATCCCATCCGTATTCGGAATGGGTGAATCTTCTCCTACCCACAGCCCCTCATAAATACAACGTCCCAAGTGTTCGGAAAAGTGACCATATATATTGCGATTTATTAATCCTTGATCTGAATCCGCCTTTAAAATAACATCAACCATGATTTCAACCCCCATAAATTGTATTGTTATCGCTTACAATAACTCGTTTTGGAGTAGGTTTCAACCGTTTTTATTTCTACACAAACAAACCTCTTCCTGTGTAAATGATTAGGAAGAGGCTTGTTTGTTATTGAAATTCATGCAGAGACTTACTAAATTGATTTTCATTCATTTCTAATTTGGATTTGCTCCATTGTTATTTCAGAATAACAGGCTATTTAATCCTGCTCTGAAGGCAACAACATTTTTTGTGTCCAGGTCGTTCCACCATCTGTAGTCTGATAGATCGCAGGAGAGTTATCACTTGTTACTGCGAGCCAACCCATCTTGGCAGATGGGAACGAGATATGGGAACTGTATCCCGGATCTTTCAGGTCAATATTTTTCCACGTGGAACCTGTATCATAAGAACGTCCAATACCCACTTTGCCTGCTGCGGGTGAACCTGCAGACAGATAAGCTGTCTGATTACCAATCAACGCCATGTTGCCGGGATGACCACCCGGGTTGGCTGGTCCGTTTCCTTTGCCCGTACTGTTTGTACCTGGTGCAGGACCTCCCCCTGCTGTGGATTGCGCAAATACTTGGGTCCAGTTCTTGCCTTGATTACCGCTCGCATAGAGGGAGTAGGATTGTTGGGACATGCCTGCATCACCATACAGAAGGGCCCATACTTGCTGGCCATGTGCATACAGATCCGCTCCGCTCCATGTGTCTGAGACAACTCGAAGAGAGGTTGTCCAGTTCTTGCCGCCATCACTCGTTTGCTTCAGATGATACCCCGATCCGGGTACAACCACGACGGCATACCCTTGTTTCTCTGTCGCAAAGGCAGCTGCACGCGTGTTGGCAGGTGTATTCAATTTACTCCAGGTTACCCCGCCATCCTTCGTCTGATATGCACCATTATAGGTGTAACCATAACCTACATCTTTATTGCGAAAATCAATTCGCTTGAATTGAATGCCCGGCGTATCGAGCCGCGTCCAGTGCGATCCCCCATCATGGGTACGGATCAGATAGGTTGCAGGTGAATCCTTCACTCGCGCCAGCGCGTATCCGTTCACATTATTCGGAAAATCAAGCTGTGTGAATTGCCATTGCCCGGTATATATGGACTGCCACGTACATCCTGCATTCGAGGTGCCTATCAGGAAGCCCTCACCCCCAGCTCGTCCAGTCGTATCATTAAGAAAATCAATGTCCGTAAATTGCAGGTGTTGCTCTTCCACACCGCTGCCCTTTTTCAAAGTAGCAGATAGTCCGTGATCTCCCTTTCCACATGCCTGTGAGGATGCGGCGTTAGCACCTGATAGCGTATGTACCGGACCCATCCCCCAAGCTAGCGTTAACGATAATGCGATTGCACCAATCCGTTTCCATGTCTTTGTACTCTTGGTTGTCATCGTAACACCTCCTTTTATGGTTTTACCCAAATATGATGATTCTAACGTAACAATCTGATTAACCCCGAGGACAATTTCGCAAGAAAAAAACCACCTTTACCCATGATTGGATCATGTAGGCAAGGGTGGTTCATCACCAAGCATTGTGTACTCTAAGTTAAATGGGATACGTCACCACAGCAAGGATAACAAAACTGATACTTAATAAAAGGTATAAATATTAAGATGGAGTCATGCCAAGGCAGGATATCTGCATGTACGAGCATATACTGATATAAGCAATAAATGGTAGAGACATAGGAACATACGTGCTATAATTAATGTTATGGACTTTTGAATATCGGTGGATGTTTTCCCGACCACGGCGCAGCTTCCCGAAAGGGGGTGACGTCGATGGTCAAACTTGTGGCGTTGCTTGATGTAATCCGATGGATTGCTGCGATCCTCAGTATTGTACTGAGTGGGCGAAAGCTTTACCGTTGGTTGCGCAAAAAGTTTCGTAGCAAGCGAAAACCCACCTCATAAGGTCGGAAGCCTGACGGTGGGTTTCGCTTGAATAGCATTATTTAGTTCATGCGCGCCGTGGCAATCCACAGCCTTTCGGGTCCTAAGAGTCTTTACCGTTGACGCGGTGAAGACTCTTTTTTAGTATATGACCGAACCCGATCACCATATACTTCACGAATGTAATATATCAATTAATATACTACTGAATACTTATGTAGTCAGTATAGCACAGCTCTGTACAAAAGTTAACAATACAAAACGCCCTCCCCTGCGCAAAGTTGAAACCGCGCAGACAGAGAGCGTTATACTTATCGAGTATTCTGTGATTATTTCACGAATCCAAGTAGCATTTCACGGATCAGCTTCGCAGCTACAATCTGTGTCTGTTGTGTTGGATCATAGATTGGTGCAACTTCAACCAAGTCACAACCAACTACATTTACATCAGATCCTGCGATCATATGAATGGCTTCCAGCAGTTCCTTGGACGTAATGCCGCCCGCTTCTGCTGTACCTGTTCCTGGTGCTGCTGACGGATCAAGTACATCGATGTCGATGGTTACGTATACCGGACGATTGCCCATCTTCGGAAGAGCTTCCTTCATTGGAGCTGCCACTTCAAATGGATAGAAGTTGATGTTCTCGCGACCATACTGGAACTCCTCACGGGAGCCAGAACGGATACCGAACTGATAGATGTTTTTGCCACCCATCAACTCAGCCGCTTTACGCACTGGTGTGGAGTGGGACAATGGCTCGCCTTCATAGTTTTCACGAAGGTCAGCGTGTGCATCAATATGAATCAGGATAAGATCCGGGTATTTCTTGTACATCTGTTGGATGACTGGCCAAGTAACCAGATGCTCGCCACCGAGACCAACTGGGAATTTGTCGTCAGCAAGCAGACTGCCGATGTATTCATGAATTACCTCAAGGCTTCGTCCCGCGTTACCAAAAGGCAAGAGTAGGTCTCCAGCGTCAAAGTATGTCATGTCTACAATGCTTTTGTCGAGATATGGGCTGTACTCTTCAAGTCCAACCGATGCTTGACGGATATGAGATGGGCCGAAACGGGAACCCGGACGGAAGCTGACGGTGTAATCCATCGGCATGCCATAGATAACCGCTTTGGAGTTCTCATAATCCTCAGAGCTGCAAATAAATACGTTTCCTGAATAAGCTTGATCCAGTTTCATTAATGATTTCCCCTTTTATTTCGTTAAATCTTCCACGAATTTAGGAAGTACAAATGCTGCTTTGTGCAGACGCGGAGAGTAATACTTGGTATCCATCTCCGGGATTTGAGTCTCATCCACTTCAAGCGGGTCATGTTTCTTGCTACCCATGGTGAATGTCCACAAACCACTTGGATAGGTTGGAATATTACAGCCGTACACATGTACGATCGGGAAGATTTCTTTGACGTCTTTGTTCACCTTCTGGATCAGATCCGCCTTGAACCAAGGGTTGTCCGTTTGGGCAACGAAGATTCCGTCTTCTTTCAATGCTTCGTAGATGCCCTGATAGAACCCACGCTCAAACAATGGCGCAGCCGGACCTACAGGCTCCGTGGAGTCTACGATGATCACATCGTATTCATTTTTATGTTCAATAATATGCATGTAGCCGTCGTTTACGAGCACTTCAACATTAGGCTCGTCCAACTTGCCGGCGATTTCAGGCAAATATTTTTTAGAGTATTCAATAACTTTACCGTCAATTTCGACGAGAACTGCTTTTTCTACAGCAGCATGTTTAATGACTTCACGAATGACTCCGCCATCGCCGCCACCGACAACCAGAACTTTTTTCGGATTCGGGTGAGTGTTCAGCGCAGGGTGTGCCGCCATTTCGTGATATACGAATTCGTCTTTTACAGTCGTCATCACCATGCCATCAAGAAGCAACATGTTACCGAATTCTTCGGTCTCTACCATGGCCAAATCTTGAAAATCCGTTTTCTCTGTAACATAGGTCTGCTTAATCTTCGCGGTGATCCCGAATACCGGGGTCTGTTTCTCCGTAAACCACAATTCCATAATCTCTACCTTCTTTCCGTAAAGTTAATGATCAGCCATACCCGATCAAGCGCTGTGCACTATAATCGGTTCGCCCAAGCACGTCCAGCGTTCGGCGCCATATCGCGTTATAATTGCTGGCCTGTGGGAAAGGTCCGCGGTTCACTTCATTATATAGATTAAATTGACCAGAGAGTGCAGAGCGTCTGACTAATCAATGAATCAATGACCACTCGTCTGTTCGTCCTTACGCGCTTTAGTATCTTGTGCCGAATCTTACCTTTTCATTACCCTTTTGCATTATACGCGATTGACGTTTATACTGCAAAACGGTTTTTAAGGCGGAAATGCTACATTTTGTTTGCTTATGCACCCGATTGAATATCCCTGCCAATCAAGTCCCATACTGGAAGAAAAGAGAGGAGCCCGTTCCATGACCAAGCCAAATCAAAAGACCCGCAAACGCGGGTTCCGTGTACGTAAATTGTTTAAAAACCTGTCTCTGCTCGCCGTGCTCGCTATACTTGCTACCGCTGCAGGATTGGTCTATCTATACGCAACCAGTCTGCCCCTAGCAGACTCTGATCGGAATTCCAGATTACTGGACAGTCAAGGTGAAGTCATCGCTACCTTCTCTGCAGGTGGCAAAGACTCTGTACCCGTTCAACTGGAGGATATCGCTCCAGATCTGATCAATGCCACTCTGGCTGTAGAGGACCGCAAATTCTATAATCACTACGGGTTCGATGTGCAAGGGATGGGACGGGCTGTGCTCGTTAACCTCGAACATATGCAGATGTCGCAGGGTGCGAGTACATTGACTCAACAGCTGGCGCGTAACCTATATCTATCTCATGAGAAAACATGGACTCGCAAAGCCAAGGAAGCCATGTACACGGCACAATTGGAGATGAAATACAGCAAGGATGAAATTTTGCAGATGTATCTGAACGAAATCTATTATGGGCATGGTGCGTACGGAATTGAAGCGGCTTCACGAATGTATTTTGGCAAATCAGCCAAACAGCTGGATCTTGCAGAGAGTGCCATGCTGGCAGGAATCCCGAAAGGACCTACCTACTATTCACCCTATAACCATATGAAGAATGCCAAAGACCGACAGAAAATTGTGCTGAATGCCATGGCTGATATCGGCAAGATCACCCAGGCCGAAGCGGATAAGGCCTATGAGAAAATGCTTTCGTTCAAACCGGAAAGTGAGCGTAAAACGGTGGAAAGTGCCCCGTATTTCCGTGACTATATCCGGAATCTGGCCATCAAAGAGCTGGGAATCAGTGAAGCGATGCTGGATCATGGGGGATTGAATATCTACACCACCCTGGATCTGCGTGTACAAAAAGCAGCTGAAGATGCCATAGCGAAGGGTATGGATGCCAAAAGTGAGTTGGAGACGGCTCTGGTGTCCATCGACCCTCGGACGGGCTACATCAAAGCCATGGTGGGCGGCAAGAATTACCGCACCAATCAGATTAACCATGTACTGGCGACAACGCGCCAGCCAGGTTCGGCGTTTAAACCCATTATGTATCTGGCAGCCCTGGAATCCAAGCAGCTCACCAGTGCATCCATATTTAACAGTGAACCTACCCTTTTTCACTATGACAATGACCGCAAAACCTATAAACCCGGCAACTTTGGAGACAAGTATCTGGGTGAGATTGATCTAAGACAGGCGATCGCCGCTTCAGACAATATCTATGCGGTGAACACCATTATGCAGATCGGTCCTGAGCAGGTTGTGAGTATGGCAAAAAATCTCGGCATTACAAGCAACCTGAGCGCCGTACCTTCTCTTGCACTGGGAACGTCACCTGTCAGCCCGCTGGAGATGGCGTCGGCCTTTTCCGTCATTGCTGCCGGTGGACAACGAACGCCACCTGTAGCCATTCTGCAAGTGACAGATGCCGCAGGACGTGTGCTCTATGAATCGCCTCAGACGAAGGCTGAGACCGTGGTGGAACCTGCGGCAGCTTATGTACTGACTCGTTTAATGGAAAGTGTCTTCGAAAATGGAGGAACGGGCAACCGGGTGTCTAAGGCGATCAAACGTCCGGTAGCGGGAAAAACAGGAACAACCAACACGGATGCCTGGCTCGTTGGATTCACACCGGAGCTTTCCACTGCTGTATGGGTTGGTTACGATCAAGGCAAAGCCATCTCGACTTCGGATGGCCGCCGGGCAGCGCCGATCTTTGCCCAGTTCACAGAGCAGGCTCTTGCGAGCGTACCACCCAAAATTTTCACCGTTCCTGATCATGTTGTAAGTGTCTATATCGACCCTGAATCCGGCAAACTGGCAGGCAACGGCTGTGAAGAGAAACGATTGGAAGTCTTTATTGATGGTACTGAACCGACAGAGGTATGTCATGGTACGACGGATGATTCGGATTCTGGAGAAGATGAGAAGACCCGCCAAGTACAGAATCAACAAGGCATACAGGAAGAAAAACATTCCTGGTGGAGAGATTTCAAACGTTGGTGGGTAGAATGATGTAAATGGGCGATGACTTAGTTGCGTCACCTATAACCCCTGGTTATATTGAACAATTGGAAATTCACTTCGGATGAAAACTCATAATTATTCAGATCGATGTATACGACTAATGTACAAGCAAAAGACCCCCAACCGAACTTTCCGGTTAAGGGGCCTTTTGCTTTTTTTGCTATACTTTGTTGAAAATGATCTGCCTTAGGCGAGTGCTTCCTTCAATACATCTGGAGAAGCATTCCACCAGTCTTCGTTGTGTGAGATCAGCAGCGTCTTAAGTGCAGCTCGAGCTTCGGGTCCAAGCTCATCCAGCATGAAGCGACGCTTCAAGGCATAATCCATGCGATTCACATGTTCCGCCAGCAGTTTCCATCCACGTCTTGCTTCTGTATCAATCCACATCTCACATGCCGTTGCTCCACCATACAGTTGGCCTTCCTCCGTGCGATCGACAGCTACCCACACCAGCCATACCTGGCGTCCGTTGGGCACATCCTCACGATTGGTAGAGAACTTGATATTGCGTTCCACTTTGCTCTTCGCATGCATCGCCCCGATATCGATTTTGGCTTCGCCATTATCAATAATGACCGGGGAAAGGTTATTCAGCTCAATGGAGCCTGCACCGAAGCCTTTATGCTTGCTTTTTGCACTAACGATATTCAAGGCAATCTGTTTTTTGCCGTTTTGCTCGTTTTGGTCCATGTTTATAGCCTCCAAGGGTTGATACAAATATTTTAACTAATAATTGCCCCATTGCAAACATATACATGCTGTAGATGCTTGTCAACGGGAGGTATTTAACGATGATTCCACGACGCGCCAAGAGCTGGCTCACTGCATCCCTGGCCCTGTGTGTACTTGCCGGAGGGATATGGATCACTCTGGGTTATAATCGCTCAACTCATTCCGAATTGCCAGTACTCGCCCCCGAATCGGGCAAGCCTAAGGCAATAGCCCCAACGCCAGCACCTCCAGAAAGTGTACAGACCCCTACTGCCGAAGTGTACAGCAACCGTGTTGTGGAATATCACATGGATGTAAAACTGGTCGAAGGGAATGTACTGGAAGGGACCCAGACGATTACCTGGACACATCCAGGTAAAAAAACCGTCAGCGAGCTTTACTTTCATATGTATCCCAACGCCTTCTCTTCTGCTGACACCACCTTTATGAAGGAATCCGGTGGAAAGCTTCGGGGTGATGTCATGCCTACCAATGGTTATGGCTCCATGAACATTACCGAAATGAAAACGGAGGACGGGCTCTCTCTGCTGCACCGGATGCAGTATGTGCAACCAGATGACGGAAATATCAAGGACACCACCCTCATTAAAGTACGCTTGCCCAAACCCGTCAAAGGCGGGGAAAGCATCACGCTCCACACCCGATTTGAAGTGAATCTGCCGAAGATTTTTGCCCGGATGGGAACTGCTGATAATTTTGTCATGGCAGGTCAATGGTTTCCCAAATTAAGTGCCTATGAACCTGTGGGCAGACGTGGACGAGCAACGGAAGGCTGGAATCTGCACCAGTACCATGGCAATTCAGAGTTTTACGCCGACTTCGGTATATATAGTGTACGTATTCGGGTGCCTGAAACATACAAAGTTGCTGCTACCGGATTTCCGACGCAGCAAGCCGTGGTGAAGAATGGAGAAAAGGTCTATCAATTCTATGCCGATGATGTGCACGACTTCGCCTGGGCAGCCTCACCCGATTTTGTGTACGCCGAGGAACCCTTCTCTGCACCCAATGTGCCTGGTGTACGAATCAAGTTATATCTGGACCCAGCTCATCAGGATCTGAAAGAACGTTATTTCTACGCCGCGAAGGCCGCTCTAGCCAATTATAGCAAATGGTTTGGCCCATATCCTTACGCTACCTTATCCATCGTAGTTCCACCCAAAGCGGGGAACGGTGCTGGAGGTATGGAATACCCTACGCTAGTTACGGCCTTTGGAGCCGATGATACTACCCCAGGTTATGACCTGGAACGTACCGTAGTCCACGAGATCGGACACCAGTACTTCTACGGCATGGTTGCCAGCAACGAATTCGAGGAAGCCTGGCTGGATGAGGGGTTCACCTCTTATGCAGAAGACAAACTGATGGAGCAGGAATACGGATTGATTCCGAATCTGCCGGTACAATCGGGACTGATTACTTCTCCGTCATCCTTAACACAAGAATCCTGGAAGTTCGATTCACAGAATGAGTATGCAGCCAATGTCTATACACGTGGCAAGCTTGTATTGCTTGGTATCGAACATCAAGTCGGCACAAAAAAGATGGAACGCATCCTCTCTACCTATGTGAAGAAGTACCGCTTCAAACATCCCACTTCGGCTGATTTTCAAAACGTTGTGGAACAAGTGACCCGCACTTCCTGGTCTGATTATTTTGATCAATACGTCTATGGTAACGGGATGGCTGACTTTGCTGTAGAGAAGATTCGTGTTACGCCCATACAGAAAGACGGTCAAACATTGTACGAGTCATCCGTGACGATCGCAAAAAAAGGCAGTGACTACAGCGCCGTTCCTGTTCGCATTGCTTTTGAAGACGGCCATATCCTCACCAAGCAATGGAATGGCAAAGAAGATCGCATCACGTATAAATTAACTCACACATCCCCCGTATCCTGGGCCATGACCGATCCTCTGTACTCGATCGTGCTGGAGAACCACCATATGAACAATTTCCTGAAATCCGGACTGGATGAGCGGGCGAAGTCCCGCTGGAGCATGAGTGTAACCAAACTAATAGAAGCCATATTCGGAGGTCTGTCATGGTGAGGTGGAAACGGTGAAAGCGAAAATACGTGAAGGCTGGTTTCTCGTCCGTCAGCATATGTTCATTGCCGCACTCTTATTTCTTTATCAACTCATTTGGGGATATTTCTTCTATCGAATGGTACAATCGGCGGTTATCCCACTACTCCTTCGCTATCCAGATGCTGATGCCGGTGAGCTGAGTACACTTTTGTTCAAAATGGAAAGTCAACTTAACCTGTCTACCCATCCGGAGGTTCATCGTTATCTTTGGATTCTCGGGGGCATGCTGCTGGTTCGCATGTTGATCAGCCCCCTCATTCAGGCAGGACTGCTCTACTCACTTCAGCACTTTAATTCTACAGAAGAGCGCATCCCCTTCGTCCGCGGAATCAAAAATCTGTGGAAACCGATGCTGCTGCTCCACACCATACGTACTTTATTGATACTTCTGCCCGCCTACTGGCTCATACCGAAGCTCTATTCGATTCTCATGGACGGATTTCATTCCCTTCAATTACTTTTGCCTGGTATACCTTATGTTGCTGCCTGGATTGTATATGGTTGGATCATCCACCATGCCATACTCTACATGCAGTTTGGTGTGTCGGCACCAGAAGGAGAAGGCGGGGCTCACGGTACCCTCAAAGCACTCTGGATTGCACTGCGTCATCTCAGCGCTGTAATCGGCATTGCGCTCCTGCTGGGCGGAGTAAACCTGCTCGTCTTTGGGGCATTCACTTCAGCCTCATGGTTATTAACGGGACTTACCGGACTTATACTACAACAGACGTATCCACTTGCCAGATGTCTATTAAGTCTGTGGAAAATATGCAGCCATTTCCGATTATGGCAGTCCAAAATATCCAAAGGTGAGAGCAGATAGTTTAAAAATTGTTACCATCGCATGTTAAACTCAAGGCCTAATATGTACTTATAAATAGGCAAACCTCAACCTTTCCCCATCAAAGGTCGAGGTTTTTTTTGCTAAATTTGTTGCTAAACGTTGCCAAAGCCGTACTCCTCTGTTACAATAATCGCAGTGAGTTTTTAGTAACAACTTTGTAATCTTTACATTCATATTTGTAACTACTTAAAATTAAATCGTCATTTCTTGATTTCGCAGGTGCATAACTAGCATAGCCAAATTCCTGGCACCTGGGAAGCGGGGGAACCAGTTATGGGTGAATTGATCTTGCTACAGAGGGATCATAGGGGACCTTCAACCGAATCCTTAAGCTAACCTCGCAGGCGTTGGAAGGGGAATATCTCTTGTTCAAGAAGAAATTAACCGCAGCTGTACTTAGCATCACATTCGCTTTATCGCTTGGTGCAGGTAGCGCATTCGCAGATTCAAAGATGGACACAGTAATTGATTCAGCAATGGGAACTACATACAAAAGTGGGGGAACAACGCTTAACGGCTTTGACTGCTCCGGATTTACACGGTATGTATTCGACAAGTTGGGTATTGATTTGGCACGCCAATCCAGTTCCCAATTCGACATGGGCGATTCCGTATCCCGCATGGAGATGAGAGCTGGCGATCTGGTGTTCTTTAATACAACAGGTAAAGGCGTATCTCATGTAGGAATCTTTGTAGGGGATGGAAAGTTCGCACACTCCTCTTCTTCCAAAGGCGTTACGATCAGTGCATTGAGTGAAAACTATTGGGCCAATCGTTATGTTGGCGCGAAACGGATTATGAGCACGGACGCATATGAATCACTGGCCCTTGACTAGGGACAAGCTGAGCAACATGATGCTGTAACCATTAAACATACTGGAACGAAGCAAGAAGCATAACAGAACCGCCCGGTACATTCTCCGCAGGAATGTATCCGGCGGTTTTTTTGTGCTTCAATCCTTATTCATGTTGCAAGTTATACTCGGGGCATATCCTGCGACATCAAACAGGTTCATTTTGCGTTCGTTCGTCCGTGCCCTTATGATGTTTTTACCCATCCCGTTATAATATAAACGGAATTACCGGAACTTTTGTTTCATTTTTTTCTCGGGAAGGAAGACTTGCTAAATGAACATCTCTTTTGTAGAGTGGACAAAGAGTTCTGTTTCAAGGAAAGGAGCATGCAGGTGTATGAAGGAAACCCCTGTGACGTTTCACGTTGTACCTATGCGAGAAGAACATGCGGAGCTTATCTGCAGTTGGCAGTATGACCCGCCTTACAATATCTACAGCTGGCTCCCCTGGGAGCAGATGAAAGCTCTGGAAGTGGAATTCGGAGATGCACAGCTGCGGCAGGAGCAATATGCGATCGTCCTGGATCAGAACGATCGTATATGTGGGTTTGCTCAATACTTCCCACTTCAAGGGGTAACCCGGATTGGCCTTGGCATGCATCCAGAGCTGTGTGGTCAGGGTCAAGGGATAGCTTTTGTCACTGCCATTGTACAGGAAGCCATTCGCCGAAATCCCACAAATGAGATTGATCTGGAAGTACTCACTTGGAATGCTCGTGCCATTCAAGTCTATCTGAAGAGTGGATTTGTCACCCAGGATACATACGAACGACAGACCCCAAGCGGCTTGAAGCCCTTTCACTGTATGGTTTATGAAGGGCCTCGCGGTTAGAATCCATTGCAAAACAACCAAATTTGCCCCTTGTTATGTGATTAGTTCAAAAAATTCCCACAAAATGCTATGATGTCAGTACAGGTTCCGTTATAATGATATGGATAGTTTCAGGTTAGATGATCTTTCATTCTGGAGGGGACATAAGGGATGCACAAATGGATCATGAGCGGAGTATTTTTTGCAGCATGCGCTTTAGCTATTGTTTTAATGTTTACGCTTCCAGGGAAAGAGGAAGTGGCTGAAGAAGCCAAACCAACCATGCCGGAAGTAACATTGGATGCCGGACAGGCTGAGGCACTGGTCAAAGCCAATTGTATCTCCTGTCACGGGGATCAGCTTCAAGGTGGCGTAGGACCTGCTCTGGCAAATATCGGTAGCCAAGATGATCTGGAGAAGATCTATTCTACGATTGTCAAAGGTAAAGGTGGTATGCCTTCCTTCAAGGGCAAACTGCAGGACGAAGAGATTGCAAATATCGCCATGTGGCTGTCAGAGAAGAAATAATCTCTGCACACGCATAACAAAGAGGCGCTTAATCCCCTTTTGGGAGAATAAGAGCCTCTTTGTTATATCAATTATTAAGCCTCTGGCGCATTCTCGGCCAGAAAGGCCTCAACTTCACGTGCGGACGGCATCCCGGACTGGGCGCCGAGCTTCGTCACGGATAACGCGGCCGCACCCATGGCGAAGCCTACGGCCGCGTCCAAAGTCTCACCGCGCGCGAGGGCTACTGCCAGCGCGCCGTTGAAGCAATCGCCAGCGCCGGTTGTATCGACGGCGCTTACGGCGTAGCCGGGCGCACGGCACGCGCCGGCACGCTCTGCTTGTACGCGGCCACCAGGCGCCGCCGCGTAAACAGCCCCCTCGGGGCCGAGCGTCGTGACGACAGCGGCCCCGAGGGATGCGGCGAGCTCTGCGACCGCCGCATCCAGGTCTTCCGGCCGGAGATGATCCCGGCCGGTAAGCACGGCAAGCTCACTGCGGTTCGGCGTGACAACGTCGACGCACCGCAGGAGCTCCTGGGGCAGACCCGGCACCGCGGGAGCCGGGTTGAGCACCACCAGTGCGCTGCCTTCAGCCGCCAGTTGGGCGGCGCGGGTAACCGCTGGCAGCGGGATCTCCAGCTGCAGCAGCACCGCTGCGGCTGCAGTCAGGCTTTTTACCGTATCCGCCTCTTCCAGCATCTCAGGCACCACTTGCCCATTCGCACCAGGAATAACGATAATCCGGTTGTCTCCCCGAGAGAGCCAGATGGAAGCCGTCCCTGTAACCGTGTCTTCCAATATGCGAACCTGCGAGGCATCTGCACCACTTTCCGTCAGACTGTGCAGCAGACGTTCACCAAAACCGTCCGATCCCACCGCACCAATCATCGTAGTCTGTCCACCCAGACGCGCAGCGGCAACAGCCTGGTTGGCCCCTTTGCCACCAGCGAGGTAATGCAGCTCCTCACCGCTCACCGTCTCTCCCTCTTCCGGAATCGTGTCTGTCTTCACCACAAGATCCATATTGAGACTGCCTACGACAGTAATAAGAGGTTGTTTCTGATTATAGTCTGACATGTATGGTTCACTCACTTCTGGCCGCGCGATAATAACCGACCTCGTTATTGCGACCTCATTTTGTCATAAGCTTCGTTATATTGCCCTGCTTCCTTGATATCTACAGATGTAATACCACCCGCATCCCATGATGTGAGACGCAGCGTAACCGTTGTATAATCAATCGTAATAAAAGGATGATGATTGAATGCTTCCGAGATCGCAGCGACCTCATCCACAAATGCAATCCCTTTCATGTAGTTGGAGAACACGAATTTACGTACAATCCACCGTCCCTCTTCCAGTTCCCAGCCTTCCAGCCTCCCTAGATGAGCTTCGACTTCCTCTTGCGAAAAAACCATGCGTTATCTTCCTCCCCATAGGATGGTACATTACAGACGTGAGTCCGTATAACCACCGACACCTTCGGCGCTATCAACAGCAACCTCAAAGGCCAGGCTCACCGCCATGCGGTTGGCCCATTTCACGACTAACATCTTACCACGGACAAGCTTCAAAATCCAATCAACTACATGGCATAGAACCACTAACCATAAGGGTTTGAGGACAATTCCAGTTCCATTCATACCCCTGTAAACACACTAAATTAAAGGTACAAACGTCAACTCTTCTTCTCCGATCAAAATATGAATGCGGTGCTGTTCCTTATCATGGATGACCACGCCACTTCCAACCGGAATAACAGACTCCTCGCCCAGCGCATAGAACAAATCCTCCGCCAACGCCTCATCCACTTCAAGTTGGTCAGATGCAGCCAGTCTCTCCCACTCTTCCGCGTCCATTTCAAAGAAAACATACCGATCCGGTATGCGTCCGATTGCCGTTGTCAGATCTGTCAAAATTCCTTCATAATCCCGTCCATGCTTTACGCCCATTGGCTTTTCACTCCTATTCGGCCCCTAAGGAGCGGATTTGATCTTATTATACCTGAAAATAGCCCTTAAAAAAAAAGGCCTTCTGGTCGATAAATACATATATGACCGTTTTAACTGTTTTAGCAACCGTAAGGAATGCCTAACATTGAACGGATTGCGGCCAAAAATTCGTCCGGAAGCCCGAACACAGCCGCTTGAAAGGATTCAATTTTATCTCATGGATGAGGTGTATGATGAACATTTCAACGATTATTGGACTAATTTTGGGGCTGGTCTCCCTTGTATTTGGTATGTTCTTGAAGGGTGCGCCCTTAATCAACCTGGTTAACAATCCCGCAGCCTACATTATTATCTTTGTTGGTACGGCAGGAACCATCTTTATCGCATTTCCGATGTCTGAAGTTAAAAAAATCCCTAAGCTTTTCGGGATTGTTTTCAAAAATCAAGTACTTATTGATCGCGTATCCCTGATCGGCACATTTATGGATTGGGCTTCCACTACCCGTCGTGAAGGTTTGCTTGCACTGGAATCAAAAGTAGAAGAGATTGACGATCAGTTCCTTCGTGGCGGTATGCGTATGATTATAGACGGCAACGATCAGGAATTTGTAAGTGATGTACTCATGGAGGATATTCATGCTACAGAGGAGCGCCACCGTGGCAGTGCCTTGATCTTCGCTCAGGCGGGGATGTACGCACCAACGCTCGGGGTTCTCGGGGCCGTTGTAGGTCTCATCGCAGCACTTGCCGATCTCAGTGACATGGAGAAACTCTCCCATGCGATTGCGGCAGCATTTATCGCTACACTCCTTGGTATATTTAGTGGTTACGTGTTATGGCACCCGATGTCTAACAAGCTGAAACGGATGTCCAAGCAAGAAATGGAGATCAAGCTGATGATGGTTGAAGGACTGTTATCCATACAATCCGGTGTCTCCACCATCGCCATCAACCAAAAGTTATCCGTATTCCTGACACCTTCCGAACGTAAACAACTGGAAGAGAAGGAGGGATCATCAGGTGAAAAAGGCTAAGAAGCACGAACCACATGAAGAGCATATAGACGAGAGCTGGTTGCTTCCCTATTCCGACTTGATGACCTTGTTGCTCGCTCTGTTTATTGTATTGTTCGGTATGAGTTCAATCGATGCAGCTAAGTTCGAGCAGATGGCTTCCGCACTAAACAGTGCATTAAATGGAGGTTCCGGAATTCTGGACCATTCGTCCATGAATCCGGATACGCCAGGTGCTGATTTGGGTAAGAACAAACAGGAACCTACAGAAATTACCAAGAAAACACCAGCTCAGATTACAGATGCACAGATGGCTAAGAAAGAACAAGAAGACCTGGAGAAACTCAAAGAGCGACTCGACAAGTATATCTCGAAGAATGGACTTTCGGACCAGCTGAACACCAAGCTGAATCAGTCTGAATTGAAGATCACCATCAGTGATAACGCCCTGTTCTCCTCAGGCCGAGCAGATGTGAAGCCTGAATCACGATCCCTGGCCAAAGCAATCTCAAGCATGCTACAGGAGTTCCCTGAATATGAAGTGGTTGTATCCGGTCATACCGATAATATTCCCATTTCGAACAACCAATATAAGGATAACTGGGATCTAAGTGCAGATCGTGCGCTCAACTTCCTGAAAATCCTGTTGCTGAACTCGCAATTGGACCCTTCCAAATTCACACCAAGTGGTTATGGAGAGTATCACCCGATTGCCAGCAATGACACCAATACCGGACGGGCACAGAATCGCCGTGTAGAGGTATCTATCATTCGGAAGTATCAAAGTAACAATACAAATGTAAAAGCCGTTGGCGGAGGAAACTAGAGGCCTGCAGCGATTCATTAACCAAAGACCGTTCTCCAGTTACAAGGAGAACGGTCTTTGGGGTTTATATAAGGCTTATGCCTGGTTCATCTACATATTTGCGTACTATTCGGTATTATTGACCAGTCTTCATTAAATCTGCACCAAAAAGCCCTGCGCTCCTTTTCGGAAAGCAGGGCTTCAATCAGTTAATTAGTCGAACTCGAATCAACTATTCCAGCGAATAGTCCAACAGACCGCCCAGCTCCGCTTTTTCAGCAGGGGTAAGCTCTCTCCATGAACCTGTCGCCATTTCTCCAAGATGGATGTTCATGATCCGAATACGCTTCAACTTACGAACCTCGTAGCCAAAGGCACTACACATCCGCCGAATCTGACGGTTCTTTCCTTCAGTCAGGATGATACGGAATACTCGATCCGTCATCCGGGTCACTGTACAAGGCAGGGTCATTTCACCCAGGATCTTCACCCCAGTGCTCATACCTCTAAGGAAACTCGGGGTTACAGATCGATCAACAGTAACGATATACTCTTTCTCATGGCGCCCTTCTGATCTAAGAATCCGGTTAACGATATCACCATCATTGGTCATCAGGATCAAACCTTCCGAGTCCTTATCCAGGCGCCCAATTGGAAAGATACGTTCATCGTGTCCGACAAAATCAACGATATTCCCCTGAATATGCTGCTCAGTTGTACTTGTGATTCCAATCGGTTTATTCAGCGCAATATATACGTGTTTTCTCTTTTCCTTGATCGGTTTGCCATTAATTCGTACATCGTCGCCTTCTTCTGCCTGACTGCCCAGTTCAGCCTTAACTCCATTAATGGTTACCTGACCACTATCCACCAACTTGTCTGCTTCGCGCCGGGAGCAATAACCTGTTTCACTAATAAATTTATTAATACGCAAAAGGTAATCTCACCTCATCTATTTCTCTTCATCTGTAAGTGGTTGATCCGTTACCTGATCTACCTCAATAACATCCGGTTGTTGCTCGGATGCAGGCAGTTCAATAATAACCGTTGTACCCTTGTTCATGACGCTTTTAATATCCATCATGCCCTTATGTGATTGAATAATGCGCTGACTGACCATCAGGCCAAGCCCTGTCCCAGACTCTTTATTCGTAAAGAAAGGCTCCCCGAGCTTGGGCATCATCTCTTCCGGGATACCGACCCCTTCGTCCCTGATCTCAATTCTGACGCGTTTCGACTGTTCGTCATGCTTGAGCTTGATATGGATGCTTCCTCCATTTGGCATGGCCTCCATACCATTTTTCAGCAAATTGATGAATACCTGCTTCAGCTGGTTCTCTTCACAGTGTACCATAGCCGAATCGGATGAGGCACGCAGTACAAATTCTACACCATGCAGATGCGCCTGACTATCCAGTAATGAGATGACATCGCCAAGAATAAAACGAATATCCCGATTCTGAAAATGAACCGCCTGCGGTTTGGCCAGAATCAGAAATTCACCAACGATAAGGTTGATGCGATCCAACTCCGATAACATCAGATCCAGATGACGATGATTCAGCTTGTTGCTCTCTTGCTGTAACTGTAGGAATCCGCGCAGCGTGGTCAGTGGATTACGAATCTCATGTGCCACACCTGCTGCAAGCTGGCCTACAGTTGTTAGCTTCTCAGAACGTCTCAGCAGCTCTTCCATCCGATTACGGCTTGTAATGTCCCTGGAGACACTAATGAGCGCGGTAATCTCTCCAGCCTCGTCTCGTACCGGAGCCGTACTGACACTGACCTCTACTCGGGTCCCGTCTTTCTTCATCCAGGTAGTTTCGTTGGACGTAATGGACATCCCTTCAACGAGTTGGGCATGCTGACGTTTCATTTCTTCTTCTGCCTCTGGCGGGATGATCTTCAGATTACGACCTTCCACCTCACGACTTCGAAAGCCATATAATTGTTCAAATGCACGGTTAACCCGCAGCACTTTTCCTTCAAGATCCGTAATGTGAATGGCATCGGCTGTCTGATTGATAATGGACTCCAGATGTTCTTTCACCGCCCGATTCTCTTCATACATCTGTTTCAGACGGCTCGTATAATGGCCCAGATTACGAATCATGGCATTAATACGATTGGCCAGTTGGCCAAGTTCATCCTTCCTCCGTACTTTCAGACGGAAATCAAAGTGCCCTTCCGCTACATCATTCACTTTGCCCAGTATGGATTGGATCGGACGCGTAATATACCCTGCGAGCAGATAGCTGCCAAAGATCACAATCTCCAGCAAAACCAACGATATGGAGGCATGGCTCACCAACTGCTCAGATACCATGGAGGATATTTGCTTATAGTCCATGACAATACTGATCACATAGGAAGACTGATTGGGTGTGAAAATGGGAATAAAACTCTTCAGTACCTTCTGTTCGTGCGTTTCACTGACAAAAGATACATTTTGCCCTGTTCGAATGGCGCGCACCACAGCACGATGATCCTCATCCGTAGAACCATACTGGTATGTACCAAAACGAATCGGTCTGTTATTCAACTTGCTAAAGTTCGAATCTCTTCCGTCATCACCCATGTTTGGGCTGCCAAAAGTCAACGGATTGATGCCTGTAATCTCCAGAATGGAGGGATTGACCTCACGAATTTTATTTAAAATCTCATCCGGACTAGAGATTTTCACATAGTCATCAACTTCCGTATTATTATAGAAGGGATTGATTATGTAGTTTCTCTTTCCATCATGGTAATAACCCCAGATATCAATATCCGAAGGACTGGATGTCGAATATTCGAATCCATCTGACCAGAAATGCTCCAACTTCTGCCCTTGGGGAATCGTCACCTGTTGTTTTTCAAACAATTGCTTAAAGGCCTGATACCAATAAGTCATGGATTTGGTGGACAGCCCGATTTCTCTCGGATCTGAGGAGCGGCTAACAACGATGTCATCATCCGTCTGCTCCATTAACGAAATATGTGAGACGCCGACCTTTTGGCTCAAGCGTACAAGTTCTTCATTTGTGATATTATTAATATCCGGGTCCAATTCTTCCGCTGCCATGACAGCAGCAAGCCACAGATTGTTTCCAATCTGCCGCTTTACATAATCCGAACTGTATTGATTCTGTTCGACAGCAATTGCAATCTGCTTTGCAGTGAGTACCATCTTGGTTTCACTGTCCTGCCTCAGATTCTCTTCTGTAGTATAATAACTCAGTGCGATATTCAACACTAAAATAACGAGCACTGAGCACGACATAATCATGGATAATTTCGTTTTAATAGACAAGTTTTTTTGTTCACCTCTCGGCTTGTACCCTCTGGCGATATATGGCAAAACCTATCTCCATCATAACGCTTGTATGTCTTTTTGAAAAGGATAATTGACCTGTGTCCAAAAGTTACCGAATGACTGAAAAGCTCGAAATTCGTTGTTTTTTGCATTTTCGAACTCTACAATGAAATTAATCACTATATTTATCCACATACCCACAGGCTTGTGGATAGTTTGTTTATAACTATGTGAGCAACTACACGGTTATCCACAATTCTATACACAACATGTTAACAACCCGAATATTTGTTCGCTGAATAAACGATTTTGGAAGGAGTTATATAGTAATGAATGACCATTCTCCCCAGCCCGATCTTGGGAATTTATCTGAAGAGGCTCAACATGAGCACTGGATGCGAGAGGCCATTGCCGAGGCCTACAAGGCTGAGGCTCTTGGGGAAGTGCCGATTGGAGCTGTAATCGTACAAAATAACCAAATTATTGGTCGGGGATACAATCTGCGTGAAACTACACTGGATTCCACCGCCCATGCAGAGATGGTGGCTATTCGTCAGGCCAGCGAGACCATCGGAGCTTGGCGTTTGTTGGATTGTTCTCTGTACGTCACATTGGAACCTTGTCCAATGTGTGCAGGTGCAATTGTACAATCCAGGGTCCCCCGCGTAATCTATGGTACGGCTGATCCCAAGGCAGGCTGTGCAGGTACACTAATGAACCTGCTGCAAGAGCCTCGTTTTAACCATCGTACCGAGGTTATTGCGGATATTCTCCAACCTGAATGCTCCACGATGCTAACTCAATTTTTCAGACGTCTGCGCCAAAAGTTAAAGTAGTCACCGACTACAAACATCCCAATTAGAAAGGAAGTGTGCTGTGTAATGGCACTAACACTCTATGATACAGCCAATGGCATAAGCCTTCGGTTGCTCACCCCCCAGGATACACAGTCCTATCTGGACCTGATTCAGATCACACGCGTCCCATACCAGTCTGTAGAACCCGTGCGAGACGATGAATTCTATACACTGGATGCTCAGACTCGGCGGATTGAGGATCGGGTCAAGGCAGCAGAAGAAGGTACAGGATATCAATTTGGAATCTATACCATTAAAGACAGCCTGTTGATTGGACAAGTAAGTATCAACAATGTCGTGTTGGGCGTTGCCAATTATGCGGATATGGGTTACTTTATCCATCCGGATTATCAGGGTGGCGGACGAATGACAGCAGCGGTTAAACTGGCCGTAGCTTATGGCTTCCGTGCATTGAAGTTAAATCGGGTTCAGGCTGCGGTATTACCCTCCAACAAAGGTTCACAGCGCGTAATGGAGAAGAACGGATTCCAGTTTGAAGGTACTGCTCGCAAATACCTCAAGATCAACGGCAAATATCAGGATCATCAGATCTATGCTGTACTTGCTGAAGACTTGGACGAACTTACGAATTAATTGATTTAGAAGCTTCCCCATTAAGCTGTCTGTATTCCCAATTTAACTATTTACAAATTTAATATTCAAAACCGCACTACCCTAGTTATGTAGGAGAGAGTGCGGTTTTATTTGTATAGATATCACCAGCCACAATTCAAAATCAAAGATCAATTATTTTGCGGATATCCCCTCTTACGCTGTGTAACAAAAAAACCGCCTGTACCCAAGCGGAAGGAGATTATCCTTCACTTGAATAACAAACGGTTTGATTTGGACTCGACGAGATTAGTATCCGTACGAAGCGTTCATCAGTTCTTCGAACTCTTGCATAGTAATTACGTCATCGCCAGTAGGGATGTTGATTTTGAATGCTGCTTTTTCGTTAATCTTGGTGTACGTATTGGAACCGGTAAATGCCAATTTAACTTCGTCTTTTGTACCTTCTGGCTTGATCAGCACATCAGCGACCATCTTTTGATATACAGGGAAGTCGTTTTTGTCCAATGCGAAATCGATGTTGAATTGGTTGATTGTCAGAACATCTTTCAATTTATCCAAGTCTTTAGCCATTTCAGCCTGATCTGCTTCAGTGATCTTCAGATCTTCTTTAGCTTTGTCGATATCAGCCTGATCCATTTGCAGCATTTCACGATATTCCTCTTTGGACAGAATATCCAATACTTTAGGCATAGCTTTTGTTACCAGTACAGTAACTGCTTCTTTAACATTGTCATTATTCACCGAGAATTGTACAACCTGCTTCGCATCTACACCTTCAGGAAGTTTTGCATCTTTGGTGTCTAGATTTTTGAAGAATTTAGCTTGATCGTACTCGCTCAGCACTGCGTCCATGACTTCGTTGCTCAGCTTTTGCGTTTTGGCTGCGTCCATAGCATCAGGGTTCCATTCTGTACCCTCTTGCTCAGCCAGTTCTTTCAGGTCAAGTTCCAAGAATTTGCCTACAACGTTCTCCGGAATCGGGAAGAACGGAATATTCGGCACTTTCACATAGAGTTTCTCTGCCGTCATCACCATTGGGATATTAAAGGTCATACCCATGTCGCCTTTAAGCTCGATGCCAAGAGTCATCTCTGTCTGCATTGGCTCACTTTGGTATACACCTGTTACATTCAACTGAGCATCCTTCAGCATGCTCATAAACTGAGTCATGGTAGGATCAGTTTGTGAAGTATCCCCAGGTTTATAGCTCAATTCATTAATTGTAAAGTTGGAACTCATCTCATACGAAGTCAATTTGGAAGCATTGGCCGCAGCCGTCTTCAATGCCTCTTTTGGTTCCTGCTTGCTGCTACATGCTGTCAATGCCATAGATACGGTCAACAGCAATGTAAGAAGAAGCGCCCCCATACGTTTAGTCATTTGTTTCTCTCCTCTCGTGATAACCCCAAAAAAAAGTAATTCAATATCAATGATATACCATATCACCAGATACCGAAACCTAATTTGGGAAAAATGTGATCTTTCCTCTTTAAAATGGCTACAAAGACCTAGGTTAGCTTTGGGAATAACCATGCGCCTGTCTTTATATATGTATGAATACGCAAAAGCCCCCTGTTAGGTAACAAGGGACTTTTGCGTGAATCTGTTTCTTCTATTAACCTTGGGGATTCAAATGATCCACATGATTTTGATTTTTTACTTTTTTGGAACCGGATAATGGTTCCTGCATGGAAGAGCGTTTGGATGAATGACGATGCTGTTCGGATGCTTGTGCTTCCGGTACGGGAATTGTTTTTGGTTTGCTCATATTATTGCCCCCTCATCATTGTTAGGAATGGGATGGGTCCCTGTCTTCCGTTTTGTCATGATTCAGTGCATCCTGATGACGGCGATCATTAATATCTTGCTGAATTTGCTGGGCTTGATGACTGTTTACGGCAGGCTGCTCCAGATCATCGACTACATTTTGCAGGTTTTTGTCTACTCCCGCTTTGGCTTTAGTCAATTGAGTTCACTCCTTCAGATTTCAGGCTATTATCTCGTCTGGGATTGTAACGACTGTGCGCATTCATGAATGTGCCGTGTATAATCGTGAGCCAGTTCCTGAATCGGTTCTGTACGCTCATCCGTCGTTCGTCCATCCCGTTCCACATCAATCAGCTGTACGCTGACTTCACGGGAATCGACATATGCACATTTGAAATCAAAAGAGTACATCTCGTGCCCTGCTGTAGCAATGTGTATCCGAATCGCCTGCTGATCGGCTTCATCGGCCATTACCTGAGCCTGGTCTCCAACATTCAGGACTTGAGGCAAACGTTCTTGCCAAGCCCCTACAAGCTCTGTCTGATCGATGTTTAACTCGCGGTTCATCTTACCACCTCCACTCCTATAAAGTGCGGCGATGAAGATGTTTTTATACATATTAGCCTTATTCAAAATATAACGTTGTACTGAGCAACGTATACATCGGTCTCCAACCTGTATGCTCACTACGCTGGACAAAATCAAAACGCAAAAAAGGACCCGAGCGAGATCGCTCGAATCCTTGTTATAAGTGTAGTATGGCGGAGAGGGTGGGATTCGAACCCACGTGGAGTTGCCCCCTAACGGTTTTCAAGACCGCCCCGTTATGACCGCTTCGGTACCTCTCCAGGGAATTAACTTTTATAAACTTGCCACGAAAAGTATCATACCACATCTCGGCATTATAATGCAACCTTTTTATATTAAAAATGATGATCCCGTATCAGACAACTGCCTCAGTTATACAAAACACTCCAATCCGCCATTCCAAAATGACGGATTGAATTTGTATTCCCCTTGATGAGGATGGTTAGCTAACTCTTACTTAAGAGCGACGTGCAATCACACTTGCACCGCCCATATAAGGACGCAATGCTTCAGGAATAACAACCGTACCATCTTCCTGTTGATAGTTCTCCAGGATAGCGGCTACCGTCCGTCCAACGGCCAATCCTGACCCGTTCAATGTATGCACAAATTCCGGTTTGGCTTTTGGCTCTCTGCGGAAACGGATATTGGCACGACGTGCTTGGAAGTCCTCACAGTTGGAGCACGAAGAAATCTCACGATAAGTGTCGCTCTCAGGCAACCACACTTCAATATCATACGTTTTAGCTGAAGTGAAGCCCATATCTGCCGTGCACAATGTCAGGACGCGATATGGCAAGCCCAACAATTGAAGCACACGCTCCGCATTTTGAGTCATTTGCTCCAACTCTTCATACGAAGTCTCCGGAGTAGAGAGCTTGAGCAGCTCTACTTTGTTGAATTGATGCTGACGAATCAAGCCGCGTGTATCCCGTCCAGCCGAACCGGCTTCAGAGCGGAAACAAGAGCTGTATGCCACAAAGTGCTTAGGCAATTGATCTACATTCAGAATCTCTTCGCGATGATAGTTCGTTACCGGAACTTCAGCAGTAGGGATCAGATAATATTCGGTATCTTTCAACTTGAACAGATCTTCTTCGAACTTAGGCAGTTGACCTGTTCCAAACAAGCTGTCCCGATTAACGATGTATGGAGGCAGAATCTCTTCATATCCATGTTGATCGCTGTGCAGATCCATCATGAAGTTGATCAATGCACGTTCCAGACGCGCACCCAGACCTTTATAAAAGGTAAAACGGGAACCCGTTACTTTGGCAGCCGCTTCAAAATCAAGAATATCGAGATCCTGCGCAATTTCCCAGTGTGCTTTTGGTGCAAAAGTAAATGACTTCGGCTCTTCCCAACGACGAATCTCAACATTGTCGTCTTCAGAAGCTCCAATAGGTACACTTTCGTTAGGAATGTTCGGAATCGCCATTGTGAGATCATTGATCTTCACTTCCAGTTCCCGAACTTCCTCGTCCATGGCTTTGATTCGATCAGAGACTTCACGCATCTCCACAATCAGATCATCAGCATTCTCACGATTCTTCTTCAGTCTAGCAACTTCCGCGGAGACCGTATTCCGACGACTCTTCAGTGTTTCACTCTCTTGAAGCAATTCCCGACGCTTGGCATCCATCTCGGTAAATCCAGCGATAAGATCCAGCGATTTGCCACGTTTAGTCAATGCTTCTTCTACACGCGCATACTCATTCCGCAATATTTTCACATCAAGCACGATATACCCCTCCTAATTAACCTCACAACGTGAAGCCTTATGTTAAAATCCATTCTCAAAACTCTACTGTATATACCTACTATATACTTATCGGAACCTGTAACCCAAAAAACAACCTATATCCCCGGTGTCACCCTCCGCTGCGATTCCCGCTTTGAAGCAGATACAGGCAACATCAGGCATCCGTTCAGATGCAACTGCCATCCAGCGGCCTTACACGGCTTCTGGGGAAGTGATCCGATGACCGGGAGATCATAGGTTGTACATCATGCATTATTTAGAGTCTACCGTGTGTTTGTAGGATCTGGCCATGTCTACAAAATAAGTATGCAGACGATAGTCATCCGTCAATTCCGGATGGTAGGAGCAAGCCAACAAATGTCCCTGACGAGCCGTAACAATCTCATCCTTGTATGTGGAGAGAACCTCCACCTGGTCTCCGACACTCTCGATCAAGGGTGCCCGTATAAACACAGCTCTTACCGTTTCCTCAATGCCTTTGACTGGCAAATCCGTCTCAAAACTCTCTCTCTGCCGCCCAAATGCATTTCGGGATACAGTCATATCCATTAGCTCCAAATGAGCTTCTTCTTGCCCTGCAATGTGTTTAGCCATAACGATCAAGCCAGCACAGGTACCAAATACCGGTTTGCCCTCAGCAGCAAACGCCCGAATGGCATCCATAAACCCATACTTGCGCATCAGTTTACCGATCGTTGTGCTTTCCCCGCCAGGAAGGATAAGACCATCCAAGTCCTCCAATTGCCGAACCTGTTTGATAGCTATACCTTCTGCTCCAGCACGTTCAATACTTCGAATATGCTCTGTGACAGCTCCTTGAAGTGCTAAAACGCCGATCTTCATACGCTCATTCCCCTTCTCTTACCAGCCACGATCTTGCATACGGTAAACGAACATTGTACTTTTTCACTTCATCATACGTGAATTCTAACTTGATATTTTACCGGAAAAATTGTAAATATACAATCCATCCGGTCGGAATAACTTGTATTTTGTCAATGATATGACCATGTAAACATTAAAATCATGATCATACTCTTTTCATGAAGTTTGTTATGGACTAAAACAGGTTTTTAATCCCGTCAAAAAGATCCACAAAGAAATCCTTCACAGCACGGAAGAACAAACGGAACC
Organism: Paenibacillus sp. W2I17; assembly: GCF_030815985.1. Taxonomy (NCBI): domain Bacteria; kingdom Bacillati; phylum Bacillota; class Bacilli; order Caryophanales; family Paenibacillaceae; genus Paenibacillus; species Paenibacillus sp. W2I17. Next base: position 4,510,817 of record NZ_JAUSXM010000001.1, read on the forward strand.
ATCCGCCTTTTTCAGCCTCTTCAGCAGTGATCAAGTTCACTGTTTTTTCCTGTGGCTCAATTCCCTCTGCTTTATACGTGTACGTTACCGTACCAACCTTTGTACCTGCCTTGAGTGGTGCTACCAACTTGTCAGCCTCAGTTACGTTGGCTTTGAACGTCACATCCAGATTCTGAGTACCTTTGGGAACAACAAAATTTACAGCATTATCTGTTACGACAGGAACTGTTGTTTCTTTACCTTTTTTCAAAGGTACCGCTTCCCAGCCCGTCACTTTGGTCTTGCCTGCGACAGCCTGTTTCACTTCAAAGTTGTTAAATCCATAGTCCAATACCTTTTTAGTTTCTCTGAAACGTGCGGATTCCGAATCTGTGCCCATAACAACACTAATTAGACGCATACCGTTACGTTCTGCTGTACCTGTAAAGTTATTACCTGCGTTCGTGGTATGGCCTGTTTTCATTCCATCCAGACCTTCATACGCATAGCTTTTGAAATTGGTTATATTTTTATTCGCTTCCAGCATCCAGTTGTAATTGATAATTGGAGCTTTATCATTTGGACGGAACTTATAGGATTGAATCGTTGTGAATTCTTTGTAGTCCGGGTGATCCATAATGATATATCTGCACAGAATCGCAGCATCCAGTGCGGACATCACTGTTTCCTTGTCTTCAGCTGGACGGAAGTCAGCAGGCATATCTGCTCGATCGAGACCGGAAGAGTTAATGAAGAACGTATCCTTCATGCCCATACGTTTCGCTTCATCATTCATCATTTTCACGAAAGCTTCTTCCGAACCGGCAACATACTCAGCCAAAGCAACCGTAGCATCATTGGCAGAGCCAACAGCCATAGCAATATATAGATCCTTGACTGTGTGCTCGTCACCTTCTGCCAGGAAAATACGTGATCCAACACTTTGTGCAGCATTCTTTTTAACAGGTACAATATCGTCCCAACCGAATTTTCCTTGTTTGACTTGTTCTGCGACAATGTACTCTGTCATCATCTTGGTCATACTTGCAGGTGGCATCGCTTTATCCGCATCGACATTTAGTAGAATCTGTCCCGTCGAGGCTTCCATAAGCACCGCTGATCTAACCTCAAGCCCAAGTGAGTCTACCCCAGGCACCTGTACGGCTTTCTCCGTCTTCGTTGTTGTTGCCGCAGCAGTCAGAACCTGACCGGAGTTATCCGCAGCAACCATGACCGGCATTACTGCAGACATGCAAAGCATGTTAATTAGCATTACCGAGGCTACGCTCTTTTTGAGCATTTGGCGTTTCTTTTTATTCATGTGTTTGGCTTTCAATGATGAATACTCCCTTCGATCCAAAGCATTATTAATTGCTTCAGTGCAGCTTATGCTGCGATTTTCTTGTTCCCTAACCTGCGTGGTTGATGTATGAGATGTGTGCTATATGCGCTGTATCGAACGAGCAATATTATTGCTCCTAAAGTTCGTTATCGATTGTCACTTAGTCCGCATTTTGCAAATGCTTATGTAAAAGGACGTCCGCGCTTCTGTTTAGCTGGCAGCCATTTCTGGCACTGCAGTTGCTTTTCAAAACCATATTCATAGATTCACGTCAAATAGCCGCCGCAACGCCTTAATCCACCTATGGATCGTCACCGCTTGTTCTATTCTATCACAGGGGTATCTGCAAAAAAAGACAGACCCGGTGAAAATCACCGAGCCTGTCCTGGAAATGATTAACTCTCTTCAGATTACAACGAGTAGTTAGGTGCTTCTTTGGTAATCTGTACATCATGGGGATGACTTTCGCGCAGTCCCGCACCTGTAATTCGGATAAAGCCTGTATCGTTACGAAGTTGCTCCAAGTTACTTGTACCACAGTATCCCATACCCGAACGCAGACCACCAATCAGTTGGTGGATCGTATCAGACAATGGTCCTTTGTAAGCGACACGACCTTCGATTCCTTCTGGAACCAGTTTCTTGTCATCATCTTGGAAGTAACGATCTTTACTACCTTGTTTCATTGCAGCCATTGAACCCATACCGCGGTATACTTTGTAGCTACGTCCTTGGAAGATTTCAGTTTCTCCCGGGCTTTCTGCTGTGCCGGCAAACAAACTTCCCAGCATCACCGCGTGTGCACCTGCAGCCAGTGCCTTTGTGATCTCACCGGAATATTTGATTCCGCCGTCCGCAATAATTGGAACTCCATATTCGCGTGCCACTGTTGCACAATCGTACACTGCAGTTACTTGAGGTACACCAATACCAGCGATAACACGTGTTGTACAAATCGAACCTGGACCAATACCCACTTTGACTACCGAAGCCCCTGCTTCGATCAGGTCACGAGTGGCTGCGCCAGTAGCGACGTTACCTGCAACGATGGTCAGGCTAGGGAAACGTTCACGAAGCTGACGTACAGCTTCAATGATATTGATGTGGTGTCCGTGAGCCGAGTCTACCGTAATCAGGTCGACACCCGCTTGTACCAAAGCATCTGCACGTTCAAATGTATCTTTGGAAATACCAATCGCTGCACCAACCAACAAACGGCCTTGAGCATCTTTGGCTGCATGAGGGAATTGAATGGCTTTCTCGATATCTTTAATAGTGATAAGACCTTTTAACGTGTTTGTCTCATCAACTAATGGAAGTTTTTCAATCTTGTGCTTCTGAAGGATACCTTCAGCTTCTTGTAGTGTAGTGCCTACAGGAGCGGTAACCAGATTCTCACGAGTCATGACTTCGCTAATTTTGATGCCGTAATCATGGATAAAACGCAAATCGCGATTGGTCAAAATACCAACCAGCTTCTGATCTCCTTCAATAATAGGTACACCGGAGATCCGATATTTCGCCATTACTGCTTCCGCATCAGATACCAGATGATCTGCCGTCAGTGAGAATGGATTCGTAATAACACCACTCTCCGAACGTTTAACACGATCTACTTCTTCTGCCTGTTGTTCAACCGACATATTTTTATGGATAATACCGATACCGCCTTCACGTGCAATGGCAATAGCCAATGTCGCTTCAGTTACCGTATCCATACCCGCACTGATCAAAGGAATATTTAGCTTTACAGTATCGCTCAAACGAATAGATACATCTACTTCTTTAGGCAGTGTCTCGGATTTCCGTGGCACTAGCAATACATCATCAAAGGTGAGGCCTTCCTTACCAAATTTATCTTCCCACACGCAAGTGTTCCTCCTTATGTTTGCTCAGCTTTACGGTCCAAAACCCGAAGATTCCAGGCTGTATTTTACGCCGAAAATACGTTTTCTGAAAAATTTATTATTGCCATCTTAGCAAAGCGATATTTAGACTGTCAAGGAAAAGTACTTGGTTATATCAGGTGTATTGCCTGATGAACACAACTGTTTTTCCAGAGCGGACAAGTCTAGTTATTACGCAAAAAAACGTCAATTCGTATCGAATAACGTTACATTTATACATCCTATTGTGCTGATAAATTACCAAATTCAATCTGTATTTTAATCCCATACTGCATAATAAAACTATATAATAAAAACCACCACCGAATAACATCGGCAGTGGTTCTTTGCTTGGCGGCGTCCTACTCTCCCAGGACCCTGCGGTCCAAGTACCATCGGCGCTAGAGGGCTTAACGGTCGTGTTCGGGATGGGTACGTGTGGAACCCCTCCGCCATCGCCACCAAACGCATAGCTTAGCTTACATACAGAGTTGTTGTTCTCTGAAAACTAGATTCGAAACGAAACATGCGATTTACAACTTGCTAATTGGATAAGCCCTCGACCGATTAGTACTGGTCAGCTCCATGCATTGCTGCACTTCCACCCCCAGCCTATCTACCTCGTCGTCTTCAAGGGGTCTTACATACTGGGAAATCTCATCTTGAGGGGGGCTTCACGCTTAGATGCTTTCAGCGTTTATCCCGTCCGTACATAGCTACCCAGCGGTGCTCCTGGCGGAACAACTGGTACACCAGCGGTACGTCCATCCCGGTCCTCTCGTACTAAGGACAGCTCCTCTCAAATTTCCTACGCCCACGACAGATAGGGACCGAACTGTCTCACGACGTTCTGAACCCAGCTCGCGTACCGCTTTAATGGGCGAACAGCCCAACCCTTGGGACCTACTTCAGCCCCAGGATGCGATGAGCCGACATCGAGGTGCCAAACCTCCCCGTCGATGTGGACTCTTGGGGGAGATAAGCCTGTTATCCCCAGGGTAGCTTTTATCCGTTGAGCGATGGCCCTTCCATGCGGTACCACCGGATCACTAAGCCCGACTTTCGTCCCTGCTCGACTTGTAGGTCTCGCAGTCAAGCTCCCTTATGCCTTTGCACTCTTCGAATGATTTCCAACCATTCTGAGGGAACCTTTGGGCGCCTCCGTTACTCTTTAGGAGGCGACCGCCCCAGTCAAACTGCCCACCTGACACTGTCCCCGCACCGGATTACGGTACCAGGTTAGAACCTAGATACGATCAGGGTGGTATCCCAACGTTGCCTCCATGCAAGCTGGCGCTCACACTTCAAAGGCTCCCACCTATCCTGTACAGATCGTACCCAAATTCAATATCAAGCTGCAGTAAAGCTCCATGGGGTCTTTCCGTCTTGTCGCGGGTAACCTGCATCTTCACAGGTATTAAAATTTCACCGGATCTCTCGTTGAGACAGCGCCCAAGTCGTTACGCCATTCGTGCGGGTCAGAATTTACCTGACAAGGAATTTCGCTACCTTAGGACCGTTATAGTTACGGCCGCCGTTTACTGGGGCTTCGGTTCACAGCTTCGGGATTGCTCCCTAACCACTCCCCTTAACCTTCCAGCACCGGGCAGGCGTCAGCCCGTATACTTCGCCTTACGGCTTCGCACAGACCTGTGTTTTTGCTAAACAGTCGCTTGGGCCTTTTCACTGCGGCCCCCTCGTGCTATTCACACTACCGGGGCACCCCTTCTCCCGAAGTTACGGGGTCATTTTGCCGAGTTCCTTAACGAGAGTTCTTCCGCGCGCCTTAGAATACTCTTCTCGCCTACCTGTGTCGGTTTGCGGTACGGGCACCATCACCTGGCTAGAGGCTTTTCTTGGCAGTGTGAGATCATGACCTTCGCTACTATAATTTTCGCTCCCCATCACAGCTCAGCCTTACAATGTGCGGATTTGCCTACACATCAGCCTTACTGCTTAGACGGACATCCATCAGTCCGCGTCACTACCCTACTGCGTCCCCCCATTGCTCATAACGGCTTACGGTGGTACAGGAATTTCGACCTGTTGTCCTTCGACTACGCCTTTCGGCCTCGCCTTAGGTCCCGACTTACCCTGAGCGGACGAGCCTTCCTCAGGAACCCTTAGGCTTTCGGCGGATCAGATTCTCACTGATCTTTTCGTTACTCATACCGGCATTCTCACTTGTATAATGTCCAGCGCTCCTTACGGTACACCTTCAACCCTTATACAACGCTCCCCTACCCCTGATGCAAAGCATCAAGCCATAGCTTCGGTGGTGTGTTTAGCCCCGTTACATTTTCGGCGCAGAGTCACTCGACCAGTGAGCTATTACGCACTCTTTCAATGGTGGCTGCTTCTAAGCCAACATCCTGGTTGTCTGTGCAACTCCACATCCTTTCCCACTTAACACACACTTGGGGACCTTAGCTGATGGTCTGGGCTGTTTCCCTTTTGACAATGGATCTTAGCACTCACTGTCTGACTCCCGGAAGTAAGTCTATGGCATTCGGAGTTTGACTGAGCTTGGTAACCCTTGCGGGCCCCGCACCCAATCAGTGCTCTACCTCCACGACTCTGTTTTCCGAGGCTAGCCCTAAAGCTATTTCGGGGAGAACCAGCTATCTCCGAGTTCGATTGGAATTTCTCCGCTACCCCCACCTCATCCCCGCATTTTTCAACATGCGTGGGTTCGGGCCTCCAGTGCGTGTTACCGCACCTTCACCCTGGACAGGGGTAGATCACCCGGTTTCGGGTCTACGTCCACGTACTATGTCGCCCTATTCAGACTCGCTTTCGCTGCGGCTCCGGCTCTTCACCTTAACCTTGCACGGGAACGTAACTCGCCGGTTCATTCTACAAAAGGCACGCCATCACCCCTAAAACGGGCTCTGACTTTTTGTAAGCACACGGTTTCAGGTTCTATTTCACTCCCCTTCCGGGGTGCTTTTCACCTTTCCCTCACGGTACTGCTTCACTATCGGTCGCTAGGAAGTATTTAGCCTTGGCAGATGGTCCTGCCGGATTCATACGGGGTTTCACGTGCCCCGCACTACTCGGGATCCGTCTCGGAGGGAACAGACTTTCAACTACAGGGCTTTTACCTTCTTTGGCGGGCCTTTCCAGACCTCTTCGCTTAACCGGTTCCTTTGTAACTCCATGTGAGACGTCCCACGACCCCAAAGAGCAAGCTCTCTGGTTTGGGCTTCTCCGCGTTCGCTCGCCGCTACTGACGGAATCACTATTGTTTTCTCTTCCTCAGGGTACTTAGATGTTTCAGTTCCCCTGGTATGCCTCTGCACAACCTATGTATTCAGTTGTGAGTAACTGGAAATTACCCCAGCTGGGTTTCCCCATTCGGACACCCCCGGATCAAAGCTTGCTTACAGCTCCCCGAGGCAGTTTCGTTGTTCGCCACGTCCTTCATCGGCTCCTAGCGCCTAGGCATCCTCCGTGTGCTCTTAGTAGCTTAACCTCGTGCTCCGGTTTCGACTGCTCGCTTCCCTTGTTTTGCTTGCGCAAAGCCAAAAGTCGCTCCCATTCGATACCATCGTACGTGCAATCTACCGTTTTTATTTAAACTTGTTTAACACAAGTTCAGCTAAAAAGGAATGTTCTAATTCGCGTTTGTTTCGTTTCGATATCTAGTTTTCAAAGAACAAGCTCCATGCAAAAGCAAGCTGTTTGAGAGTTTGAGCTCTCAAAACTGAGCAACGAGTGAGTGTTTTGCAGCTAAGCTGCATATTTGAATGTTTCCGTTGCAGGAAACGATTCTCCATAGAAAGGAGGTGATCCAGCCGCACCTTCCGATACGGCTACCTTGTTACGACTTCACCCCAATCATCTATCCCACCTTCGGCGGCTGGCTCCTTGCGGTTACCCCACCGACTTCGGGTGTTATAAACTCTCGTGGTGTGACGGGCGGTGTGTACAAGACCCGGGAACGTATTCACCGCGGCATGCTGATCCGCGATTACTAGCAATTCCGACTTCATGCAGGCGAGTTGCAGCCTGCAATCCGAACTGAGACCGGCTTTGTTGGGATTGGCTCCATCTCGCGATTTCGCAGCCCGTTGTACCGGCCATTGTAGTACGTGTGTAGCCCAGGTCATAAGGGGCATGATGATTTGACGTCATCCCCACCTTCCTCCGGTTTGTCACCGGCAGTCTATCTAGAGTGCCCACCCGAAGTGCTGGCAACTAAATATAAGGGTTGCGCTCGTTGCGGGACTTAACCCAACATCTCACGACACGAGCTGACGACAACCATGCACCACCTGTCTCCTCTGTCCCGAAGGAAAGGTACATCTCTGTACCGGTCAGAGGGATGTCAAGACCTGGTAAGGTTCTTCGCGTTGCTTCGAATTAAACCACATACTCCACTGCTTGTGCGGGTCCCCGTCAATTCCTTTGAGTTTCAGTCTTGCGACCGTACTCCCCAGGCGGAGTGCTTAATGTGTTAACTTCGGCACCAAGGGTATCGAAACCCCTAACACCTAGCACTCATCGTTTACGGCGTGGACTACCAGGGTATCTAATCCTGTTTGCTCCCCACGCTTTCGCGCCTCAGCGTCAGTTACAGCCCAGAGAGTCGCCTTCGCCACTGGTGTTCCTCCACATATCTACGCATTTCACCGCTACACGTGGAATTCCACTCTCCTCTTCTGCACTCAAGTCACCCAGTTTCCAGTGCGATCCGGGGTTGAGCCCCGGGATTAAACACCAGACTTAAATGACCGCCTGCGCGCGCTTTACGCCCAATAATTCCGGACAACGCTTGCCCCCTACGTATTACCGCGGCTGCTGGCACGTAGTTAGCCGGGGCTTTCTTCTCAGGTACCGTCACCTTGAGAGCAGTTACTCTCCCAAGCGTTCTTCCCTGGCAACAGAGCTTTACGATCCGAAAACCTTCATCACTCACGCGGCATTGCTCCGTCAGGCTTTCGCCCATTGCGGAAGATTCCCTACTGCTGCCTCCCGTAGGAGTCTGGGCCGTGTCTCAGTCCCAGTGTGGCCGATCACCCTCTCAGGTCGGCTACGCATCGTCGCCTTGGTGAGCCGTTACCTCACCAACTAGCTAATGCGCCGCAGGCCCATCCCCAAGCGACAGATTGCTCCGTCTTTCCAGTTCCCTTCAGGCGAAGAAAACAATTATTCGGTATTAGCTACCGTTTCCGGTAGTTGTCCCAAACTTGAGGGCAGGTTGCCTACGTGTTACTCACCCGTCCGCCGCTAACTATCAGAGAAGCAAGCTTCTCATCAAGTCCGCTCGACTTGCATGTATTAGGCATGCCGCCAGCGTTCGTCCTGAGCCAGGATCAAACTCTCCAATAAAGTATTGAAAAGAGCGATAAGCTCATTTTGAATCTGACGAGATTAAAAATCTCATTTGTGCTCCAGTCGATTCAAGCCAAGGCTTGTCTCAAACTTTCGCGTTCATTCTGCAAGCAGAATGTTTACTCACTCGTTGTTCAGTTTTCAAAGATCAAACTTATTTCATTACCGAATGTCGTTCTCTTCAGCAACTTTTATATCTTATCACATCCGAACCAACTTTGCAAGCTCTTTTTTTTAAGTTTCTTTCGAAGCTTATTTCATTTGCTTGCCGCACCGTGTAAACCGTGTTTTCTTGGCCGGACTTAGAATATACCATGTACAGATTTTGAATGCAAGTCTTTTTTTGAAACTATACTAACAATCGGTTTGATTTAATACGGACGTACATATTGTACTCTTCCAATTTAGCAAGTTCATACGCACGTCCATTTTCACTTTAATGTTTAACATTCCTAGCAGGAACCTTTCTTGGCCATAAACTGTAACTAAAGCTTATCAGAAAATCGATTCCGAGTATCATTCCCCACACTCTGATCAGATTATTGAAGGCAGCTGTACGTTCAGCATCTCCAATCCACCATATCATGGCCAATAAAAAGGCACTTCCTATAGCCCAAGCCAATAGATGTCTAAACCATCCACTACGTTCACGACTCGCATGTTCTCTACCATATAACTTGTTGCTGCGAGGATTCTCTCCACCCTTGAACCAATAAAGGAAATATCGATCCGCCCAAGCGATCATCTGATGACCATAAGCAATACTTGCTCCTATATACACCGCAGCTATACCATGAATCATACTTGCTGTAGCTCCTCGCTGTAGATCCATAACTGTAGCTACCAGCAATAACAGATCGATAACCGGCGTTGCCATTAACAAACCGATGCCTAACCGCTTCATGCCAAGGAGATACCTGACACTCAGACCCGTGAACACAAACACCCAAAAGGCAATCTCACAACCTATAATGAAATAACCAATCATTTCAGCCCCTCCTTTTTTTGATAAAAATGTATTAAATCTAATTTAGCACGTGTGTATTATAATAATCAACAGTGATATAATACACCTATGCCTAAAATTGTTGATCATGATAAACAACGTGTGCTCGTAGCCGAGGCGGCTTGGCGTATTATACGAAGAGATGGCATGGAACAGGCCTCTGTTCGGAATATTGCTGAAGAAGCTGGAGTTTCGGTCGGTTCGATGCGTCACTACTTTTCTACACAGTCGGAACTACTACTATATGCCATGAATTTGGTATCTGAACGGGTGTCTCATCGAGTCCAAAAAATGTCCTTCACCGGCTCTCCCATGGACAATATGAAGCGCCTATTGCTCGAATTCTTACCAAACACGGAAGAAAAACTGGCCGAAATGGAGGTGTGGTACGCTTTTACAGCCAGATCGAAAACCGATCCTACACTCAAAGAACTTGCTAATACCGTATATGACGAACTCAGACAAGCTGTAGGTTCTATTATCAACTACCTGATAAAGCTCGACCTCTCCAGACCCGATCTGGACAAAGAACTGGAGATCGAGAGATTGTATGCACTGGTGGATGGCTTAGGCATACATAACGTACTTAGACCAGATCAGATGAACGCCCAGCTCATGGACGATGTTCTCACTTTGCATCTTGCTTCCTTGTGCCGTTAAACCAAAAAAACCGCAGCACATTCATTGTGACTAAGGCCCGTTACGATAACAGGAGTTAGTTCTGAATGTCTGACGGTTTTTCCTTTTATCCGATAATGATCCGGCCTTCCGGATGACGGTACAGTTTCTTCTCTTTGCGAGGACGAAGGGCATACGCGATGGTTAATGGCCCAATCCGGCCTACAAACATGGTAAAGGTAATAATGATTTTTCCCCAATTGGTCAACTCATCAGTCACTCCCACAGAAAGACCCACGGTACCGATTGCGGATGCAGCTTCAAACATCAGTGAAAGGAATGGCGCATCCTCTGTCGTAAGCAGAAGCATCACCACGATCATGAATATGATCAGCGAAACCATAATAATGGTCAGCGCCCTCATCAGCAGTTCTTTCGGAACACGCTGGCGGAAAAACACAATATCCTTATTTCCCCGGATCATGGCATACACTGCACCAATCATGATCAGGAATGTAGTTGTCTTGATCCCACCCCCGGTCGATCCCGGGGAAGCCCCGATAAACATCAGCAGAATGAAGAAGAATTGGGTAGCCTGCCTCATCTCCGTGATATCGATGGTACTTGTTCCGGACGAGCGTGTAGAGACAGACTGGAAAAAGGACGCATAGATCTTCTCGCTCCAGGTGAGTGAAGCCAGTGTATGTCCATTGGTGAATTCAAAAACAAACAACACAATCGCTCCTATACCGATCAGCGCTCCGGATACAGACAGCACCAGTTTGGACTGAAGAGATAAACGGCGGCGTTTGCGATACTCAAACAGGTCATTCAATACAACAAATCCAAGTCCACCAGAGACAACAAGCACAGAAGCGGTCACATTGAATATCCAATCTCCAGTGTAGTATTGAAAGCTGTTGCCAAACAGATCAAATCCGCCATTATTAAATAATGAAACAGAGTGGAATATTCCATAGTATACGGCCTGGCCCAATGGCATCTCCGTTGCCCAGCGCAGCGCTAGTATGACAGCAGCCACCCCTTCAATGGTAAAAGAGAAAATCAACACCTTGCGGATAATGCGTACTATCCCTTCCATACTGTCTGCATTAATGGCTTCTTTGAGTAATAGCCTGTCCTTGAGTGAGATTCTTTTGCCCAATACAAGCGCAAAGAGGGTGGCCATGGTCATGAATCCGAGTCCACCAAGCTGCATCAATACCATAATGACGATCTGACCAAACAAATTAAAGGTCGTCCCAACATCCACAACGACAAGTCCAGTTACACATGCGGCAGAGGTTGATGTAAAGAGCGCGTCAATAAACGCCAAATGCATACCGCTTTGGTTGGAGATTGGCAACATGAGAAGCACCGTTCCAATCGCAATGATAAGCAGAAAACCACCGACCAGAATTAACGGAGGAGATAAGAATTTGGCAAAGTGAAGCCTGAACTTCATGAAGGGCACCTCTTTTAACAAAAATACGAACAGGTTAATCTAACAAATTCAAGACGCGGTGTTACCCTAATGGTGTGCTGTGAGCAAGGGCTTTCTGACAAACTTTATTTTTAGCGTCTATGTAAACCTAAAGAGGAACTTGCCCCAGCATGATACTGAACGGCAGGTTCCTCTTCTATTATGAACGTATCCTACGTTCCTTATTTAATCTTGCGTACGAGGACGCATGTGCGGGAAGAGCAGTACGTCACGAATCGACGGGGAGTTGGTAAGCAGCATGATCAGACGATCCACCCCGATTCCCAATCCGCCTGTTGGTGGCATACCATATTCGAGCGCACGGATGAAGTCGTCATCCATCTCATGAGCTTCGTCGTTCCCGTGTTCTTTCTCCAGCATCTGTGCTTCAAAGCGCTGACGCTGATCGATTGGATCATTCAGCTCTGTGAAGGCATTGGCATGCTCGCGTCCAACGATGAACAATTCGAAGCGATCCGTGAAGCGCGGATCTACATCATTTTTCTTCGCCAGTGGTGAGATTTCAAGAGGATGTCCCATAATGAATGTCGGTTGAATCAACGTCTCTTCTACAAATTCTTCAAAGAACGCGTTCAGAATATGACCAAATGTCATATGTTTTTCAACCGGAACCTTATGTTCCTTCGCCAAGTTGTGTGCTTCCTCATCCGTCATGTGTACGGAGAAGTCTACGCCTACAACTTCCTTAACTGCATCCACCATCGTAACGCGGCGCCACTGCGGCGTAAGATCTACTTCATAATCTCCATACTGGATCACTTGCGTACCCAGTACTTCCTGTGCAATATGAGCAACCAGATTCTCCGTCAATTGCATAATATCTTTGTAGTCGGCATATGCCTCATACAATTCAATCATTGTGAACTCCGGATTGTGACGTGTGGACATACCTTCATTCCGATATACACGGCCGATCTCATATACCTTCTCCAGTCCGCCAACAATCAGACGTTTCAGGTGAAGTTCAATCGCAATCCGCATGTACAGTTCCATATCCAGCGCATTGTGATGTGTGATGAACGGACGTGCTGCCGCTCCTCCTGCGATGGTATGCAACGTAGGTGTTTCCACTTCCAGATATCCAAGGGAATCCAGGTAACGACGCATCGATTGAATGATTTTGGAACGCGCGATAAAGGTCTGTTGTACGTCCGGGCTCATAATCAGGTCAACATAACGCTGGCGGTAACGCAGCTCTACGTCAGTGAGACCATGGAATTTATCCGGAAGCGGATAGAGCGATTTGGACAGCACTTCAAGATCTTTCACTTTGACAGAAGTTTCACCTGTTTTGGTCTTAAAGATCACACCCGTTACCCCAACGATATCGCCAAGGTCCAGCAGGCTAAATGCCGCATACTTGTCTTCAGGCACGCTATCCTGACGAACATAGATCTGGATTCTGCCGCTCAGGTCCTGAATATGTGCGAAGCTTGCTTTACCCATTCCCCGCTTCGCCATAATCCGTCCGGCAATACTGACTTCGATGTGCTTCTCTTCCAGCTCTTCCTTGGTCAGTTCTTCATACTTCTTCAGAATGGAGCCGGCTTCTTCGGTACGTACGTATTTTTGGCCAAAAGGGTCGATTCCCAATTTGCGGAGCTCGTCCAATTTGTCACGGCGAATTTGTAAAAGCTCGCTAAGTTCGGTTTCCTGATTCAAGACTTCATCCGTCATGATCTGTATTCATCTCCTTATTTACATTGCAGGCATCGCGAGAGGACGTTTTCCTCTAATGTTGAAAAAGCTTCCCTAAGGAAGCTTTTGTTTACCGTGCCCAACTGCTTCGTTGCTATAGCTTTTTAATGTCCATAATTTTATATTGAATTACGCCAGCAGGCACACTTACATCAACAACTGTACCTTTTTTCTTGCCGAGAATCGCTTTACCTACAGGGCTCTCATTCGATATCTTGTTCTGAAGCGGGTCTGCCTCCGCAGTACCTACAATCGTATATTCCGTGATGTCGCCAAACTCCAGATCTTCTACAGTGACGGTTGCACCCACGCTTACGGCATCGGTATCGATCTCGTCGCTGTTAATAATCCGCGCGTTACGAAGCAATTTCTCCAACGTGATTACACGTCCTTCAATGAAAGCTTGCTCATTCTTCGCGTCTTCGTATTCAGAGTTTTCACTGATATCTCCATACCCGATGGCTACCTTAATCCGTTCAGCCACTTCGCGGCGCTTCACTGATTTCAATGTTTCCAATTCTTCTTCCAGCTTCTTGAGTCCTTCTGGTGTAAGGATAACTTCCTTGTCGCTCATCTCAACCGATTCTCCTGTCATGGGAATAAATTTGATTGTACGGCAACGGAATCAGTGCTTGTTACAGAGCTCCGCTCGCATACATCTTCAAAACTATATGAAGTTCTCCAGAGAAATAGAATATTCCTCCTGATGCTATAGCCTTATTAACGCACATGGCGAATTTATACTGAGAAATTATAGGGGAACGATCTCGAAAAGTCAATGTTACGTCCCCTATAGGTGTAAACGTTTTACAGATGCGTTTATAATTAAGATGCATTTCCGGCGATTACCGGTTCTGACTCCAAATTACCTTCGCTTTTTAGCTGACTCACAAAGTTCTCCAGAATCTGTACCATCTCGTCCCGCTTGGTTCCTTCCATAATAACATCCTTAATGCGGGCAGACCCTTTCAAACCTTTCAAATACCAAGCCAGATGTTTGCGCATCTCGCGTACGGCAACCGTCTCATTCTTCAATGCGATCAGGCGATCCATATGCAGGATGGCAACACGGATCTTCTCTTCGCCATTCGGGTCAGGAAGCAATTCCCCCGTGCTTAAGTATTGAATGGTACGATACAGCATCCATGGGTTGCCCAGGGCAGCACGACCGATCATAACTCCGTCACAACCCGTTTCATCCAGCATACGGCGTGCATCCTCTGGTGTATGGACATCACCATTGCCGATCACTGGGATAGAGACAGCTTCTTTTACATCTTTGATGTGTGACCAGTCAGCTGTGCCTGTATAGAGTTGCTCACGCGTACGGCCGTGTACACTTACCGCCTGTCCACCAGCACGTTCAACCGCGAGCGCATTCTCCACCGCGAAGATATGCTCGTTATCCCAGCCGATACGCATCTTGACCGTCACCGGCTTCTCCACCGCGTCCACGACAGCGGATACCATCTCATAGATTTTGTTCGGATCAAGCAACCAACGTGCACCGGCATCACATTTCGTTACCTTTGGCACAGGGCATCCCATGTTAATGTCGATGATGTCTGCATTGGTTTCTTGGTCCACGATTTTGGCTGCTTCTACGAGGGAATCACGATCTCCCCCAAAAATCTGAAGGCTCAGCGGTTTCTCACGCTCATCTACAAACAACATCTCACGTGTACGCTGGTTGCCATGGACAATGGCTTTGCCACTCACCATCTCCGCGCATACGAGGCCTGTTCCGAATTCTTTTGCGATCAAACGAAAAGCCGGATTACATACGCCAGCCATCGGCGCAAGTACGACCTGGTTTTTCATTTCAATGCCACCAATGTTAAGCACGGTAGTCGTTCCACTCCTTTTTTAATTCTGTATATATCACGATATAAAGTTCGATCGGTGTCTTGGTTGTTGTAACATGGCGAAACCGAAACGGTCCTAGTTGCCCCGCAACTCCTCGATACTGATTGCCAGTACACCAGCAATTCGATCGAGCTCTTGCTGTGATACCTTACGGTTTCCCCGTTCAATGGTTCCCAGAATGGCCAGCGAGATGCCGGTCTCGGCCGCAAGTTCATGTTGTGTTAAACCTTTCAGCTTCCGGAATGCCCGGATTCGGTTGGCCAATTGCATGTTTTCCAAAGCTGTATTCCATCCTTTCCATCCAGTACAGACAACGATGAGTGTACAAAGGTATACAAACCTGAAATCTCGCCCTCCGGTACGATATCCGACAGTGGGACCAGCACAAAAGCCCGTTCTCCCATACGAGGATGAGGCAATTGAAGCAATTCGGTATCTCGCGTCTCACCCTGCATCCAGAGCAGATCCAAATCAACGGTGCGCGGTCCCCAGCGAATATCACGAACACGTCCAAGCCGGTTCTCGATATCCAGTAATTCCGTGAGCAACTGCTCTGGTGTCAGCATCACCTGTACGGCGACTGCCATATTCAGAAACGCAGGCTGATCTACATATCCTACAGGCTCCGTCTCATATAGTGCAGAACAACGCAGAACGGATATATGAGGGTGTTCATCCAGCAAAGACAATGCTTCAAGCAACGTCTGTTCCCGGTCACCCAAATTGGCCCCTAAAGCAATATAAGCCTCTGAAGATTCAGAGGTCGAATGTGCAATCATGATCGGTTCTCACTTTCTTGTGCGGCGAAGCTCTACCGTTACGCCCTCAAAATGAATATCGAATGGCGGATGTGGCTTCGTCACCTTGACTGTCAATGCATTGATAATAGTATAAGTGTCTAGTAAAGAAGATGCAATATGTTCGCCCAAAGCTTCAATTAACTGGAACGATTTATTCTCAACAATCTGTTTTACCAGCTCATGGATCTCCGCATAATTAATCGTTTTGGTCAGATCATCGTTACGTCCAGCTTCACCCAGGTCCATATCAATCTCCAGATCAATATAGTACCGCTGCCCCAGCTTCCGTTCTTCTGCAAAAACGCCATGATATCCGTAATACTCCATACGATGCAATACCATTCTATCCATACGATCCGCCTGCCCTCTATATATATTGAAATTTTAATCTATTTGAAGTTATCCCTTTGCTTTGCCTTTGAAAAAACGCTACGCGTCCACTGGACGGGTCACCAGGGACCCGCCACATTATTTCCTCCGTATACCCGGAGAAGCATACAACATGGCATCACACATGTCTGCCGTCCGCCGAATCGGCTTCACATCATGAACCCGAACCATTTGGCATCCTTGGGCGATGCCAAATGCAACGGTGGCAGCCGTTCCTTCCAGCGCATCATCCGCCCCGACATCCAAGGTGTTCTGGATGAATCTTTTACGTGAGGTGGCTAGCAGAACGGGATATCCCATTTCATTGAGCAAACCGAGCGATGACATGAGCTTCAGATTTTCTCCGAGATCCTTCACAAAACCAATACCCGGGTCCAGAATAATTTGCTCTGCTTTCACGCCGGCTGTTAACGCTATTTGTATACTCTCCTGCAAATCGCTGACGACACCACTCAGATAATCGGTATAGTTTCGCTCCTGCCGATTATGCATCAAAATGATGGGACACCCCAGCTCTGCTGCCGTGCGGGCCATATCTGGATCTGCCTTGGCACCCCACACATCATTAATAATATGAGCACCTGCCAGAATAGCCTGACGTGCAACATCGGCCTTATACGTATCTACGGATATTGGAATGTGCGGGGCTTGCTGATGCAATGCTTCAATAACCGGAATAATCCGACTAAGCTCTTCATCGGCGCCCACGACATCTGAACCTGGCCGGGTGGACTCCCCGCCGATATCAATCAGGTCCGCTCCATCCTCCATCATCTGCTTGGCATGCGCAACCGCCCGCTCCACGTTGGTATAACGTCCACCATCCGAGAATGAGTCAGGCGTGACGTTAAGAATGCCCATAATCTGTGTTTTTGTACCCAGCTTCAATTCAGCTGGCCCCCATGCATAGTTCCGTTCATAGATGATCGGTGTAAGTGTCATGAAGTATACCCCGCTTTCTGCCGGTACATACCCAGAAGGACTGCTGTAACCGGGCCTATATGTCCGCTGCTGATTATTGTTTCAGCTCCGTCCTGATCCCTCAGAGTGGTAACCGGAACCAGTTCGGCCACTGAGCCTGTTAGAAATATTTCATCTGCTTGCAGGAGATCCTCCCAGGCAGCTAAAGTTTCTATGCAGGGAATTCCTTGTTGCGTAGCGATCTCAAGTACCACAGCTCTCGTGATACCCGGCAGAATGCCGGTTGAGAGTGCTGGCGTGTAGAGAACATTTTCCCGTACCCAAAACACATTGCTGACGATCCCTTCCGCTATATGACCATTCCGGGTTAATTGTAACCCTTCCGCACCCTGAACATGCTGCCCGTATCCATTAAGCTCCCGTTTCGCCAGAATGCTGTTCATATAATGTAGCGACTTGAAACGCACATCTCCTTCGGGCGTGTTGCGAGGTGTAGACAACCGTTGGAGCATTCTGCCACTCTCATATAAAGAGGGAGAAGGTTCAGGTAATGCTTTTGCCAGTAAAATATGATTTGGCTTTGAATAATCACTAGAAGGTAAGCCTAGCGGTGCTTCACCGGCTGATACCGTATAACGCACATACGCATCCCGAAGTCCGTTCGCATCCATCAAACGTTGAATCCAATCTGTCACCTCTGCCGCAGTCGTTGTAAAAGGAATGCCAAGTTCCTTGCACCCCGAAGCCATGCGCTCCAAATGCCGTTCCAAAAGATATGGGACACCTCGATACGTCCGGAACGTCTCAAACAGTCCAAGTCCGTACAAAAAGCCGTGATCCGTTACAGGAACCACGGCCGCCGCCATATTGACCAACTCTCCGTTTATCGCGGCATATTGCATGTTATACCTTCACTTGTTGGGACAAAAAGTTACGAAGCATCTGATGACCATGGTCTGTAATAATGGACTCCGGGTGGAACTGAACACCTTCAATCGCATATTCTTTGTGACGCAAACCCATAATCTCACCTTCAGCTGTCTCCGCTGTAATCTCCAGGCAGTCAGGCAAGCTGCTGCGCTCGACAATCAGGGAGTGATAACGGGTAGCTGTAAATGGGGATGGCAATCCGGCAAATACCGATGTTCCATTGTGGTGCATCTCAGATGTTTTGCCGTGCATCATGCGCTCCGCACGGATGACATTGCCGCCAAACGCTTGTCCAATGGACTGATGCCCCAGGCACACACCAAAGATCGGAATGCTTCCCTTGAAATGATCGATGACTGCCAGACTAATACCCGCTTCATTCGGTGTACACGGGCCCGGAGAGATCAGAATATGATCAGGTGCCAGTGCCTCTATGCCTGCCAGATCAATCTCATCGTTGCGGCGAACTTCCACCGTCTCACCCAGTTCACCCAGATATTGAACCAGGTTGTACGTGAAGGAATCGTAATTATCGATAACCAGTATCATAAGCCTGCTCCTCCTCATCTTCCGTCAATGCAAGTGACGGTTGCTTCGTTTTATTTTAGTTTAACAGCTTCCGCCTCTTCGCTGTAATTCACAGCTCTCATCATGGCTCTTGCTTTGTTGCGGCATTCCTTGTATTCCCGATATGGATCGGAATCAATAACAATCCCTGCCCCGGCCTGTACATAACCAATACCGTCCTTAATGGCAAGTGTACGAATGACGATGTTCAATTCCATATTTCCACTGTAATCCATCCACCCGATGGAACCCGTATAAGGCCCACGACGAACAGGCTCCAGCTCCTCGATAATCTCCATGGTGCGGACTTTCGGCGCTCCGGTAATCGTTCCACCCGGGAATGTCGCAGCGATCACATCAAATACGGATAACCCTTCTGCCAGCCTGCCTTCCACCTGGGAAACGAGATGCATGACATGGGAATACTTCTCGATGGTCATCAATTCAGGCACATGAACCGAACCATAGGCCGCAATCCGTCCGATATCATTACGTTCCAAATCAACAAGCATAATATGCTCCGCCCGTTCCTTCTCACTGCTGAGCAGTTCATCCGCCATAGCTTTATCTTCTGCTGCATCACGGCCCCTTCTTCGGGTCCCTGCAATGGGACGTGCACTGACTTTGCCATTCTCCACTTTGACCAGAAGCTCGGGAGATCCGCTTACCAGTTGAAAGTCTGGACTACGCAGCATTCCCATATACGGTGATGGATTCACAAGGCGCAGCCATTCATAAATATGCTCAGCGCTCGAATGAAGCCGCTTCTCCTGTCTCAAGGACAGATTCACCTGGAACACATCGCCCTGCCTGATATATTCCTGTACCGTACGTACAGCCTGTTCAAAGTCCTCCTGGGGAAAGGAGGTCTCCCATCCTTCCGATTCCCTTTCCGCATCTTCAGGCTGCGGGGTACGATTGACCTGCTTGTTGCGGCGTTCCAGTGCCTGTTGTTGTTCCTCAGCCTGTGCAGCCCCCATAATATGAAGCCATCTTTGCTGCATCGCTGTCGCTCGTGCTTCGGCCGTTGCATATAGGCTACGGATATCAGTTTCGTTCCGGTTAGGCTCTAAAGCCAGATGAACCATGCAGAAAAGCGCCTGCTGCTCATGGTCATACGCCCATATTTCTTCAAAGCGCATCCACCAATAATCCGGCAGAGCCGGGTTATCTTCAGCCAAGACTGGAAGCTTCTCCAATGATCTTGCTACATCGTAGCTGAGATAACCTGCGTATCCACCCCCAAAGTCTGGAGCTCCATTAACCTTGGGTGCGCTATACGGGGCAGTCCATCTCTTCAATACATCAAGCGGCTTGCCGCTGTCCGTCGAGGTGGTTCCTTGCGTCACATCATGAATAACCGCTTCTTGACCTTTACCTGAAATTACGGATACGGGGTCTAACCCCAGAAATGTATATCTCCCGCCTTTGCCATTCTCCAGCACAATTGCGTAGGGTGACGCCTGCTCCCAGGCTGCCTCCCACGATAACGGTAAACCGCCATGATACGGTCCCTCATCCGACTTCGTGATATAGGGCATCATGGTCCAGCCTTGTTCAGCCCACTCCATCCAGTCGGCGTATGTTGTCATCAGGTGTGTCATTGCGGTGTGCCGCCCTCCATCTGTCGCTAGTTCTATTGTCTGATAGTATACTAAAGCGCCGCCCCTTTTAAAAGCATTACACCAAAAATCCTCCATACCCGTCATACGGGCAAGGAGGATTGGTTTTGTCATTTGTAGACTTAGCCTTCGAAATTGTAAAGAGGTGTGCTGAGATAACGTTCGCCGTTACTTGGCACGATTACGACAACGCGCTTGCCTTCACCCAACTGTTTCGCCACCTGAAGACCTGCACGGATCGCCGCACCGGAAGAGATCCCGGACAGAATGCCCTCTTCCTTTGCTACCTGACGAGCCGTCTCGAATGCATCATCATTCTCAATGTGAATGATCTCATCATAGATTTCCTGATCCAGAATCTCAGGGATAAAGTTGGCACCAATCCCCTGGATCTTATGTGGTCCTGGTTTGCCGCCCGCCAGAATTGGCGAAGCTGCTGGCTCAACCGCAACAATTTTAATACCAGCGAAAGCTTCTTTCAGCACTTCGCCTGTACCTGTAATTGTTCCGCCTGTACCAATTCCCGCAACGAAAGCATCCAACGTACCGCCTACAGATTGAATTGCTTCAACAATCTCAGGGCCAGTCGTTTCACGGTGGATCTTCACGTTGGCTTTATTTTTAAATTGCTCAGCCATGAAATAGGAAGGGTTTTCTTTCAGCAGTTCTTCGGCTTTTTTAACAGCACCATTCATACCTTCAGCCCCAGGTGTAAGCACAAGCTCAGCACCATACGCACGAAGCAAGTTGCGACGCTCCAAGCTCATCGTCTCAGGCATTACAATAACGGACTTGTAGCCTTTGGCTGCAGCCACCATCGCGAGTCCAATTCCCGTGTTACCACTTGTTGCTTCAATAATGGTATCACCCGGTTTTAGCTTGCCTTCTTTTTCCGCTTCTTCCACAATGCTAATTGCGATACGGTCTTTCACGCTTGAACCTGGATTCTGATACTCCAGCTTCACGAATACTTCAGCACTGCCTTCAGGTACGATACGGTTCAGACGAACAAGCGGAGTACCTCCGATGAGTTCTGTTACGTTATTAACTACTTTAGCCATATGAATGCCCTCCTTAGTGGATGAATAAAACTTGAGTCCTGTTAACCTATACTTGTGCGGCCGGTAGCCTCTAGCTGTTATAGAAGAACTGCGGAAATCCTGTTAATCCTATCCCTTACTGCTAAGATTTCTAGCAGGGCGGAGGTTTCCGAAAGTTTCTTTGTTCATAAATAAATCTTTTATATCCGAGTAAACGAGTAGGTATTTATTATTTTCATCTTATCAACGTTAACCCTCATTGTCAATATGAGTACTCAAAAAAAATACTCTGCCTTTGGCCCTAAGACCGCAGACAGAGTATTTTTATCAAGATGCAGCAGTACGAGACAATCTTTTCCATTGCATTCAGGAGGCAGGAATCTCGGACAGGATTACGGCTTCATACTTGTTACGCAGCATTTGCTCTACCTGCGGCAACGGATCAGCCTGACTCAGAGCCAGTTGCATTCGAATCTCCTCATGGACCTCTTCGGCCGATTGCACCTGGCGTTCTTCTTTATCATTAAGTCTAATAATAACATAACCTTCTTCCACTCGAACCGGTCCGGCAATATCGCCTACATCCAGCCCTGCAGCAAGTTGAAGGATTTCTTCTGACTGGAATGGATCATTCCGCTCAATCCATCCCAGCCTCCCACCAGCATCACGAGAGAAGCTGTCTGTCGATTGCTTGCGAGCAGCTTCTTCAAAGTCCTCCCCCTTCTCCAACGCATCCAGTAAGGAATCGGCTTCATCTTCTTCCTTCACTACGATGATGGACAAGTCATATTTCTCGGGGGAAACGTAATCCTCACGGTGTTCAGTCCAGTAATGCTCAATATCTGCATCCTTGATCTGTATGCCGATCGTTGCGATTTTCTCAAGCAGCAGCCTGTAGCCGGCTTCCAACTCAAGTTCCTGTTTCGACAGGCCCAATTGAGACTTCATTTCGTCAAAATATGATTTCTCTGAATCGTACCCATCCATCGCGGCGGCAAGTTCTCTTGCAATCTCTTGGGGAGTGACGATCAGCTTGCGTTCAATTGCTTCGGCAAATACTGCTTTACGGTTTAACATCTGGAGTAATAACTCGCTGCCATAGCGTCTTTTCAGCGCATCGGTCCACTCTTTGTCCGTGATGACTTCTCCGTTGATCGTCGCTACGGTGCTTCCTTCTTCCGTATTGGCATCATGGGATGCATCTGCCTCGTCTTTGCCCTGTCTGAGACCATGCATAGCCATCACACTACCCATGACCAGCATACCTAGCGTCAAGACAATTACAGCCGTCCACAACCCTTTTTCCTGTCTTGTCATTCCGCATCCCGTCCCCGCATAGATCAGTTCTTGGCTTGCTCTAGGATGGTCTCAAGTTGTTCTTTGTTAAAGTCATAGGCTTCATTACAGAATTGGCAGACCACTTCAGCCTGGCCCTCTTCTTCAATTAATTGCTCCATCTCCGTTTGGCCCAGGCTGATCAGCGTCTTCTCTACTCGCTCACGTGAACACTCACAGCTAAAATTAATATCCAGTCCTTCCATCACTTGTACATCTGGCAACAATCGGCGAAGCAACTCTTCCAACTCAAGCCCCTGCTCCAGCAAAGTCGTCACTGGCGGCAACGTACTAATGGCGTTTTCGATCGCCGTGATCTCTGGATCTGTCAATCCCGGCAACAGCTGCATAATGAATCCACCTGAGACAATAACGGAATTATCCGTATCAACGAGCACACCAACGCCTACAGCAGAAGGTGTTTGCTCCGATTGCGCAAAGTAGTACGTGAAGTCTTCGCCCAGTTCTCCTGAAATAATAGGCACACTGCCACGATATGGTTCTTTCAGTCCCAAATCCTTCGTTATGTTGATGAAACCTTCCGTACCAACCGCGCCTGCAACGTCCAGTTTTCCCACACTATTGCTTGGCAAATGTACATGCGGATTAGAAACATATCCTCGTACTTCGCCTTTCGCATTGGCATCAGCTACAATCTGTCCAATGGGCCCATCACCGTTGACTTGTACCGTTAACTTCTCTTCACCTTTGAGCATTGCACCCATAATGGCTGCTGTTGTAACCGTACGCCCCATGGCAGCTGTAGCCGTGGGAAACGTATCGTGTCTTCTGCGTAGTTCCTCAACCAGTTCCGTAGTCTGGATAGCAAAGGCTCTTACCTTTCCATTCATTGCTGTACCACGAATTAACCGGTCATGCTTGTTGTTGTTTTCCAAGTCATTCAGCCTCCTTTGGCGTATCGCCATAATAGTATTACACAGAAAAAACGGCACAACACTTAAGCTGTAATCTCAGCCCGCTGTATGCCGTCTCTATGCTCACCTTTCCCGGTTCCGCTCATATATAATACGCAGCCCTTCAAGCGTAAGCAGCGGATCAACTTCCTCTATACTACGGGTTTCTTCTGCGATAAGTGTAGCGAGACCACCCGTCGCAATAACTCGGGGCTTCGCTCCCATCTCCTCGCGAATACGTTCTACAATACCATCTACCTGGCCCGCATAGCCAAATATAATACCCGCTTGCATGGCATGAATAGTATTACGGCCAATGACCTTTTTAGGTTTCTCCAGCTCTATACGAGGCAACTTGGATGCCCGCTCATAGAGCGCTTCAGTGGCAATCTGAATGCCAGGTACAATAGCTCCCCCCAGGTAGTGGCCTTTCTCGTCAATACAGTCAAAGGTCGTTGCAGTACCGAAATCGACCACGACGAGAGGGCCGCCATACTTCTCAACGGCTGCCACTGCATTAACAATACGATCTGCACCCACTTCACGAGGGTTCTCGTATCGCAGATTCAAGCCAGTTTTGATACCAGGCCCAACGAGCAAAGCTTTTTTGCCTACATACTTCTCGCACATCGCTTCGATTACATTCACCAGTGGCGGAACCACAGATGAGATGATGACACCTTCGATGTCACTTGCCCTGATGCCGGACATATGAAATAAATTATAAATCAATACGCCGTATTCATCCACTGTTGACTGACGTGATGTACTCAGACGAAAGTGGTGCAGCAATTCCCGGCCTTGATATACGCCGAGCACCATATTGCTGTTCCCCACGTCTACAACTAGAATCAAAGAGGTTCACCCCTCTTTCTTTTCATTTAAATCCAGACTAATATCCAGGCTCTCAAAGGAATAGGTTAACCTGCCAACCGAAATTACATCCACACCACTCTCTGCAATACCACGAATGGTCTGAAGAGACACGTTACCGGATGCTTCAACCTTCACATGAGGAGCCTGTTCACGAATAAGTTCAACCGCTTCACGCATCCGCTCTGGATGCATGTTATCCAGCATAATGATATCTGCACCGGCTTGCAAGGCTTCTCTCACCTGCTCCAGATTTTCAGTCTCCACTTCAATCGTCATCGTATGTGGGATAACGGTTCGCGCACGCTGTACCGCCTCGGTGATTCCGCCTGCACCCTTGATGTGGTTATCCTTAATCATAACGGCATCGTACAGTCCAAATCGATGATTCGCTCCGCCACCCACGCGCACTGCATATTTCTCAAGTAATCGGTGGCCCGGCGTTGTCTTACGTGTATCCACAAGCCTAGTCTCAAGACCATCCAGCACATCCACGTAGGCACGCGTACGCGTAGCTATTCCGGACATACGTTGCAGCAAGTTAAGTGCCAGTCGTTCCCCCGTAAGCAGTGAATGTGTACTTCCCTCTACCTCGGCCAAAATCGTGCCATGGGTAACCTTGTCTCCATCTGTTACCTTCGGTGTAAATACAAGATCAGGATCAACGACCTGAAATACAAGTTCAGCTACGGTCATGCCTGCAATAATACCATTGTCTTTGGCGTGTATAATGGCCTTGGATTGGTTGCCTGCTGGGATCGTCACACTTGTTGTAACGTCACCTGCACCAACATCTTCCCGAAGCCAGTTTTTGATTGATTCGATAAGCCCTTCATTATATCCGTTCAGTATCATGACATCAATTCCTCCACAATCGCTTGTTCTCGCTGCTGCAGGCTATGCTTCTGCCACACGATATCATCACGTGCCGGGAAATCCTCACGATAGTGAGCCCCCCGACTCTCCTCGCGGTGTAATGCTCCGCTGGTAACTAACCAGGCACAGGTCAGAAGGTTGGCATACTCCAGCTCTTCCTTATGAGTGAGTGTCTGATCAAAAAATTGCAATTCCTGTTGCAGCTTGTCCATAGCCTTCTGCAAATCCTCACCATTCCGGCGCAAGCCTACCTGACGAACCATCATTTTCTGTAACCGTAAGCGTCTTTCGGATACCGGCTTTTGCTCTTCCGTGATCTTATTGATCTTGTTATTCATATCCACAGACGAAGGCGCTCCTCCTCTTGCTTTTAATAAACCAAGCGGAGGGAGAGATTGAATACGATCAACAATTCTCCGCCCAAATACAATCGCTTCTGATAAAGAGTTGCTTGCCAGACGGTTAGCTCCGTGCACTCCTGTAGAAGACACCTCACCACAAGCAAATAATCGGGAGATGCTGCTCTCTCCACTTAAATCCGTTTTCACTCCACCCATCATGTAATGGGCAGCAGGTGCAACGGGAATCCAGTCCGTTGTCATGTCCAATCCATAACGCATACAAGTTTCATATATGGTAGGGAACCGATGCTTGGTCATCTCTGGCTGTTCATGCGTAATGTCCAAGTACACAAAGGTACTGTTGGTGGACTCCATCTCACTAACAATCGCTCGTGCCACGATATCGCGTGGGGCCAGTTCAAGCTGGGCATGATAACGATCCATGAAGCGCTCGCCCTTCACATTGCGCAAATATGCCCCTTCGCCGCGTACGGCTTCTGACACAAGGAAACGCGGGGCCCCCGGGTAACATAGAGAGGTGGGGTGGAATTGGATAAATTCCATGTCACGAACAATAGCCCCAGCCCGATAGGCCATGGCTACACCATCGGCAGTAGCTACATCCGGATTCGTCGTGTATCGGTACAGTTGCCCTGCCCCACCAGAGCAAAGAACAGTTGCCTGTGCCTTCACGAACACTTGCGATCCGTCATCCTTCTGAACCAGAGCGCCAATGCATTCCCCTCGATCTCGATCTGTAATCAGGTCAACAACAAAATGCTCATCCCATACTTCAATCCCAGGATGTTCATTCACTTCAACAGCAAGTGCACGTACAATCTCATATCCTGTTGCATCTCCGTTGGCATGCAAAATACGGCGGTGGCTATGCGCACCTTCCTGCGTCAACGCCAACTCGCCGTTCTCCAGATCAAATAAAGTACCCAAACGAATCAGTTCCTTCACTCCGTCCGGGCCCTCATTCACCAATACCTCTACCGCTTCGGAGCGGCATAAGCCCGCTCCTGCTACAAGTGTGTCCTGCAAGTGGTAAGCAGGTGAATCATCCTCAGCAATAACCGCAGCGATGCCTCCCTGCGCATATCTGGTGTTACTTTCAAGTAATGACTTCTTCGTGATCATTAATACACGTTGTTGTTCACTTGCCTTAATGGCAGTAAACAAACCAGCAATCCCTGAGCCTATAACCAGTACATCCGTCTCTACCATGGGTAGCGCAGACAGATCAAAATCAACTAAATATTGCGGTATCATGTTATTCACCTGTCTTGGAGCAAGAGTAGCGCATCCTACTTTACCAACAACATGCGCTCTAGTGATTCTCTGGCTTTGTCGGCAACGGCCGGTGGCACGTAGATTTGCGGCTTCATCGTTTCCAGGCATTTCACCAGTTTCTTCAAGTTGTTCACCTTCATGTTGGGACATACGAGGAACTTTGTAGCAAAGTGGAACTGTTTATCCGGACTATCCAGACGAAGCTGATATCCTGTACCATCTTCGGTACCTACGATAAATTCCTTCGCTGATGAATTTTTGCAATACTCCAGAATAGCTGTTGTGCTGCCTACAAAATCACCCATTTCTACAACCTCAGGGCGACACTCTGGATGGACAACAAACTCTGCATTTGGATGCTTGGCTCTCATCTCTACCACATCTTTAACTGTAAGCATATCGTGAGTGTTGCAGTAGCCTTCCCAGATAATCATTTTCTTGTCGGTATGCTGCTGCACATAATGCCCCAGGTTTTTATCCGGTACCCAGATAATTTCGTCGGAATCCACCGATTGAATAACCTTGACTGCGTTCGCCGATGTACAACAGATGTCAGTCTCTGCTTTGATCTCAGCCGAGGAATTGATATACGTAACCACCTTGGCATTAGGATGTTGTGCTTTCAATTTGCGTAGTCCATCCACATTCACCATATCTGCCATTGGGCAGCCTGCACGTTCGTCCGGGATAATAACTGTTTTATTTGGCGCAAGAATTTTAGCGCTTTCACCCATAAAATGAACACCACAGAAAACGATCACATCCGCATCTGTTTGGGCTGCCTTCTGGGCTAATAGAAACGAATCTCCACGGAAGTCGGCAACCTCCTGTACTTCGTCACGTTGATAATAATGGGCAAGAATAATGGCATTACGTTCCTTTTTCAACACCATAAGCCGCTCACGCAGCTCGCGGTTCATCTCAGCCTTGCGCTCTAAAGCCAGAGCTTCCACCTGTGATCCTCTCCTTTATCGGGACAGCGTCATGCGCTGTTTCGTGGGCTAACCTAAGTCGTTATCTTCGCTTGAGAAACGAATCACAAGCGGTTTAACAACTAATTTACACAACGTTCACGACTCTGTCAATAAATGAAAAAGGCCCGGAACAGCGCTGTAACCACCTGTTTGCTAACTGGTTCGCCATCTAACTCCCGTTTATCTTTATCTATCCTCTTTTAAAATAATGGATAAAAAAAGAGAGCCCGAGGGCTCTCTTGATTTCACCTGCTATCATAGCCAGATGTATTGTGCATTAAGACGTTGGCTTTGTTCCGCCATCATCCGGGTTATTGTTATTACCCTTTTCCAGATTCGGAGCTTCGTTTGGAATATCTCCGGCTGGTGGCTCAGGCGTTTCATCTTTACCTTGAATACGAACACGCACATCACCGATGGTGTCGATGATTGGCTCTCCGCCTTCAGTTGGTGTGCCTTCACCATCATTGTCATTCTCTGCTTTTGGAGTCAAAGAACCTGTTTCGATCAATTGCTTGATCTGATCCATTTCCAAAGTCTCAACCTCAAGCAAAGTTTGAGCGATCAGGTGCATCTCTTTTGAATGTTTAACAAGCAAGTCCTTACACTTCTCATAACAGTCATTGATAAAGCGTTGCATTTCCTGATCAATCTCGTAAGCAATGGAATCCGAGTAATTCTGTTCATGACCGATATCCCGACCAAGGAATACCTGTCCTTGTGAACTTCCGAATTGCATAGGTCCCAATTTCTCACTCATACCGTATTCCATAACCATGCTGCGAACAATACCTGTCGCTTGCTGGAAGTCACTGTATGCACCAGTACCAATTTCTCCGATGAACAATTCTTCAGCTACACGACCCCCGAGAAGTCCGGTTACTTTATCCAGCAATTCCTGCTTGGTAACCAGCATACGGTCTTCTTTTGGCAACATGATTACATATCCACCCGCACGTCCGCGCGGAATAATGGTCACTTTATGTACCATATCAGCATGTTCGAGGAAGTATCCTACAATGGTATGACCTGCTTCGTGATAAGCAACGATTCGTTTCTCACGATCACTGATGACACGGCTTTTCTTCTCCGTACCAACGATGACACGGTCAATCGCTTCGTCAACTTCCTTCATGGAAATATCTTTACGGTTACGACGCGCTGCAAGCAATGCCGCTTCGTTCAAGAGATTCTCCAAATCCGCACCAGAGAAACCTGTTGTACGCTTCGCGATAATATCCATCTTCACATCTTTGGTCAGTGGTTTATTACGGGAATGTACTTTCAGGACAGCTTCACGACCTCTTACATCAGGGCGGTCAACCGTAATTTGACGGTCAAAACGTCCTGGACGCAGCAAGGCAGGGTCCAAAATATCTGCACGGTTCGTTGCGGCTATGATGATAATACCTTCGTTAACTCCGAATCCGTCCATCTCAACGAGCAACTGGTTGAGTGTCTGTTCACGTTCATCGTGACCACCACCGAGACCAGCACCACGCTGACGTCCTACAGCATCAATCTCATCGATAAAGATGATACATGGGGCATTTTTCTTCGCATTTTCAAACAAATCACGTACACGTGATGCACCGACACCGACAAACATTTCCACGAAGTCGGAACCTGAAATTGTGAAGAATGGTACACCCGCTTCACCGGCTACGGCACGAGCGAGCAATGTTTTACCGGTACCTGGAGGCCCTACGAGCAATACGCCCTTAGGAATCCGTGCACCTACTGCTGCGAATTTACGAGGGTCCTTGAGGAAGTCTACAACCTCAACAAGTTCCTGTTTCTCTTCGTCAGCACCCGCAACATCTTCAAATGTAACCCGCTTCTTCTCTTCGTTGTAGAGACGAGCACGGCTTTTACCAAAGTTCATTACTTTACCGCCGCCGCCTTGAGCCTGATTAAACAGGAAGAAGAACAGCAGGAACATAATGATCAAAGGAATAAAGGAAGTCAGCAACGTCAACCAGATGCTGTCACCTTTCATTGGCTCCTGATGATATTGGAAATTGTTAGTTTCACTTGCAGCTACAAGCTCACTAATTGCCTCATCCGTAGGAGGAATATACGTTGAGAAATTTTCTGATTTGGCGCCATCAGGTGCCTTCTTGTATTGACCGGTCACGAGATACGTTTGACCGTTGAATTGAACCGTCAATTCAGAGACATTGTTGGCTTTGATCGCTGCACGCAACTGATCATATCTAGGATTATCGGTGGCTTCGCCGCCATTGCTGACGAACTGGACTATCCCCACCACAACTAAAAAAAGAATCAAATAAAAACCAGAATTCCGGATGAACCGATTCATCCCCTACCTCCTCTCGAGACACTTTAATTATTTTAACATAGCCCGACATGGCTTCTCAACAGAAGCCAAGAACAGCTCAAGGCTTGGGTCGGGCAGGATATTAGCTACTATAGACTTCCGGCTTCAAAATCCCGATATAGGGCAGGTTCCGGTACTTCTCCGCAAAATCCAAACCGTAACCAACGATGAACGCGTCAGGAATGTCAAAGCCTGTGTAATGAGCTTCCAACTCAACTTTACGGCCTGAAGGCTTGTCGAACAGCGTAACCACACGCACCGACTCGGCACCGCGGTTTTCTAGCAGTTCAATCAGATAGCTGAGTGTAAGTCCGCTGTCGATAATATCTTCGACAATCAGAACTTCCCGTCCTTCAACGGATACATCCAGATCCTTAATGATTTTGACAACACCTGATGACTTGGTGGAAGCGCCGTAACTGGATACTGCCATAAAATCCATTTCAACAGGTACCGTTATGTTTTTAACCAAATCAGCCATAAATATAAACGCACCCTTGAGCACACAAATGACCAAAGGATTGCGATTTGCATATTCGGCACTTAGTGTTGCGCCTAATTCCTTGACTTTACTCTGAATTTCTTCTTCACTGATCAATACTTCCTGAATGTCGTTCTGCAACTGTGCGAACCTCCTAAGTTATACTATGAAAGCCTTACCTGAACCATAACCACTACCCCTGAATCGCTGAATCGCCTACAGTCATGTACAGGATTGCGGAAGTGCCCTCCCTGACAGGAGCCACATTGGACCGTCGAACACCCGGTAACCAGATGATCTGACCTGCTCCATCACATACCACAGGAATACGTGGACGGACAGATGGGGGGATTTTCTCATCGATGAAAATATTTTTCACCTTTTTGCTTCCGTTTAATCCCATCACTTTCATGGTATCTCCAGGTAACCGTGAACGCACAACCAGCGGCATAAGCAGTTGATCCGCATCAAACGCGGCTTGATCCGCCGATTCCGGTACATGATAGTCCTCGGGACTCACCGTCATCAACCGAATATACCGGTTAATTGGGGTGAGTGAAAGCTCATAAGTTCCACTCCATTGCGCAAGACGATACTCGTAAGATTGATCCTGTACGTCCGTCCGTATGCCAAAAGAAATCAGATTATACTCCCGAGTGCAGGCGAGTGTCTGTCCTATATCCAGGCTCCAGGTCGTCACATGGGTCTCCATGACCTTGCGTCGAATGGTTTCAATACGGGTAAAGTCGACAAAATCACTGTCCAAAGGCAGATAATTCAATATTAGTTTAATCAACCTTCGTTGTAAAGCGACATGTAACTTCAAGAAGGAAGGCACCTCAAAGGTTTGCCTTCCGCCGTTCACCTGCACTAGACACCTGTATGTGTCATATGCACTCTGCTCCATGAAATCGTCTTCATCACCCACAATTTCGGCAAGCCGATTCAATGACGGCGTGAGTTGTCCATTATACTGCCCCAAAAAAGGAAGCACATCCAAGCGAATAGCATTACGCCGATATTTACGCATGGCGTTGCTCTCATCATTGAAATACATAAAACCCTGGGTATTACAAGCTTCTACAAGGTCTGTCTTGTTTATACGAAGGCATGGACGAATAAGTTCCACATTTTTTTCTCGTCTTTTAAACTTCATTCCTGAGAGTCCCGACAAGCCGGTTCCACGAAGCAAATGAAGCATGACTGTCTCCGCCTGATCATCCGCATGATGTGCCAAAGCGATGCTTGCCGCATTATATTTGGAAGCCACTTCGTGCAAAAAGGCATATCGCTTGTTGCGGGCTGCTTCCTGTGGTCCTTGACCCGTCAACTCCATATATGAAGGTACATCGGCCTTGGTCCATTCAAATGTAATACCAAGCTGCTGTGCCAGTTCCATCATTTTCTCCGCTTCGTCATCAGATTCAGTCCGAAAACCATGATGAACATGGGCACAGATTAATTCAAGCGGGACATGCCGCATGCTGATCTCGTGCATGATATGCAAAAAAGCTACCGAGTCCGGCCCGCCCGATACTGCGACGACAATCCGATCCCCGGGAACCCATAACTGATGCTCTTCCGCTGCATCCAGCACGTTCTTCACCAGCATGTTCCAGCGTAAAGCCTCCATACCTGTTCCTCATTCCTTGCGTTATGTATATGCACTCTCACAGATCAGAAAAGTAGTGCATAGATGAGCACTCCAATAAGTAATATCACAGATACAGCAAATGCATTTTTAAGCCAGCGCGGTGTTGTACTTTTGGAACGACGACGGAGAGGCGTGGGGCGTGCCATCATTTCCTTCCACCCTTGTGCCGCATGACCTGCATCACGAAACTGACCTCGTAATGCCTGAATCGTCCAATTGCGAAAAGGACCCAGTCGTTCACTGCGCTCCACCAGCGCTACGAGCTGATTCACACTTCGCAGTTGCGGTAATCCCTCCGCTGCCAGTGCCTTGAGTGCGTCTGCTTCAAGTACATGAATCAACAATAATGCAAATGCAAATACATCATAGGTACCATCTGCCGTACGGCTGCCTGCATTCCAGAAGCCCCGATCATACCATTCGGTGAACTGTTTGACGCTTCGACCAATCGACGTAACTCCGCCGTAGTCGATCAATTCCACCTGCCCATAGTCGGATACCAACACATTCTGAGGTTTGAGATCACCAAACACCCATCCCGCCTGATGCAATTGTGCCAGCTTCTGCAAGAGTCTAAGTCCCACCAGAAGTGTCCAGTCTGTCCCCTGACGCCGAATGAAGTGATGAAGTGCCTCACCTCGAACGTAACGCATCACATAAAAGGGAATATCCCGGCCACGAACGGCATAATCATCCACATCTTTAAGATAGGAAGGAATGCCGCTCTGCCGAAGGGCCTCATGATTACGCTGTAGTTGAAAAGATTTGAGCACATTAACTTCCGATTGCAGATCTACCGGATCAAATCCCATTTTTAGCGCGTAGTGTTTGCCATTTTCACCCCGTTGGACAAGAAAAACGATGCCATTAGCTCCTTTGCCCAGTAGCTTCCGAATCGTGTAACGACTGCGATTCCATTTCCCTGTAACCACTGTTCCTGGCGGGAAAGAGGCGTCAGACAACGTTGTCACCGAGCATCCCTTCTCTTTCAATGCGATAGTTCCCTTCTATTTCCTGCTGTTTCTCCAGTGTACCATAACGGTAAAAATCAATCACCTTCTGAATTGCAGGACCTGTCGGTGTTGCACCCTTCATCTGCAACCTTCCAAACAAGGACCGAACACGGCCTGGATCCGTTGTCCAGTCAATATCCATTACCGCATCTTCTCCACTGTGTCGTCCCGGAAAATGAAATACAGAAAGCTTGCTCTGACCTATACGCGCCTGCAAACTTAACATTAAATCACGAATGCCTTCTTCTACCGCAGCCAGTTTGGGTTTCATGCTGGCACTGACGTCGATTAGCAATATAACCTGTAAGGCTGAAGTTTCAGCCATATCATCCATCACTTCCACGACCCGGGCGCGTTGTGCAGGCTCCAGATCCGTTACCGTTTTGGGCTCCTTCTCTCCCAAAATTTGTGTTAACTCCCTATTAACCGCCTGCTGAATGGTCTGAACCACCGTTTTCCTTGTCATCATCTGCATGGTATGGGCAAGCTGACGTGTACCTACAATTTGGCTGATTCCACCTCCGGCTCTGGCAATATCCTCGATCTCCCGACTACCCAGCTCACCAATGGTTCCATAATCAATCACACCAACCACATTAACCGTAATCCCCTCTTCCTGTGCTTCGGCCGCTGCCAGCACCGGACTTGGTCCCACATTGGAACAACCGTCGGTGATCAATAAGATTTGCTTCATCCGATATCCCTCCGTTATTCGTTACTCTCCAACTCTATGACTAGCATTGCCAGAATGAAGAGACTTCAAACAGAAGAATATGCAATTAGCTGACGGTCCGTGGACGCTCCATCCGGTTGATGCCAGGCACACGCAGTGTGGCCCATTCAGGGCGGAAATGCTCTACTTTTCCAACAACGACGGTCATATCATCCAATATCTCATGCTGCTGATATCTTATAACACTTTCAAGCAGGCAATCGGCCAAATCTTGCGGATCATCTGTATCAATCTCTTGAATGAGCCGTTTCATCCATAACTCTTTGTTTACCGCATACCCCGGTGCATCATAGATGCCATCCGTCATCATAATGAGGATATCCCCCGGCTGAAGCTGTACCGTCACCAGATCCACTTCAATATCCTTAATAATACCGATCGGCAAATTGCTGGCCGAAACCTGAATAACCTCCTGTCCTCGTTTGATAAAACTTGGCGTTGAGCCGATTTTCATAAACGTGGTCTCTGCCGTATATTCATCAATCAGTGCCATATCCACTGTGGCATACATCTCTTCAGGTGAGCGTAGCATCAGAACGGAGTTCACGGATTTGATCGCCAGTTTCTCGTCCATGCCGGACTGTAGCAACTGTTCCAGTATGTTCAGCGCCGTGCTGCTCTCCATGCGTGCTCGTTCTCCATTGCCCATTCCATCACTGAGCGCCACCGCAAATGTACCGTTGCCTAACTCAACCGTACTGAAGCTGTCGCCTGACATCACATCTCCCCCTTTTGCGGCGGCAGCAACACCCGTGGTAACCTCGAAGGTTTTGGCCGAACCAAACGTGACGGTTGCCAGTCCCTGACGAGGATCGGTCATGGTCTCTTGCAAGACGGCAATATGCTCGTCCAATACATCCGAGATCAGCGGAGCTATCATTTTGCGGCACTCATCGAATCCCCGTGTATATGCATGTACAATCTCAATCTCTACATTGCCCGCTTCCAGATTGATGATCTCAATGGAGTGAATGGACAAGCCCAGTGACTCCAGTGCGTCCCGAATCTGCTCCTCCTGCTGTACCATCTCATCACTTTCCCGCTGAATTTCTTTGGCCAGGTCCTCCATGACCTGAGATACACCGGACAATTGCTCTGCAACCAGCTGCCGGCTATCGATAATTTGGCGCTTCCATTGCATGTTATGTTGATGCAGTCCATACTGGGCACGCATGACTTCAAGGACCTCTTCCGGTTTCGCACACACCCTGTTCCAGTCCACTGGAATCTGCTTGCCTGAGATCTCCGGGTTTCCTTCAATCGTACTCATCACGTCCGTCATATATTTGTAGGTTTGAATAAACTTCGCATCCCAGCATTGTGTACGCTTGAAGCAGCTTGCACATGTGCCCTCGGCAACCGCATTCATGAAATGGTCCATTCCACCTTCTTTCTGTACCTGCTCCCCTGCACCGGACATCTGATCGAAGCTACGTGACAATTGACGGAATACCTGCGAGAACCGGGTTACCCGTTCTGCCGTGATATCCCGTATCCGTTTGGCATACTCATGCTGGGATTTCGTATGATCCTGCGTACCCGGTACATATTTGGATATCGCCGTCATCAGGCTTTTAGGTGTCAACATGAATAGTACGATAGCTGCACACGTCTCCCATAATGAGTTCATAACATCGCCCGGTCCGCCCAGATATATGGATAGAATGGACGAACCTAGCAGCATACCCAGTGCAACCGCCGCACGTTTGCCTTCTCGAAGCATACCCGCCAGCATCCCGGCAAAAGCAAGCAGGCTCATCTGATACACCGCTGACATGTCAGCCAGACTCAGAATCAAGCCAGGTAATAACCCCAACTGAGGCTCCGAGGGGGGCTCCGCCCACCAGCGCAAAGATTAATATGAGATAACGGGAGAGCATATGCTCTACGGATAAAGACTGAATGGTCCACCCTACGGCTCCCGTCATAACGGAAGCGAGCAATATGATCAGGCAGAGGATCTCCTCGTTCTTTAGGCTGAACTTTTTTTTGCGGTAAGTGAAGATCGGTATGGCTTGTATAAAAACAAGGGTGAGCACGAAACTTAGTACGGAATCCATCGTAAGCATCAGCATCGCGTACCAGCTGAAGGATGGTCCAATCACAACCGCGAATAATTTGACCATAAATGTAGTGGTAAACACCATCGTTGGCGCATAAGATAATTCAGCACGATCATACGACTCCAGACCGCGGAAGAGCAGATAAAAGATGGCGATCTCCGATGCAACAATGAGTGGTACCGGAAACGGTGCAAAGAGACTACCTGCAAGTAGAGCGGCGCCTACCGGAATGATGTAATCCCTGCGCATGAAAGCAATTACGGCGAAGTAAGCAATGGCAAAGGGAGATAACTCATTCAGGATCATTGCCTTTCCGAGCAGGAACCCCATAAACGTAAGCAGCAGTACCCATTTGCGGGAAGCAACCATCTGGACAGCCTTGCGGGAGCCAAGCCATTGTTTCAGACGTACCGACAGCTCCTCCCGAGCTTCCGTACCTCCTTTACCTGCTTTCATTCCCGGAAATTGAATGACATTCCACTTTTCCATCATCCTCAAGGCACCCCATTCGATTAATTTGAATTTTCGTGTTTCGTTCTCGATGGTTCTGATTATAGATAGATTAGAAGACGTAGTTTGTCAGAATAGGTGGGCAGGGTCCAAAAAGTTTACGACAAAAGAAACAAGCTTGGCGCGGTGGAGCGAAACCCCGGCCTTATTGTGGTTTCATTCCTTCTCCTACTTGATTCCGACAATCGGAATGTCTGATTTTGAACCGGAGATGGTTTGGTCTCGCCACCATTTGAGCAGGATAACTGTGGAATGCCACGGAAACCTGTCGGTAAAAAATGGTAGACGACAAATGTTCTTATGGTTTCATTTTGCCGTGCAGAAAAACTGGGGATATGGAGCTTCACCTTACAAAAAAAGCTATTCAACTACTTATCTGTGATAGAAACGCAAAAAAAACCGTTAGCCCATGGGCTAACGGTTTTACTTATATGTTTAGATCAGGTTGTGACAGATTACACACGCTTGGCTCCACGGCCTCCGCGTTTGCCTTCTGTGTTCTTCTTAAGCGAAGAGATCCGCTCTTCACTATCTTTCAGGAAGCGTGACATTTTATCCTCAAATGAAGGTTTGCCTGCTGCGGGCTTGAAAGAACGGCCTCCGCGGTCACCACGGTTAAATCCACCGCCGCCACCACCACGACCTTGGCCACCACTTGGGCCTCCGCCGCTGAATCGTTCGCGATCTCCTCCACTGCGTTCCGGTCTAGGAGCTCTCGGGGGTCTAGATTGGGTTTGTTGCTCAACCGGTTTGTCAACAGCTTGCTTAATGGAAAGTCCGATCTTGCCATCCTTGTCAACGTTGATAACCTTCACTGTAACGAGGTCATTCAGCTTCAGGTGGTCGTTGACATCTTTGACGTAATTGTCGGCGATTTCCGAGATGTGAACGAGACCCGTGACACCTCCTGACAGATCCACAAATGCTCCAAAATGCGTGATTCCTGTCACCTTGCCCTCTAACTTGGTGCCCACTTCAATTGCCATAGAATAAAATGATCCTCCCTTAAAAATATACAACCCGATTTTTTGAATGCCAAAATCAATGCTGCGCTAATGTAATTATACCTTATGCCATAAACCAAGGTCAACTGAACACTACCCCATCAGAGAGCCTATTTTTTCCGGTTTAACGGTTTCAGACACACGGATAACAAACCTAGCTCGGTAATAGACCGAATTCCATCAGTTCCCTGACTCTTCAACCTGGATCGGCGTTTCCTCAGGAAGGAGATAATATCCTTTTTTCCGTGCCAGCTGTCCTATGTATTCAGGGTCATTCAACCGGCTGACTTCGTACTTCAACTGTTCCAGCTTCTTCAACGTATCTTCCTTTGAAGCTTGCTGAGTGGCCAGATGAGAACTCTTGTCCGAAATTTGTGCAGTCTGCACAAGGAATGTATATCCTGCCCATATTACAAATACAATCATAAACGTCATCCAAAGCATGAGGCGCCTTTTTGCACCGGCAGATTTTCCTTGGTTAGTTGGAGCCTTTGATCTGCCCACAGGTGTTTTACCCATTACGGACCTCCTTAAAACCAGCGTTTCCATATCGCTGCAATTCTTGTACCCACACGGATCATGAAGCGTGGCGTTACCCAATGTTTCAGGAGCGGCCTAAACATCCAGCGGAACAACTTGCCGAAAGGTACCAAACACTGCAGCACCAGCCTGCCCAGGAATAATAGTATCGCAATTACAAAACCGAATAATACGCGAATTAACTTATAAATTCCTTTAACCGGCATAACGATCAGGATGTTAAGGATATGTCCACACCAATGAATCAGCGTTCTTGCGAGTTTAATTAACATTACCACAAAACGCTGGGTTGTAACACTTAAAAGCCAAAAATAGAAGCAAACCCCTATAATCAGCCCCAAAAAGACATAAAACCGCAACTGTCCGTGGTTTCCGGCGTATAGCATCCGAAAAACGAACAGCGCGGAAGCAACCCAGTACAACAGATCGAGCGTGTGTATACTCCATCTCGGAAATCGCAGCTGTCCGGACAGTACCCGGTAACTGTCGTAGGCCATTCCCATCACGACCCCCGAGGTAAGCATCCACATCAATGTGATCCATTGAGTATCCGGACTCATCGGAACATCTTGCCAAACAGGCCTTTACCATTTTTGGACTGGGAACCGGGGTCCAGATATTGGAGCGAACTGACTGTGCCTTCAATGGATAACAAACCTTCCTCCAGGCTCAGGTTTTTGATATGTAAATTGTGCCCCCGGATGGTCAGATGCCCAAGTTCAGTCTGCAGCAAAAATTCCTCACTGTCGAAGCTCTCCACGTTGGAGACACCCGTCAGATCCAGCAGTTTCCGATTCTGCATGCTCAGATGATGCTGTTTGGCCTTACCGTGCTCAACCATGGCATGTACCCCTCCTTCTTACACCTAGCTTATGGGTGTGGAGGTTGGAATAGAACCAGCGTTGTTGAACAAATAAACCGGCATCCAGTAAAAACAAAAACGCCCTTCCCTGTTACAGGAGGACGTTTCGATTCAACTTGCATTGAATGAATATTTAATACCAGATGTACTGTTACCAGTTCATCCCGTTATCCTTGGCGATCGGCTCTTCCTTCACCAAGGTGTAGAGGCTGCTCGCCTCATCCTTCTTGGTACTCTCGGCAATTCGTTCCACCCTCACGGTGACCAGTTTCTGACCGAACTGAACCGTCAGCTCATCGCCCACTTTGACAGCGGCGCTGGGCTTTGCTTCACGTCCGTTCACTAGAACACGTCCCTGTTCAGAGACGTCCTTGGCCACAGTGCGGCGTTTGATTAGCCGGGAGACCTTCAGGAATTTATCAAGACGCATTATTTTACGGCTTCTTTAAGTTTGTTGCCTGCTTTGAATGCAGGAACAGTGGACTCAGGAATCACGATTTCATTCCCTGTTTGTGGGTTACGTCCGGTACGACCGGAACGTTTGCGGGTCTCAAAAGTGCCAAAGCCGATCAATTGTACTTTGTCTCCGCTGGCAAGTGCATCTGTAATTTCTCCCAAAAAGCCGTTTAATACGGACTCAACGTCTTTTTTAGTCAAACCACTTTTGGTTGAAATGTTGTTAATCAGATCTGTTTTGTTCATTTTTAAAAGCCTCCCAAATTGAAAAAAAAGTATCTGCGAGCCCTGACAATACATCGATTGCCACTGGTTTCGCGTAAGGTTACTACACATGTATTCTGGCTTGGCATCTGAAATCCTGCCTTGGTCCGCGACTTTTTTTAGCTTTTTGTCGATGGTCCGCAGGCAACAGTCTAAGACCAGTACCCGAAACCATCCGTCGCTAAACACCAACCCCAGTTTACACAGATGAACACATGTTCGTATTATCATAACACACTGCATAGCATGAATGGAATAAGGTTATCTGGCTTTTCCCAGAAAATTGAACCTGTTATAATCCTGCCTTCTTCGCATCCTGCCAGAATTGCTCCATCTCTTCTACATTGCTTTCTGCTGGTGTTCTTCCCTGTTCGCGAAGACGCTCTTCGATGTACTGGAACCGCCCGATGAACTTGCGGTTGGTCGCAGCAAGCGCCTCTTCCGGGTCCGTATCGATGAATCTTGCAACGTTTGCGGCTGCGAATAACAAATCACCCAGTTCAAGCTTCCGTTCTTCCGCAGACTGGCCTTGTTGCACCGCTTCTTTCAACTCCGCCAGTTCTTCCTCGATCTTGGCAAACACACCTTCAACATCATCCCAGTCAAAGCCTACTTTGGCTGCTTTCTTCTGCAACTTGTATCCCTTCATCAATGCAGGCAAGTCACGCGGTATACCATCCAGCACGGAAACCTTCTGCTGATCCTGGCCTTTGCGCTTCTTCTCCTCTGCCTTCATCTGTTCCCAGTTCTGAAGGGCTTCATTCGCATCTTCTGCCTGATTATCGCCAAAAACGTGTGGATGACGGAAGATCAGCTTATCATTCAAACCTTCGATGACATCATACACATTGAATGTACCAACCTCTTCTTCCATCTGGGAATGCAATAAAATCTGCAGCAGCAAATCACCCAGCTCTTCTTTCATATGGTCGGGGTCATCCTCATCGATCGTCTCAATGACCTCATAGGTCTCTTCAATCAGGTTTTTGCGAATGGACTGATGTGTCTGCTCCTGATCCCATGGACAGCCGCCCGGACTGCGAAGAATATTGACGATCTCATGCAACCGCGCAAAGGAACGGCGACGCAGGGCATCATCGGTGTTCTTCGGTACATAGATCAGTGACAGATTGCCGTACCCTTCGATCCGGTCCAGTTCATGCAATGGAATCTTGTGAATGACCTCCTGGCCCTGTACACCCAACGCGTGACCAACAAATACCGGATAATCATCCGGGTAAACCTCCATCAAGCATAGCTTCACATCTGAAGCAGTGAACACATCGTAGACTTGTCCAATCAATGTATGTAGCTGTGGTTGTACCAATTCCGTGTTCAGGCTGCTGGCATCTAGGAGTTGAAACCCTTCGATTGGATCGAATCCAAGCCGTATAAAGGCTTCGTCCAGAAAGCTCTCTCCGCCCATGACACGCAATGAGATACCCATCTGCGGACAACGTTCTTTGAGCAGGCGCACACTTGCTTCTGCTACCATCGGATGACCGGGTACGGCATACACAATCTCGGTTCCGGCCTCACCCTTGCGAGCGGCTTCTATCAGTTGGTTTGCGATCTCATCATACACCTCGGGGAAGGAGGACTTCGCCTCATAGATAGCATCAAATGATGTCATCTCCAGCCCCTCTTGTTGCAGATCATTCAATACGGGATGATCCAGGGTACGTACATACAGCGTAGCTGCATGTTTCATTTTTTTGATAATACCTACGGTCAGTTGGTCTGCATCTCCAGATCCAAGACCCACTACGGTTAAAGCTGCACTCATTACGTAAACCTCCATCCGGACTATCCTGTTGCAAGCTTACAATTATTGTACCTGAACAGGACTAATTACACGTATTATACCAGAATCATTCGATATCCTATAATTGCATATTAGCTGTGCTGGGTGTAGAAGCACCGTAAGCATGGAGCTAGCGCAGCACACGCAGTCTGCGCAGCAGCTTGGCAAGGCGAGGCCCTAACTTGGGCACGGCCGCCAGCTCTGCGGCGGTCAGTAGCCCTGTCCGGGCCGCTGCCAGCAAGAACACGGCCGAGCCTGCGGCAATGCCCAGCAGGCTCACGCCCATCGCGGCCAGCCTGCGGTCGGCCGCGACACCCATGCCGCCGAGCACCGCTTCGGCGGCCAAGGCCGTGCCTACCGCCGCCAGACTCATGGCGGCGATCACCAGCGCCGGCTTCGCCAGGACGGCGCCAGGGGCAGGGCGCAGGGCGACAAGTCGCGCCAGCAGCGCCACATTCAGGCCAGCCGCCAGCATATAGGCGACTGCGCCTGCCAGAGCCGCGCCGCTGATGCCCAGCGCCGGCACAAGCATGACGTTCAGCAGCGCCTTGACGCCTGCGGCGGCCAGCATGCTGAACGCGGGTGCACGCACGGCGCCGAGGCCTTGCAGCAGCGCCGCCGCAATAATGCTGACGGTGCTGCCCGCAGCCGTCAGCGCCATGTACCGCAGTGCTTCGGTGCCTGCGGCATCTCCGTACAGCATGCGGTTAATCGGCTCCGCCAGCACCGCGAGACCCGCGGATGCCGCCAGGCCGATCAACCAGAACCAGCGCAGCGCGAGGCCTGCTTGCTGCCGGACAGCTTCTGGCCCGCCCTTTAACCGGGCTTCCGCCATTGCTGGAATAAACAGCACAGACAGTGACGTGGCCAGCATCGTCACCAGTTGAACCAGCGGCAATCCACGGTTATAGATGCCGAAGGAAACCATCGACTGAAGCTCATCCAGTCCTTCTCCTCGCAGCAATCGGGGCACGGTGAAGGTATCCACCAGATTCATCAGCGGTACGGCCAGCGACCCGAGACAGACGGGAATGGCATACATGAGTAGCGTCTTGATCCACTCACCATTGGATCGTGATCTTTCTGCCAGACCAGGGTTAATAGCACTCACCGTTTTCTTCAGCGGCGTAACCGGTGTATTCTCCTGACGCTCATGATGATCTGATCCAACCTCTCCGCTGTTACTGCTCCATTCCGAATCCAATTGCCCGATTCGCTCTTCCCTGCCTTTCCGCCGATGTCGGACCATGTACCCTAACATGGTTAACAGCCCAACCATTCCACCAACAACGGAGCCCATCATGGCGCCAGCGGCAATAGTCTCAAGCGAGGCGTCCCGTCTCATCAACCACAGAAGCAGAACAATCATGACGGTGACACGTATCGTCTGCTCCACCACTTGTGATACCGCTGTTGGAACCATCTGTTGTAACCCCTGAAAATATCCACGCAGCCCTGTCATCACCGGTACGAACAACAACGCCCATGAAGCTGCACGAATCGATGGAACCACATGGCGATTGCCAATCATGTCAGCGATCAGCGGCGCACCTGCATACATCAAGAGCGCCATTATAATTCCAATTCCCCCGAGCAGTAGGGAAGATAGTCGAATAATTCTTCTGCTCTCGTCTGGTCTTCCGAGTGCGTTCTGTTCTGCTACGAATTTGGATACGGCCAGAGGCAGCCCTGCAGCAGCAAGCGTGATAATGAGCATATATAACGGATATACCGTACTGTAGATGCCAAATACACCGTCTCCCCCCAGATTCTGCAGCGGAATCTTCTGAAAAGCACCAATAATTTTAGAGATAATGGCGGCAAGCCCAAGTATAAATGCACCCTGTAGCAGCCTTGAGCCTGTAGACGGCTGTTTCATAATTCC
This sequence comes from Paenibacillus sp. W2I17, assembly GCF_030815985.1. Classification (NCBI taxonomy): domain Bacteria; kingdom Bacillati; phylum Bacillota; class Bacilli; order Caryophanales; family Paenibacillaceae; genus Paenibacillus; species Paenibacillus sp. W2I17. The sequence goes on from NZ_JAUSXM010000001.1 coordinate 4,554,542, forward strand.
CTCCCTGCGTAATCCTTTTAAGCATACCTTGCTATTATAACTGCCTGAAGGCACACAGACTAACCCTCCCCATCACAATCATCCGGATTAACTTCGTTGTCCCTTAAAATGCAAAAACTCCCGTATGCCCAAAACAGGGCACCAGGAGTTGATCTGCGATCTATTGTTCCATTTGCTTGCCAAGGAAACCAGCAGCCGTCTCAGACATCTTCACTTCCATCTGAGACATCTTCACCGATTCATCCTTATTGAACAGGATAACCGTCCCGATGGGGTCACCACCTGAAATAATCGGCGCAATAACAAAAGAGGATAACGTCTCGTCATGATCTTTGCTAAGCTCATAAGAACCGTTGTTTGTTTCCAAAATGGTCTTTCTGTTTTCCATACATCCCTCTAACAGTTGACCTACCTGCTTGTCCAAATACTCTTTTTTCGAACCACCTGCCACCGTGATAATGGTATCCCGGTCAGAAATCATCGTTACATGTCCTGTACTCTCATACAGGGATTCTGCATATTCTTTGGCAAAATCACCAAGTTCGCCAATTGGCGAATATTTTTTAAGGATAACTTCTCCATCACGATCCACGAAAATTTCCAGTGGATCACCTTCACGAATACGTAACGTACGGCGGATTTCTTTTGGAATGACCACACGACCAAGGTCATCTATACGGCGGACAATACCAGTAGCTTTCATTTCACATGTTGCCCCACTTTCTCGAGAAGATTTTTCAACTACTGTTCCTTAATGGGTAGAGGAAAGTCCCAGAACGTTTAGTGTGATATCTTGACCATAGTATTCATCTGTTCCCATTTCCTTATACATGCTTCGGAGAATATAGTTGTGTAACTTTCGAAGAAGGCGACCATGTACCCATACGACTTGAATATATAAAAGAAGAAGCAAGAAGGAGGTCCTAAGTCCTCCCCTTGCTTCTCTGTATGGTTGTCCATATTTACGGAGTACAAGGCATTCATTCGGGCGAATTTAACCCTAAACGTATGCTAACACAGCAATTTTACCAGCTTACTTACTGCTTGTACCTTCATCTGTAGTTGCATCTTTGTCTGTTCCAGTCGTACCTTGGTCAGTCTTGGTATCCGTACCTGTGGAGTCATCCGTTTTTGGTTCGGTTGTTTTCTCTCCTTCAGTTCCTGTACCCGTAGTGCCTTCAGTTGTGCCTTCAGTCTTACCTTCTTCAGCTTTTTCTGTTTTTGGCAGTTTAACTTCTTTTACGATTTTGTCCAATTCATTTTGCATGAACGTGTCGATTTCGGCTGCAGCCAATTGGCTCTTCAGGCTTTCTTTTTGTTCAGCCGTCAATTTGGCAAAGTCAGCTTCTGTACGAGCTTCCACTTTCATGACATGGTAACCGTACTCTGTCTCTACTGGATCACTGATTTTGTTCAGTGGCAACGTTTTTGCAGCTTCCTTAAATGCCTCTACCCAGCTACCTACAGGTGTATTTTCATACAGTCCACCCTTTTCAGCAGAACCTGGATCTTCGGAATATTTTTTTGCAATTTCAGCAAAATCAGCTCCGCCATCCAACTTGGTTTTTACTTCTTTTGCAATTTTAAGTGCATCTTCTTTTTTACGCTCTTTTTGCGTTTTTGGATCTGTGAAGTTAATCAGCACGTGACGAACGGAAGCCGTTGTGAACTGATCTTTGTTTTTCTCAAACTCAGCCTTGATTGCATCGTCCGTAACGCCTGTTTCTTTATCTTTGATTACTGTCATGATCCGAGTCATGTAGTCTTTAATGTTGTCGTCAGTCAGTTTCTGAGCTTTGAGCATTTCTGTCCATTGATCTGCCTGAACAGAAGCTTTCATTTTATCGAATTGCTCAGTTGCCGCTTTTGTACCGGCTGTTTTGGCATCTTCAGTTGCTTTGCCACTCAGATATTCATAAGCAACTTCCTGTTTCACCAAATACTCCTTGAAATCGTCCATATCCATCATTTGTGCATACTCCGGATAGAGGAATTTCATGACACGTTGCTCCATGTCAAATTCATTGGCTGTAATGGTACCACCATCATACGTAGCGACTACAGCACTTGTATCCGTCGATTCCGGTGTTTTTGCTTCTTCCTTCTTGCCACATGCAGCAAGCAGTGATAAGGATAGTACTGCGACCATGCTCACAGACAGTACTTTTCCTACTTTTTTATACTTTGGTAACATCCTTTAGTTCCCCCTTTGATTTAAAAGCAGTTTTCATGGACTCCAGAATTTTCTCTACCAGCTCCATCAGTTGCTTATCCCCAAGCCCCTTGCCTTTAGCGTGAATCAGCATATGGGGTCCTTGTTCAAATTGTACACGTCTTTCGAACTGATTTCCAATGTGCGCGATTTTCGAGAGTTCAAAGGCATGTTCACGCCCTTCATAGAACTTCACGGTAATGTCCTCACCACGTTGGGAAATGGACTCAATACCGTAGATTTTGCCGTATACTTTCATCCGCGCAACAGCCAGCAAGTTAATGACGGCTTCCGGAAGATCACCGAATCGGTCAACCAATTCGTCTTCCAACTCCATCGCATCGTCGAAGGATGCAATGACCGCCACTTTTTTGTAGATCTCAATCTTCTGAATACTGTCATAAATATAATCGGACGGCAAGTAGGCATCGATACTGAGGTCCAGCGTTGTGTTCCACTGATCGGAAGGTACCGGCTCCTCGCCAAGCATCGTAACTTTGCGTTTGTTGATCTCCTCCGCAAGCATCTGGGAATACAGATCAAACCCGACGGAAGCGATGAAACCATGCTGCTCCGCTCCTAGCAGATTTCCCGCACCACGAATCGACAGGTCACGCATGGCAATTTTGAATCCTGAACCCAGTTCAGTGAATTCTTTGATTGATTGCAGACGTTTCTCAGCAACTTCAGTAAGCACTTTATCCCGTTGGTACGTAAAATAGGCGTACGCAATACGGTTGGAACGACCCACACGTCCGCGCAGCTGATACAGCTGGGAGAGTCCCATTTTATCCGCATCATGTACGATCAGTGTATTTACGTTCGGAATATCTACCCCGGTCTCGATGATACTTGTGCTCACAAGCACGTCATATTCACCATCCAGGAAGTCCAGAATCGTTTTCTCCAGCTCTGTTTCCGACATCTGACCATGTCCTACACCAACTTTGGCTTCAGGCACAAGTTCAGAAATTTCGGCTGCCATCTCCTGGATTCCCTGAACACGGTTGTAGAGGTAATACACTTGCCCACCACGGGCAAGCTCACGCTCAATGGCTTCACGCACAAGCGCCTGGCTGTGTTCAACCACATAGGTCTGCACCGGGAAACGATTCTCTGGTGGAGTCTCAATAACGGACAGATCACGCACACCCAGCATGGACATATGAAGCGTACGCGGAATCGGCGTTGCCGTCAGTGTCAGCACGTCCACATTGGTTTTCAGCTTCTTCAATTTTTCCTTATGGGTGACACCGAAACGCTGTTCTTCATCAACAATGAGCAGTCCCAGGTCCTTGAACACCAGATCCTGCGACAGCAATCGATGCGTCCCGATGACAATATCCACTGTGCCTGCCTTGATGCCTTTGGCTGTTTCATTCTGCTCTTTACGGGAGCGGAACCGGCTAAGCACATGAATGTTAAACGGATAACCGGAGAAGCGCTCACGGAACGTCTCAAAATGCTGCTGTGCCAAAATGGTTGTTGGCACGAGTACAGCCACCTGTTTGCCTTCAATAGCCGCTTTAAATGCAGCCCGAATAGCCACCTCGGTTTTGCCGTAACCAACATCCCCACACAATAAACGATCCATTGGACGGTTTTGTTCCATGTCCTTCTTGATTTCTTCGATCGCACGCACCTGATCACGTGTCTCATCGTAAGGGAACATGTCCTCAAACTCCTGCTGCTCCGCAGAATCCTTGTCGAATCCAAACCCTTTGGAGGTCTGACGCTCTGCATACAGCTTAATCAGATCATCAGCAATATCCTGTACAGATGTGCGGACTTTATTTTTGACCCGTGTCCACTCATTGCCGCCCAGCTTGTATATTTTCGGTTCTTTCTCTTCGGAACCAACATATTTTTGAATCAGATCGATCTGCTCAATAGGTACAGACAGTTTGTCTCCACCCGCATAGAGAATATGCATGTAGTCCTTATGAATACCGCCAACCTCGAGGGTGCCGATCCCCAGGTACTTACCAATCCCGTGGTTCTGGTGAACGACATAATCGCCCACTTTTAGCTCGCTATAGGATTTGATCCGTTCAGCATTATCTACATTCCGAATCGGTTTGCGTACTTTACGCTGTTTTTGCGAGAACATCTCGCCCTCGGTCACAACAGCCAAATGAATGGACGGCATTTCAAATCCCGTTTGCAAATTACCAATCATCATCTCTGGCTCTGGAATATCATAGTCCATCAGTACCCGACGCATCCGCTCGAGTCGCTCCTCACCGTTCGCCAGCATGAGCACTTTGACTCCGGCCTTCTGCCAGCGCTCCATCTCTGCCTTCAGTACGTTCATCTGTCCATGGAAATCCTGCATGCCACGACTGATGAAGTTCAGAATGTTCTGTGGTTGGGTGTGTGGAACTTGGCGCAAAAAGATCGACATAAACAGCGTCTGGAATGGACGCTCATACAAGAGTTCATCACCGTCTGCGGATAATGGAAGATCCGGAAGTGTTTTTCCGTTTTGCATCAAATGCAGGTTCCACTCCGATTCATCACGGTCCAGTTGTTTTGATGTCTCCGATAGTCTCGCAGGCTCATCAAGAACCAGCAGGGTATCTTCTGGCATATAGTCGTAGATCGTTTTGTTCTCCGGATAGAGCGGAGAAATATATTTGTACATTTCGGAGAAATACACGTGTTCCCGCAAAAGCTCGATCTCCCGGTGAATTTCCTCACGAAGACGCAGCTTCGCCTGCCGATCCGTCATTTTCTCCAGCTGTTGCTCCAGCAAAAGAGCAGCCGCATCGGCAGCCTTTTCCATACGTTCACGATCTGCAATTAACTCCTTGCATGGTAAAACCGTAATTTCTTCAATCCGTTCAATCGAACGCTGATCCGCTGGATCAAATGTCCGAATGGAGTCGATCTCATCATCAAATAACTCCACCCGATATGCGATCGATGAAGTAACCGGATAGAAATCGATGATACCTCCGCGTACACTCATCTCACCACGAGATTCCACGCGTTCCACACGCTCATATCCGAGCTTTACCATCTCCAGCAGGAAGGAGTCCAGTTGAAGTGTGTTGCCCTGTTTGATCAAAATTCGAGCATTGGCCATCACTTCCGGAAGCGGAACATAACGTCTTACCCCGGAAAAAGGAATAACAACAACGCCCCTGAATCCCTGGGCGCAGCGGACCAATACATCAATACGCTGACCCAATGTTTCCGGGCTGGAAACAGCAGCTTCCGCAGCGACAAGTTCGTTGGCAGGATAGATTAACACCTGATCAGGTGAAAGCGCTTCCTGTAAATCTTCTGCAATTTTTTGAGCTGAAAACATATTATGTGTCACTACGAGCAATGGTCGGTTCATTTCCTGATGCAGAGCAGCCAGCATAATCTGACGCGCCGAGCCGGATAGACCCGAAACCAATTGTTCCTTCATGCCGGACTTGATTCCGGCTGTAATGGACCCGAAGTCCGGATCTTTGGAAAAAGCCTGTATAAGTGCTTGTAACAAAAGGGGCACCTCTCTTATAACTTACTTGATTATCTCACGCATACGCGTAGCATCACTATTAAAATGGATACAAATTCCTTTTTCTCCTGTTTCATCATATCGGATTACTCGCAACATTGCCACATCTGTTGATGCGGCTGAGCCTGATTTCGAGCTAGCGATGGCTTTCATGCCAACTGAAAAGAAGCCTCAGCAGGCTGCCAAGGCTATAAAAGGTGGAGCGTTATTACGCAACCGCCCTCAACTGTCATTCGATCCTGTACAGGCGATGTCTACTGAAGCGGACTCGCGAGCAGGCTAAGCTCCGGATTGTGCTCCAGGGCTTCCTTACAGTAATCACATGTAATCCGAACGGTAATGTCACCACCGGAATTATACGCTATTATATCCCTCCGCTCGTCGGGGGTCAAGAAATGAAAGCCGAGCTCTACTTCCGTTATCCGGGCAGAATCGATTCGTCCAATAAAGGTACGGCAATGCCTACATACGTAATTCACTGACATGTTTATGCCTCCTGAACATGGTTTATACATCCAGTATGTCCAGTATGGCTGAATCGAACCCGTCTTTTATGATCATTTTACCGTATGTCTAACAAAATTAACCGTTAAACTTCGCCATTGTTTGTTCAAACGTATGAGTCAAGCTATGCTCCAGAGCATCACATGTTTGCTCAATGGTCTGATCCAGGGCTTCTTTTTCTTTCTTCATGAATGTCGACAGTACATAATCAACAATGGCATGTCCTGGTTCAGGTCTGGATATTCCCATGCGCACCCGGTTAAACTGCTGTGTACCGGTATGCTGAATAATGGACTTGATTCCATTATGTCCGCCTGCACTACCTTGGTAACGCAATCTGACTTTGCCAATCTCTGTATCCATGTCGTCGTACACAACAATTAGATCTTCAAGACTAACTTTATAAAAATCCATATACGCTCGAACCGATTCACCAGACAAGTTCATATAGGTCATTGGTTTAATCAGTACAGTTTTCACACCGCCAATATTGCCTTCTCCAATCAGCGCTTTACATTTATTCTGTGTAATGGAGATATTATGACGATCAGCCAACCGATCCAGTGCCATAAAACCGATATTATGACGGGTTTTGGCATAGTTCGAGCCTGGATTTCCAAGTCCGACAATCCACTTCATCTTGTTCCCTCCTTCGGATTAGCCTGAGGTGAGGCATAGACTTCGAATGTTATATTTCATATAATATCAGGAAAGTAAAGATCGATTTACTGTAGTGTTCACAGTTAATATTTTATCGACCCAGGAAGGTGAGCGGGTTTTGCGCGAAGACAATGGACAACTGACTCAACATAGCGATTTTATCTATCATCTCGAATATCACGTACCTGTACAGGTATACGACCGCGACACCCATATTGAGATTGGTCTAATCACACGTTTCGATAATCAATTCGTCGAAATTGCCGACACGCTTTTTCATCGGCATCGTTTCCGATTTATCTCCCGCCCCGGGTATTAACCATATAAGATGAACGAAACATTTTACACTGGATCACTGCGCGTGCAGAAACATCTTCCGATCGCTGTTATCCCCAGATTTTTTTACTCCCCTCTTCAAAGGGAAAATCCGGTGATAAAGGCGAGCGCTTCGCTTCTTCAGATCTTTTCTGCCCTCTCCGTTATTGTGTAGATTAGTAGTTCAAATTATATGGACTGACCAGCGTCTGTTTCACTTTTAATAAAACGGCACGCCGACAGGGGTTACATTTTCCATTGAACCGGAAAACGTAACCCCTCTACTACTTTATGCAGACATCCTTATTCAATTTCAAACAGCTTGCTGATTGACAATTCCTCATGAACCCGGATAATCGCTTCTCCGAGCAAAGGCGCTACAGACAACACTTTGAGTTTGCTTGTCGGATTAGCATGCGTAATTGGAATGGTATCCGTTACGATGACTTCCTTCAATGGTGCATTCTCCAAACGTTCCATCGCAGGTCCGGACAATACCGGGTGAGTACAGCACGCGTATACTTCTTTAACGCCGCCTTCCATCAGAGCATTCGCTCCCAGTACAATCGTTCCCGCCGTATCAATAATGTCATCGATCAGGATGGCTGTTTTACCCTCGATGTTACCGATAATGTTCATCACTTCGCTCACATTTGGCTCAGGACGACGTTTATCGATAATCGCCAGGGGCGCATTCAGGAAATCAGCCAGTTTACGTGCGCGCACTACGCCACCGTGGTCAGGCGACACGACAACCGGATTTTCGATCTGTTTCGACCGGAAATATTGAGCCAGAATTGGCACGCCGAGCAAATGGTCGACCGGAATGTCGAAGAATCCCTGGATCTGCATTGCATGCAAGTCCATCGCGATGACACGGGTTGCACCCGCTTTTTCAATCAGGTTGGCAACCAGTTTCGCTGTAATCGGGTCACGCGAACGTGCCTTGCGATCCTGTCTTGCATAGCCATAGTAAGGAATAACGACGTTAATCGTCTTGGCAGATGCCCGTTTGAGTGCATCAATCATAACGAGCATTTCCATCAGGTTATCATTAACCGGCAAGCAAGTGGACTGCACGATATAAACGTGACAACCCCGAACACTCTCGGAGAGTTTCACTTGAATCTCGCCATCACTAAAGCTGGTTGTGTGAGATTCACCCATAGGGATCCCGATATAATCAGCAATTTGATGGGCAAGCTTGGGGTTAGAATTGCAAGTAAATATTTTTAATTTCGAATCAAAATAAGTCATAAAATAAAAACCCTCCGTGCTGGTTCATTGGAATCAATAAGCGTCTGCGACATGTCGGCACCTCCCCGATCTTCGGGAGGCAATCTTGTTATCAAAACCCCTTATTGGGGTTTGGCATTTTGTTTCTTGGCTTTGGCACGTCCGCGAATCTTCTCCGCATAACCAGGTTTATTCTCCTGACGTGGACGAGCAATGGCCAGATCATTCTCGGGAACGGAATGGGTAACGGTGGAGCCAGCAACCACATAAGCGCCTTTTCCTACCGTAATCGGTGCAATCAGATTGACGTTGCTGCCAACAAAAGCATCATCTTCAATCGTTGTCACAGCTTTATTATAACCATCATAATTGACAGTTATTGCCCCGCATCCAACATTTACGTTTTTCCCTACTTTGGCATCCCCAATATAGCTGAGATGAGATACTTTGGATCCTTCATCAATTGTAGCATTTTTCACTTCAACAAAGTCACCAATTTTTACGTTGCGACCCAGTTTGGTCCCTGGACGCAAATTAGCAAATGGACCAACCGTTGCATCAGAACCAACCTCGGCATTGGATACTACCGAATGTTTAATCGTAACTCCGTCCTGAATAACGCTGTCTTCCACATCTGCCTGAGGACCAATATGACATGCTTCACCAATGGAAGTTGTGCCTTTGAGAATCGTCCCCGGATACAAAACTGTATCTGATCCAATCGTAACATCCGCTCCGATATATGTCGATGACGGATCAATGATTGTAACACCGTTCAACATATGGCGTACGGCAAGACGTTCACGCATGAAGGCTTCGGCTTGCGAAAGTGCAAGTCGGTCATTAACCCCGATGGATTCTGCGATGTCATCCGACATGTAAGCTTCAACCACTTCTCCATCATTGCGGAAAATGCCAACCACGTCGGTGAGATAATACTCTCCCTGAGCGTTCTGGTTCGTCACTTTTTCCAGGGCAGCGAACAATTTTGCATTATCGAAACAGTATGTGCCCGTGTTAATCTCATTCACAGCATCTTCCTGCTCCGTGCAATCCTTTTGTTCCACAATCCGTTGTACAGATCCATCTTCTCCGCGAATAACGCGGCCATAGCCTTTGGGATTGTCCAACTGAGCCGTAAGAACTGTGGCTGCTGCTCCGCTGCTCTCATGCAGCTTCATCAGACCTTCCAACGTCTCACTGGTCACAAGCGGTGTATCTCCACAGACCACAATTGTAGAGCCTGTTTCGCCGCCAAGCAAAGATTTAACCTGCTTCACTGCATGACCTGTACCCAATTGTTCTGCCTGGAGTGCATACTCCGCTCTGGAACCCAAAAATGACTGCACCGCTTCGGCACCATGACCGACTACAACTACACTGCGTTCAACGCCTGCGCTGAGTGCTGCATCCAGCACATGTCCAACCATAGGTTTACCGCATACGGGATGCAGTACTTTGTACAATTTTGATTTCATTCGTTTTCCTTGCCCTGCGGCAAGAACGATTGCCATTCGTTTCAAAATTAACGACCTCCTGTTCTGAAAATCCCATTGAAATGCATTGCTGATCTATATCCAATGAGTATCGTTCAGCCGGCTTCAAGCCGGTTCTGTTCATCGCCTGCTGTCTCTGTAATCACACGTAACAACGCGGACACCAACGAATCGTGACCTATATGTATACGCCGTGTACCTGCGAGCTTAACCGAATCCCAATGATTCCTAAGATGCCGCCCTGCCACCAAGCGCACGATGCGCTTTTTGTTCTCTGCTAATAAACTCAATACTGAATATATCTTATTCCGGTCAAAAAGAAAAGAGAGCCATAAGACATGGCTCTCTTTTCCTTCGAACCCCAATAATGTTCTCAGGCACCTTCTTCAATGACTTCTTCCTCAGTTGCCGCACGATCGTATTCAGTCAAAACTGCTGCCTGAATCTTCTCACGCGTACCGGAAGAGATCGGGTGGGCGATATCACGGAACTCTCCATCAGGAGTACGTTTGCTCGGCATAGCAACAAACATTCCGTTGTTACCATCAATGACACGAATGTCATGAACGACGAATTCGTTATCGATGGTAATGGATGCGATAGCCTTCATTCTCCCCTCCGAGTTAACACGGCGGAGTCTGACATCCGTAATTTGCATGTGTGTGTTCACCACCTTTTTCCATCAGAACTTGGTGTATAATTCCACACAGCATATACGAACTCCTTCTTTTTATAACCACAAAAATTTCCTAATTTCAGGAATTTTTTTATTTAATACACAATTCGACAACGTTAGTGCCAGGTCGATGGAAAAGACCTTTTAACGACATAACATTCGTCATCTTTCTACAGGTCAAAATAGTTGCCAGGCTTGACGGAAATCTGTCTGCTCTTGGCATCAACCGCTGTCAGTTTCGCCAGAGATACGTAATCTGTTAACAGGCGTTCTTCTGAATCTACAGAACCAGATTCCACCAGTACCCCTACCCCGGCAACTGTAGCATTAAACTCGGCCAAAAGATCGATCATTCCTTGCACCGTACCCCCGGCCTTCATGAAGTCATCCACAATAAGTACTCTGGAATGCTCACGCATCGCCCTGCGGGACAGGGACATGGTATGCAGACTTTTATGGGACCCGGATACATAATTGATACTTACGGCCGATCCTTCTGTAGCCTGATGGTCCCTGCGTACGAGCACGACAGGCAGGTTGAGCTGGGCTCCGGTCGCATAAGCCAGTGGAATTCCTTTGGTTTCTACCGTCATAACCACATCAATATTCATATTGCCAAAGGCCGTTGCAAAGATCTTGCCGGCTTCATTCATCAATGCGGGCTGACCAAGCAAGTCGGACATGTACAGGTATTCTCCAGGCAAGATCCGATCAGGTTGCGCGAGCTGGGTCGAGAGCCGCTCCGCAAATGCCAATGCCAGTTCTCGGGATACCTTCGGAATCCATCTTACTCCCCCGGCTGCTCCAGCCAGTGTATGCAGTTCTCCTGACCCACCTTCTTCGAACACTTCCTTGATAATCGCCAAATCTTCACTAATTGAAGACTTTGCGGCACCATAACGTTCGGCAAATGTGGTCAACGGAATAACCGTATGCGGTCTGGACAATAAGTATTGCGTCATTTCAACCAGCCTTGCGCTTCGTTTTAACTTCTTCACAGAGATCCATCCTCACGATCACGGAAACATCCAAATCCGAATAATTATTTAAGAATATAACACCTTTATACGTGTTTGTACATTATAAAAGCGAATTTTACGTTAACATACGTACAGCGTACACTTCTTTACAGAACCCACGCAGACCATTGTATATCCGGGCTACCTTGGATTCTTTGGAAACCAATCCAAATACCGTTGGACCGCTACCAGACATTAACACGCCGTCTGCACCCAATCGAATCATGGCATCCTTCAGATGCTGAACTTCCGGATACAGCTTCAACGTTACATCTTCAAGCACGTTGCCCATCTGATTACAGACTTCCGTAAATGATTGATTGCGAATAGCCTGCTCCATTTTAGCTGCACTCGGATGACGAACAATCTTGTCACTGCGGAACCTTCCGTACACATCGGCTGTAGACACATTAATCGGAGGCTTGGCCAGAATTACCCAGCATTGCGGCGGATTAGGAATGGGAGTTAACTTCTCACCACGGCCTGTAGCGAGTGCAGTCCCTCCTGTGATACAGAATGGAACATCCGACCCGAGTTCAGCTCCAAGCTCCTGCAGTTCGTGATCCGGTATATTCAACCGCCACAGACGGTTCAATCCACGCAGCGCTGCTGCTGCATCACTGCTGCCGCCGGCAAGTCCGGCTGCAACTGGAATCTTTTTATCCAGATGAATATGGACGCCCGTACGCACGTTATAGCGTTCCTTAATGAGTCTGGCTGCCTGGAAAGCCAGATTCTTCTCGTCGAGCGGGATATACCCCGCCTGACTGGAGATGAAAATAGTATCTCGCGGCAGCTCCGACATTTCCAGCCGATCAGCCAGATCGACCATGGTCATGATCATTTCAACTTCATGGAATCCATCGCTTCTTTTATGTAAAACGTCCAGCATCAAATTAATTTTAGCAGGCGCTTTTTCGTAAATTTTCAAGGCGTTCACCCGTCCTCACCTTTTCCCTAAGACAACTTAACATATTATATCAAAATGGGGCTGTCAAGTCATTTGTATTCCGCATCTAAGGGGAAAAAGCGGGGATGTTCCTGACGGATTTCCCCGCTTTTCAGTCAGCTTGAACCAGATTAAGATTTGCGGGCAGCCTGCTCAGCAAGTTGAATGGCTCTTTTCACCATGTTTCCTGCATCCTTGGCTTTGATTCCACCCCAGCCTTCCTGTTGGACCGTATCATAGAAGCCCAAGTCTTTCGCAAGCTCATTCTTCAGATCCTCTGACATGACACTTCTTCTTCTGCGACTCATGAGCCATCCTCCTCCAAAGTATCCTTCATAATGTGATGAGTTCGTTCACGTTTTGGACATCTTGCCATCAGGCCATATTCAGTTTCCTGCATTGCTTAAGAAACTGTCCTTCACCTGTCCATATAGTATGCCGCGACCGTTCCTCCCTCATTCCTGAGTATGTATGGGTTACGTTAGAGGGAGAATTGGTGTTTAAAACAACAAAAAAGCGATCCGCCTTGTGGGGCGAATCGCCTGTAAATCGATACTTACGTCTCCATATAGGAGCTATGCGTCTGGCTGCCCGGGTCATAAACCATGACTTCCACCGACTCCGTAAGTATATCCGCATAACTATAAGATACTCGCTTGAAGGTTTCTTGCTCCTCATCAAGCTTAACAATAAAAACAGAAGGGTACGTTTCTTCCAATACACCCGTACGCTCAATGGTCTTACGGCGGCCACCATTAGCCCGCAACATAATTTTCTGACCAATATGTGCATCGAGATTGCGTTTGATATCCAACAGCGTGTTTTTAGCCATTGTCGACGACCACCTCTTTTCTTGTCCATTATACCGGATTTTACAGTCATTGTCAAATCAAAACTAATTATTATATCAGCATCAAAAAGTTGTTGTCAATGAATTTTTTTGCAAACAAAAAAAGCCCCAAATTGGGACTTTAAATGGCCTACATCAGACTGCCGACGGGTTCACTTTTAGCGTAGATAAATCATTCAGCCCGGGCAGACCTACCCGGTAACTCCCCCTTGTCTCGACACCACCCACACCCTGGCTGCCACTGATGGTATTGTGCAGAACATCACTCATGTTGACCGTATCCCGCACAGAGGTAAAGGAGGCCTTGGCTGCCACATAGACCGGGTCAAGTGCATGAATGAGAATTCTCCCTGGAGAACTGGCAAAGTTCGCTCCAGCGCGCAGCAGTGCCTCAAAATGGGACTGACAGGCCCCTGCCACAATGGTGAGTGCGTCCAGATGGCGTTCATATTGTCTGGCCACCTGAATGGCCGACACAAAATTTTGCGAGTTCTTGTAGCTACCAAGGCTATATAAGTCATAGGGCTGACGTGTCTTTAGCACCCCATCATGACCCGTAATAACTACGATATCCGGACGTACTTTGGGTAATAATCGGTATAAGGTATCTGCCATTGCCGATTCATGGACATATTGTCCCTCTGCAGGCACACGAAGTTGCTCATAGAGATCCATACTTTTTTTCAAATAGTTCGGATCTCCATCCAGATGAAGCACCTTTCCAGGCATTTCAAAATAAGCCGGTTCCTGCTGAGCAGACCAATCCTGTACCAGACCTTCACGATTCCGCTCAGCCTGTTCCATACGATTCTGCTGCAGACGGGACAGGGTCTGATGTGCTTTAATATGCGCCTGTCTGGTCTTGGCGCTTTGTGGTTCGTAGGGAACCTGTATCAAATCGTCCACCGGGGAATCGGCAATCAGCCGGAACTCAGTCCCTTTAATGACCGCAGCATCCAACTGGAGGCCTTCCACCCGAAAAGTCACATCGCCGCCGTATGACTTCCGAACGACCAAGTCTCCGATATTCATCAACGTAATCACCTCTACCCCATCGTATGGGCAGAGACCCGGTTTGGTTCATTCAAATTTTACAGCGCTGCACGTACCCCTGCTTCCCACATTACGGTGCTGAGTGTGGCATACTCTTGCAGACTCAACGTCTCTCCACGTCGGGACGGTTGAATACCTGCCTGCTCCAGCAGAATGTCTGCCTGTTCCCGGTTCTCCTTTGTGAAGAAACGTGCCTTCAAGTTGTTTGAGATTGTTTTTCTCCGTTGGGCAAAAGAAGCCTGTACCACTTCGAAGTAGTGTGCTTCATCCGGAATCTCCACTGGTGGTTTCTCACGCACTTTCAGCTTAATGACAGCTGATTCCACATTAGGTTGCGGAATGAAGACTGTAGGCGGCACAATACACACAAGCTCCGGCATACTGTAGTACTGAACTGCGATGCTTAGACTGCCGTAGTCTTTTGATCCCGGTGCAGCAGCCATGCGTTCAGCCACTTCTTTTTGGATCATGACAACAATGCTGTCTACCGGCAGTTTCTCTTCAAGCAGTTTCATCATGATTGGAGTCGTTACATAATAAGGCAGGTTAGCCACGACACTGACTTTGTCCACGGATGCAAAATCCGTATTAAACAACTCAGCCAGATCAAGCTTCAGCACATCCCCATGATGAACACGTACATTCGAATAAGGCTGCATCACTTCTCCCAGAATTGGGATCAAGCGCTGATCAATCTCTACGGCTGTGACAGGGCCGGCTACCCGAGCCAGTCGCTCCGTAAGGGCCCCAATACCCGGCCCGATCTCTAACGCGCCCTTGGACTCGTCCAAATCGGCTGCATTAACGATTTTGTTCAGTATATTTTGATCGATCAGAAAGTTCTGACCCAGACTTTTCTTAAATGAGAATCCGTGTCTTTGAATAATCTCTTTCGTACGCTTGGGCGTTGCAATTTCAATCGTCTCTTCCATGTCCTTCATATGCTCACAATCCTTCACGTTCAATTTGCGCTAATGCTGTAGAGAACTCTTCCCGTGTAATCTGAAATACACTGAGACGTTTGTGGAACTGCTTACCGTTACAATATCCGATGCCCAGCAGATTGCCCATCTCCATGCGACGTGCAGCAGCCTGCGGATGCACAATAAGTCCTGCTGCGATCAGGTCCTCCCAATCGATCAGGCTCGGAGCACCTTCGTATGAAGTATGTACGCGCGCCAGAGCATGACGGATCGCCTCTGGTGAGGCATTCTCCACCCCAATGTCCCCTTTGCGCGTTGCATCGGCTTCCGGAATGAAGGCATGTTTGCAGCCAGGCACCTTGTTCGCAATAATTTTTCGAATGCGTTCGCCAGCATGATCCGGATCTGTCAGTACAATGACTCCCCGTCTCTCCTGAGCAAGCGCAATCCGCTTCAGAATGCGTTGGTTGATGGCTGATCCACCTGTTTCTATGGTATCGGCTTCCACGGCCCGACGGATAGCTACCGTATCGTCACGGCCTTCCACCACAATGACTTCTTTTATCATGTTCCATTTCTTCCTTTCTAACGCAAAAAGAAGAGGAATATCCTCTTCTCTGCCAAACGGCGGGGGAGACTGAATTCAGACTCCTCCGCCGCATATTCCGCATGAATCATTCATGCAACTATTTTATAGCATTCCCATTTCAAAGTAAAACGATTTTAGTTCGCTTCCGGCTTCACCGGACCGATCACGTAGACCGTCTTGCCTTTCTTACGTCCAAAATTCAGGGCATGCTTCACACTGTCATAATACACATCAATTTTGTTGCCTTTAATGGCACCGCCTGTATCTTCCGCACGACGGAATCCCAGACCTTCGATATATACCCACCAGCCAATTGGAATGACTTTGGGATCAACCGCAATGGTGCGTCCTTCCGTTACACGAGTACCGGAAGCTGTTTTAGTTCCAATGCCAGGCTCTTCGGAAGAGTAGGCAGTCATGGATACATTTTTAAGTACTTTGGAGTATTTAAAAGAAGTTCCGGATACGGTAATTACTTTGCTGCCCGAGGCAGATGTTTTCTTCGAGTTCGTTGTTGTAGCCTTTTTGGTTGTTGACGTTTGAGCCGATACGGTCTGAATCTCAGGTTCCTTCACGACCGGTTTTGCTTTGGTGCCGACAGCGATCACTTTATCTACACGATTATTCGCGACAGATTTGCCGACCATTTTTTTGGAGACCAATTCTCCATCCTGAAATACCTTTTCGATATGCTGTACAATTGTGCCTTCTTTGCCGTTCACAACGACACGGTTATCCCCTTTGTACAAGCTAGGGTCAGCCGTTTTAATGACTTTGTAAGCGATCGGTTGCTCTACATCCACTGTACGCTTTGTTACGCGCACTACACGGATCTTCATCTCCGCTTTGATCGCAGTTCCAAGCGCCGGATACACTTTATCATTACTTTCAACTTGAATACCTGATTTTTGGATTGCATCTTCTACCGATGAATCGGTTGTATACAGAGTCTTGGTGTCTCCGTCTGCCGTAATGTTAACTGGAACGGCCCGCTCAATAACGATTCGGTCTCCATCTGTAATCGCCCCATTCATGGACATGGATACCTTATCGTGAGGGCTGACTGTGATCGACTGCTCCTCCAGCATTTCCTGAAGCATTCCTGTACGAGTCTCTACCACCTGAGCTTTGCCATCAATAACCAGTGAAATTTGTTTCCCGGCCTGACCGTAAACGACTAACAAGATCATGATTGTAAGCGCAATTGAGAAAATCGCGATCAATGCCATTTGACGCATGTTCTCATGCTTCCACCGCAACGCGAAAGACTTACTGGATGATCGTGACTCATGGGTCTCTTCTGGTTGGAATGTGCCCACTTCTCCGTCCTCCTTCATAGCCTCGCCGTCTAAAGTAATGCATGATGTCTTTGACGTGACTATACCAAATTTTCTACAGAACACAGATCGGACCAACATAATCCGGTTCTGCACCATGAATCAATCTTCGCAACATGATGTCATCCTCCTGAATACCTACCGTATGATGACAATATTTCTTTTATTCAAAAACAAAAAAGCCAAAGAAAGAGTGTAAGAGGAACTCTTTCGTGGCTTCCGAATGACTTTGAATATCGGAAATTCATGCACGAGGTTGCCTCTCTTTTTCCGCTTGCGAGGTTAGCTGTCGGGTTCGGGCGAAAGAGAGCCGCCCTATCTTGGGTCACCCGCTCATGGCGGACGCCCTTGAATTCACCCCGAGACCCAAAGAAGAAATCAAATATGGCTTCGCAGTTCCCTTCGCTGCTTTTGGGTCAGCGAACGTTGCGCATCGGCCAAATACACCGATGTTTAAGCCCTATTGGTTCCCCCGCTCTCCGATAACGGAGACTCAGCGAGACTGATTCATGAAAGTAATGTTGTTTCATCGGAAAGTGTCCCTTTGTTCATCCCCCGAACATCTGTCCAATTTTCCGCACAACAATTCACTGAAAAGATGATATCCTGTTTTGATGCATGTTGTAAAGCGTTGATCAAGTACGTTTTTCTGAATATTTGGTTAAAATATTGTAATATTCTTGATTTATTTGGATCAAAGGGCAAATTACCTCCGCTTACCTGCCTTTTTCACCTCATTTGCTCGTTTTTTTACCGAATTCCAAATCGTTCCATGGCATTTTTGGTTGTTATTGCAGCAATTTCCTCCACCGAAATGCCTTTAATTTCCGCAGCTGCCTCTGCAACCAGACGTACATGCGCTGTCTCATTTCGCTTCCCACGATAAGGGTGAGGTGTCAAATATGGAGCATCTGTTTCAATGAAAAACCGGTCCATAGGAACCTTCTCCAGCACCTCTTTGGGCTGCTTTGCATTTTTGAATGTGATCGGTCCTCCGAAGGAGAGATGGAAACCCATATCGAGACAACTTTTTGCTGTTTCCCAACTGCCCGAGAACGAGTGCATCACACCACCAACTTCTCCCGCCTTCTCTTCACGCAAAATTCTTATGATATCCTCATGTGCATCCCGATTATGGATGACAATTGGCATGTTCACTTCACGCGCCAAAGCAATTTGTTGTCGTAATACGCGATGCTGTATCTCTTTTGGTGAAGTATCCCAGTGATAATCCAATCCAATCTCACCGATCGCAACCACTTTTTCATGCTTGCATAAAGATGCAATCCACTCCAAATCGCCCTCCTGCATTGTGATCGCATCTACGGGATGCCACCCTACAGCTGCATATATAAAGTCATATGTTTCAGCGAGTTTCATTGTGGTTGGAATTGTCTCCCGGTTAAAGCCAATGTTGATCATGCGACCAACTCCTGCATCCACAGCACGCTGAATCGTGTCCTCGCGGTCCTCGTCGAATTGTGGTGCATCCAGATGTGTATGTGTGTCGAACAGCATCATGTCTGTATCTCCCTTCATGTCGAAATAACGACTATCTTCTTTTTCAAAATCCAATTTGTAAAATTCAATAATTGATTGACTCATACATAAAACATTTTGGGTAATCTGTGTATTACATCATTACGTTTGTTTCTTCACAACTA
This sequence comes from Paenibacillus sp. W2I17, assembly GCF_030815985.1. Lineage (NCBI taxonomy): Bacteria > Bacillati > Bacillota > Bacilli > Caryophanales > Paenibacillaceae > Paenibacillus > Paenibacillus sp. W2I17. The sequence goes on from NZ_JAUSXM010000001.1 coordinate 4,573,536, forward strand.
CAATATATAGAAGATATACGGATATTCTGATCTATATATTGCTAATTGTGCTCATTCTGCCTGCTTGCATTTACAAAATTATGTCGATCTACATATACTCCCCATTAAAGCAGATTACTGTATCATGGAAAATAGCTCTTTTAGAAAGTGTTTTGATATCGAAATTCTTCATCGGATTATACCCACACGATTACAAGAAATAGGGGCGTATATGTGACGGTAATTCGTGAATAATCGCATCCACCTTGTTTTGCGGGTAATACAAATGATGTTTCCCTCGGTGAAGCCCACTGATGGAACGGACAATGTCAGATACTTCTGACAACTCACGTAAATTGTCCTGTCGATCCAGAAGAAGAATCTGCTTATCTGTGGATTCATCCGGACGAAACACATCATACGGATTATCCGAAGGAAAATCAATTTCAAGATCATATTCGGGATCGAGGCCAGCCTGTACAAAAGCTTCCCGAATCTCTTCCATCATTGTCAAGTCGACCTGTTCAAGCTCTACATACTTATATAACTTGCGATCCATAAAACGTTCGCATAACTCACTCAGAACAGTATCGTCCTCCTTGCGCCACTGCGTAAATGCCGTCTGAATTAATGCTTCATCCAACTGCAAATATTCATCCACGGATAATTCTCCTTCAAATAATTGAGGGAGTGGATCAATCATGAAGCGGAATTGAAAACCATGTTGTATGAGTGTTTTCGCTCGCTTGAATATTTGCCGCAATATAATTTCAGAACTACGAGTTACCGGATGGAAGTAAATCTGCCAATACATCTGATACCGAGACATTAGGTAATCCTCCACAGCATGCATGCCTGACTCCTTGACTACAATCCGCCCATGATAAGGACGCAGCATCCGAAGGATACGATCAAGGTCAATCGTGCCGTAATTTACACCTGTAAAATAGGCATCCCTGAGCAAATAATCCATTCGGTCTGCATCAAGCGGACTGGTCACCAAGTTCACCACAATCGGCTTTTCATACGTTTTTTGAATGACAGACGCTACTTTCTCAGGAAAATCAGGAGCATACCGTCTTAAGATCGCCCCTACTTCGGTATCACCTGTAATAATGCGACATGTCCAATCTTCGTGATTCATGTCAAAAGCTTCCTCAATGGAGTGAGAGAATGGCCCATGCCCGAGATCATGAAGTAAAGCTGCACACAGAGCTACAATCTTTTCTTCCTTCGGCCAATCCGAATAATGACTTCTTTCAAATTGAGAGATGATCTTGCGTGTGATCTCATAAACACCTAGTGAATGTGAGAACCGACTATGCTCTGCTCCGTGAAAGGTAAGGTAAGAAGTACCCAGCTGACGAATCCGGCGTAAACGCTGAAATTCCGGGGTGTTAATTAACTGCCATATAACCGGATCTTGCACGTGGATATAATTATGTACCGGATCTTTGAATACTTTCTCTTCCGTTAAACGTTGTTCCATGTCGACTCACTCCTTTAATTTCTTTTATATTAACGCTTTGAGCTCTGCGATTCACCTAAGATTCGACACCATATGACGAACTTTGTCGAATTAAGTAGTTTTGTCGTTTTCCAAATCGACAAAGCTGACATTGAGGTTTAAATGCGAAAAACGGCTTCCAATCCCTTACCACCAGTAACCTTGTGAAAAACAGCCTTAATTTTAAGCTAATTTTAAGGTTGACTGATTTGGGAATCGTTGGTATGATGAGTATCATAAAACATAAAATAATGTCGAATAATGACAAAGATAGTTAGCTGAGAGGAGCACTGATTATAATGATGAAATCAACAGGTATTGTAAGAAAAGTGGACGAACTGGGACGGGTAGTTATTCCAATTGAATTGCGCCGTACGCTCGGTATTGGTGAAAAAGATGCTCTGGAAATCTACGTTGACGGCGAGCGCATCATGTTGAAAAAATACGAGCCTGCTTGTATCTTCTGTGGTAATGCAGAGAACGTTACTTACTTCAAAGGTAAAATTGTTTGTAACGAATGTATTTCCGAAATCCCTGCACCTGTGACAAAATAAGAAAAACCAGGTATACTGGACTTATCTAAATTGTTATTTCTAACCTTTTTAATATTCCTTAATGACCTTCCCGGTGTGAACCCCACCGCGGAAGGTATTTTTTTGCCTTGTTATGGGTTCCATTACCCAAAATGATTCTGTCACACACGAACTGGGAGAGAACAATGAAATTTATTTGGAATTTTTTTGAGCCACTCTGCTCTTTTTAATATTCCACTAAGGTTGGATATAAGCTTCTTTTCAGGTTATGTTCCCCACAACAGAAGATATTGGGTTAGATTACTGCTCGATTAATGCATTATATACATCACGCTTCGCCAAGCCGCGATCGGTAGCCGTTTTTTTCATTGCATCTTTGCGGTTATGTCCTTCACCCTCATAATGGCTGACATGATCCGCGAGTGACATGAGCTGCCACCATGCTTCGCGCTCAGCCTTACGCTCCTCTTCCTTAATGCCTTCTACCAGCAAACAGTACTCGCCAAGAGGCGGATGTTCTTCAAGCCAGTCTATACATTCCTTCACAGTGCCCCTTGCGAATTCCTCATGACGCTTGGTTAGTTCACGAGCCAGGACAATCGAGCGATCACCCAGAATTTCTTCGAGGTGGACTAATGTTTTCCGAATACGGTGAGGCGATTCATAAAATAACAAAGTCCCGTTGGATTCGTCAAAAGCCTCCAGCACTTTTCGCATGTCCTTTTTCTCCCGCGGCAAAAAACCGCCGAATGTAAAACGCTCCGTCGGTAATCCGGACACGATCAGAGCAGACAACGCAGCGTTGGGTCCAGGGATGGGAATGACCGTTATTCCGGCCTCCAGTGCAAGCTGTACAAGATCAGAACCAGGGTCCGAAATGGCTGGCAAACCGGCATCGCTGACGAGTGCCAAATTTTTTCCTTCTATTATATAGCGTATCAGTTCAGGTCCACTCGCCCCCTTATTATGCTCATGATAACTAAACAGCATCGAAGGTGTAATTTCAAAATGGGTAAGCAGCTTTCGGGTCTGGCGTGTATCTTCTGCTGCAACGATGTCACAACTCTGCAATGTCCTGATGGCCCGGAAGGTCATATCCTCCAGATTACCAATGGGTGTTCCAACCAGATATAGCTTGCCTGATCCTTCAGGCTGCTCCGCATAGCTTTTCTGAATATGCAAAGTCATCTAAAGCCCTCCTTTCGTAGTACGCTCAGCTTGTTGCTGACCATAGTAAATATCCATAATCTCTTCGCAGTATGTCCCCTCTTCATTGTAGACAATGAGTGGAGGAAGCATCCTTACTTCCGGTTTACCATCTTTCATTCCTTCAATTAATACCATGTTGGCTTCCAGATGAGCACGGGGATGTACCATCCGAATCCGTTTTGGTTCCAGCTTATATTCGCGCATGAGCGAGATAATCTCTGCAAGGCGCTGTGGACGATGAACCATCGATACTTTGCCACCATTACGTACAAGTCGACTGCAAGCTTGTATCACTTCTTCCAGGGTACATCCGATCTCATGACGTGCCATTGCCTGATGTGTGTTCATTTTAAGATCACTGCCATTCAGAGGCATATATGGAGGATTAACCGTTATTGCATCGTATACAGCATGTCCTGTTTCTTTCACCAGTTCTCGCAAATCACCTTCACGAATCATAATCGACTCGTCCAGTGTATTTAATTGCACACTGCGACGCGCCATATCAGCCAAACGTGGCTGAATCTCGATCCCTTCCAGACTAGCCTGCGTGCGCGTTGTAAGCAAAATGGGAACTACCCCGTTACCTGTACATAAATCAAGTACACGACCCCGTTTAGGTACGGAAGCAAACCGGGCTAATAATACGGCATCCATCGAAAAACTAAACACTTCATCACTTTGAATGATTCTCAGATCATGAGAGAGCAGATCATCAATCCGCTCTGACTCATGTAACACAACTTCATTTGCTTTCATATGTTACGCTCATCCTCCGGTACTCTATATCTCATGTTCGTTTAGTTTAGGTTTATAACCTTGAAAAAAAACCGTAGGGGATCCCTACGGTCACTTCATTTATTCAAAAAAGACAGGCAGAACAGACAATCGCCTTCCGTCCGCAAATGTCCATAATAGACGTTGCAGATATGGAAGCCTTCGTGATACAACCGAGCCAGATTATCATACCCTTCACCCACAACATCCTCGCCTGTAGCCGGACCTGCTGGCCTTGCTACAGGAGCGAGTGCTGAGGAGATCGGCAGATCTGCCGGAGCCTCACGTTTGAGCAGTTTGCGTAACTGCTCATTCTCGATGGTAAGCCGCTGATTATCCTCAAGCAGCTCCTTCACAATCATTTTTAACTCTCCTAAATCACCGTGCAACTGACCCAGTTGGGTTTCCATTTCATGAATGTGCGTAAACAGATTTTTCTTTTCCAAGTTTCCACCCCGAAGCAACCTTTATGGTTTACTTGATAACGACGTCATCCAGCGGAAGTTCTTTGACTTTACTGATGTCGAACAGTTGAACATGGACTGTGCGGCTACCGGCATTAATTCCGACAACTTTTCCTTCACCCAATGAGGTGACGACCAATTTGCCTACAGCTGGCAGTTCTTCTCTCACACTTTCATAGTTATCATGCTCAAATTTCAGACAGCACATGAGTCTTCCGCACAACCCTGAAATTTTCGTCGGATTCAGTGACAGGCTCTGATCTTTAGCCATCTTGATTGATACCGGCTCAAAGTCTCCCAGCCAGGAAGAACAACACAACACACGGCCGCAAGGTCCGATTCCGCCAAGCATCTTCGCTTCATCACGTACACCAATCTGTCTCAGCTCGATTCGTGTCCGGAATATGCTTGCCAGATCCTTGACCAGCTCCCGGAAATCAACTCTTCCTTCAGCTGTAAAATAAAATATAATTTTATTGCGATCAAACGTAAATTCCACATCGACCAGCTTCATTTTGAGGCCATGGTCTTTGATTTTATTTAAACAAGTACCGAATGCTTCTTTGGCTGCACGTTTGTTCTCATCAACCACACGAGCATCTGTCTCGCCCGCAACGCGGATGACTTTCTTCAGCGGCAACACCACATCGGACTCGCCCACTTCCTTCTTACCAACAACAACCTTACCGTACTCTACCCCCCGCGCTGTCTCCACGATAACGCAGTTTTCTTTCTCAATGGGAAGGTCCAGGGGATCGAAGTAATAAATTTTGCCCGCTTTTTTGAAACGGACACCCACTACACTGTACAAAAAATTAACCCCCTTGTAAGCCAACCCCACTTCGTCTGAAGCCCCGTCTTCTTAGGGAACCGGCCGAAGTTATAACCGTTTGCATATGATTGGGGCTAACTCTGCCCTCTCCCAGTCTTATGCCAAACCGATCAAAAATTGCTCCAGACAAAGCTGGCCATTGACGTTGAAACGCAATTTTTTTCTGCATGCTGCGGCCATATCCATATAGGAGACCCACTGCTCTGTGCTGCGGGTATGTGCCAGCTGAGATAACATGTCTAACTGATCTATAAAAACGATATGTTCATGCCTATCGTACTGAACATACAGCATGTCCCTAAACCATAGATGGAACAAACTAAGCAACATGTCCAGATGTTCAGAGAGTCCGGTTTTAAAAAGCTTCTGCTGTGCAGAGATCAATGATGTACTTCCTCTACCCAGGGACTCCTTCCCTAATTGTAACATTACGTTTCTAATTTCTGCAAACCAATTCTGCTGGAGAATTTCTCTACATGCTTCCAATCCTGACGCTAAATGGACGGCAGAGCGAGCCAGATTGGCAGGGTGCCCTTCCTCAATTAGTGATTGCAGCATCTCTTCCGGATTCAGTGCGCTGAACGGTACCAATTGGGAGCGTGAGCGGATCGTTGGCAACATGGCCTGTCCATTATCTGTAATCAGGATGCCGACTGCTGGTACCTGCGGTTCTTCCAGAAATTTGAGCAAACTGTTTGCTGCCTGCACCGTCATTTTCTCGGCTTGTTCTATAATATATACTTTGGGATGGCCTGCCTCTGATCGGTATGAAAAAATACGCTGCAGATCCCGGATTTGATCTATTTTAATGTTGTTTCCATCTGGCGCAAGCATGGTTAGATCCGGATGGTTACCATGATCTACCTTACGGCATTCAAGACACTGCCCGCATGCGTCATCTTCAAGCTCTGTACAGAATATTGCCTTGGCAAAGGTAATTGCCGTCTTCCGTTGCCCGCTACCCGCTGGACCGCTAAACAAATACGCATGGCTTATCGCCTGACGCCTCAAACTGCTTTGTAACATTTGCTTGGCCGCTTGTTGACCCATAATCTGTTGAAAGGACATACTTCCTCCTCAGAAGCTTAAATTAATAAGCATCCCCCGAATTTCGCCTACTTGTTGTAATAGAGAGATTTTTCCTTCTTCTGTATCCAGTAGTTCATCAGCCATGGATAACAGAGCGGAGTCAATTTCATCAATCAGCTTATACCGCTTACCTCTGCCACGACGATCCCAACCCCTTGTCTCTTTCATGGATACACCGCGACGAACGGTCTCTTCCAGGAACCTTTTAACAAGTTGCTTATACGCCTTCAGTTCACGAATCGTCATGGAACGTGCCAAGCGATCTCCCTGAAGCTGGATTTCACTAAACCGGCGATTCAGTTCAGCTTGTGAGGCCCGTTCCCCCTGGTGATTCATCATATCAGAGAAATTTTTGGATTGAACCGGTTTGGAACCTGAATCAGTAGAACTGATCCCGCTCTGAATCGGTCTGAATCCAGGATTGATTTTCATGGATACGCCCGCTTTCTATCATAGTTAGCCAATCGCCCATCAGCACAGTGCGCGTTGCGCCTGTGCGTGAGAATGAGGCTTTTATATATGCTGATCACACTCTATATATAATGGTAGATACACATCACCATCAAGGACTTTTTCATTGTAGTCAACCTCTTTCCGAAAGGAACCATTCCCCAGCTGGGAAATGCTCATCCGGAAAGAGTATGCTGATTCTTCTCGTCAAGAAAGGCGTTCCGTAAGTGGCACGCACGAACTCTGTTAACTCTTCTTGCATCCATCGTTTCCAACATGCTATCGATCATGAAGGACCCTCATGGGATCCATGCAATAGGTTTAATTAGAAATGTTCGAAGCGATCTACCGGGAGAACAAATACAGTAGCTCCGCCTACTTGAACTTCAACAGGTAGCGGCAGGTAAGAGTCGGTTGTTCCACTCATCGGTGTGACCGGAGTCACGAGCTGTTCACGAACCTTACAGCTGCTGCGAATGACGTTCATTACGGATTCGACTTGACCATCATCGACACCGATCATAAACGTCGTGTTGCCTGCCTTCAAAAATCCGCCCGTACTGGCAAGCTTCGTTGCCCGAAAGTTTGCTTTGACCAATGCGCTGGATAATCGGTTGCTGTCTTTATCCTGTATAATCGCAACAATCAGTTTCATCCTGCATAACCTCCTTTAGAATAAGCACCTTTATCAAATGCCCTGTCTATATATTAGACAATTACTCGTCAAAATCCTTCAAAATCCCTGTTTCCAGCGACAAAATCATTGCTGCCAAGACATCCTCCTGCTTCATGGAAGCATCGATAACCCTGATCCGTTCTGGGAACTGCTCTTTTAATAGGAAGTAACCCTCTCGGACTTTACGATGAAACTCCAGATTTTCCAGATCCAGACGGTTCACTTCCCGGCCATCATGAGCATCGATCCGGCCAAGCCCCACTTCAGGCTCAATGTCCAGATATAAGGTCACATCCGGCATGAGATCACCAATCGCAAAACGATTAATGGCCCATACATTCTCTATCCCGAGTCCACGGGCGTAGCCTTGATAGACCAGACTGCTATCGACAAATCGGTCACAGATGACTGCCTTTCCAGCTCTCAGCGCAGGCTCTACTTTCTCCGCCAGATGCTGGCTGCGTGCAGCTGCATACAATAGCGCTTCGGTTCGAGCATCCATTGCCGTATGAAGAGGGTCCAGAATAATTGAACGTATTTTCTCCGCAATCTCAATTCCACCAGGCTCTCGCGTAACTACGTAAGGTATACCCCGTTCTTCAAAATAAGAACCTATTCTACCGATCATCGTTGTTTTACCGGAACCCTCTCCCCCTTCCAGCGTAATGAATTTACCTCTGCGCTGCATATGCTTCCCTGCTTTCTATGTCGATAATTGCATCTATTGCTGCTGTAATTGAATATGCTTAGACCCTCTTGCTACAAGATATGATATCCCCCGCCCAGAGGTGTATAGCTACAGCTATATCGGTACGTAATAATAACACCAAGATCATACAAGCTTGTTTCTTTCTATAATACTATAGGTCAGCGGTTACTCCAACATGAACAACAAAGTAAAGCGTTCAACCGTAGATGATCCATACCCATAATGGAAGCATAATTGATCCGGCAATGGCACTGACAATCATGGAAACTGAACTGAGGGCTACCGCATTCTCTCCATATTCAAAAGACCTTGCCATGCCGAGGGCATGAGATGCTGAACCCAGTCCAATCCCATAGGCATGTTTACTGCGGACTTTGGCCCATTTCAAGAGCATCGGCCCCAATAATATCCCTGAGAATCCTGCAATCATCACAAACAGCGATGTGAATGAGGCATTCCCTCCAACCTGATTAGCGAGTTGAATAGCCACAGGAGTTGTGACTGATTTTGGCAACAAAGCGATGACCATTTCCTGAGGATAGCCAAGCAGAATGGCGATTAAAGCACCTGTGGAGACACCTGTAATACTGCCTCCGATTGTCCCACCCACAATGGGAATGATGTTTTGCTTCAGCACATGCAGATGTCTGGATAAGGGAAAAGCGAGAGATACAACTGCTGGACCCAAGAGCTCCTGTATCCATTTGCCACCCAACATGTATGTATCCAGCTTTATACTGGAAATCACCAAGATCAGGATCAGTATGGCAGTCGTTGTGAGTACAGGCATAAGGATCGGCCATCTCAGCCTTTTATATAGTCGAGTGGCTGGAATGTATACAGCGATGGTTAGTGCGATCATTCCAATTCCGAGGATGAATGCTGACAAGTGATCGCCTCCTTTTTACCTGAATGAGACGATCTCCATGTCATGAGCCACTCACTTAATTTGGCAGATATCAGACATGTGATTAATGTGCTAACGATTAAACCCAGAACCAATAACAATGTGTTAGCTCGAAAAAAATCAAAATGATTAATAATGCCCACAGTTGGTGGGATGAACAACAATTGCAGATGAGATTGAAGCCACGTCGACCCTTCTTCTCCCCAGCTCATTTTGATCCATCCCAGTTGAATGGTGACAAACAATACCAGCATGCCCACAATACTGCCTGTTAACGGCAGATGTAATACAGCTTGAATCAAGTTTCCAATCCAATAAAAACCGTACATCAACAAAACTTGCAGGACTATTCCTGTATATTTTTTTAGCGGAATACCCAAAGTGTTCCCTTCTTTCTTATGTCTATCTATATAAGTTGAACTAAAGCGTGTCTTCAAACTGAACGTGTCTGGAGCAGGGCACGGAGCGGGAGCGCTAACGACCCTGTGACGTCTTATTCAGCGATTTGAAGCGCCCGCAGCAATCTAAGGAATCTGAAACACGCTATATTGGAATAACCAGCCGTTTACAGCGTGTTTGTTAGGTGAATTTGGTTAATAACGTGTCTCAGGTTCCTTACAAAATAAAAGGAGGACTCGAAGGCTAAATAAGATGTCCTCGGTTTCTTAGAAAATCGTCTGGACAATTCGCCAGGATCAGCAATCCTTGACTTCAAGATGTTGGACCCTGACATCCTTCAACGTATTGCATGCCTGAGTTTGAAGACACACCCTAGCAACTAGATTAATGACCAAGAGACCCTCACATATGTAGGGTCCGGTATCGCTATCCGTATTGGTCATATTGCCTACCTATTGGTGAATGCAATTCAGATCTTCATGTGTTCCCTTCATTCCTTCATAACCTTCAATACCTGTAGAGATGCATCGGATACCCCATGAAACTTTGCACCTTCATCCCGCAGGAGTTGTATACGAGCCACCATCGATGTACTAATACGTTCACCCGGATATACAAGCGGAATCCCTGGAGGGTATGGAATAACCATCTCGGCTGATCGACAACCCGCGCTTTCTTCTATTGGGACATTAATCGTATCCGTATCCACAATCGGTTGAAGTGTAAAGGGGATCGGTTCTGAGTAGCGAGTGTTTTCTTGTAAATTGTTCCACGTGGAAATATAATGAGCCGAACCTTTCGCAATCTGTTGCGATGGCTCTGCAGTGGATTGGATCTGCTCATGCCCATCCGCAGAGCTGATATGGTGTAAAGCTTGCAACAGGTGCTGAGCATCTTGCACCGTTGAGCCCAGGCTGAAGAGTAAGACGACGTACCGTTCGTCGCTCATCTCGGGCACACAGCCGCATACTTCCAGCTGCTGCTGTAGCCCATAACCGCTCAGCACCCCTGCGCCGTCATAGATGACGGCCTTGAATGGGTCCTGAGCGGTATACCCCGCGGCAGATGGCATCGCCGCCGCGGTCAGGCCCTCCCGTGTCTGCTGCGCAGCGGACACGGACATGCCAGCCGGCTTCGCAGTTCCGGCTGGGGGTTCTGGCTGCAGCAACTGAAAGCGCGGCAGCTCCGCGAGGCCACGCTTAAAGGCATTCACGGCGGCGAGCCCCGCCGTGAATGTGTTCGCGCCCTGCACATGCAGCAGCCGGCGCGCAAGATCAAGCGAAGCCATCACCGGGTATGATGGGCTTGAGCTTTGCACCATGGCCAGGCGCTGCCTTAACAGGGACCAGTTTAACCGTGGTCCCTGAATGTGCAGCATGGCACCCATGGTGAAGGCCGTCAGCATCTTATGTGTCGACTGCACGACACCGTCTGCTCCGGATGACAGTGCAGAGACAGGCAGCTCCGGATGCTGCCCATAATGCGCGCCATGCGCTTCATCCACGAGCAATGGCATGCCAGCTGCGTGGCACACCTCGGCTATGGGCGTCAGATCAGCGCCCATGCCGTAATAATTGGGCAAAGTGACCAACACGCCCTTTGCCTCAGGATAGGCCTGGACAGCATCCTGCACCGTCTCCACCGACGGCATGACTGCAAGTCCAGACGCAGGATCAACCCACGGCTCCAGAAATACAGCTCTTGCGCCTGCCAGCATCAACCCGTGAATAACGGATTTGTGCACATTCCGTTGCACCAGTACAATACTGTTTGGCTCGTCACACACGGTGAGCAATAAGGACAGATTACCCGCAGTACTGCCTCCCACAAGGAAGAAACTCTCCTCAGCGCCAAAACAATCTGCCGCAAGCTCCTGTGCTTCCTGGATCACACCTTCTGGATGATGCAAATCGTCGGTGCCCGTGATCTCCGTAACATCCATCTCCATCATTTCCAGAAATGAACGCACTGGTGTCAGTTCTATTTCCAAACGAACCCCTTCGTCACCAAAATGTTTCCCGCTCGCCAGATCAGCCCCATGCTCATCCACCGAACTGAAACGCTCTACCTTCTGGTTAACATTCTTTCCTCCATCATTCTGAATCTCACCGTTGTGCTGGTGTTCCTCATTGACGATATCCTTAACTGGAGGTTGCCCTGCTTCTGCTTGTTCTACCAAATGTCGATAAGCTTGTCCATTCTTATGCCCAGGCACATGAAAAGAACGTTGCTTCGAATCACGATACGCAAGCAACGCTTCATATAAAGGGGCTCTACTTGATTTATTTTTATGATCCATGAAATATCCATCCTGTACATATATAATGTGCGCCCTATGCGCTTCAAAATGCTTCCTAATCCAAGGAACGCACTTCTTCCCCATCTCCACACGCTCTACTGCAAATGATCTATACCATTATATCAGCATACGCCTTCCCAAGATGGCAAACAAGACATTCTCTCCTCTTAAAAACAGAAAAAGGCCCATTGGGCCTCTATACACATCAGCATCGTTACAATGTGATGTTTCGCTTCTACTTCTATTAGCAACATTCATTATGCGTTTTTTTGTACCCAAATTTGCTTCATTTGATGAATAAAATAATTGTACTTGGCATCCTGCGCGTCGGTATGAACCATTTCTGCTTCACAAGTGTCACATATGAATTCAGATACAATAAAAATGCCTTCTCTTTTTCTTTGCTCGCAGATAATACATGTGTGTTCGGCATGTTCTTCCATGAACCATCCCACCTTGTTTTACGTTTACTATCAGTATTACACAGTTTCTATTATTTTAAACATTTTCATAGTGCTTTCTTTCTATAAAATATATATATTCGCCCGCCCCCTCTTGGGTGTCTGTACCGAAAAATACATTCATTCTCCCTACAAGAACGTCACCTGCTTATGTATATACAGTTATCCTGCATTCCATCGCATTTACCTCTACATCACGTATCCCTTGGCCTGACTCAAACTTATATTCAATTTCCTTAAAAAAACTTGGAATCCCAGCCGATATATAATACATGATAACGATATCAAAGCCTGACAGTCCGTGTTTTCGGGAGTATACTGAGATAAAAGCTCCATCGAATCTCAATATCTTGTACAATCGTCATGGCGTGAGATACAAGGTTCATATATACATACATGTATGATTCATTCCCTTTTACTCGTGTAAGAAAAACGAATACCTACCCCACACAAACGTGAATCCGAAGGAGGATATATAATCGTATGATCGCCGAACCGGAGAATAAAGCAACGTTTTATCAATACCGGCTTCTGAAAAAAAAGGCTATCGCCCGCAGTGTCATTTACAGCTATCTGTGTCTGCCGGTCATCATGCTCTTATTCAATCTACTCGCATTCTCCTGGACTGGCCTCTTCTTTTTTGTACTGGCAGGTCCAATCACCATCTGGATTCATTATGTCATCGCCAGAACAATATTACTTCTGGTCCGTACCTCTTACGCCAAACGCTGGCGCTGGAATATGCGTATGCCCTGGTTAGGTTATATCCCTGATCAGCATTTTAGCTTCCGTATGTTTGTCCGGGTACACCTTAACATGAGCTGGATTGGATTATGTATCATTACAGTATGTTTGATATGGTCGCCATTGTCCTTCACCCTCTCGCTGATCTTCTGGCATTTGTGGTTGCTGGGTCCTCGCTTGTATGTTGTAATGGTACTCTCCCGTGAGCGCAAAGACGGACTCATCAAATTGAATGAACAAGATGTCTCATACTATCTGCAATAACGCTCCCTCATTTATGCAATACTCAATGTACCTCACTTACCTGTAATACATAATCGCTGAGTCCTTTGAATAATCTGGTGCAAAATCATGATCGTGTATCGTTCAGTTGACTCAGCCTCATATGCTCAAATAAAGGTTATCCACTGTGGATAACCTTTATTTGTCGTCCCCTTCTTATCCCTTATCCACAGTATGGGTATAGTAAAATGAGTTATCCCCACTCGAGGCTCCGTTCTTCTCCTCTTTTCCTCCCGCTGCTCCATATCCTCATAACACCAGATATCTCGTAGATCTTACACCTTTGAGCGATCTTTTGCCTCAGTCTCAGCTCTATCTGCCTTCTAGCTGTTTTCCATCAGCCATTCATTACCTTAATACCTTTATACAACTTATATCTCTCCCCCTCTACTTTTAGCGCTCTACACTCCCCTATGCTTCAAGCACCCATACCACCTATACATGTACAAAAGAAACTACTCCATCCCTTCTGTACCTTTATGACCTCTGATCCACCATACGTCATAGGTTCTCCCATCATTACTAAAGCCTACTTCGCTAAATAACAAAAAGCCCCCGATCAAGTACACGGGAGCTTTACTATATTATAAGGAACATCACAACGTTAATTAATCATATACAACCTTACCCGCAACAGCTCAATCGTCTTCAGCCAATGATTTAACTGTCGCTTGAGTAGCATCATTTCTAGGAACCATTAGTGTAAAGGAACCATCATGTACTGCTAAATGCACAGTATGTCCTTCCTTTGCAAATACACGCAAGGTACTGGATTCATTGGATGTACCCTTGGCTTGCCTCTCTGTCCAACCCCAGCTTTTAATCTCGTCTAGATATACCTCAGGCAAGCTAGTACTTTCACTAATACCAGACAGCGTATATCGAACATAATCCATATCCGAATTATTTTCAGACTGGTCAGATTTATTCGCTACTTTAGGTACCGGAAAACTCTTCTCGTTCACCGCACCTTCATATGAAGTCCATACAGATCCTGAAGCTTCACCGCATCCTGCCAGAACAACGGTCAAACAAAGCAACAGAAATGATTGTAGTCCAAGTCTCCGCCAACTTAACACACACACCCTCCTTTTCACAGCTGCACATTCCAGCTCTGTGGTCAGGTACTTTTAGCATATTTAACATAGTCCTATTATACTGGTTTTGCCGCTGTTATCCGTAACAAAAATGTTACCTTCCAGTATCGATCATGTCAGAGCTTCCGATTATCATATTTAATCCTTATAAACAAATAAAAACCACCACCGAATAACATCGGCAGTGGTTCTTCGCTTGGCGGCGTCCTACTCTCCCAGGACCCTGCGGTCCAAGTACCATCGGCGCTAGAGGGCTTAACGGTCGTGTTCGGGATGGGTACGTGTGGAACCCCTCCGCCATCGCCACCAAACGCAACGCTTAGCTTATATTCAGAGATCGTTCTCTGAAAACTAGATTCGAAACGAAACATGCGAATTACAACTTGCTATTGGATAAGCCCTCGACCGATTAGTACTGGTCAGCTCCATGCATTGCTGCACTTCCACCCCCAGCCTATCTACCTCGTCGTCTTCAAGGGGTCTTACATACTGGGAAATCTCATCTTGAGGGGGGCTTCACGCTTAGATGCTTTCAGCGTTTATCCCGTCCGTACATAGCTACCCAGCGGTGCTCCTGGCGGAACAACTGGTACACCAGCGGTACGTCCATCCCGGTCCTCTCGTACTAAGGACAGCTCCTCTCAAATTTCCTACGCCCACGACAGATAGGGACCGAACTGTCTCACGACGTTCTGAACCCAGCTCGCGTACCGCTTTAATGGGCGAACAGCCCAACCCTTGGGACCTACTTCAGCCCCAGGATGCGATGAGCCGACATCGAGGTGCCAAACCTCCCCGTCGATGTGGACTCTTGGGGGAGATAAGCCTGTTATCCCCAGGGTAGCTTTTATCCGTTGAGCGATGGCCCTTCCATGCGGTACCACCGGATCACTAAGCCCGACTTTCGTCCCTGCTCGACTTGTAGGTCTCGCAGTCAAGCTCCCTTATGCCTTTGCACTCTTCGAATGATTTCCAACCATTCTGAGGGAACCTTTGGGCGCCTCCGTTACTCTTTAGGAGGCGACCGCCCCAGTCAAACTGCCCACCTGACACTGTCCCCGCACCGGATTACGGTACCAAGTTAGAACCTAGATACGATCAGGGTGGTATCCCAACGTTGCCTCCATGCAAGCTGGCGCTCACACTTCAAAGGCTCCCACCTATCCTGTACAGATCGTACCCAAATTCAATATCAAGCTGCAGTAAAGCTCCATGGGGTCTTTCCGTCTTGTCGCGGGTAACCTGCATCTTCACAGGTATTAAAATTTCACCGGATCTCTCGTTGAGACAGCGCCCAAGTCGTTACGCCATTCGTGCGGGTCAGAATTTACCTGACAAGGAATTTCGCTACCTTAGGACCGTTATAGTTACGGCCGCCGTTTACTGGGGCTTCGGTTCACAGCTTCGGGATTACTCCCTAACCACTCCCCTTAACCTTCCAGCACCGGGCAGGCGTCAGCCCGTATACTTCGCCTTACGGCTTCGCACAGACCTGTGTTTTTGCTAAACAGTCGCTTGGGCCTTTTCACTGCGGCCCCCTCGTGCTATTCACACTACCGGGGCACCCCTTCTCCCGAAGTTACGGGGTCATTTTGCCGAGTTCCTTAACGAGAGTTCTTCCGCGCGCCTTAGAATACTCTTCTCGCCTACCTGTGTCGGTTTGCGGTACGGGCACCATCACCTGGCTAGAGGCTTTTCTTGGCAGTGTGAGATCATGACCTTCGCTACTATAATTTTCGCTCCCCATCACAGCTCAGCCTTACAATGTGCGGATTTGCCTACACATCAGCCTCACTGCTTAGACGGACATCCATCAGTCCGCGTCACTACCCTACTGCGTCCCCCCATTGCTCATAACGGCTTACGGTGGTACAGGAATTTCGACCTGTTGTCCTTCGACTACGCCTTTCGGCCTCGCCTTAGGTCCCGACTTACCCTGAGCGGACGAGCCTTCCTCAGGAACCCTTAGGCTTTCGGCGGATCAGATTCTCACTGATCTTTTCGTTACTCATACCGGCATTCTCACTTGTATAATGTCCAGCGCTCCTTACGGTACACCTTCAACCCTTATACAACGCTCCCCTACCCCTGATGCAAAGCATCAAGCCATAGCTTCGGTGGTGTGTTTAGCCCCGTTACATTTTCGGCGCAGAGTCACTCGACCAGTGAGCTATTACGCACTCTTTCAATGGTGGCTGCTTCTAAGCCAACATCCTGGTTGTCTGTGCAACTCCACATCCTTTCCCACTTAACACACACTTGGGGACCTTAGCTGATGGTCTGGGCTGTTTCCCTTTTGACAATGGATCTTAGCACTCACTGTCTGACTCCCGGAAGTAAGTCTATGGCATTCGGAGTTTGACTGAGCTTGGTAACCCTTGCGGGCCCCGCACCCAATCAGTGCTCTACCTCCACGACTCTGTTTTCCGAGGCTAGCCCTAAAGCTATTTCGGGGAGAACCAGCTATCTCCGAGTTCGATTGGAATTTCTCCGCTACCCCCACCTCATCCCCGCATTTTTCAACATGCGTGGGTTCGGGCCTCCAGTGCGTGTTACCGCACCTTCACCCTGGACAGGGGTAGATCACCCGGTTTCGGGTCTACGTCCACGTACTATATCGCCCTATTCAGACTCGCTTTCGCTGCGGCTCCGGCTCTTCACCTTAACCTTGCACGGGAACGTAACTCGCCGGTTCATTCTACAAAAGGCACGCCATCACCCCTAAAACGGGCTCTGACTTTTTGTAAGCACACGGTTTCAGGTTCTATTTCACTCCCCTTCCGGGGTGCTTTTCACCTTTCCCTCACGGTACTGCTTCACTATCGGTCGCTAGGAAGTATTTAGCCTTGGCAGATGGTCCTGCCGGATTCATACGGGGTTTCACGTGCCCCGCACTACTCGGGATCCGTCTCGGAGGGAACAGACTTTCAACTACAGGGCTTTTACCTTCTTTGGCGGGCCTTTCCAGACCTCTTCGCTTAACCGGTTCCTTTGTAACTCCATGTGAGACGTCCCACAACCCCAAAGAGCAAGCTCTTTGGTTTGGGCTTCTCCGCGTTCGCTCGCCGCTACTGACGGAATCACTATTGTTTTCTCTTCCTCAGGGTACTTAGATGTTTCAGTTCCCCTGGTATGCCTCTGCACAACCTATGTATTCAGTTGTGAGTAACTGGAAATTACCCCAGCTGGGTTTCCCCATTCGGACACCCCCGGATCAAAGCTTGCTTACAGCTCCCCGAGGCAGTTTCGTTGTTCGCCACGTCCTTCATCGGCTCCTAGCGCCTAGGCATCCTCCGTGTGCTCTTAGTAGCTTAACCTCGTGCTCCGGTTTCGACTGCTCGCTTCCCTTGTTTTGCTTGCGCAAAGCCAAAAGTCGCTCCCATTCGATACCATCGTACGTGCAATCTACCTTATAAAAACACTTCACTTGTTTACACAAGTTCAGCTTAAAGGAATGTTCTAATTCGCGTTTGTTTCGTTTCGATATCTAGTTTTCAAAGAACAAGCTCCATGCAAAAGCAAGCTGTTTGAGAGTTTAAGCTCTCAAAACTGAGCAACGAGTGAGTGTTTTGCAGCTAAGCTGCATATTTGAATGTTTCCGTTGCAGGAAACGATTCTCCATAGAAAGGAGGTGATCCAGCCGCACCTTCCGATACGGCTACCTTGTTACGACTTCACCCCAATCATCTATCCCACCTTCGGCGGCTGGCTCCTTGCGGTTACCCCACCGACTTCGGGTGTTATAAACTCTCGTGGTGTGACGGGCGGTGTGTACAAGACCCGGGAACGTATTCACCGCGGCATGCTGATCCGCGATTACTAGCAATTCCGACTTCATGCAGGCGAGTTGCAGCCTGCAATCCGAACTGAGACCGGCTTTGTTGGGATTGGCTCCATCTCGCGATTTCGCAGCCCGTTGTACCGGCCATTGTAGTACGTGTGTAGCCCAGGTCATAAGGGGCATGATGATTTGACGTCATCCCCACCTTCCTCCGGTTTGTCACCGGCAGTCTATCTAGAGTGCCCACCCGAAGTGCTGGCAACTAAATATAAGGGTTGCGCTCGTTGCGGGACTTAACCCAACATCTCACGACACGAGCTGACGACAACCATGCACCACCTGTCTCCTCTGTCCCGAAGGAAAGGTACATCTCTGTACCGGTCAGAGGGATGTCAAGACCTGGTAAGGTTCTTCGCGTTGCTTCGAATTAAACCACATACTCCACTGCTTGTGCGGGTCCCCGTCAATTCCTTTGAGTTTCAGTCTTGCGACCGTACTCCCCAGGCGGAGTGCTTAATGTGTTAACTTCGGCACCAAGGGTATCGAAACCCCTAACACCTAGCACTCATCGTTTACGGCGTGGACTACCAGGGTATCTAATCCTGTTTGCTCCCCACGCTTTCGCGCCTCAGCGTCAGTTACAGCCCAGAGAGTCGCCTTCGCCACTGGTGTTCCTCCACATATCTACGCATTTCACCGCTACACGTGGAATTCCACTCTCCTCTTCTGCACTCAAGTCACCCAGTTTCCAGTGCGATCCGGGGTTGAGCCCCGGGATTAAACACCAGACTTAAATGACCGCCTGCGCGCGCTTTACGCCCAATAATTCCGGACAACGCTTGCCCCCTACGTATTACCGCGGCTGCTGGCACGTAGTTAGCCGGGGCTTTCTTCTCAGGTACCGTCACCTTGAGAGCAGTTACTCTCCCAAGCGTTCTTCCCTGGCAACAGAGCTTTACGATCCGAAAACCTTCATCACTCACGCGGCATTGCTCCGTCAGGCTTTCGCCCATTGCGGAAGATTCCCTACTGCTGCCTCCCGTAGGAGTCTGGGCCGTGTCTCAGTCCCAGTGTGGCCGATCACCCTCTCAGGTCGGCTACGCATCGTCGCCTTGGTGAGCCGTTACCTCACCAACTAGCTAATGCGCCGCAGGCCCATCCCCAAGTGACAGATTGCTCCGTCTTTCCAGTTCTCTTCAGGCGAAGAAAACAATTATTTGGTATTAGCTACCGTTTCCGGTAGTTGTCCCAAACTTGAGGGCAGGTTGCCTACGTGTTACTCACCCGTCCGCCGCTAACCATCCGAGAAGCAAGCTTCTCATCAAGTCCGCTCGACTTGCATGTATTAGGCATGCCGCCAGCGTTCGTCCTGAGCCAGGATCAAACTCTCCAATAAAGTATTGAAAAGAGCGATAAGCTCATTTTGAATCTGACGAGATTAAAAATCTCATTTGTGCTCCAGTTGATTCAAGCCAAGACTTGTTTCAAACTTTCGCGTTTCATTCTGCAAGCAGAATGTTTACTCACTCGTTGTTCAGTTTTCAAAGATCAAACTTGTTTTTGTTACCGATTGTCGTCCTCTTCAGCAACTTTTATATCTTATCACATCCGAACCAACTTTGCAAGCTCTTTTTTTAAGTTTCTTTCGAAGCTTATTTCATTTGCTTGCCGCACCGTGAAAACCGTGTTTTCTTGGCCGGACTTAGAATATACCATGTACAGATTTTGAATGCAAGTCTTTTTTTGAGTAATTATATAATCTTTCTGTTTTTCCTACACTTCCACATTTATCTCACGTAAAAAGCCTCTCTATAAAAGAAAGGCCCTCTCATCAAGTTACTTTAATATCTATTGTTATCCGATAACCTCTTGGATGTGAAGCTGCCGTTGCTGCATCAGGTTAATGATGGTTCCTTCTACTGAGACCATAGGCCGTGTAGGATGATCCCGATCAGAGAATACGATCTCTCCAATTTGGTTATTGCTGAGTTTTACTCGGATGCCATTATGGATCTGGGTCGACCGTTGAACAAATACTCTTACAATTGCAGGATCCAATTTCCCAAAGGCCTCACTTTGGATCTGTTCTAGGACTAGGTATGGTGATTGTGCCTTGCGGTAGATCTTCTCCAGCGTCATGGCGTGGAAAATATCAGCGATAGCTACAATCTTGGCATAAATATGAATCTGCGTCCCACTAAGCTGCAACGGGTAGCCTGATCCATCCACTTTTTCATGATGCTGCAAAGCTGCAAGTCTGGCTCCCTCATTAATGGCCTTTGCCTGTTTAAGGATCTGATAACCATATTTCGTATGCTGACGAATCTCTTCCTGCTCTGCAGCCGTCAACGTGGATGGTTTATGGAGAATCTGCGGATCTACCTTGTTGTTACCAATATCATGGAACAAGCCTGCAAAAGCAACTTGCATCCAATCCTTGGAGGGGAGATCAATCCATTGAGCCAGTTGATAGGATGTGATCGCACTCAGTACGGCATGATGATATACATAATCATGTTCTTGCATTACTCGTGGACTGAAGGTAAGCACATTATATTGTTTGAGATGTGCAAACACAGCCTCCAACTGTGTACGTAACTCATAGACCGGTAATTCAGCCGCCAGAGAGGACAGGAAAGCATTTTTGGTTAGTCCAACCATCTTCTCATACTCATCCTGCAAAGACGTTACTACAGGAGCTGTGGTGACGTTCACTGTCTTCCCAGCCCGTTCAACATTGTTGTCATTGGTAGAACTTCCTGCGGACACAGATGCACCTTTGGTTCCTGTACTACTCGACGCCATTCTTTCTTGTTCAATATCTACCTGTTGAATCATAAAGGCTCTGAGCACTTCCATATCCTTGGGTAAAATGACTTTTCCCTTCTGGAGCAGAACGTTGCCGCGAAGTGTTTGCACATCACTCCCAAGTTTGAGTCCTGGTTTGACTTCTGACAGGGTGATTAATCCCATGTGTATTCCCCTCACTCATCGTTCTTCTATGTTAATACAAACAAGACCATAGTCCCGGTTTTTCATGATATTTCCCATTATATTACTCAGGAATCAGGCTGTACATCCCAGATTCGGAAGAATAAAAGAGGAGATTCCTTTATACAAACAAAAAGGCTCCCCGTGGGAGCCCTCGCAATCTTCTTCCAATCTCCAAGAGATCAGTCTTTATAAAATTCTATTTTATGCTTCCGAACCGGAATCGTCGTCGCCCTCAACTTCATTAACCTCAGCGTCAGAAACGGTGCCTTCTTCCAAGCTTACTACCGGAGCTTGGGACTCCTCGCCTTCCAAGCCTTCAAGCGACTCATCGTCTGGTTCCTCTTCATTTTTGTCAATTCGGCTGACTGTGGCTACTGAATCCTCGTCACGAATATGAATCAGCTTCACACCCTGCGTGTATCGACCCATAGTGGATATGCCTTCCATGCTCATCCGGATCAACGTACCGCTGGACGTGATAATCATCAGATCCTCTTCGGTTTTAACCATTTTGAGGCTGACTACTGAGCCGTTCTTCTCTGTGACATTAATAGTCTTGATCCCTTTACCGCCACGAGTCTGCATCCGATAATCACTGACAGGTGTACGTTTACCGTAACCTTTGGCTGTAACGATCAGAACATCAAGCTCTTTATCAACTACATCCATGCCGATAACAGCATCCTGTGCATCCAATGTAATCCCCTTAACTCCGGTTGCACTACGTCCCATGGAACGTACGTTACCTTCGGAGAAGCGAATAGACATTCCGTGAGCTGTACCCATGATGATCTCTTGCTGTCCATCGGTCAGCTTAACATCGATCAGAACGTCATCATCACGTAAGGAAATACCGATCAAGCCGCCTTTGCGAATATTGGTATAATCCTCAAGTGGCGTCTTCTTCACAACCCCTTGGCGGGTAGCAAAGAACAAGTATCTGTCACTTTCGAATTCCTGAACCGGAATTACGGCATTGACCGATTCGCCCTGCTCAATCTGGATCAGGTTGATAATCGGCGTTCCCCGTGCGGTACGTCCAAGCTCTGGAATCTCGTAAGCTTTGAGACGATACACTTTACCTTTGTCAGTGAAGAACATGAGGTAATTGTGGGAGTTGGTCACGAACAGATGCTCAACAAAGTCGGTATCTTTCGTATCCATACCCACGACCCCACGTCCACCACGTTTCTGGCTGCGGTATGTGGATACCGGCAGACGTTTCACGTAGCCTGTATGGGTAATCGTAATGATAACCTCTTCACGTGGAATCAGGTCCTCATCCAGAATACTCTCTTCACCTACAGTGATCTCTGTACGACGATCATCGCTGAAACGGTCGCGGATCTCTTGCAGCTCTGTACTGATAATCTCAAGCACCAGATGCTCATTGGCCAGAATTTCGCGATACTCTCTGATTTTGACCATTAGTTCGTTATATTCATTTTCAATACGTTCGCGTTCCAGACCTGTGAGGCGTTGCAAACGCATATCGAGAATAGCTTGAGCCTGATCATGGCTGAGTGAGAAACGCTCAATCAAACCTTCTCTGGCTGCATCCGCATTACTGGATGAACGAATCAATGTAATGATTTCGTCGATATGATCCAGCGCAATACGCAAGCCCTCTAGAATGTGTGCACGAGCTTCAGCCTTTTTCAGTTCAAACTGCGTACGTCTGCGAATAACCTCAATCTGATGCTGCAGGTAGTGATACAACACTTCACGCAAGTTCAGAATTTTAGGTTCTTTATTAACAATCGCAAGCATGTTAATCCCGAAAGTGGATTGCATGGATGTATGTTTGTACAGGTTGTTCAGGACAACCCCCGGATTCACGTCTCTGCGAAGCTCAATTACAACTCGCATACCATTACGGTCAGACTCATCACGAAGGTCAGTAATACCATCAATCTTTTTATCACGTACCAACTCGGCGATTTTCTCAACGAGTCTCGCCTTGTTTACCTGATAAGGCAGCTCCGTAACGATAATTCGCGCCTTGTTGTTATTCTCTTCGATGTTGGTTTTGGCCCGCATCGTTACTGAACCACGTCCGGTCTGATACGCCTGGCGAATGCCTGAGCGGCCCAAAATGTAGCCGGACGTAGGGAAGTCTGGTCCTTGAATGTAATCCATGAGCTCCATGGATGTAATGTCCGGGTTTTGAATCATGGCCTGTACACCATCAATGACCTCGCCCAGATTATGAGGAGGAATATTGGTGGCCATACCAACCGCGATCCCGCCGACCCCATTGACAAGCAAGTTAGGAAAACGAGCAGGCAGAACGATTGGCTCATGTTCTTCACCGTCATAGTTCGGCTGGAAGTCAATCGTATCCTTGTTGATATCTCTGAGCATTTCCATAGCAATCTTGGACAAACGTGCTTCGGTGTAACGCATGGCTGCTGCCATATCACCATCGACCGATCCAAAGTTACCATGTCCATCTACATGCATATAACGCAGGGAGAAATCCTGTGCCATCCGTACCATCGTCTCGTAAACAGCAGAGTCACCGTGTGGGTGATACTTACCGATAACTTCGCCGACGATTCTGGCTGATTTTTTATGTGGTTTATCGGGTGTCATGCCGAGCTCTGACATCGCGTACAGAATACGCCGGTGAACCGGCTTCAATCCATCACGCACGTCAGGTAAGGCACGGCTAACGATGATGCTCATCGCATAATCCATAAACGATTCACGCATCTCGACGCCTATATCCCGATCTGTAATCTGAGAGTTCATTTCTTCCGCCATGCTGGACCTCCTTCTTGTCCTTCAACAAACGTTCCATTCCGTCATGCAAAAAAGTTGATTATATGTGAAAAGCCTAACAAGGCTAAAACCGCGCAAGAACGCTACTCTTTATTATATTACTTTCACAAAAGTTACACAATTAAACGTCCGCTGGGCAATAGCCTTTCTTCCGGGAACTTCCGCGTGTCTGGGGATACGCCCTGCCTTCCTCCCCAATTGCACATACAATGCTAGAAAAACGGCATATGTACTGTGCCTACCGAGGCTAAAGCCATTCCCGTCCTACGATCAAACTGCAAATTGTGCAGCTCATCGCACAAAACGCCATATTTCTCTATTATACCACTGAAATCGTCTCTTGTCCTTTGATTTCTCCGTGTCTGTCCCTCTTTAGAACTGAACAAAACATGAAAGGACTGATGAATCTTGGGTATCCAACGCGTCTCCAGCAAATGGGCCAAAACAGCTGTGTTACAACGCAGTCGCATTGTGAATGAATATATCCCAGTGACCCGAAAATATAGCCGTCAAACTCTGGAACGAATGACTGAGTTATTTGAGTCCAACTATATCAAACCGGACCGTGGTACTTACGGTAATGGCGTTATGCGAGTAAAAACAACCCGTTTATACGAACCTGTCGTTCATTCCGAAGATTCCACCACAGATGCGGAGGTTCCGGAAGAACCTACTGATCGGAACCTGCCTGATGAACCCGAAGCAAGTGCTGTTATCTCCAGAGATACCTATCTCACAACAACATATCAACTCCAATACGGTACAGAGGAGAGATCATTTCATTCCCTGGACGAACTCGAACGAGCACTGAATGATCGCATTCAGGAACGTGATTATATCATTCAACAGGGAATATCGCTGATGAAGCATGGAGATTTGCCTTTTGACTTGCGTGTGTTAACTCAGAAAAATCTGCAACACAACTGGGAAACAACAGGTATTCTGGGACGTGTTGCTGCCCAGGGCAAAATCATCACCAACATTCATGGCGGTGGGCGATTGGCCACGTTTGAAGAACTCGTACTCCCCCATCTTCACCAGGATGGCTTCAAAAAACTTCGCACTGAGCTGTACCGCTTAGGTATTCATACCGCTGTGCAATTGCAAACATCATTTCCAAGACTCAAAGAGATTGGTATTGATATTGCGCTAGACGAAGAAGGGCGTCCCTGGATTCTTGAAGTCAACACACTGCCAGGCATTTATGCCTTTGGCTTATTACCGGACAAGGAGGCGTACCGGAAGATCAAGCGTTATGCGATTGCGTACGGTCGTTTGCCCTCCAAAAAGGCTAAGAGCTCCCGTCCATCCCCTAAAGCACAGGCTTCGTCTGCCAAAAAACGTGTACGCAGATAACAAAGGAATACGGAAGTCTAAGTATACGCCTTACCTGTTCCATACTTTCCCTAATATAAAAAAGGCGCCCTCTCAGGCGCCTCTTCGAATATGTTAAATGTCGAGGTTTTTCACGTATTTTGCATTTTCCTGGATAAAGTCACGACGCGGTTCAACATTATCCCCCATCAGGGTGTCAAACATGGTATCAGCAAGTATGGCATCATTGATCGATACTTGCATCATGGTCCGGCTCTCCGGATCCATCGTCGTTTCCCACAATTGTCCGGCATTCATCTCGCCAAGACCTTTGTAACGCTGAACGTTGAATTTCGCATTTTCGCCGAGCGTTGCAATAATTTCATCGCGCTCTTTCTCGGAACCAGCATAACGAATCACTTTGTTACGCTCAATCTTGAACAATGGCGGTTGTGCAATATATACATAACCTGCCTCAATGATTTTGCGCATGTACCGATACAGGAATGTCAGCAATAGTGTTCGGATATGAGCACCATCAACGTCGGCATCGGTCATCAAAATGATTTTGTGATAGCGTGCTTTGGCAATATCGAAGTCATCACCAATACCCGTACCCATTGCCGTAATAATTGCTCTAATCTCCGCATTACCCAAGATCCGGTCGAGACGAGCTTTTTCCACGTTCAAAATCTTACCACGCAGTGGCAAAATCGCTTGGAAATGACGATCCCGACCTTGCTTTGCTGATCCGCCTGCAGAGTCACCTTCGACGATGTACAATTCGCTGATTGAAGCATCCTTGGATGAACAGTCTGCCAGTTTACCTGGAAGTGAGCTTACTTCGAGTGCACCTTTACGACGTGTCAGTTCACGGGCTTTACGGGCAGCTTCACGCGCACGTGCTGCTTGCAGCCCTTTTTCCAAAATGCGACGGGATACGGAAGGATTCTCTTCCAGGAACTCCTGAAGTTTCTCGGCAAACAAGGATTCTACAATCCCACGCACTTCGCTGTTGCCCAGCTTGGTCTTTGTCTGTCCTTCAAATTGCGGTTCCGGAATCTTGACTGAAATAATAGCTGTCAAGCCTTCACGCACGTCATCCCCGGAAAGGTTCCCCGTGCTGTCCTTGATTACTCCCGCCTTACGGGCGTAGTCATTGATAATCCGCGTAAGGGCACTCTTGAAACCTGATTCATGCGTTCCGCCCTCATGCGTGTTGATATTGTTCGCGAAGGAATAGATATTCTCGGTGTAGTTGTCATTGTATTGCAAGGCAACTTCCACCTGGATGTTATCTCTGGAACCTTCAACGTAAATTGGATTTTCATGCAGTACTTCGCGCTTCTGATTGAGGAAGGAGACGTATTCGATAATGCCGCCTTCGTACAGGAATGAATTGGTTGCACCTGTACGCTCATCTGTCAGTGTAAGACCAATACCCTTGTTCAGGAACGCCAGCTCACGAATACGGGCCAGCAAGATGTCATATTCATAAACTCTTGTTTCCGTGAAAATTTCAGGGTCCGGATGGAATCTAACCGTTGTTCCTGTTTCGTCGGTTGTACCGATCACTTTCAGGTCGTACTGTGGAGCTCCACGGCGATATTCCTGTTGATAGATATGTCCCTCACGTTTAACCGTTACAACCACTTTTTCAGAGAGTGCATTCACAACGGACACACCAACACCATGCAAACCACCGGATACTTTATATCCGCCGCCGCCAAATTTCCCCCCTGCATGGAGGACAGTCATAACTACCTCAAGTGCAGGACGTTTCATTTTGGTATGTTCGCCGACAGGAATACCCCGTCCGTTATCGACTACAGTCACACTATTGTCTTCATGGATACTGACCTCAATGTGGTCGCAGTAACCTGCAAGCGCTTCGTCAATACTGTTGTCCACTACTTCCCAGACCAGATGATGCAGGCCCTTGGAACTGGTGGAACCGATATACATGCCCGGACGCTTCCGTACGGCTTCCAATCCTTCAAGGACCTGAATTTCATTCGCATCATATGACGGTTGATTCATAGACATGCCTTTCACCTACTTCTATAGATTCAATATCGTAAATATGCGTTAACTAATAATGTTTGCTGAAATAGGCAACGTCCTTCATTTCAGCAGCTATTCAAATTTAAAGACAAGCAGCAAAAGAGACATCTTTTATGCCACACAACGCTAGAGATCCGGAAAAATGTGAGCCCGCTTTTTCAGCGTAGCTGAGGAAATAGGCGAGTAGTACACAATGTTTTTGGTCACCACAATGGACTTGGCTTCCTCTTCGCCGATGTGTTCCACTGTTTTTTCCTGCTCGGCATGCGTGACATACTGCTTGGAGATCTTTGAGGATTTTTCAATCGATATATCAAAAATAGCGACCAATTCGGAAGAACGGATGATCTTCTCACCGCCCAGATGAATGTACATAAGCCCCTCACTCCTTAGCGTTCAACCTGTCCGGCATGAACGTGATAAATACTGGCATCTTTGAGCTTGTCAACGTTCAGGCTCTCGATCCCCGTAGCCGTAATAAAGGTTTGCACCTTGCTCTGGAACGTTTCGATCAGCTGCGTCTGGCGAAAAGGGTCCAGCTCGGACAGAACATCATCCAGCAACAGAACTGGATATTCTCCGATTTCTTCATGAATCAGTTCAATTTCCGCAAGTTTAAGGGACAACGCCGTTGTGCGCTGCTGCCCCTGCGAGCCATATGTTTGTACTTCCCGATCGTTAATGAAAAAGGACAGGTCATCCCGATGCGGCCCACTAAGGGTTGTGCCTCGGCGAATCTCCTGCTCTTTCATTTGTGATAATTTTATCATAAATTGGTCCATTAAGACAGCTTCATCTTCCTCAGCGGCTTCGCTGAAGGAAGGAAGGTAGGCCAGCCGCAAGACTTCTCCGCCTCCGGTGATCCCCTGATGAATCGTTTCTGCCCACTTTTGCAGTTTCTTTATGAATTGTTTCCTTTTTTTGACGATTTTAACACCATGCTCGACCAGTTGTTCGTTCCACACCTCAAGCATGGTCTGGGCCGATGCCCCTTTTCCCCATAACTGCTTAAGCAAATTATTTCGTTGGACGAGCACTTTTTGATATTGCTGCAGGTGATACAGGTAGCCAGGTGCAACCTGTCCAATCTCCATGTCAAGAAACCGGCGGCGGACCCCCGGTGTGCCTTTTACAATCTCCAGATCCTCCGGTGCAAACATCACAACATTGAGCGCTCCGACAAAATCACTTAACTTGCGCTGCTCCAAGCCGTTAATCTTTGCTTTTTTGCCTTGTTGCGACAAAGATAGTTCAAGCTTGACCGATCCGTACTTTTTGTCGACCTCTGCTGCAAGTCTGGCACGTTCCTCACCGAAACGAATCAGCTCCTTGTCACGAGATGTACGGTGGCTCTTGGTGAGTGCAAGTACAAAAATCGCCTCTGCAAGATTGGTCTTGCCTTGGGCATTTTGCCCGATCAACAAGTTTACGGGACCAAAAGAATCCAGTCTCAGATGTTCATAATTGCGGAAATTCTGCAGATCAATGCTGTTCACAAACACGCGGTAACCTCCCTTTTATCCCGTCCGTCAGGAGGCAGCAGGATCGAACTGGTCTTCTTATTCTGCAGCAACTTCGAATGTGCCTTCTCCGTCCACTTCAACGATATCCCCAGGGTATAACTTACGTCCCCGGCGTTCCTCAGGCTCTTTATTCACACGTACAAGTCCTTCCTGAAGCAGAGCTTTGGCCATACCTCCGGTTGGGATGCAATCAGCCAGTTTCAAAAATTGATCAAGCTTAATATATTCCGTACGAATCGTAACTTGTTTCACTGTGATCTTCCTTTCGTTAGTTGGTCGTCCGATATGGCAATATCACGTAAAGGCTGTGACTGTCATCCAGCGGTTTCAAGATAATTGGACTCATGACTCCAGTAAAAGCGATCATCAGCTGCTCACTTTCAACAACTTTCAGCACATCCAGCATGTATTTGGAGTTGAACGAGATTTTTAACGGATCTCCTGTAAACTCGGCAGGTTCGATTTCTTCTCTTACTTTACCTAGCTCGGAAGAGCTTGAAGAAATTTCAACGGATCCCGAATCCATCGTTTGCATACGCACGATGTTTGTTTTCTCTTCACGCGACAGCAAATAAGCCCGATCAATGGATTCACTTAATTTTTTTGTATCTAAAACAAGTTCTGTTTTGTATGACGTTGGAATAATTCTAGAAGTATCCGGATATGTTCCGTCCAAAATACGAGAGTAAAACAATACACGGTCGATTTTGAACAGGACCTGGTTATCTGCAACAACGATATCCACAAGGGTATTTTGATCCGGAACAATTTTGCTGAGCTCGTTCAGCGTTTTACCCGAAATGACCACGTTGTTGAAGCGGATACCCTCTGCATTATCCAGCATTGCTGATCGAGTAGCAAGACGGTGACGGTCTGTTGCCACAAATTTCAATTCGTTGTCACCCAAACTCCAGAGTACACCTGTCAGGATTGGAGTTGTCTCATGTGTGGAAATGGAGAAAACGGTTTGTTTGATCATATTTTTCAGCAAATCTCCTGGAATGGAGACCGTTTGGTTTTCTTCGATGCTTGGCAGTACCGGGAATTCTTCCGGATCAAGACCTACCAGTTGAATCTCGGTAGCACCTGCGGAGATAAAGGTGTTGAAGTTCTCTTTGACTTCCATGTGCACTTCCTGTGATGGCAGCTTCTTGATGATCTCCACAAAAAACTTGGCTGGTAAAACTACACTGCCGGGTTGATCTACCTGAACTACGCTTTTATCTCCATCTTCAAGCGGGATGAAGGATTGAATGGATATATCGGTGTCACTTGCTGTCAACGTTACACCTTGATGATTCACGTCGAATTTGATACCGCTCAGGATCGGAATCGTTGTACGGCTCGAAATCGCTTTGGATACTTGCTGTATGGAATCGTTTAAGTAGTTTTTCATTATGCTGATTTTCATGGTTTCACTCCTAGCTGATTTTTTGGGTGTTGGGGTGTTAAAAGGTGTTTTTCAAAGGCCGAAGGCTAAGCTCCGAAATGGCTATTTTGGAGATGATATCTTTAAGATCTTTTTAGTAATAATAGTAATAGGGGCACTGAATATGTGGATAAGTGGGTATAAACCCGTACACCCAAGCCTATCCACATGTGTATACGTTGTGCATAGGCTTGGGACTTGTTCAGGTTGGATTCTTAATTTTTTCGGTTAAGTTGTTGATAACTTTATAGAGATCCTGATCGTTTTTAATCGCTTGGGAGATTTTTTCGTGAGCATGTATGACAGTGGTGTGATCTCGTCCTCCGAATGCTTCCCCAATTTTGGGCAGAGAAAAGTCTGTCAGTTCACGAGAGAGATACATGGCAATCTGTCTTGGAAAAGCAACTGCCTTGGTCCGTTTCCGTGCTTTGAAATCTTCAAGCTTAAGGCTATAATACTCGCCGACCTTTTGTTGGATGTCATGAATAGTGATCATTTTGGGACGACTGGAAGGAATAATATCCTTCAGTGCTTCAGCTGCCAGATGAGTGGTTACATCTTGATTAGTCAGTGAAGAATAAGCAACGACCCGAATCAGGGCGCCCTCCAGTTCACGGATGTTGGTGTCAATCTGGTTGGCAATGTACATCATCGCTTCATTCGGAATATCCAAGTTTTCCGCACGTGCCTTTTTCCGCAAAATTGCAATCCTTGTCTCCAGATCTGGAGGCTGGATATCCGTGATTAACCCCCATTCAAAGCGAGAACGAAGCCGTTCTTCCAGTGTCGGAATTTCCTTCGGTGGTCTGTCGCTGGAGATGATAATCTGCTTCCGTTCCTCATGCAGCGCATTAAACGTATGGAAAAATTCCTCTTGTGTTGATTCTTTTCCCGCCAAGAACTGAATATCATCAATGAGCAAAATGTCGACGCTCCGGTATTTGTTACGGAAGCTCTCCCCGCGGTTGTCACGGATCGAGTTAATGAATTCGTTCGTGAATTTCTCAGACGACAAATAAACGACTTTGCTGCCCGGATCATGCTCCAGAACATAATGTCCGATCGCATGCATCAAGTGAGTTTTACCGAGACCTACCCCTCCATACAGAAAGAGAGGGATTGTAAGCTTTGGCGGGCGCTTCAGCGACCGCCAGCGATGCGGCATGGGCAAAACGGTTGCCCGGCCCGATGACAAATGTATCGAACGTATATTTCGGATTCAGCATGCTGAGTACCGCTTCTTCCTGTACAACTGTAGGCGTTGGTGCCGGCAGTTGCGGGTCCGGTTCAGCAGGCTTGTTCTCTTCGATGACAAATTTCACATCGACTTGCTTGCCAAGCAGCTCGTATACCGTCGAGCCAACCAATTTGGTGTAACGGCTCTCCAGCCATTCGACGGCAAACGTGGTTGGTGCGGAAATGACGATTGAACGGTCATTCAGCTTGGTGGCTTTGGTTGCTTTGAACCAGGTGTCAAAGCTGGGTTTGCTGAGTTTGTTTTGTATGATTGATAAAATTTGCTGCCATAAATCAGAAGTATGGCTGTCCACAGACTGTCACTCCTTTTACATGTTCCAAGTGTGGCTTAAGCCATGATGCAGTGTCGAAATACGAGATATATTGTTGAATTTATCCCCAAACCCCCGCAGGTCGAAAACAAAAAAAGTATGAACAACGGAAAATTGTTCACAACTTTATCCACAGGCTGTTGATAATATTATGGGTCAGATCACATATTCACATCCAAAAGTAATACAATCATAGCAAAAGAAACCCCGCATTTCAACGTATCGCGTGATTTTATCCACAAATTCAATAACTTGTGTATAATTTTTAGTCACAACACAATATATTGTTTATAAACTGTTTAATTTTCGACAGAATGACCCAAAAACCAAAAATGTTTTATACACAGGTTATCCGTCAAATGATGCCAAAATGTGTGTAAAAGTATTCTTCGTTTGTGAATAACCTGTCTG
The DNA here is from genome assembly GCF_030815985.1 of Paenibacillus sp. W2I17. Lineage (NCBI taxonomy): Bacteria > Bacillati > Bacillota > Bacilli > Caryophanales > Paenibacillaceae > Paenibacillus > Paenibacillus sp. W2I17. Next base: position 4,605,818 of record NZ_JAUSXM010000001.1, read on the forward strand.
TGGATAACCGTGAAGTGAAAATGAAGCATGATTGAGATCGGAAAAAGAGTGACCTCTCACCCTCGTGTTTTTCTTGCCAATGGGCGATGGTGAAAGCCACCAATTCAGTGTCAGGGTAGGAGACGGAGAGGGGAGTAAACTCATGCCTTTAATTGAACAAGATCAGTGTTGTGTTTTCTGAGCAGATGGTAATTCTGTGATGGCAATGTATAAGAATAATGGACATAGATGACTTCATTTTGAGACATATGTAATGAGAATTACCAGGATCAAGAGGTAAGCTGATGCTCGAATATGGAGGTTGAAGTATATGATTGTATAATATGAATTCAAAGGATAGATTATGCGTGTATAGCAAAAGAGGGTGTCCCCTAAAACCGATTTTTGGTTTTAGGGGACACCCTCTTTTTTTGGTGCAGAGACGAAGTATGGATTGATGATTTAGAGACGGGGAAGGGACATCTTACGCTGGAATTCAGCGATATCTGCGTATTCCTCTTCCAGTTTGCGAGAGATCCGAATAAAGATGGGCAGCAGCTCTTGGTAGAGTACAGCATTCTCTTTGACAGGAGTATGCCGATGCGTTGTACCGACCATGGAAGAAACGGCATGAAGCGATTTGATCCGCCCTGTAGCGTACAAACCAAGCACGACGGCACCCAGACAGGAACTTTCGAAGCTCTCGGGTACAACCACTTCCTGATTGAAGATATCGGACATCATCTGGCGCCAGAGAGGAGAGCGCGCAAACCCACCTGTGGCTTGAATGGAGGTAGGTTGCCCAATCTGTTCTTCCATGGCGAGCAGTACCGTATATAGGTTGAAAATAACCCCTTCCAGGACAGCACGGATCATATGCTCTTTCTGGTGATGGAGTGTTAAGCCAAAAAAGGAACCACGGGCATCCGGATTCCACAAAGGGGCACGTTCGCCCGAAAGGTACGGATGAAACAGAAGTCCTTCCGATCCCGGTCGGACACGTTCGGCAATTTTGGTCAGCACATCATAGGAATTGATGCCAAGTCGCTTCGCTGTCTCCACTTCAGACGCGGCGAATTCATCCCGTACCCAACGAAATAACATGCCACCGTTATTCACAGGTCCACCAATGACCCAAAGATTCTCTGTGAGGGCATAACAGAAGGTTCGACCTTTGGGATCGGTAACTGGACGGTCCACGACAGTGCGAATGGCCCCGCTGGTTCCGATGGTTGCTGCGACAACACCAGGTTCAATGGCGTTCACGCCGAGATTGGATAAAACCCCATCACTTGCGCCGATAACAAAGGGCGTGGAGGGGGAGAGAGCCATTTTTTCAGCCGATTCGTGATTCATTCCTTCTAATATATGTGTTGTAGGTACAAGCTTCGACAGATGGTCGGGTGTAATGCCTGCAACCTCAAGGGCCTCTGCGTCCCAGTCCAGTTGTTCCAGATTGAGTAAGCCTGTGCAAGAAGCGATGGAATGGTCAACGACATATTGTCCGAATAGACGGAAGAACAGATATTCTTTAATCGAAATAAATTTGGCGGTGCGCTCAAAAAGTTCAGGTTCATCGTGGCGCAGCCACATTAATTTGGTCAGTGGTGACATGGGATGGATCGGTGTACCTGTGCGCAGGTAGATGGGATGGCCCAATCCATTCTCTTGCAGCTGGGCAGACCAGGCTGCACTTCGATTATCCGCCCAGGTGATGCAACGGGTTAAGGGTTTGTTATCCTGTCCCATGGCAATGACACTATGCATAGCCGAGCTGCAGGATACAAACAGGATCTGCTTGGCAGCAACACCACTCTGATCCATGACTCCTCGCACAGAGCGGAGGGCCGCTTGCACAATCTCTTCAGGGTCCTGCTCGGCAACATCGGGTGCAGGGGTGTACAAAGGATATTCCTGTGTAGAGGTACTGACGACAGAGCCTTGCTCGGTAAATAAGACGGATTTGGTACTGGTAGTACCAATATCGATCCCAATCATATAGTTGTTCATGTATTTAATCCTTCTTTCTCCAGAAAGCGATGAGATTTAATTTCTTTCTACTATATAGACTCCATTTATACGACTGTACTTAGGAGCAAAATAAATATCAGTCCGACCACGGATAATAGTGTTTCCATAACGGTCCACGTTTTCAATGTCTGGGAAACACTCATATTAAAGAATTCTTTGATCATCCAGAATCCTGCATCATTTACATGGGACAAGATGAGTGACCCTGCACCTGTGGCGAGTACAACCAGCTCAATATTGGCCCCTGGTGTGAGTGCAAGCACTGGAGCGACGATACCGGCGGCTGTTGTCATGGCTACGGTTGCTGAACCGGTAGCTACACGAATGAGCGCAGCGACAAGCCAGGCAAACAGGATCACGTTGATGTTGGCATGGGTAGCGACTTCAGCAATGGCGTTACCTACACCACTATTGATCAATACCTGTTTGAAGGCACCGCCTCCACCAATAATGAGAATGATGGTCGCCGTAGGCGCCAGACATTCACTGGTGAAGCGGGAAATATCGTGTTTGGTGAATCCACGTGCAAAGCCGAGTGAAAAGAGGGCAAATACAACTGAAATGAGCAAAGCAATGATCTCATGACCGATAAATTCACTGAAAACGGTGAAACCGCTCGTGGCATTTGGGTCAATGATGCTAGCTATGGAACCAATCAGCATTAAAATAACCGGCAGCAATATGGTAAACAGGGTAATACCAAACCCAGGCATGTTGCTGTTTGTTTTGGTTGCGAATTGTTCAGCCAGTTCTGCTGGCGGTTCGGTGTGTATTCTTTTACCAATAAATTTACCAAACAAAGGACCCGCAATAATCGCTGTAGGAATACCAACAATAAGGGAGTACAAAATGGTTTTACCCAGATCCGCGCTGAAGGCTTCAATCGCAATCATTGGCGCTGGATGTGGTGGAACCAAACCATGTACAGTCGACAGACCCGCCAAAATGGGAATACCAATCTGCAGCAAAGACATGTTGGTTTTACGTGCAACGGTAAAAATGATGGGGATCATCAAAATCACGCCAACTTCGAAGAAAACGGGAATACCAACGATAAATCCAACAATCATCATGGCCCAGTGCACACGTTTCACACCAAACCGATCGACCAATGTAGTTGCAATGCGCTCGGCACCGCCAGATTCGGCCATCATCTTACCAAGCATCGTACCGAGAGCAATAACAATTGCAATGGTTCCAAGTGTGCCGCCAAGTCCCCCGGTAATGGAAGAGATCACATCAGCAGGTTTCATGCCTGTAAGCAAACCGAGCATTAATGCGGACAACAACAGGGTGATAAAGGGATTCCATTTATACTTGGAGATCAAAACGATCAGAAAAACGATCGCAATTAACGTCCAAACCAATAATGTTGCGTTATGGGATAGTCCAAAAAGAGTGCTCATGATGTTGTGTGCTCCTTTATTTCTGATATAGAACGCTTACAAGTGAGATTATCGTCAACAATTAAATTTGTACCAGTACTGCAGAAGGTGTTGGCGAAAAATGTAGTTTTATCATGCCCAAATTTGAAAGAAAATCGCATTTTGTATACTTGTCGACAAGTTAAGCCGCAATCATTCACGACGGATATGATTGCAAACGCCTTGCACCGATTAGGAATCAAAGCTTTCGTGCAGGGTTTTTCCAGAATCTTGGAAATACGTGCGGACTCCAGTCTGAATGAGCACCTTGTCGCCTGATTCAAGTGCTTCAACGAGCAAACGGTGCTTCTCAATTACAGCGCTTACTTTCTGCTCGCCTTGAACAAATACTCTGCGCGTTGTGAGCAGCATAACGGTCATCACAACATATCGAATACTCTTCCATAGATGTGAAATACGGGAATGCTGAGCAGCTTCAATGATGGTCTCGTGGAAAACGAGATCCTGATAGGCGAATTCGACGGCGTCCTGATGCCGTCCAGCAAGTTGCATTTTGTCGATCACGTTACGCAACTGGGTGATTAATGATTCTGGGACATCACCAGCAAGTCGCTGCTGCACAAAACTTTCAATCAGGAAACGGACATCATACAATTCTTCGACATCCTTGATTCGTAGTCCAATGACAACGACACCCATACGTTCCAGTCGAATAAGTCCTTCATTGGACAATGTTCGTAACGCTTCACGGACAGGTGAACGACTGCTGTCAAAATCAGCCGCAATTCGATTTTCCGACAAAATCTCTCCAGGTCGAAGGGTACCGCTGATGATCCGCAGCCTTAATTCGCAGGCAATGGCTTCACCACGGGAAGCTCCTTGAAGCCAGGAAGAAGGAAATAACATATGGCTAACGCTCCTATTAATAAGTAATCAGTTCATTACTGATCATAGCATAACTATTTTGCGGACTGGACATTCAGTTCAATCCATAGTCTGTAGCTACAAGCTAACGGCTAATGTTTTTTTCAAAGGACTACTTGTATACAAGATGTGATTTTTATCCTACACCTTTCTCAAAAGCTTGTAAACCTTAATTGAAGCGGATACAACCTGATTAGAATATGACGATATTTATAGCCTATAATCATTATCCACATGTGAATAACTTTAAACAGGATGTAATGAAGGAGATAACAGGTATTGGAGGGTGTGGATAACTATAAACGCTGAAATAGGGTGATCTGATCAGGGTCTGGGGATAACTTTTTTGGACTCTCTTCGGGGCTTGGTAATAGTATTGAAGTGGACGAACTGTGGTCATTACTTTGGGTGGGATGAAGAGTGTATATAAAAGAGGGAGAAGCCTTGCGCCTTGCAGTTGACTTTTCCAGGTGATCATGGTTAAATATATAAAGGTGTTTTCTGTGAAGATGAAAGTGATTCATCACATAAGTATTTCCTTGTGAGGAGGTGCAATACATTGAGACCTACATTCAAACCGAACGTTAGCAAACGTAAAAAAGTTCATGGTTTCCGGAAAAGAATGAGCACGAGCAACGGCCGTAAAATTTTGGCCGCACGTCGCCTTAAAGGCCGTAAAAACCTGAGTGCTTAAGCATTGAAGACCACCGAGGTGGTCTTTTTTTTCTTAATTAGCTCAAATCAGACTGGATGCTGCTATAGATCAGGTCTGAATGGTCTGCGAAAAAGTGCTGAACACACACGATGTATGTTGAGTGAGTTTTCCATTTTTCGAAAACTTACCTTATATAATGATGAATCGTTGATAGGTTTAAATGGCCAATCAACATTCATCCCGGATGAATGCGGATCAGTTCAAGTAACTGGCCAACAATCATCCAAATGAAGTTGTCGCCAAGACGGTTTACCGTCATTCAAGAAAGCCTATACTAAATCAGTAATGAGGCCTCCGTCAATAACATTGGTGGAGAACAGCAAGGAGAAGCGCCGTGTATAAAAGACTGCGTCTACGAAACCGGGCGGACTTTAGCCGTGTATACCGGTATGGGAAATCGTTTGCCAATCATCAATTCGTGGTGTATGGTTGTCGCCGTAAAGATACGGAACAATTTCGGGTCGGCGTATCATGCAGCAAGAAAATCGGAAACGCTGTCGTACGCAACCGGATGAGACGCATGATCAAGGAAATTGTTCGCCATCATGAGCATGAGATCGTCACGCAGATGGATCTGATTTTTATCGTCAGAAAAGGTGCACTGGACATGCCCTATAAGGAAATGGAAAAAAGCCTGCTACATGCGATGCGAAAGGGCTCTCTTTTGAAGTCGAGCAAGCGGTAAGCTTCGGTTTATTTGTCCTCCTAATTATGGTATGATTTTACGATGGAATGGAATGGTTAAGAGAGGGGTTATGAAGTGTCGCGATTGAAGACATCAAAGGGGAAGTGGATTCTCCTCATTGCAGTCATTGCAATGGTCACTGTACTCGCCGGATGTACTCCACAAGGAGCCGGGGTTACTACGGAAGATCTGAAGAATAGTGGCTCATTCTGGCAAAGCAATGTTGTGTACTGGTTCTCACTGGCGCTGGATACATTCGCCAACTGGTTTAACGGTGAATATGGACTGGCCGTCCTCGTGATGGTGCTTATTGTACGGACATTGATTTTACCACTAACAATGAAACAAGTCCGTAGCTCCAAAGCTATGCAGGCCATTCAGCCGCAGCTGAAGGAGATTCAAGCCAAGTTTAAAGATACACCTGAGAAAGTTCAGCAAGAAACGATGAAGTTGTTCCAGGAGAACAAAGTTAATCCGATGGCCGGTTGTCTGCCACTTATCATTCAGATGCCGATTTACATCGCACTTTATAACTCAATTTACGGAAACTCCAGTCTGAGAACGCATGATTTCTTGTGGCTCCAGCTCGGATCACCCGATCACCTGTTTATTTTGCCAGTGCTGGCTGCCATCACCACATTCATTCAAACATGGATGATGATGCGTATGAACCCTGCACAGCAAGTGGGTCCGATGCAGTTTATGCTGTGGGTATACCCAATTTTGATCTTCGTGATGTCTTATCAGTTCCCGGCAGCACTTCCGCTGTACTGGTTCTACAGTAACATCTACACGATCGTGCAAAACTATTTCCTTTACCGGAATAATGATAAAATCGTGGCTGAGGTCAACGTGAAGCAGAATAGCTCTTCCAAAAATGGAGCTAAACGCAAAAACGGTGGCAAAGCGACCGTCTCTGGAAAAGGGTCGAAAGGGGCCAAAAAATCGAAATGACCAAAGTCATTACGTCAGGAAAGACCGTTGAAGATGCTGTAAACCAAGGATTGACCGAGCTTGGCGTAAGTCGGGACAAGGTCGAGATACAAGTGTTAGAGCAGCCGTCAAAAGGATTCCTGGGTTTGTTCGGGGTGAGGGCGGCCAAAGTTGAAGTGAAATTATTGCCTGTGCCGGAAGTTGTTCCACAGCCGATCAAGCCAGCTGCATACAAACCTGAAGTAGATGCATTACTCGAGGATGTTGCAGCTAAAAATCCCTATGAAGAAGCGGCTGCTTTCTTGAAAGAGGTCGCAGCAGGTATGGGACTGGATGTTGAAGTGCATATCAAAAAACAGCGGGATGGACATATCTTCAATATTGCCGGCGAAGATCTGGGCATGATTATTGGCAGACGTGGACAGACGCTGGATGCGCTCCAGTATCTAACGAACATTGTAGCGAACCGATATTCGGAAAGCTTCGTTCGAATTGTGCTCGACGCGGAGAATTTCCGTCAACGTCGGCGGAAGACGCTGGAGGATCTGGCTGAACGGTTGGCTGGACAAGCAATCCGTACCGGTAAGGAAGTTGTACTGGAACCAATGCCTCCGCTCGAACGAAAAGTCATCCATGCAAAACTGCAAAATCACCCGCAGATTAAAACGTTAAGTAAGGGCGAGGAGCCTAATCGGCGTGTGGTTATTACGACGAAATAACACGAAATTGAAGACGCAATGGCTTCCTGCCCGGTGCAGAAGCCATTGCTTTTTTCGTACAGAAGCAATTTGATAAGGTGCATAGCACAGGTAAACATTCAACTTAATACGATAAGCAGCATGTCATATGTTATATCATTAATAGATTTGAAAATGGATATGGCGTCCCCTGAGGGGCGGCAATTTTAAAATAGAGCAAGGAGAGATAACCATGATCAGTGATACGATCACAGCGATATCAACGGCTGTCGGAGAGGCGGGTATCGCCGTGATCCGGGTCAGCGGCCCGGATGCAGTGTCGGAGACGGAAAAGATTTTTCGCAGCAAAACCCCTTTAACTCAGGCAGCATCTCACACGGTTCATTATGGTCATATCATAGATCCCGTTAATGGGGAAAAGATTGAGGAAGTACTGGTTACTGTAATGCGGGCACCACGCTCGTTCACAACAGAAGATGTCGTGGAGATCAGTGCGCATGGCGGTGTAGTGTCTGTAAAACGGGTCATGGACCTGCTGTTACAGCTTGATATTCGCCTGGCTGAACCCGGTGAGTTCACGAAGCGTGCTTTCCTTAATGGGCGGATTGATCTGTCTCAGGCGGAAGGTGTCATGGATCTTATTCGTTCCAAATCGGACAGAGCTTTCTCGGTTGCATTGAAACAGGTTGAAGGCAAACTATCCTCCAAACTACGTGATCTACGATATACATTGGTGGAAACACTGGCTCATATTGAAGTGAATATCGATTATCCCGAACATGATGTGGAGTCGTTAACGTCTGATTTTATTAAAGAGAAGTCCAGTCAGGTTATGACTGAAATTGATAAATTGCTGACTACAGCAGAGCAAGGAAAGATCCTGCGAGAAGGTATTACGACGGCTATCGTTGGACGACCTAACGTAGGTAAATCCTCCTTGATGAATACACTTGCGCAAGACAATCGGGCCATCGTCACGGACATTCCAGGAACAACTCGCGATGTGATCGAGGAGTTCATTACGATCAATAATATCCCACTGAAGTTGCTGGATACGGCAGGAATCCGGGAAACAATGGACGTTGTAGAGAAGATCGGGGTAGAACGCTCTCGTTCTGCAGTAAGTGAAGCCGATCTGATCTTGATGGTTGTGAATGCTGCGGAGCCACTTCATCCCGATGAGATTGAATTATTGGAACAAATCCGCGGTAGACAATCGATAATCATTATGAATAAAATGGACTTAACGCCACAGGTAGAACGTGACGTGCTGCTTCGTTACATTCCGGAAGAACGGCTTGTACCGATGTCGGTGAAAGATGATCTGGGTGTGGATCGACTGGAAGATGCCATCTCTACGCTATTCTTCAGTGGTAAACTGGAGTCCGCAGATCTGACCTATGTCAGTAATGTGCGTCATATTGCTTTGCTCAAAAAAGCGAAGCAGTCCCTGGTGGATGCCTATGAAGCAGCAGAGCAGTTCATTCCGATCGATATGATACAGATTGATGTTCGTTTGGCGTGGGAGCATTTGGGCGAGATTGTTGGAGATACAGCACATGATGCATTAATTGATCAGATTTTCTCCCAGTTCTGTCTAGGAAAGTAAAAATAATATACTGCCGATTGAGTTAAATCGTAGTGTATGATGGAGAGGTACAATTTCTGCCTGTTGTCAAAGGATGGAATGATATTGTAGCCATTACGTGTTGGTTTCATATAGATAGGAATGCAAGTTCCGATGAACGGTTAGAAGTAGTTTCATTATTGTAGAACATGATCCGTCTGCGTGAGTTACACCAAATGCAGCGGAATAAGGAGGTAAACGGGAATGGCTTTTGATGGCGGCAGTTATGATGTAATCGTCGTTGGTGCAGGACATGCTGGTGTGGAATCCGCGCTGGCCGCAGCTCGTATGGGGTCCAAAACACTAATGATTACGATCAATCTGGACATGGTGGCCTTTATGCCTTGTAACCCATCTATTGGGGGACCGGCCAAAGGACATGTTGTGCGCGAGATTGATGCACTTGGTGGAGAAATGGGACGGAATATCGATAAAACCTTTATTCAGATGCGGATGCTTAACACGGGGAAAGGGCCTGCTGTTCACGCGCTTCGCGCTCAGGCAGATAAATTCTCCTACCAGCATAAAATGAAGGAAACGATGGAGAATGAACGTAATCTGACAATGCGTCAGGGTATGGTTGATTCACTGATCGTTGAAGACGGAAAATGTGTAGGCGTTGTGACTCAGACCGGAACAGAGTATCGGGCCAAAGCGGTCGTTCTGACAACAGGCACATACTTGCGCGGCAAAGTGATCATGGGTGAGTTGATGTATGAGAGTGGACCAAACAATCAACAACCCTCTCTTAAATTGTCAGAGAATCTGCGTGAACTGGGCTTTGATCTGGTTCGTTTCAAAACGGGTACACCACCACGTGTGCATAAGGATACGATTGATTTTAGCAAAACCGAAATTCAGCCTGGCGATGACAAGCCGAAGTTCTTTTCCTATGAAACAGAATCTTCCGATAATGAGCAGTTGCCTTGCTGGTTGACGTATACATCTGTGGATACACATCAGATTATTAATGATAATCTGCATCGTGCTCCGATGTTCTCGGGGCTTATTGAAGGAACCGGACCACGTTATTGCCCTTCCATTGAAGATAAAATTGTTCGTTTCAGCGACAAGCCGAAACATCAGATATTCCTTGAGCCGGAAGGCAAGAATACATCCGAGTATTACGTACAGGGGTTGTCTACGAGTATGCCAGAAGACGTTCAACTGGCTATGCTGCGTTCAATTCCAGGTATGGAAAAAGTGGAAATGATGCGTAATGGTTATGCGATTGAATACGATGCGATGGTGCCTACACAATTGTGGCCATCACTGGAAACTAAACGTCTACCAGGTCTGTTTACGGCGGGTCAGATTAATGGTACCTCCGGTTATGAAGAAGCAGCAGGACAAGGTGTTATGGCTGGAATCAACGCTGCACTCAAAGTACAGGGGAAAGAGCCGGTAATACTGGATCGTTCCCAAGGTTATATTGGCGTGCTGATTGATGATCTGGTGACAAAGGGTACAAATGAACCGTATCGTCTGTTGACTTCACGCGCTGAGTATCGTCTGTTGCTTCGCCATGATAATGCAGATATGCGTTTGACGGAAATCGGACATGACATTGGCCTGATCCCTGAAGAGCGTTATGCGAAATTCCTGGATAAAAAGGCGAAAGTCGAGCAGGAAGTTGCACGTCTGAAAGTGGCTAAAGCTCGCCCAGTTGAAGTGAACGCGAAACTGGAAGAGTACGGATCTACACCTATTCAAGATGGCAGTACGTTGCTTACCTTGCTGCGTCGCCCGGAGCTGGGGTATGAACTGATTGAACAGCTCTCACCATCTGAGGTAGAACTGACAGCAGATATGAAAGAACAAGTGGAAATACAAATTAAATATGCGGGTTATATTGAGAAACAATTGATCCACGTGGAACGTTTGCAAAAGATGGAGAAAAAGAAAATTCCGGACACGATCGTATATGATGAGATTCATGGTCTTGCTATGGAAGCCAAACAGAAGCTCGCTACGATTCGTCCAATCTCGATTGGTCAGGCTTCTCGTATTGCTGGAGTTACTCCTGCCGACATCTCCATTCTGCTGGTCTACCTGGAGCATTATAACCGTGTAACCGCAGCAAGGGGACAATAATGGACGATATTCAACAGCAACTGCAGCGGCGCTTAAAGAAACATGGATTAGAGCTGGGCGAACTCCAGTGGGAGCAATTCGAATTGTATTATCAGGAACTGGTATCCTGGAATGAAAAGATGAATCTGACTGGAATTACGGATCGGGAGCAAGTGTATACAAAACATTTCTATGATTCGGTATCGCTGGCTTTTTATACTGACATAACCAAAGTGAATAAGCTTGCTGACATTGGATCAGGAGCGGGTTTTCCGGGATTGCCACTGAAGATCTGTTTCCCGCATATTAAGCTTACGATCATTGATTCATTAAATAAACGTATTGGCTTTCTACAGCATGTGGTAGATATCCTTGGTCTGACTGATGTGGAATTGGTCCATGGACGTGCTGAAGAGATTGGACGCAAAGAAGGGTATCGTGACAGCTACGATCTCGTTACGGCGCGTGCAGTAGCCAAGCTGGCTGTGCTGAATGAATTCTGCCTTCCGTTTGTTCGTAAAAGTGGAATATTCGCTGCCATGAAGGGCGGAGACCCGCGTGAAGAAATGAAGGAAGCGGAGTTCAGCTTCAATCAGCTGAAAGGACGGGTTAAGGCCGTTCATCCTTTCCAGCTGCCGGTTGAAGAATCAGAGCGTCACATCATTCTGATTCAGAAATTTGATAAGACACCATATAAGTATCCGCGTAAACCAGGTACTCCAATGAAGACTCCGCTGATATAGTTGCGTGATGGTTTTGAAGTAAGTCAAAACAAAATAGAAATTTAGACATAGATAAAGAGGATGTTTCACGTGAAACATTCTCTTTTTTTGTTTTCTGAAATGTAGGACTGGATCAACATTACAGATACTTCGTATTGCATATCTCTTAAAGAACCTGCAATGATGAATTTTACGCACAGTAACTCATGAACAATTTCATTAATTGAATGTGTGCAAGTCGTCATATTTCCAATATTCACAAAGAAAAAGCAGGAAAATTAGCAGAGTTTAAAGAATAGGTAAGCATAGGATTATGATAGAAAAGATGATAGAATAGAAGTATCCGATCCTGGGTCACAGCGATCATAGATTATATGTATAGATAGATGGATATGCGTTCGATGTTGCATGACAGAAAGCGTTATGAAAGGCAAAACTTATTCCAAGAACGATGCATGTGAAAGGTCGCATATTGAATAAGAAGCACCTGCAAAGACTGTGGGAGCTATTACGAAACTAGGTGGTAATCTGCGGAATGAAAGAACAATTTTCGAAGTTGTTTGGTTTGGCGGAGCGCAATAACGGAGATGAGATCAAACAGATTCCGGTTAATGAAATTGTGAGCAGCCCATATCAACCCCGTACTATTTTTGATGATGATAAAATTGATGAGTTGTTGCAGACGATCAAAACACATGGTGTAATTCAGCCTATTGTCGTTCGCGTGCGAAATGGATCATATGAGATTATTGCCGGGGAACGTCGCTGGCGTGCAGTTCGAAAATTGGGTTTGGATACGATTCCGGCTATTGTGCGTGAATTCAACGACTCTCAGGCCGCATCCATTGCACTGATTGAGAACTTGCAGCGTGAAGGATTGACTTCAATTGAGGAAGCTGTCGCTTATCAGAAGCTGATCGACTTGCATCAACTGACACAGGAAAGTCTGGCACAACGACTCGGCAAAAGCCAGTCAACCATCGCCAACAAAATTCGATTGTTACAGCTTCCAGAAGGCATTAAGGCCGCATTGATGGAACGCAAAATTACTGAACGGCATGCAAGAGCATTACTTTCTCTGGATACGGAAGAACTGCAGATGAAGTTGCTCGGTGAGATTATCGAAAAAGAATTAAATGTGAAACAGACAGAGGCACGTGTTGCCTTCTACAAGGAATCTTCTAAGATTAAAAAATCTAGACGTGTTTCCTTTACCAAGGATGTAAGGCTTGCACTTAATACAATTCGCCAATCCATTGATATGGTAACTGGCTCTGGTCTGGACATCAAAACAAAAGAAGCAGACCATGAGGATCATTATGAGATCGTTATCCATATTCCAAAACGCAAATAATTGAAGCTTATGGCGGCAATGGGCCGCTTTTTATGTCTATAAAGCAAGCTAGATCTGACATTTTTAAAGAACGGTCGGTATATTGATGGAACGGTAGTTGTTGTTTGTGTGGACGATAGCCGCCTGCTTTTTGTTAACAATATCTCACAACCTACAGAAAAGACTCCTATTTTATTTGAGGTGAAGTAATTGTCTAAGATTATGGCCGTAGCAAATCAAAAGGGCGGTGTGGGGAAAACGACGACATCTGTTAACTTGGGTGCAGGACTGGCTTCACTCGGGAAAAGAGTATTGCTTGTCGATATTGACCCTCAGGGGAATACAACTAGCGGAGTCGGAATCAATAAAGCAGATGTGGCTAATTGTATATATGATGTCATTATTAATGAGGTTCCTCCTCAAGAAGCGATTGTGGAGACTCAGATTGAAGGCCTTCATATCATACCTGCAACGATTCAGCTTGCCGGAGCCGAGATCGAATTGGTGTCCACGATATCACGGGAAGTTCGCCTGAAAAAATCACTCGCCATGGTGAAAAAAAACTATGATTACATACTGATCGATTGTCCACCATCCCTTGGTATGTTAACGATCAATTCGTTGACTGCTTCCGATTCGGTGATCATTCCGATTCAGTGTGAGTATTATGCACTTGAAGGATTAAGTCAGTTGCTCAATACGGTTCGTCTGGTACAGAAACATCTGAATACATCCCTGCAGATTGAAGGGGTATTGCTGACGATGTTTGATGCGCGGACCAATCTGGGAATTCAGGTTATTGAAGAAGTGAAAAAGTATTTTCAACAAAAAGTATATCAAACAATTATTCCGCGTAACGTACGGCTTAGTGAAGCACCATCTCATGGTCAATCCATTATCACGTATGACCCTCGTTCAAGAGGGGCGGAAGTGTATTTAGAGCTCGCAAAGGAAGTGATTTCTTATGAGTAAGCGGCTTGGAAAAGGTCTTGATGCCCTCATTCCTTCGCTTTCAATTAATGACGATGATAAAGTCGTAGAAATCCCGATTAGTCAACTGCGGGCTAACCCCTATCAACCACGTAAAGTATTTGATGAGGGCGCAATACATGAACTTGCTGAGTCCATTCGTCAGCATGGTGTCATACAACCAATTATTGTTCGTCCTGTATTACGAGGTTATGAGATTATCGCCGGAGAACGACGGTTCAGAGCTTCGCAATATTGTGGTAATGCCACGGTACCGGCTGTAGTCCGCAACTTCAGTGATCAGCAGGTAATGGAGATTGCGTTAATCGAGAACCTGCAACGGGAGAATCTGAACGCCATGGAAGTTGCAGTTGCTTATCAGGGGTTAATGGATCAATTCGCGTTGACTCAGGAAGAGTTGTCTGTAAAAGTAGGTAAATCACGTTCTCACATTGCTAACTTCTTGCGTCTGTTATCGTTGCCGGAAGAGGTAAAAGACCATGTTTCACGTGGAACATTATCTATGGGACATGCACGTGCGATCGTTGGTGTGAAAGACGAGGTTGTGGTGAAGCAACTTGCCAAACAAACTATTGATCAGCAATGGAGTGTACGTGAGTTGGAGGAAGCTGTTCAACAATTGGATCGCTCCAAAACAGGTGAAGCTAAATCCAAATCGAAGTTAAAAAAGAAAGATCCATTCATTGATACATTGGAAGAATCTCTTCGTGAACGTTTCAAAACCACAGTGAAAATCAAGCACAATAAAGATAAAGGTAAAATTGAGCTCAACTACTACAGTCAACAGGATCTGGAACGGCTATTGGAATTGTTACAATAACAGTCGGGTCTAAGATTCATTAACAACATGCGGGGCTTACTCATGTCATGACATATCGCCTCTGTACCATGGAGAAACGATATGTCATTCTTTGTTTATAGGGTTATATATGCAATATGTGCAGGCGAATTATTAATTTATGGGACAGAGGTGGTTGTGAGGTGGAGGGAGTTATCTATCTAGATCATGCAGCAACATCTTGGCCCAAACCACCTGCTGTCGGTGATGCGATGTTGAGTGCATTGGAGATTGCCGGAGCCAATCCTGGCAGAGGAAGTCACCGTATGGCTGTTCAGGCAAGTCGTGTATTGTTCGAGGCGAGAAAATCCATATCCAATATCTTTGGAATCAAAAATGCGAATGATATTGCATTTGGATCAAATACGACAGAAGCACTGAATCTGGCGATTCAAGGCTCGCTCAGAGAGGGCGACCATGTGATTGCCACCATGGCTGAACATAACTCAGTCAGACGACCACTAGAGTATATGCGCAGACTCCGAAATGTGGAGATTGATTATGTACCTGTTGATGCTGCGGGAGCCATTGATCTGATGCAAATGGAACGTATGTTTCGCTCCAATACCAGATTGGTGGTATGTACACATAGTTCGAATCTGCTTGGCAGTATTCTTCCTATTGGAGAAATTTCGCTCCTGTGTCGTAAACATCAGGCGATCTTATTGGTAGATGCAGCTCAGAGTGCTGGGGTTATGCCTGTGAATGTACAACAATTGGGCATAGATATGTTGGCTTTTCCAGGGCATAAGGGACTGCTTGGTCCTCAGGGTACAGGGGGCTTGTACATTGCCCCAGAGCTCGATATAGAGCCTTTACTTCATGGAGGAACAGGAAGTCAGTCAGAAGCTCTGGAGCAGCCAAAGGTGCGTCCTGATCGGTATGAAGCGGGGACGCCGAATACAGTCGGGATCGCAGGGCTGAATGCGGGTGTGAAGCATGTACTTGAGATGACACCAGCGTTCATCTACCAACATGAGTGGGAACTGACCCAACATATAATGGATGGGCTGTCATCCGTTAAAGGCATTCGAATGCTTGGTCCAGAGATTGGACAGCCACGCACCGGATTAGTATCTTTTACTTTAGATGGGTATGATTCAGCACAACTCGCTTTCCGATTAGATCGGAATTACGGGATTGCGGTTCGCTCCGGTTTTCATTGCACACCGCTTGCACACGAATCTGCTGGTACAACCGCTACCGGAGCAGTAAGGGCCAGTGTGGGGTACAATTCAACTAGAGAACATGTGGAAGCACTCGTTAAGGCAGTGTTGGAATTGACTGGGGCAGACTAGATTAGAGTTGAAATGATGAACTCATTTGATATAGGTTGCTTGATTGAGCTTATGGATATCGGCTTGATTTATAATGAATGATAATATTACAGGACAGACGTTAATCTGATCAAAAATATAGAGGGGTAGTTGCAATTACATGGCTGAATTAAACGAGCTGATTCTGGAACAGCTGTTATGGATTATTGGCGGAATGGCATTACTTACGGTGATCTTGCTGATTGTGAGTATTGTTCAAGGGGCAAAGTTACGAAAGTTTAAACGTAAATATGAAGCCATGATGGCTGGCAGTGGAGTAGAGGACCTGGAATCATTGCTGATTAATCTGAAACTTCAGATGGACAGCATTGAGGATGAACACAAACTGCAAACGAATCAGCTGCAAGTTGTCATGCAAAAGCTGACCCGTATTCAAGGTAAAGTTGGCGTGAAAAGGTACAATGCATATGGAGAGCGTGGCAGTGATCTGAGCTTCTCAATGGCTATGATTAACGATAGCCAGGATGGCATGATCCTTACGGGGATATATAACCGTGACGGTTCTTACGTATATGCCAAACCTCTTAAAGGGGGAGAGTCCACGTATACTCTGTCCCCAGAGGAAAAGGAAGCTATTACTCTGGCACAGCAAGCAGAGTAGAACGTGTATGCCATTCCCGAATGGCCGAGTACAGACTGCTGGATATAATCTCGGACATGCGCATAACAAGACTGAGCCGTGTGTTCTGTAGAACAAAGTATTCCATAAAGCCGCCGACGTTAACGATACCTGTCAGATGGATATCGCCGACCGGCGGTAATTCTTTATTTACCCCCGCACCCGGCTTGAGTGGACCATTCACAACTTGAATGCATCCAACACTGGATGATTGTCCGAGACAGGCGTCAATGCCAATCACATAAGGGGTTATGGTGTGTTTTCTGTATGTTGTGGAGTGTATCTTGCAGGTTCATCGCATGAACTGGTTCATCCAAGGTACCATATAGATGGAATAAAGGGCTGTCCCACTTGGAAAGGGCTGATCCGACCAGAGGACCAAGGCAGTCACCTGTTGAGCGATCTGTGCCGATGCAGACAATCACTACATTTTGCAGAGAATGGGCTTTATAGAGATGGAACATTAAACGATGGGTAATGGCCGAGTGAATACCTGGATCGGTATGGGGGATTTTCAAACTGGTCATGTCTTGTGATGAAAAGGAACGCGAAGTAGGATTCATAGGATCTATCCTTTCCCTTGGAATAGTAGTAACAGTATATGGAAAGGTAGAGCGTTTTATACTTCACGAGGACAAGCTTTTTCTCCAGGGTTGGACGTATGGCGAAAGGAGCCGAACATGGACGAATGGATTAACGATTGGATGCTGATTGCGTTTGATTCAACCCAGCAGGCACTGCGTGCTGAAATGCTGCTGGAGTTTGCTGAGATAGAGATTGATTTGTTCCCTACACCAAAAGAAATTACAGCAGGGTGTGCGTTATGTATCCAGTTTCCAAAGGAGGATCTGGAGCGAGTGCAAAAGATCATTCGTAACGAGTTCGTAGAGATCCGAGGCCTCTATTTCAAAACAGAAGACAGCTATGATAACATACCGATGTAGAGGAGGGATGATGAATGTTGTCATTTCAGTTTGCTCAAGGGAATGATAGCGGCGGTGCGGTAGCGGCCGTCGGTGAAGCCCTTCGTTGGACGGATAAAGTCTGGAACAAAATTGCAGATCCTGATATGTGGCTTAACATTATGTTCAGCTCAATCCGGATCATCATTATTTTTATCATCACCCGTATTGTCATTAAGGTAGTCTATCGAATAATAGATCGTTCCATGGAACGCAAGCAGGAAGGCAAGATTCGCGTGAATCCGCGCAGATTCGTAACCGTAGGCGAACTGTTGAAAAATGCGACCTCCATAACATGTAATTTTATCATGATTCTGCTACTGTTATCTGAGATCAATATCCAAGTTGGACCGCTACTCGCGAGTGCAGGTGTGCTCGGGCTTGCCATTGGTTTTGGTGCACAGGGTCTGGTCAAGGATGTTATTACGGGTTTCTTCATTATATTGGAGGACCAGTTCGCTGTGGGGGATGTTATTCAGACGGGAACCTACAAGGGAACGGTTGAAGTGATCGGACTTAGAACAACGAAACTGGTCAGCTGGCAAGGTGAGGTGCACATTATCCCAAACGGGGCGATTGCAAGTGTAACGAACTACTCCATGTCGAATTCGCTGGCTGTAGTGGATATTCCGATGAAGGCGGACTTAAGTCTCGATGAGTCAGTACATCTGGTGAAGAAGTCTTTGGTTGGGATTGAAGAGCGTGACCTAAATATTGTGAAGGTGCCGGATGTGCTCGGTATTCAGTCGATGTCTACATCAGAGTATGTGGTGCGAATTGTGGCTGAATGTATGCCTAACTCTCGTGCTTCGGTGGAACGTCAGATTCAGGGCGATGTGAAAAAAACGCTGGAGTATCATGAGATGAGCAATCAAGCTGTATTGGAACAGGCAGTAGCTTTGGAGAAAGATGAGGGGGATGGCACAGGTGGAGCGTAAAAGTTTCCAGCTTGGGGATATCGTGCAGATGAAGAAGCAGCATCCCTGTGGCAGCAATGAGATGGAGATCATTCGTATGGGTATGGATATTCGGATCAAGTGTGTCGGATGTAAACACAGCGTGTTGATTCCAAGAGCGAAATTCGAGAAAAACATGAAGAAGGTACTGCGTTCAGCCGAAGATTCCACTGAGTCCTGAGCTTGCAATAATTCGGTATGCAGTACGCGTAATAACGTTTACATGCAGGCTCCGTATGAGTGTTGCGTTCTGTAAATGATCATGCTATAATCAATATTGCTGCGGAAAGGTACCCAAGAGGCCCAAGGGGGCTGACTCGAAATCAGTTAGGCGTGTCACAGCGTGCGTGGGTTCGAATCCCACCCTTTCCGCCACTTCAATTGTAATTTACTCAATACACATTGAGTTTAATAAAAAGATCGATAAGAGGACTTTCCATTAGGAAAGTCTTTTTTTTGTATAACGTTTTATTGAATATGTATTGAACGCGTATCTATATCAGATGCATCATTGATGACTCAAACGAAAAATAAAGAGCCCCGAAGGGCTCTTTATCCGGCGGTGCATTTGTTTGTTAGGAAACAATCGGTCGTAACAATCAGAAACTTGGTGTACTGCACGTAGCAATACGCGTGCTTCAGACGAAGGGCCTTACTACACATAACCACTTGCTTCTTAAATTACGTGATGAATCTCCAACAGCGAATGATCGGCTTCGTTGTCCAACGGAACCACACCTCTCTCGTGCACCGCCTGATTGTATTATGTGCTTTATTCAGTTTTATATACATGGATCGTAAAAAAGTATTGCGATTAATGGACGCGGGGCTTTGGTCAGCTTCTTCCACTTGCGATTATGATTGCTTGTTTCGGGAAAAGCTTCACCTTTTTGCAGCGTTACCCGCTTTGGGTTCTGAATTTCCGTGACAAAGCTTTTTTCCCCAACTTCCGTGTACTCTCCATCGTTTGGGGCTTTGTCTCCTGGTTCAAACTCGGTTTTTTCACCCATGATAAAACCTCCTCTGCAGATTATGTTACTTTGTTGCTTCTGTAGTGTGCTCCATAGCCGGGCTGATCATGTGCCAATATGTACAGGGAACGTTTGCTTGCACTTTGACTCGGTATTTGTTATATTAATATAGTTCGAGTTTGTGCTCGTTCCTTGCTCTCAACCTAGATTGAGGGCCAGAGTCCATAAGGAGGTGAAAATTATGCGCAAATATGAAGTGATGTACATTATTCGTCCTGACATTGAGCAAGAAGTTGTTCAAGCTACAGTCGATAAATTCCAAGGCATCATCTCCAACGGCGGTGGTGAAGTTACAGCTCACGACGTTATGGGTAAACGCCGTCTTGCGTATGAGATCAAGAAATTCCGTGATGGTTTTTATGTTCTGGTACATTTCACTGCTGAACCAGCAGTTGTAACTGAACTTGAGCGTCTCATGAAGATTTCTGACGAAGTAATTCGTTATCTCATTACCAACGACGTTAAGTCTGCTTAAGACTACTCGTGATTAACGCACCAATACGCTCTGAAGGAGGGGATTACATTGTTGAACCGTGTCATTCTGATCGGCCGGTTAACCCGGGATCCTGAGTTGCGTTACACTCCAGCAGGAGTAGCAGTTACGCAATTTACTTTGGCAGTGGACAGACCGTTTACAAGCCAAGGGGGAGAAAAGGAAGCCGATTTCATTCCGGTCGTAACCTGGAGACAGCTTGCCGAGACCTGTGCGAACTACTTGCGCAAAGGACGCCTGGCTGCAGTCGAAGGACGCATTCAAGTACGGAACTACGAGAATAACGAAGGAAAACGTGTATACGTGACCGAAGTCATTGCCGATAATGTCCGTTTCTTGGAGTCAGCTAACCGTGATAATAGCGGTGGCGGCGGTGGGCAACCAATGCGTGAAGAGCCTTCTTATGGAGGCGGCGGACGCGCGAACAATAACAATAATTCGCGTAGCAACAATCAGGATCCTTTTTCCGATGACGGAAAACCGATTGATATATCGGATGATGATTTGCCATTTTAACATGAGCTGATACTCTTAGGAGTATGGGTTACATGATAGGAAAGGACTGAAAAGCATGGGCTTCAAGCAAAGAGAAGGCGGAGACAACGATAAAAGACCGGCACGTCGTGGCGGCCGTAATAAACGTCGTAAAGTGTGCTTCTTCACAGCTAACAAAATTACTCACATCGATTATAAAGATACGGACTTGCTTCGTAAATTTATCAGCGAACGTGGAAAAATTTTGCCACGCCGTGTAACAGGTACTAGCGCTAAATATCAACGCATGCTGACGATTGCAATCAAACGCTCCCGTCAAATCGCATTATTGCCATACACAACTGAGTAGTTTTACTCAGCTTGCATACGAAGCAGTCGGCTTATAGCCGGCTGCTTTTTTGTATATATGAATAGAAGTAATAGAAATAACAGATCTACTCTAACAAATGGAAGAATTCAATACTGTGGTGATAGAAGCATTCAAGGCTCAAATGAATTATAATAGAGTCTAATCTACTGAAAAGGTTCAGGCAGCAGGAATAGCTGTTTATTTCAGAATAAACACCAGGAGTGGATATGAATACATCAAAACGTAAAGGCAAACAGAGAAAAAAGAGAAGTCTGAAAACCTGGATTATAGCTACTCTTTTACTTTCCATTATATACGTGTGGTTACAGCAAAAAGGTGATATAGATAACATGTGGCCTGGGACACCAATCCAAGATGCTGTACCAATTACAGGTCTACACCCTGTAGTGGCAGAAAATGAAGAGTTATTGGTACGTAAGGCAGCCAGACGTGGAATAGAGATTGTTATCACCCACGGCTATCGAAGTTCCGAGGAGCAAGATGCACTATTTAACCAAGGACGCTCAAGTGCAGGCAATATCGTTACTAATGCGCGTGGTGGTGAATCATATCATAACTACGGATTAGCAATTGATTTTGCACTGAGGACGCCTGAGGGTGATGTGGTGTGGGATATGGAACGAGATGATAACGGCAATGGCAGGGCAGACTGGATGGAAGTTGTGGATCTCGCCAAAGAGTTAGGTTTCACTTGGGGTGGAGACTGGGCAAACTTCCCGGACTATCCTCACTTGCAGATGGATTTTGGCTTGAGTATCAATGAGTTAAAACGTGGTAAAAGACCACCTGATTCTCAGTAAAGGGTGTTATATATACACTTAAATGAATAAATATTAGATAAGCTCTGCATTTTGCAGGGCTTTTTTCTTTCTTTTGTAAAATAAATGATAAAAGATGACAATTTGGTCTTTACATTAGCAAATAAATAAAACTATACTAGATTAACTAGATTTTTTACTTTGATCGCACATATTATTTCAATTGTAAGCATAACGGCTCCGGTTCAATAAAATTCAGCTATGGATCAAGATATAATCATCACTCATATATGTAACATTTACCTCACGCAAAATTAAGATTTTCTACTTAAATTAAAGCATACACACACACTAGATGTAACTATTATGTTATGTATATGTTATTTTGACCAATTGCCTATGTACACCTCACAGCCAAAAACAAGATAACGCCTCTCAAATTCCCTGCTATAAGCCTTTATAGTATTACTAATATCCAAATCTGTAGTATAAAAAACATTTATACCAAAAATCTCAAAATAAGCATTGACGTTAGCTAAAATTACACGTATGATTACATTAATTATTTTGATATATAATTCCGCTAGGAATTATCAACATTAATTGACCAATGGTCTAAATATAAGTCTCTTATACTTGTTTCTCCTAATGATTTGGTATTTTGTATAAGCTATTGTTCGTTATCTTCAAGAACTTGGAAATATACAGTGGATGCATTTCTCTACACACGAATACAATCTACGGAAATTATGGGGTTAGGGTGATTGATTTGAATACAGAGCTATTGGAAGTCAGAAATCTAACAACATCATTCAGAATTGAAGATGACTATTATGCAGCAGTGGATCACGTTAACCTTACGGTGAAGAAAAATGAAGTGTTGGCGATTGTAGGTGAATCCGGGTCAGGTAAAAGTGCTTTTGCATTCTCCCTTATGGGTTTGCATAACAAAGCAAAAATCGAAGGCCAGATTCTCTATAAAGGACAAGATATTGCCAACATCTCCCCAAGCAAGTTAAACAAGCTACGCGGCAAAGAAATGGGCATGATTTTTCAGGACCCATTGTCCGCACTAAATCCTCTAATGATTATTGGTGAACAGATTGAAGAGATTCTCACACTTCATCAGTCCAAGCTGTCTTCCAGAGAGAAGAGAGAAAAGGTCATTCACTTATTGAATCAGGTAGGGATTCCACGTCCCGAACAAATATACAAGCAGTATCCCCACGAACTATCTGGTGGTATGAGACAGAGAATTGTTATTGCCATTGCGATTGCCAACAAACCGGAACTACTCATAGCCGATGAACCAACGACGGCGCTTGACGTTACGATTCAACTACAGATTCTGGAGCTGATCCGTGATCTGAAGAATGAAATTAACGCAGGCATTATTCTGATTACACATGATCTGGGTGTCGTAGCTGAGATGGCTGATCGCGTAGCAGTTATGTATGCAGGCGAAATTGTTGAAATCGCAGATATCTTCACATTGATGAACGATGCGAAGCATCCATATACCCGCTCATTGTTGAACTCTATTCCCACCCTGTCTGAAGAAAGATCCAAATTACATGTCATCCAAGGCATCGTACCATCACTCAAAAATCTTCCTCGCAAAGGGTGCAGATTCAAAGCCCGAATTCCATGGATTAGTGAATCGGCTCATGAAGAGAACCCACAGATGCATGAAATTGCACCAGGTCACTTTGTACGGTGTACCTGTTACCAGCACTTTCATTTCCCTGACCAAAGCTGAGGAGGAATAACATAATGGCATTACTCGAAGTAGAAGGGCTCAAGATACACTTTCCGATTCGCGGTGGATTGCTTAAACGGGAAATTGGCAGTGTAAAGGCTGTTGATGATGTTAGCTTCTCCATTGAACAAGGACAGACCTATGGTCTGGTTGGTGAATCAGGTTCAGGTAAGACAACAACAGGCAGAGCCATTATTGGGCTAAACCATGTCACTGAAGGAAAGATTCTGTTTAACGGTAAAAATCTGGCTACGGAGCGACGTAAGAACAGGCAACTCCAGCGGGATGTACAAATGATTTTTCAAGACCCTTATTCATCATTGAATCCAAAGAAGCGGGTTATCGATATTATCGCTGAGCCGTTTCGTAACTATGAGCGTCTGACAGCTACCGAGGAGAAAAGACAAGTAAGAGAATTACTTGAAAAGGTTGGCCTGAGTCCGGAATCAATCTACAAATATCCGCATGAATTCTCCGGCGGACAGCGTCAACGGATCGGCATTGCACGGGCTATTGCACTGAAGCCGAAGCTAATTATCGCGGATGAACCTGTATCTGCACTCGATGTGTCGGTACAGGCTCAGGTACTCAACTTCATGCAGGAGATTCAAAAAGAACTAAATCTGACATATCTGTTCATCAGTCACGATCTCGGCATCATCCGTCATATGTGTGATCAGATTGGAATTATGTATAAAGGTCGATATGTGGAACAGGGCACAACAAATGATATTTTTGAGAATCCGCAACACATCTATACCAAACGTCTCATTGCAGCCATTCCGGATATGGACCCAACCAAACGAGAGGAAATGGTAGCCTTCCGTCAACAGGTCAAATCCGAGTATGAACATTCATACCGAAATTTCTTTGATGAGGAAGGGCTTGCATACTCGCTCAAATCCATTTCCGATACTCACCGAGTAGCTCTACCTCAGAAAGGTTGAAGGCCATATGTGGAAAACGATAGTACGCAGAATTATCATAATGATCCCTCAGATCTTTTTACTTAGTCTTTTGGTCTTTCTGATGGCCAAGGCCATGCCGGGCGATGCACTAACGGGATTGCTTGATCCAAGCGTTGATCCCAAAGCGTTGGAAGCCCAGCGAGAGAGATTGGGATTGAATAATCCTTGGTATGTGCAATATTGGGACTGGATCAAAAACGCCATCCAAGGTGATTTTGGGCAATCCTTCCGTTTCAAAATGCCGGTTACCGACTTGATCGGTCAGCGTGTAGCAAACACATTCTGGCTCGCACTGGCGACACTTGTACTGACATACCTGATCGCTATTCCACTGGGTATCATCAGTGGTCGTTACAACGATACTTGGTCTGATCGGTTGATCACGGGATACACCTATCTGGGGTTTGCCGCACCATTGTTCATCTTCGCACTGGTGATGGTATGGATCTTCGGATTCCACTTCGGCTGGTTCCCGACAGGAGGTAGCGTTGCGCCGGGACTTACACCAGGCACATTCAGCTACGTAATGAGTAAGTTCTATCATCTATTATTGCCGGCATTATCCATGGCACTAATTACAACGGTATCTACGGTTCAATATTTGCGTAGTGAAATCATTGATATCAAGCATAAGGAATTCGTTATTACTGCCAGAGCCAAAGGCGCCTCGGAATCCCGGATCTACAACAGGCATATCTTGAGGAACTCACTATTACCTATCGCCGCGTTCTTCGGATATGAGATTACAGGGCTTATCGGAGGTACGGTATTCATCGAAAGTATATTCAGTTATCCAGGTATGGGGCAGTTGTTCCTGAGTTCCATCTCATTGCGTGATTTCAGCGTTGTGACTGCACTCGTATTGTTGTATGGCGTAGCTTCCATTCTCGGGGCATTGCTGTCTGACATAATTCTGGGAATTGTAGATCCACGTATACGGATCAAGTAAGAACTTGAAGATTTCGGGGTGAAAACAAGATGAGCAAGGCCAACGAGGTAGTTGTAACTTCACAAAAGGTTGATAAAAGCCCCTCCAGCTTGAGTATTTTATGGAGGGAGCTTGTCAGAGATAAGGTGGCACTAATCTCGCTCATTTTTTTGGGCTTGGTCATGTTGCTGGTATATGGCACGTCTCTCATTCTGAATCAGGATGATATCGTACGCGTGGATCTGTTTGCCTTATATGAACCGCCATCCGCGAAATATTGGCTTGGAACGGACTATGGAGGTCGTGATGTATTTGGCCAACTGGTCATCGGTACACGTAACTCCCTGACCATTGGAATTATCGTAACGTTAATGACTGGCTTCATAGGTATCTTAATTGGCCTTTTATCCGGTTATTTCGGTGGAATGATAGACAATCTGTTTATGCGTGTTGTTGATTTCTTCATGATCCTTCCAATGTTGATGATTGTTATCGCGTTTGTTACGGCAGTACCGAAATACAATATCATCTCGTTCTCTCTAATCATGACGGCATTTCTCTGGATGGGTATCGCCAGATTGATTCGCTCCAAAGCATTACAGGAACGGGAACTGGATTATGTAAAAGCTTCAAAAACATTGGGCTCTTCTCATCTGAAGATTATGCTCTCACAGGTTCTTCCGAATCTGAGCTCCATTATTATTGTAACGATGACATTGAACCTCGCTGCCAACATTGGCCTCGAATCCGGGCTGTCTTTCCTCGGGTTTGGTTTTCCCGAAAGTACGCCTAGTCTTGGAACACTCGTAAGTTATGCACGTAATCCGCAAACCCTGGAGTCCAGATGGTGGATATGGCTACCCGCATCGGTACTGATTTTGGTATTGATGTTGAGTATAAATAATGTCGGTCAAGCCCTAAAGCGTGCGACTGATGCAAGACAAAGAAGAGGTTAAAAAAAGGGAGGAAAGGTTCATGAAAAAGGGATTATTTTCACGGGGACTATTTTTCACGATGATGCTGGTCTTTGTATTGGTGCTCGCAGCGTGCTCTGAGAAAGAAGCAGCTACTCCAGCTCCAGCTTCCAACACAGAAGAGGGAAAAACGGAGGAAAAACCTGCTAATGAAGAGGGCGTTTACTCCATTGAAGACTTCAACAATGTCAAAACGAATGAGGGTACTGCGATCGAGGGTGGATCGATTACATTCGGACTTGTATCGGATACTGCTTTTGAAGGTACACTGAACTTTAACTTCTATTCCGGTAACCCGGATGCTCAGGTTCTTCAATGGTTTGATGAAGGTTTGCTGACTTGGGATAAAGACTATGTGTACACCAATGATGGTGCTGCAACATATGAGACTTCCGAAGATGGCAAAACGTTCACACTGACCATTCGCGACAATGTAAACTGGCATGATGGCAAGCCGGTAACGGCTGAAGATCTGCAGTTTGCTTATGAAGTGATCGGTAACAAAGCGTATGATGGTCCACGTTACGACTCCAACTTCACTAGTGTAGTAGGTATGGACGAGTATCATGCTGGAAAAGCAAAAACAATCTCTGGTATTAAAGTGCTGAGCGACAAACAAATCAGCATTACGTATAAAGAATCTACTCCGTCCCTGCTGACAGGTGGCGTATGGACATATCCATTGGCTAAACATATCTTCGGAGATATGGATGTAGCAAAAATGTCTTCTTCCAAAGAAGTACGTGAAAAACCAATTGGTTTTGGTCCATTTAAAGTGGATGTTATCACTCCAGGTGAGTCTGTAACTTTTGTTAAAAACGATGACTACTGGCGTGGAGCTCCAAAACTGGATAGTGTAACTCTGAAAGTTATCAACCCGACAACGGTTGTTCAAGAACTGAAATCTGGCGGGGTAGATCTCGTGGATGCATTCCCGACAGATCAATACAAAGACAATGCTAACCTGTCCAACGTAGAATTCCTGGGCACAATCGATCGTGCTTATACGTACATCGGTTTCAAACTGGGTACGTGGGATGAAGAGAACGGAAAAGTTGTAAGCAATGCCGAAGCAAAAATGGGCGACAAAAACTTGCGTAAAGCAATGTGGATGGCTGTAGATAACGATCAAGTAGGTAAACGTTTCTATAATGGCCTGCGTTGGAATGCAACAACCCTGATTCCACCGTCTCACCCAGAATTCCATGATTCGAACAATCCAGGTGTAGCATATGATCCAGAAGCAGCGAAAGCATTGCTTGACGAAGCTGGTTACAAAATGGATGGTGAATTCCGTACGAATCCGGATGGAACACCACTCGAAATCAACTTTGTATCCATGACTGGTGGCGACACAGCTGAACCATTGGCTCGTTATTATGTTCAATCATGGGCAGCTATTGGTTTGAAAGTAAACCTGGAAATGGTTGAGTTCAACAGCTTCTATGACCGTGTAGGTAACACAGGTAAAGATGATCCGAACATTGATATGTATCAAGCAGCATGGGGCGTTGGTATTGACGTAGATCCATCTGGTCTGTATGGCCGTGATGCACTCTACAACTTCTCCAGATTCTCCAGCGAAGAGAATGACAAATTGCTGGCACAAGGTATCTCTGCTGAAGCATTTGATGTAGACAAGCGTAAAGAGATCTACAATCAATGGCAGCAATACATGGTAGATGAAGTTCCTGTATTCCCTACACTGTATCGTGCAGTTGTAGCACCAGTTAACAAACGTGTAATGAACTATGCGATTGGTGATGGAACAGGCGTTTACCTGAGCGACCTGCAAGTTAATGCAGACAAAGCAGTTGTAGCTGAGTAATACATTCTTAAATTAGCAGCTGTAAGGATTGGGGTCCTTTAAGAAGTCGGTTGCTAGATTATTAATGAAGAATTCTCCTGGGAAAATGAATAAAAAGTGTCTTTAAAAACATGGATTCTGTACACTCTGGCATGGGTGTATGGGGTTCATGTTTTTTTTGTAACCAAAAAATAAAAAAAATTTAACTTTTTTTCAAAAAAGTGCAGACAAAATGCCTCTTTACTTCGTCTATATAGGTAAGAGGTGATCATCTTATGAAAAAATGGTGGAAACGGGCAGGCATGCTGCTGGCTCTCTTGCTTATTATATATTTGGGTATGAAACCGGAGATGCTGGTAGGCAAACCGGGAATTAAAGCTGAATCTGCGGTATTAATGGATATGAACTCTGAACAGATCTTAATGGATTTTAACGGCTCCGAAGAGATTGCTCCGGCAGGCGTCAGTAAGTTGATGACAGAACTGTTAGTAATGGAGGCCGTGATCAATGGTGATATAGGCTGGAATGATCTTGTTAATGTGAGTCTGTATGCCAGCTCCGTGGGGGGGAGTCAACTGACCCTGAAACAGGGAGAGCAATTCACCGTTCAGGAGTTGTTCGAGATCGTAGCTGTCTATTCAGCCAATGATGCAGCGGTTGCTCTGGCTGAACATATCAGTGGTACAGAGCAGAAGTTCGTTCTACAGATGAATCAGAAAGCTACTCAGATTGGACTTTCTGAGGATACACAATTCACGAATTCAACGGGCCTCAGTGAAAAGCTACTTGGTCCTAACCGTCCGATGGAAATACAAGGGCAGACCTTAATGACGGCTATAGATGCATGCAAGCTAGCGCGATATCTGCTGAATAACCATCCCGAGATTTTAAGAATCTCCAGTCAAATGCAAGTATCAATGCACCAAAAAGGGATGTACATGAGCAACACGAACTGGATGTTGTCCTCTATTGGTGGGCCGTATGCTTACGATGGGAATGACGGATTGAAGACAGGGTATGATGAAGATTCCGGATATCATTTTGTGGGGACAGCTGAACGTGATGGCAAAAGACTGATATCAGTTGTATTTGGAACAGATACTCGTGAAGGGCGTTTTGTGGAGACTCGGAAGTTGTTCAACTATGGATTTTCGGGCTCAAAATAAAAGGGCGTACATAGGCATCATCAAGGAGACCTTCAGGGCGCCAATGATCCACCTGTCAAACAAACCGAGTCAGACCAGATTATTGAAGCATTACGCAAGCGTTAGTACGTAGATAAGACATGAGGGCTGTCCCGCAGGTTCGATTGAACGTGTGGCAGCTCTATTTTATCGAATCAGATGTAAATTGAGCCATATATCCATATTATTAAATTGACATATGGTTTTCTTTTGTTTTAAAATGACCAGTGAGTCATTATTATTCAATTCAGTTTAATATATATGTACCAAACCAACTGTACGATACTGAATTTACGATCTGATCGGGAGGTAACATGTGATGCAAAAACAAATGAAATGGCCGCTAATCCTTTTTGCCATAGGGGTATTTATGGCTGCGCTGGATAACGGGATCATCACCTCTTCACTGACCACCTTAAATGCATCATTTGGTGTGTCGCCAACATGGGGAGCATGGACGATTACGCTTTACACGCTTGGGCTTGCGGTGAGTGTACCTATTGCAGGCAAACTGTCGGACCGTTATGGTCGCAAGAAGCTATTTTTGATTGAAGTGGCGTTGTTTGGGATCGGGTCCCTGCTTGTCGCGCTGAGCACATCGTTTACCTTTTTCCTGATTGCTCGTGTCATTCAAGCTTTGGGCGGTGGTGGGATTTTTATCATTGCCAGCTCATACGTATTAAGCAAGTTCCCGGCGGAGCGACAAGGTACAGCCTTGGGTCTGCTGGGAGGGATGAATGGTGTTGCCGCTATCTTGGGACCCAATGTCGGTGCTTTTATACTGGATCTGACTGGCAACTGGCATTGGTTATTCCTGATTAACGTGCCTATCGCCATTCTGCTATTCATAGCAGGTATTCGATTTATTCAGGAAGAGCAGGAACTGAATCGTGCAGCAGTGGACTGGAGCGGTATTGCTGTCCTAACGTTGGGTGTACTCAGTTTAATGTATAGCTTCAGCAATCTGGACGGTGTGAACATGCTTCAAAGCCTGGGATCACCGATGTTCTACGGTTTCTTCTTGGCAGGTGTAATCATTCTGGTGCTCTTTTACTTCATGGAAAAAAGGCTGGAAGGATCTGAACGTGAACCTGTTGTATCGACACAGCTTCTGGGCATTGCGTCCTTTCGCTGGACGCTGTTGATTGCCTTTTTCTCCGGAGCCATTCTGGCCTCGGTGATCTTTATTCCCGGATTTGTTGAGCAATATCTCGGCGTATCCAATACGGCTTCCGGGTACTGGTTTACTCCGCTTGCGCTGGCATCTGGCATCGGGGCAGGTGGAGGTGGATACCTCGTTGACCGCAAAGGGCCAATCTGGACGTTATCGGTTGCGGGGCTGCTATCTGCCATTGGATTCCTGCTGTTCCCGCTATGGGTGGAGCATATCTGGCAATTTGTCATCGCGAGTACACTCGTAGGTATCGGTTTCGGCATGATGCTTGGTGCGCCAGTTAACGTACTTGTCACGGAACAGGCGGGGGAGAACAACAAAGGCATCGCGGTAGCGACCAGCTCGTTATTCCGCCAGATGGCGATGGCTATTGCACCTACGATTTTCGCTGGATTCCTGGCACGTTCTTTCATTAATCTGGGGTCCAACATTCAGGCAGGATTCGCTGACAAAGGAATTCAGGTGCCTCCGGAGATGCTGGAGCAATATGCATCGGGTGGAGCAGCAGGGAGTGATGTATCCAGTCTGACAGAGGGCCTGTCCCAGATTCCTGATGAAGGCATCCGTGATGTGTTGCTCCAGGCAGTGCATCAAACGACAGGGCAGGGTTACAATGGCCTTTTCTGGTCTGCGGTGGTATTCAGCGTGCTTACGCTGGTAGCTGCGCTTATAACGGGACGTCTGCGTCAAAAAGAGAAGAGTCATCATGTGGAAAGTGTATCCACAAACTGATTTGATAACGTTAGAAATGAAGAGGACAGTGTACCTTTTGTAGCTAAAAAGGAGTCGCTGTTCTTTTCAATTTAACCGGATTGTAACTTTTCTTGCTCCTGCAATGATTACAATAGAACGAGCGTAAGCGGTGTCTTGATTCCAGAGAGAGAAAACTTCAGTGAACACCGAG
Source organism: Paenibacillus sp. W2I17 (assembly GCF_030815985.1). NCBI lineage: Bacteria > Bacillati > Bacillota > Bacilli > Caryophanales > Paenibacillaceae > Paenibacillus > Paenibacillus sp. W2I17. Next base: position 4,637,470 of record NZ_JAUSXM010000001.1, read on the forward strand.
TCACAAGGCATCCCAGACGTTTAATTGGTATTATATAAGTTGAACGAATCGTTACACTTCATCACTGCGAGTTCAGAATAACCTTCCGATCGCTGTTATCCCCAGATTTTTTTAAATTACCTTATTCAAAAGGTAAAAATCCGTTGATAAAGGCGAGCGCTACGCTTCTTCAGGTTTTTTCTGACCTCTCCGTTATTAGTGTAAATATTAGATGAAACTTATATATCAGGCAGTATCATTTCGATAGTGAAGAAGGAATTAATGGATGAAAAGCAGAACTAAAGATAAGAAGAAGAAAAGAAGAAAAGGCCTATATATAACGCTCGTTTCACTTGTTGTTTTGTTAATCGGAGGTTATTTGTTCCGTCAGCAACTTGCTGTAGCGGCATTTGATCTGTTTCTCGCCGGTTCGGTAGAAGATCAGTTATCCCGTTCTTATGTACCGCAAGAAGGCAATAACACGCCTGATCCAACGGTATACCGTAAGGAACCTTTCTCCGTATTACTGCTCGGTTCGGATAAACGCGCCTATGAGAAGACGCGTGGACGTTCCGATACCGTCATCTATGCTGTAGTTCGTCCCAAGGAATCCCGTGTGCTGTTGGTATCCATTCCACGTGATACGTATGTGCAGATTGTAGGACGGGATGCCAACAAGGACGGCGAAGATGATTATGATAAGCTGGCGCATGCCTATGCTTTTGGTGGGGAGAATATGTCCATCAATACCGTGGAGAAATTTCTTGATGCTGATGTGGGTTATTATGCAACGATCAACTTCGACGGAATCAAAAAAGTGGTTGATGCGCTTGGTGGTGTAAAACTGCCAATTGATGAGGACATTGTGAACAAGAACCCGGATCATGTGCAATTCACGATTGAAGGCGGTAAGCCGATCTATGACGGGCAGGAAGCACTGTATTATGTAAGATACCGTGAGGATAGCGATTTTAATCGTACCAAGCGGCAGCAGATTTTCCTGAACGCGATGGCGAATGAGATGCTGAATTTGAATCAAATCGCCAAAATTCCGGAATTGATTCAGATCATGGGAGACAGCTTCCAGACGGATATGCGAGCTTCTTTTATTATTGATCTGGCTAAACAAGTGCTTACTCAGGAGAAACCACAGATTTCAAGCTTCACCATTCTGGGTGAGGGGATGAAAAAAGACGGTATCTACTATGGTCAGGCTGACGAGAAAGATGTCCAATATGCCAAAGAGCTGATTAACAACTGGATGGATCAATCGACCCCAGCCGGTGAAGTAATGATCCCTGACCGGCAAAAGATTGAATAACCAATTCCATACCAATGATGTGTTGTAGACCACAATCAGCAGTACGTTTATTCGCGGGCTGCTGTTTTTTTTCTTTGTAGTGAGAACTATTATCCTTTTGGAACATCCTGCGTTCTGATCCGTATAATATAAGTTGAGCGAGATAAGTTGAACGAAGAAATTCACAAGGAGGATACACAAGGGTATGAACATCGCATTTTTTTTGCTACCCAAACAAGAGGTTACGTGTGTGACGTCGGATTCTACGCTGCGGCAAACGTTGGAACGGATGGAATATCATCGTTTTACGGCGGTACCCATTTTGAATAAAGAGGGCAAATATATTGGTACGGTTACCGAAGGCGACTTACTGTGGTATATGAAGAATGCCGAGGGAAAGATTTCATTTGAAAACGCTTCAAAGTTCTTGCTCAAGGACGTTCCACTTCGTTTGGATATTAAACCCGTATCCATTGACGCCAACATGGAGGACCTGATTAATCTGGCTAAAGTGCAGAACTTTGTTCCTGTGGTAGATGATATGGATCGGTTCATTGGTATTGTCAGACGGAGTCAGATTATTGAGTACTGCGAGGGCATTGTAGCCAAAGAATCGATCAAGGCTAAATAAGGCGGTTACGAATTTAAACATTATTGTGTCATTAGGGATAATCACAGCCGTCCGGTATCATGTTAAACTTAAGAAGTCCTGAACCAGGGGCGCATTCGAAGTTTTTTACAAATAAATAGGTCGATAGGATGTACGGAGGACTCCGCATAAGTACCTGACATCAGTTTCGGAGAACTTCTCCGCTTTTTGGGGTAATTTTGCGGGCCCTCTTTTTATGCTATAATCGAGAATAAAGCTTTTTCGGGGGAGAGTGACTTTCGCCAAATGCCTAAAGAACTGGATGTAGCCAAACGCGCTAAAGTGATTGAATGGCTGAAAACCGAAGTGCTTGATCAGGTATCCCGATTATTCAAGGCGTTATGGGAAGGCAGTACAACTCGAATCGGGGACAGTCTTGCCAGTTTGATTATGAGTAGTTACATATTGGGCCGCAGGCTCGGTATTCCTTTCAAGGATCTGGATGCACTGCTAGTTGAGAAGTTGAAAAAGCATAAACAGGAAGGTCACCAGCTTGAAGACTGGTACCAGGATATTTCCGCGCTAGAAGATCATATGCGTAAGAGGTGAATTTGTTGAAATTTAGCTTTAAATCAGCTGTTTGGAGCGCAGTTTATCTGCTCTTGCTACTTTCGCTGTTAACTCCTTTATCGGTACTTGCCATATTTTTTATGATGATTCCGGGAGTTATTTTGTATGCTTCATTATCTTTAAAATCGTTTATATGGCATCTCGTGCCCGTAGCCGTTATTTTGGTCGTATTCCACCCCATCTATCTGTTACTATTGCTCATCTTTACCCTGCCTGCGATCGTTATGGGTCACGCGTATAAAACACGCAAATCGGCCCTGTTTGCCCTGATGGCGGGAAGTGGCATGATGTTGGCAGAATACTTGTTGTTGCTCTTGGTCGGCAGTGTCATTTTCCAATTCGACCTATCCAGTTATATTGAAGATGTGGTCAAATTGACCATTGAACCGTTAACCAATACATCGAATCAGATGATCAACGGGTTTGCATGGACACCTGAGATGACCGAGGATGTTGCCAAACAAACACAGCTTATGATTCCGTTTGCTCTCGTTGTCACATCGATGGTAATGGCCTTCATTACACACGCCATAGCTCGTCCGATTCTGAACGTGATGGGTGTGGTGGTATCGAAGCTTCCACCAGCGAGAGAATGGCGTATGCCGCGTGCATTGATCTGGTATTATTTCCTTGCACTGTTGATCGAAGTGATCTCCAGACAAAGTGATGGAACATACTGGACCATGATTGCCATGAATCTGTCCCCGTTAATTAATCTGGGCTTCATGATTCAAGCGATCGGTTTCTTCTTCTTTCTCTCACATACAAAGAAATGGAATCCGGTTATACCATATTTCCTGGCGGCTGCGGTCTTCTTCATTGGTCCGCTTCGGATTATCGGAATTATCGATCTGGCGTTCCCGCTTCGTGAGGCAATATCGAAATCAAAACGATAGGGTGATGAGTCATGCCTAAATTTCTGAAGAAACGCTGGCACGGCTACTATACCGTATGGGCGTTCATACTGCTGCTGTTGCTCGTTATGTTCGTTACCATTTATAACTGGACGCTTGGTTTGATTAGTCTGATACTGGCTTCGGCGCTGGGAATCGTCATGATTAAGGCGGAACTCGCGTTCCGCCGTGAGCTTAACGACTACATTAATGGCCTATCTATTCGGATCAAACGGATGGAGGGGGAAGCGGTCAGCATGCTTCCATTCGGAATTGTGCTGTACAGCGAAGATCGTACGGTAGAGTGGCATAACCGCTTTGTCGCGGAGATGTTCCAGGAGAAGACAATGGTGGGTAATCCGCTACTTAATATGTTTCCCAAACTTCCTCAGCCTAAAGAGAAGAAGGATGGGACGAAGGAACATTCATCCAAGGAGTTGCATGACGAATTCCAGTTGGATGATCGGCATTATGGAGTTATTCATAACCCGCAGGAGCGGTATGTATATGTATACGAGATTACGGAGCTAGCCATTCTGCGTGATAAATATGAAAATGAACGCCTTGCATTGGGAATTCTCGTTCTGGATAATCTGGACGAGGCTGCCCAAGGCATGGACGATCAACAGCGTACAGCGCTGATTGCCCGTGTGACCAGCGAAATTACGTCTTGGGCCAAGCGGTACGAAGTGTACCTGCGCCGTCTGTCTTCTGATCGTTATCTGTTGATGCTGAATCATAAGTCTTTGCAGGAACTGGAGCAGAGCCGATTTGTCATTTTGGATGAGGTTCGGGAGATGACTGCTGACCTCAAAGTGCCAATGACACTCAGTGTCGGACTGGCGTTTGGATCGGATAGCATCAGCGAGATGGGAGAACTGGCACAGTCCAGTCTGGACATGGCACTTGGACGTGGTGGTGATCAGGCTGCCGTGAAGTCCGGACAACGCCTGTCTTTCTATGGCGGTAAGTCTAACGCAGTGGAGAAACGGACACGGGTAAGAGCCCGCGTTATTGCGCACGCGCTCCGTGATCTCATGCAGGAGAGCGATCGGGTGCTCATCATGGGACACAAAATTCCGGATATGGATGCGATCGGCGCATCCATCGGAGTGTGGAAAGCGGCCAGTCTGTACAATGTGGAAGCACGGATTGTTCTGGATGGAATTAATCCATCGATTGAACGCCTGATGGAGCAAGTGAACAAGGACGAGAAGTTGTCCAAAGCATTTGTATCACCAGAACAGGCAACCCAGATGATGACCGAGCACACGTTGCTGGTGGTGGTGGATACTCATAAGGCCTCCATGACCATGGAGCCGAAACTGGTACAGTCTGCTACCCGTGTCGTCGTTGTGGATCACCATCGCCGGGGCGAAGAGTTCATCAATGACGCAGTGTTGATCTATCTGGAGCCTTATGCGTCCTCTGCTGCCGAATTGGTAACCGAACTCTTGCAATACATTCATGATAAGGTGCAATTCACTCCGCTAGAAGCTACGGCTCTACTGGCTGGTATTACGGTGGATACGAAGCATTTTGCACTGCACACGGGGTCCAGAACGTTCGAAGCGGCAGGCTTCCTGCGCCGTAGCGGTGCGGACACCATTATGATCCAGCGGTTGATGAAAGAGGATCTGTCAGAATATATTGCTAAGGCAGAAATCATAAAGCATGCTAAAATGGTATATGGAAACATTGCGCTGGCGGTCACAGACCCTGGCAGCAAGATTTCACAGATGATGATCGCCCAGGTGGCGGACACATTGCTGAACATGACTGACGTGGTCGCTTCATTTGTGATTAGTGAGCGTCCGGATGGACTGATTGGCATCAGCGCGAGATCGCTGGGGCGCATGAATGTTCAGGTTGTCATGGAACGACTGGGCGGTGGCGGACATTTGACGAATGCTGCCGTGCAGCTTGAAGGAACGCTTGGAGAGGCAGAAAAACGGCTGACGAACGTACTGGCTGAAATCGAAAAGGAAGAGGGGCTGTTCGAATGAAAGTCATTTTTATAAAAGATATGAAGGGTCAAGGCAAGAAAGGGCAAGTGAAAGAAGTATCTGAGGGTTACGCACAGAACTTCTTATTGCCACGGGGAATTGCACGTCTGGCAACGGACGGCAATATGAAGACGCTGGACAACCAGAAGGCGGCTGAAGAAAGACTCAAACAGGAAGAGAAAGCGGAAGCGGAAGCACTTGCGAAGAAGCTGGAAGCAGAAGTGACCGAACTGAAAGCCAAGTCCGGCGAAGGTGGTCGTCTGTTCGGCGCCATTACCAGCAAACAAATCGCAGAAGCTTTGTCTAAAAAAGGTCTGAAAGTAGACAAACGAAAAATTGAGCTGGACGAGCCTATTCGTACACTCGGCGTAACACAAGTAACTGTCAAGGTTCACCCTGAAGTGAAGGCAACCTTGAAGGTACAGGTAACGGAAGAGTAAGATGGGCGGAGAAATGTTATTCGACCGGATTCCCCCGCAGAACCTGGAAGCCGAACAGGCCGTGCTGGGTGCAATCCTGTTGCAGGGCGAGGCCCTGATTACAGCGATGGAACGGGTGCAAACCGAGGATTTTTATGATAAGCCACATCAATTAATCTTTGAAGCGATGATCCAGCTTGGTGAGGGAAATCAACCGATTGACCTCGTGACACTGACTTCGCTTCTGAAGGATAAAGGTGAGCTGGAGGACATCGGGGGCGTTAGTTATCTGGCTAAGCTAGCCCATGGTGTACCTACAGCCGCGAACGTAGACTACTACGCTCAGATTATTGAAGAGAAATCGATGCTGCGTCGCCTGATTCGCACGGCAACCCAGATCGTGAGTGAAGGATATACAGGCGGCGAAGATGTTGCAGCGATGCTCGGAGAAGCTGAACGTCGCATTCTGGAGATCTCCAACCGTCGCTCCAGCAGTGGTTTTATAGCCATTCAGGACGTACTGATGGAAGTATTCGATCGTGTGGAAACACTTCATCAGAATAAGGGTACAACGACAGGTATTCCGTCAGGGTTCATCGATCTGGACAAGATGACTGCCGGATTCCAGCGCAGTGACTTGATCATTGTAGCGGCCCGTCCTTCCGTAGGTAAGACGGCATTCGCCCTGAATATCGCTCAGAACGTTGCCATTCGGGCCCAGGAGACGGTAGCCATCTTCAGTCTGGAGATGTCAGCCGCCCAGCTGGTGCAACGTATGATCTGTGCGGAAGCCAACCTGGATGCCAGCGTGATGCGTATGGGTGATTTCAAGGGTGATGAAGACTGGCAGAAGCTGACGATGGGTATTGCAGCTTTATCAGAAGCCAACATCTTCATAGATGATACGCCAGGGATTACCGTAGCGGATATTCGTGCGAAGTGCCGTCGTCTGAAGAAAGAGAAAGGCCTTGGCATGATCCTAATCGACTATCTTCAACTGATTAGTGGACGTGGTAAAGCAGGGGAGAACCGTCAACAAGAGGTATCCGAGATTTCACGTACACTGAAACAGATTGGCCGAGAACTGGAAGTTCCAGTTATTGCCTTGTCCCAGCTGAGCCGGGGTGTAGAGCAACGTCAGGACAAACGTCCGATGATGAGTGACTTGCGGGAATCGGGTTCGATCGAGCAAGATGCCGACATCGTAGCGTTCCTGTACCGGGATGACTACTATAACCAGGAGACCGAGAAGAAAAATATTATCGAGATCATTATCGCTAAACAGCGTAACGGTCCGGTAGGTACGGTAGAACTGGTCTTCCTGAAAAACTTTAATAAATTCGTCAATTACGAGAGGGCACACAATGATGCCTTCGCGATGTAATGGGCAGGTGCTGACGGCTTCGATCAAGAAGCCAAAATCGTCTGTCCCGAAGATCAACCATTAGAGCAACTGAACTCAAACATTTGTTATAAATACCAGATACAGATTCACATTGAAATGGGTATCCTTGAACCGGTGATAGCAGTCAAGCAAGCTTGGACTGAAGTCTCCGGTTTTTTGTGTTGAATTAATGGGTAAATCCCGAACATTACGGTTGTACTATATCTAATTGTTCGCCATTTGATTTGACTTTGAAAAAGGGTACTGGTACACTAATACTGCTGCGTTAAAGCAGCGCAAACCTTCCCTTGAATGTAACGGAAGGACATTTTTACTGTCCGTTAGCACGCTTCTCAGTCGGTTTATTGCGTAACACGCCTGCCGGGATAGAGGACGGACAGACCAATACAAAGGTGCGCAAGGCACCCACGGAGGAATGTTAACTATGTCAACGGTAGTTGTAGTGGGAACGCAATGGGGAGACGAAGGAAAAGGTAAAATCACGGATTATTTGGCGGAGAGCGCTGATGTGGTGGCTCGTTATCAAGGTGGTAACAATGCGGGTCATACAATTCTGATTGATAACAAAAAATATAAACTGACGATGATTCCATCAGGGATTTTCTACACGGATAAAGCGTGTGTTATTGGTAACGGAATGGTTATCAACCCGAAGGCACTCATCGAAGAAATTAACTATATTCATGACAATGATTTCACAACGAAGAACCTGTCCATCAGTGAGCGCGCACATATCATCCTGCCATATCACATGGTATTGGATGCACTGGAAGAAGAGAGCAAAGGTCCGAACAAAATTGGTACGACTGGCAAAGGAATTGGCCCATGTTACATGGACAAATCAGCTCGTATTGGTATTCGGATGGTTGACCTGATGGATGCTGAAGATTTCGAACTGAAACTGCGTCATCTGGTCAAAGAAAAGAACCGTGTCATCGAGCAAGTCTACGGTGGCCAGCCTGTTGATGTGGAAGAGATTCTGCAAGATTACCTCGGATATGCTGAAATTCTGCGTCCTTACGTACGTGATACATCCGTTGTTCTGAACGAATATATTGATGAGGACAAAAAAGTATTGTTTGAAGGTGCACAAGGCGTTATGTTGGACCTTGATCAAGGAACTTATCCATTTGTTACATCATCCAATCCGTCCGCAGGTGGCGTATGTATCGGTTCTGGCGTAGGACCGGCTCGTATTCAGCAAGTCATTGGGGTAGCGAAAGCCTACACAACCCGTGTAGGAGATGGCCCATTCCCTACGGAATTGCATGATGCAATCGGTGACCAAATCCGTGAGACTGGACATGAGTACGGTACGGTAACTGGACGTCCACGTCGTGTAGGTTGGTTCGATAGTGTTGTTGTTCGCCACGCGCGTCGTGTCAGTGGAATCACAGGTCTGTCCCTGAACTCTCTGGACGTAATGACAGGTCTGGAGACCGTAAAAATCTGCACGGGATACAAATTCCGCGGCGAGGTCATCACACACTATCCGGCAAGCCTCAAAATGCTGGCAGAATGTGAAGCGGTATACGAAGAGATGCCAGGCTGGAGCGAAGATATCACTGGAGCGAAGAAACTTGAAGACCTGCCAGTGAACACACAGAATTATGTGAAACGTGTTTCCGAACTGACAGGCATTCCAATTGCCATCTTCTCCGTTGGTCGTAACCGTGAGCAAACGAATCAAGTTCTTCCAATCTACGAGTAATCGAAGAAATAGAGAGATTGTTTCTTGAATTATAAAATAGGATCCTCTGCCGACTTAGGCATGTTAAGCCTCCAGTTGTTGCTTTTATAGCGATGACTGGAGGTTTTTTGGATGTTTTTTGGATATAATCTCGAGATTTCCGTCAATACTGGTTAACAGTAGAGTCACAGACCCCAACATGCGCATGTTAGACGGGTGGGATAATCGGAGGGAGAGAACGGAATGAAGTTGCTTGTGTGGTTTGTCAAAATCGTGCTAACCGTGTTGCTGGTCAGTTCACTGACACTGCTCACGACCGGATTAATTGTACAGTCATATGCGAAGTCGCTACTCGCGAGTTTCAATATTCAGTGGGAAGGTCAACCCATGGGGTTAACCGCCATGTTTCAAGGTGCCTTGGGCGATAAAACTAGTGAAGGGAACAAATCAGGAAATGGGACGACAGACCAGCCGACAGGAGCGGACGAAGAGCAGGTTCCGGAAGATGCTGTTTCAGTTATGGGGAATGGGACGGAGAGCGGTCAATCTGGCGTAGATGCAGGCAATAATGCGTCCCAAGGGAGCGGCTCAAACGAGGGCACAGGGGAAGGTTCAGGTACAGATACGACCGTAGGATCAAACTCAGGCACAAGTGCAGGCAATGGGACGGATACGGGCACGGGTAATGACTCAGGAACAGATCCGGGTAGTAGTTCAGCTTCAGGGAACGGAACCGGAGCGACCAGCGGTAGTGCTTCTTCAGGCAATGATGCCATTGTTGTATCACCGGATGACATTACAGGAGCGAAGGACAAGCTGCCAGCAGAGGAGAAAGAAAAAATCTTCAGCCTGCTCATGAACAAGCTGCCACAAAAAGAAATGCAGCAGATCTCAGGTGCCATGGAAGGTGGCCTAACGGAACAGGAATTACGTGAGATTGAACAGGTGATCTCGAAGTACCTGACCAGTGAAGAGTATGACAACCTGATGGAAGTACTGCAAACGGAATAAGATATGTAGGTTTCTATGATATGGGGCACTGGTCTATTATCTAAAGACCATCCCGTGGCAAGTACCTGATTTCAAAGTGGAACAGTTCCGTGAGCCGTTAATGGATATTCATATGGAGATGGAGCACAATGGATTCTGGGAAGTACAGCAGAAGCGATTTGTAATTCTTGCAGTCAAAGAATAGAGACATAAAAGTTAAATTTCTATTGTGGCATGAGATGAAATCCAGTTTAAGATAAACCACAAACAGGTTGTTTACGTAATCCCTTATCAGAGTTGATCTGGTGAGGGATTTTATTTGTATTTTTATGAAAAATAAAGCATATTTCACTGGGTCTTAGAACCTAGTCTTAATTTGCGAACAAAAGTACATAGTACAGCGGATGTTGAGGCATAATGGGTGATGGATCAGCCATACTATCTTATGGATAATACAGGGAAACCAAGCGTGGCGTGGCTTTGCGGTGTGACGTGTAGAGTTGAAATGAGTGTAAAACCTGTGTTAAAGTATACGGGTGTGATAAAAGGTTAAAATTTTGACACTTTTGAGAGCGCAGCTAAAGTCCGGTTTTGCGGACAACCAATACAAGTATCAACGAGCATGGGACAGACACGATGGGTGATGTCTTGACAGAAATGCGAACTGAGAAGTGCTGAAAAGGAGAGAATCATGAAAGGTTTCAGAGGCATACGCCAACCGGGCAAAGACCGGGTACACGAACAATCCGGGGAACACCGGACGGCCGAAGACAAAAACAACATGAGCATGTCCACCTTCAGTGTGAATAAGAAGCGCGTTCTGGCCTCGCGCAAATGGATCATTACAGCAGCATGTGGTGTATTCATCGCAGCATCGCTCGGGTTCGCAGGCAAACAATATGTTACTGCAAACACCGTACCGTACTATAAAGTAATGGTTAAAGGTAGCGAGATTGGTACCATTGCAGATGAGGCACAATTACAACAACTATTTACAGACAAAACTGAGGAATATCAACATAAATATCCGGATGCAGAGATGGTGCTGAACACGGATGGCATCACAACCGAAACGGTAAGAGCGTACAAACCTGAAGTGAACAGTGACGAGACGCTGGACAAACTGGGTGACATGCTGACAGCCTACGCCAAAGGTGTGGAGCTTAATGTAGATGGTGAAGTCATTGGTATTGTGAAGGATCAGGCAACAGCTGATGCAATCCTGGAACAAGTGCAGAGCAAATACATATCGGCATCGGCTGTGCGAAGTTCGCTGAAGACGAAGTCGGTATCGGCTAACTCCCCGAAGAAAGAGGAGGGACCTAGCACAACCCTGAAGTCTGTAGGCATCAAGGAAGATGTAGCGACAGATGTGGTGAAGGCTGATCCAAACAAAATATGGGATGTGTCCGAGGCGGTTAAAGCATTAACCGTTGGTAAAGACGCGCCTGTAACTTATGTGGTTCGTGAAGGAGATACAATCTCTTCGATCGCTGCCAAGTATGAAATTACACAAAGCGAGATTCGTAAGCATAATCCGGGCATCAAGGAAACGTCGCTTCAAATCGGAGACGAACTGACCTTGACCGTTCCAAAACCGGCGGTAACCGTTAAATCGGTTGAGCAGGTTGTTGAACAGATTGAGATCAAACCGCAAGTGGAAGTGCGCAAAAGTGACGAGTTGAAAGCAGGTACAACAAAAGTTGTGCGCCCAGGACAGAGTGGCTTGAAAAGCATGCAATACCGTATAACAAAAGAAAATGGTGAAGTTGTTCAGGAGGAATGGCTTGGCCAGGAAGTGATTAAAGCAGCTGTAACTGAAGTAGTCCTTAGCGGAACAAAAGTTGTTGGTGAGGGCACAGGTGAATTTGCTTGGCCGGTATCAAATGCAACGATGAGCAGCAGCTTTGGACAACGTTGGGGTCGCCAGCACAAAGGTGTCGATCTGGTAGGTAACCGCGATGTGAAAGCGTCTGATGAGGGTGTAATTACTTTTGCAGGACAGAAAAGTGGTTATGGTAATGTCATCATTATTAACCACCGTAACGGATACGAAACACTGTATGGACATTTGAACAGCATTGGCGTTAAGGTTGGACAAGTGGTTGAAAAAGGCGAGAGTATCGGCGTTATGGGCAACACGGGTCGTTCGACTGGAACACATCTGCATTTTGAGATTATTAAGAATGGAACGGTAGAAAATCCGTTAACGTATCTGAACTAATATAGAGCTTAAGTAGAGCAAGGTTGGCTATAATGCTGGCCTTGTTTTTTGCTGCTGTAAAAAATTTTCAGATGAAAGACCTTCCAACCCTCCGATCGGGATGTGACGGTGCTTCAGGTATGTTAAACTAGAGAGTATAAACAACAACCTAGAGAAACAAATCAAGCAGGCTTGGTACAAGCTAAACATAGAAGAGAGATATAAACGCTAATGCGGATTAAGCAGGATATAGGGGTGAACTTAGCCGATGCAGGGGAAGATTTTGGTGGTGGACGATGAACAACCCATCGCGGACATTCTGAAGTTTAATTTGGAAAAAGAGGGGTACGAGGTCATCTGTGCATTTGATGGCATTCGTGCGGTTGAACTGGCGTTATCCGAGAAACCGGATCTGATGCTGCTGGATCTGATGCTCCCGGGCAAGGATGGTATGGATGTCTGTCGTGAGGTGCGCGCTCATCTGGAGATGCCAATCATTATGCTTACCGCCAAGGATGGCGAGATCGACAAGGTGCTTGGTCTGGAACTGGGCGCGGATGATTACGTGACGAAGCCATTCAGTACGCGTGAGTTGCTTGCACGGGTGAAGGCACAGATGCGCAGACGGCAAAAGCTTGCGATTACGGCCGAAGCGCCGGAAGATGAGGAAAAGCAGGTCATGCGACTATTTGATCTGGCGTTTGATATGGACATGTATACGGCTTACAAAGGCGGGGAACCGCTCGATCTGACCCACCGTGAGTACGAACTTCTCTATTATATGGCGAAGCATTCCGGCAAGGTTATGACACGAGAACATCTGCTGCAAGCGGTGTGGGGATATGAATATTTCGGCGATGTACGCACCGTGGATGTTACGATTCGTCGTCTGCGTGAGAAGATTGAGGAGAATCCAAGCAAACCGGAAACGATTCTGACACGCCGCGGGCTCGGTTATCTCGTGCGCAGTGCCAAAAGCGTGGGGATATAATGGGCCGATTCGCGCGATTCTCGTTCTTCCGAACGATTCAGGCGAAATTGATAATTATCTATGTACTGCTGATTCTGATTGCGATGCAATTGATCGGCGTTTATTTTGTGAGCGCGATGAAGAACTCACTAACGAGTAACTTTACGGAAGACTTGCAGGCGCGTGCGGAAATGCTATCGGTTCTCGTGGGGGAGACGATGGCGGGTGGAGAAGCAGAAGCTGGCGAGGACAAAACGGAAAATCTGCGTGTGCTGGTGAACAACCTGTTCAACATTAATGGTGCCGAGATTCAGGTGCTGGATGCCAGCGGCAAAGTACTGACGACCTCGCTAAGTTCACATTCGGATTATGTCGGGCGCAAAAATACCCAGACTGTCGTCAGTCGTGCGCTGCAAGGTATTCGGGACAATGAGGAATATATCGTGGACGAGGATAATGTTCGCAAAAAGGTCGTCGCCAAGCCGGTGCTGTCCGGCGGCAAGATCATTGGTGCGGTCTACATCGCGGCATCCATGAACGAGCTGTATTCCACGATGGAGGGAATCAACAAAATCTTTATCTCCGGCATTTTGATTGCCTTGGTGCTAACGGCGGTACTTGGCGTGATCTTGTCCCATACGATAACGCAGCCGATTAAGGAAGTGACTCGGAGAGCGACAGCGGTCGCAGAAGGTAACTTCGATCAGCAGACACCTGTATTTGGCACGGATGAGATTGGTCAGCTCAGTCGGGCTTTTAACTATATGACCAGCAGGCTTCGAGATGCACTCTCCCAGAATGAAGAGGAGAAGGAGAAGCTGACCTCCATTCTGACCAATATGAGTGATGGTGTAGTGGCTACGGATGAGTACGGTAAAGTCATTCTCGTAAACCGTCGTGCCAGCAGCATTCTGGGTATGCATCCTGCGGATATTGAAGGAAGACACTTCGCTATATTACTCGGCATTGATCCGGAGGATGCGGAAGCTCTCGCGAGTGGTTTCACAGGTTCAACGTTGCTGCAGATTGCACCCGCAGGACAAGAAGAACCTGTGGTCATTCGGATGACGTTTACACCGGTTCATCGGCGTGAACGGGGGATCACGGGAACGATTGCCGTACTTCAGGATGTTACGGAGCAGGAAGAACTTGAGGCATCCCGGCGTGAATTCGTGGCCAATGTATCCCATGAACTGCGTACACCACTGACCACGATCAAGAGTTACGCGGAAGCGCTGGATGACGGTGCACTGGAAGATCCGCAGCTTGCCGGTCGTTTCGTGGGTGTTATTCAGAACGAGACGGAGCGAATGATACGACTGGTTACGGATCTGTTGCATTTATCGCGGCTTGATTCCAAAGAAGCCATGCTACGTAAACAGCCAACTGATATTCTGGAAATGCTGGAGGAAGTGACCGATCGATTCTCGTTCCAGATGCATCAGAAGGATATTCAGCCTGTATTATCTGTGGAGAATGATATTCCGGCTGTTCCGCTGGATCGCGATCAGATTGATCAGGTGCTGGATAATGTCGTGTCCAATGCGCTGAAATATACATTGGAAGGCGGCACTATTACGATTGCGGCTAGACGCAGTGATGAACACACACTTGCCATCTCGGTATCGGATACCGGAATGGGTATCCCACAGCGTGATTTGGATCGCATTTTTGAGCGGTTTTATCGGGTGGACAAGGCTCGTTCCCGCAGTATGGGAGGCACAGGGCTGGGACTGTCCATTGCCCGGGAAATTGTGAAGGCACATGATGGCAGCATCTCTCTGGAGTCTGAGGTAGATGTGGGAACGACAGTAACGTTCACACTGCCGATGCGTGAGAAAGGGGGTGAGCACCGTGAAGGAACGGATTAAATCCTTGGTGCTTGCTGCCCTTGTTGTAGCCAGTCTGGTTCAGAGTTATTTCCTGATCTACCGTTTGCCCGGAGGCGGGGATTCCATTGTGACGTCAGAGACGAACTATGTGAAGACGGAAAATATGGGTCAGGAACGCAATATTGAAGAATTGATTTTCCCCGATCAGATGATTATTCATCTGGGTGAGGATAAACATACGGTGTTTTACCCTGGCAATACGTTCTATCAGTTGATCTATTCACGGTTACAGGGGCGGGCGTTCGATGATTTTCAGCGCCGGAGCGTGCAATCAGTGAACTGGGATCAGATTCGCAAGGAGAACCCTGGGTTTGAACTATCGTTCAAAGAGGGTATTCCCGTAGCATTGTTACAGCGGGTGATGAGGCTTGGGACGGATTCCTTGTTCCAAGGGGAGACGATTAACCGAATCTCGATCTATACGTCCAAAAATGAAACGAAGGCCCATGCGCTGTTCTTCAGCGCCAAGGGAGACGTGGTATATGAAGCAACGCAGGCGGACCTGACAGTGCAAGACGTGCAGCAGCATGTAGACTTTGGTGCGAACTGGACGCCATATACACTGATGGACGGTGGGTATTATATCCCGGCGGAAGCTCTGGAGACGATTGAGGCGGATGTGCCAACAGGTCAGTTCACGGTTGAGCAGATGCAGCGTAGTCTGTTCTTCGATCCAAGTATGACCCGAAACATCCGGGAAAAAGATGGATCGGAGATCTACACGGACAGTAAACGTAGTCTGCAGGTAAAACAGGAACAGCGCTGGATCAGTTACACTGATCCGGCGGCACCGCCTGCGGGACAGATTGATCCCGCGAAGGATGCACTGTCTGCGGTTGATTTTGTGAATCAGCATGGCGGCTGGAAAGGCAGGTCGCGCATGATGCTGGAGACCGCTGACAGCAAGACACAGCTTGAATTCCAGCAGTACTACGGCAGTTATCCGATTATGGATTCCATGCAGTTCCGCTTTGGCACGATCAGCATGGAGATGCAGCAGGAGACGGTATCCAGCTATGAGCGATCACTGGAATACCTGAACGAAGGTGCAGAGACGAAGAAATCGGTCAAATTGCCTGGCGGAGACAAGCTGAAGGCTCTTATTAAAAAGGTAGCAGGTGAGAATCGCCAAGTCGTGGACGTGTACCCGGCATATCGTCCTTCTTCGATTGAGGACGGACTAAAGCTGATCCCGGTATGGGTTATTCGATTCGGAAATGGTGAGGAAACTACCGTATCTTGATAGGTTATAGTCTTTGAACCAAAGAGTAGCTGTACTTTATCACTACGCGTGCAGAATAACCTTCCGATCGCTGTTACCCCCAGATTTCTTGGATTCCCTTTTAACACGGGAGAAATCTGGTGGTAAAGGCGAACGCTCCGCTTCTTCAGGTTATTTCTGCCCTCTCCGTTATCGTATAGCTTTAAGTTCAAAGGCTATAAACGGCCAGTTACGGTGGAAGGTGTAGGCAACTTGAGAAAGTATTGCAAGCAGCTAAGTTAGGGGGGGAACGTTTTGGATTGGGGACGGGCGAAAAATGTGTTGATCTATGCCTTTCTGCTGCTCAATCTGGTGCTGGGATACCAGATCTGGATGGATGCGCGAGAGACGGCCGGAGCCAATCTGGACTTCACCTCACTGGCAGATAATACACAGCAGGCGATGGAAGAGAAGGGTATCCAGGTACTGGCTCCGATTCCAAATGAAACGCCGAAGCTGCCAAAGTTGTCCTATGAGTTCATTGAAGAGGACAGGGCTGGCGTGGATATGGAACTGGAACAGCCTGTAGATAGCAAGCTGATCTTCTCGCAGAGTGAGCTGGAAGATGCATTAGAGCGTGAGATTCCACAGATCGGGACATACCGGCTGGATCAGCTGATGGCCGAGGATGGGGCTTTTGTGCTTCACCCACTGGTCGATGGCAAATGGCCGCTCTTCAATGTGAGTCTGGAGCTATTCTACAGCGACCAGAAAATAACAGGTTACCGTCAGACTCCGGTGCGGATTACAACCGCAGAGGAGAGCGATCAGCAGGTGCTTCCGGCGTCGAAGGCGCTGGGAACGCTGATCGAGAACTTTTTGCCAAATGATGCAATTGTCAAAGATATTCAGCTGGGCTATTACGGCCAGTTGTTCAATTCAGATATACAGGTAGCGATGCCGGCATGGCGGTTCGTGCTGGAAAGTGGCGAAGTGTTGTACGTGCAGGGCATCAGTGGGGATGTATTCAGTCCCAAGACAGACAAACCAGGGGAGTAATGCGTTATGGGGATATATTTTACCGTGTTATCCAGCGGTTCGACAGGTAATGCCACAGTCATACAACATGGGGGTACCTCTCTCATGATTGACGCTGGTCTTAGTGCGAAGCGATTGGATGCACTGTTTCAGGAAAGGGAGATTTCTGGGGCAGAATTGGACGGGATTCTGGTTACACATGAACATTCCGATCACATTAAAGGACTAGGCGCGATGTCTCGGAAATATAATTTACCAATCTACGCAAATCTGAATACGTGGGCGGCACTGGAGAAGTCGGTTGGGGCGATTCCAGAGGAAAACCGGAGGGTATTTGAGACGGGTGAAAAGCATGATTTTGGGTCACTGCGCGTGGAATCCTTTGGGATCTCACATGATGCAGCGGAGCCGGTAGGGTACACTTTCGATGATGGCACGGAGAAGCTATCTGTTGCAACAGATCTTGGATACATGAGCGACAAGGTTCGCGATGCCATCTCTGATTCTGATGTGCTGGTGCTGGAGGCGAATCATGATGTCGAATTACTGCGTATGGGACGTTATCCATGGAACACCAAGCGCCGGATTTTGAGCGACATTGGGCATTTGTCGAACGAAGCGGCAGGGGCAGCGCTTAGTGAACTGATGAACGGACGCATCAAGCGCACGTATCTGGCACATCTTAGCCGAGATCATAATATGATGGACTTGGCAAAAATGTCGGTGCGCGACGCGATGGAGAGCCGTGGATGCTTTTATCGGGACCATGAGTTCAAACTCTGTGATACGTATTACGACCGTCCTACGCCATGGGATAGGGTGGGTGAGCCATAAAGCTGTCCAGTTCGGCGGCTTTGCGCTCGACTTCCTCGCGGGTTAGGATGCCTTTATCAATAAGTAGTTCAATGATGGTACTGAGTGCAAGGGTATTGCGATAGTGTTCTTCCTTGAGATCGGCCAGCTTGGCCGCCATATGAACTTCATCCATGGCTGTGAGTGTACGTGTGCGATCCATATATATCCTCCTCTATGAAGCTTCGAATTGTCTTTTACTATTATTGTAGTCAGGCTTGGTGGAAAACATTCCTCTTTTTGCCGCTAACATTTGTGTGATGAGACGTGTATGCTGAACCTGTGACTATGCAGGGGTGAAAAAGTTATTCAAATTTGCCAAAATGGCGCTTAGCGGACCGGATTTTGTGGTGATAGATACTATGGACCTTTATTGTTAAGCGCGTTATAGCGGAAATTTGCTTCAATTTTCGTAAATATGCAACTTTTTTTGATTTGACGTGTTTAGTATATGAGGAGCATTGTGATTTTGGCTGTTTTGCGTGTGAAATGGCATGTCATAGAATGCGAGAGCATGATTGATAGAGTCACTGACAGAATGGCGTGTCCGTTCTGTTGTACATAGACGCTGTATCTTGATTTGATGCCGGGATGCGGCGATATGCAAGACCATTTTATAAAAATGCAAAAAAGCATGGGAAACCGTTGGAGTCTTCACGTAACGAAGACGACAGAAGAAACCTGAAGAAACAGAGTGTTCGCCTTTAGGAACAAATTTTTACCTTGGAAGAGGGGATCAAAAAAATTTGTGAGTAACAGCGATCGGAAGGTTCGTCTGTTGGCGGAGTGGTGTATGTGAGAACTCCATCGTTGATCCATGCGACAACTTAGGCGGCAGTCAGGGTCTTGATGCGTGACAACGAAGGGGAGAGGATCACGATGGGATTGTTTGGAGACGATTTTTATTCAACCAAAGTATCAAGACGCGCCGAACCTGAACAGAAAGGCAAACTTCAGATCATCCGCCCTGGAGGCAGAGCACGTGGACGTGACCGCTGGAGCAATCCGCGCAGATCGCGTACGGGAATCAGTTCCACAGTGAAAGTTGCTGTGATCAGCTCGGTGATCAGCTCCATCGTGACCGTTACGCTGTTTAGCTTCATCACACAGCCCACATCGTTACCGCTGGCGAATGCTACAGGCAACGGTGGTGGAGGCGGTGCACAGACAGCGCAGGCAGCTGATCCATACGACCGGATTATCCAGGCGGCAGCCCAAGTTCGTCCTTCCGTGGTGAGCATTGTGAACCATAAAACGGGTAGCAGTCTATCGGTGGAAGATTCGGCGCTGGGCTCAGGGGTCATTTTCAAGAAGGAAGATGGCAAGGCCTACATTATGACCAACCACCACGTCGTGGAGGGTGCGAGTGATCTGGAGATTGTGACCGTAGATGGGGAGACACACAAAGCGAAGCTGGTTGGTAAAGACCGGGTAAGTGACATTGCGGTATTATCCGCAGAAGATAAAGGGCTGGGTGCAGTCGCGGAGATCGGTGATTCCAGCAAACTTCAGCGCGGTCAAACGGTGCTGGCGATCGGGAATCCGCTCGGTCTGGGTGGTACGCTGACATCCGGAATTGTCAGTTATACGGATCGTATTCTACCTGTATCGATTAATCAGGACGGGGTGTACGACTGGGAGCAAAACGTGATCCAGACGGATGCGGCGATTAATGAAGGTAATAGCGGCGGTGCTTTGGTCGATCTGAACGGCAAAGTGGTCGGCATCAACACGATGAAGATCTCGGATACGGGCGTTGAAGGTCTCGGCTTCGCGATTCCGATGAACGAAGTGATGAAAACGGTAGATTCCCTGCTACTAAACGGCAAAGTATCTCGTCCATACCTGGGCGTGTACACGGTGGATCTGAGCAACCCTTATGCACCACTGGATGACGAGCAGCGTAAAGATCTGAAGCTGCCATCTCATGTGGACAGCGGCGTGGTTGTGTTGGAAGCATCCGGTCCGGCGTCGGAAGCAGGTATGAAGCTGAATGATGTCATTACGGAATTTGACGGGCAAAAAATTACCTCCACGCTGGATCTGCGGAAGTATCTGTACGATGAGAAGAAGATTGGGGATACCATCGAAGTAACCTTCTACCGGGATGGCAAAGCGGAGAAAGTATCGGTGAAGCTGACGGATAAACCGGAGTAAGGGAAGTTCAACGAGCGAGCCTATACTGTTGCACGGATTGAAATAGGGAATGCTAGAAGAGTGATCAGATCAACTGACCACTCTTTTTTAGTTGTTGGATGATGAGCATTACGCAATGCTTGATTGTAAGGGGTGGGTTAGGTCGTAATTAAATAAGAAAAGGAGTACTTAACTGGTACTTACCACTGGACGACTATGAGTGGACTTGTTCATTCGACAGTAAATGAGTAGATCAACCATTTTTATATTCTCCTGATCAGTTAGACCCGGAGCCAAAGGAGCAGATACATAAGACTAGGGCTGTGGTAAACTGTTGTCAATATGTTGGAGACGGTCGCTGATGAAATAACTTCTGTTTGTCGATCATATTTTTATTTCAGAATGGAAGGGGTATTTTTGATGAAACATTTGAAGAAAAAGATGCTTGGGGGAACGAGTTTGGCTCTGTCCCTGTTTATGTTGTCCGCCTGTGGGTCTGAGGTAGCTACGACAGGATCATCTGTAGATACAAGTGCTCTGCAAGAGAAGATTGCAGGGCTTGAGAAGAAACTGGTGGAGCAGGGAGCCAAGAGCGTTGAGCAGGAGCAAAAGATCGCAGCACTTGAGACCAAGTTGAATGAGCTGAGTACAAGTGTGATTGCGGTGGGTGAGACTGGTGGTCAAACGCCTGTAACATCGGGAAACAACGGATCGGCCGGGAAAGGCGACGGGGTACTGATTACCTTTGCCCAGTATGAGAAGCTTGAGGTAGGCATGTCGGTGGGAGATGTCATCGAGATCCTCGGAGGCGAAGGTGAAGCGCTGAGTGAAGCGGAGAACATGGTGGTGTACAACTATAAAGGCACAGCCGGCAATGGTGCCAATGCGGTTATAGCTTTTCAAGGTGGGAAGCTGTTGACGAAGGCGCAGTCGGGATTGAATTAAAGAGCGTGGATTAAGGAGCATTCTTTTCAGGGTACCGTGGAGGTATCTGGAAGGGATGCTTTTTGTGTTCTTTTACGGCGAATGGAGGGGTTTGGTGGAGGTTGGGCACGATAAATTAGGGCTGGGGGTTTCTTTTCGGCGGCAGGTGTGATAGAACTGAGAAGTGGCTATCCTGTAATGGGATAAGCGGTTGTGAATCGGGAACATAGCTGGTTACAGAAAGGATGCTTAACGGATGTACGTTGTATGCAAAGAACACGTGGACATTGCCATCGACATGTTTGTCGATGAGTATGAGGACGCTCCAGATATCGTTGATCTGAAGGAGACGGAATTTGCCGACTGGGACCCGCCTGCGAAATGTGCCGAGTGCGAACAGCATGCGGAATTCCTCGTCGTTTAGCGTACTGTAGGAATTTGGTGGCCGGAGGCGTGACTTAGGTGGCGTTTCTGGCTGACTTTCCATCCGGTATGAACATCACAGCAAGAAGCCAAGGAGAGCGTGATGAGCGCTCTTTTTGTCTTTGTGGGGAATTGGTAGTGGTTGTAGGCAGCGTGGAGCTGGGCGAGGGTTATAGGGGTTAACGTGGGAGTAGGTGAGAGTAGGAAAAGAATAAGGTAGGTAGGTGCCGAGTTCCAAGTTGGGAATGAACTAGGTTGTAGCAGCGTTGCAAGGTGTATAGGTAATAGAAATGGAAGCCGCTTGGGCATGGGGAAAGTGATGTTGGGTGACGGCGATGTGGTAGGGACGTGGGTGTGAGACCGGCCGAGTAGCTGTAACGAACCGGAGACGCCTTATTTGAGACAAACACCGCCTGGTTGAAATCTAACGAATTGTAGACACGTTATATTACTGAAAAGGCCTCGAAAGAGGTGGAGAACGCTCATTTTGACTGGGATAGCGTGTTTTAGATTCGTTAGATTTTAAAGTAGCCGAAATGGGGCTGATTAAGGTGTGTGGGGTTCGTTAGCATTTGGAGAAATGTGTAGTATAGGTATTATGAGTTGTGACAAACGATGCTAAGAAGCATCTTACTTATAGAATATCTGGCAAGACAATTTAGGAGGAATGAATTTTCATGTTTATTCAGATTATTGGCGTAGGCAAATTGAAGGAAAAATATCTGACGCTGGGCATTCAGGAATATGCCAAGCGGCTCGCCCCGTACATCAAGTTTCAGATGATCGAGGTCGCAGACGAAAAGGCGCCCGATACCCTGAGCGAGGCTGAGGTTCGGGCGGTAAAGGAGCGCGAGGGCGAACGCATCCTCGCGCATGTGAAGAGCGAGGCGCATGTTGTCGCGCTCGCATTGGATGGCCAGCTCTGGAGTTCTGAGGAGCTGGCATTGGAGATCGACAAGCTCGGCACATATGGGACGAGCCATGTCGTGTTTGTCATCGGAGGAAGCCATGGGCTCTCCGAAGAGGTGTTGTGCCGCGCGAAGCAGCGCTTGAGCTTCGGGCGCATGACCCTGCCGCATCAGCTTATGCGGCTGGTGTTGGTGGAGCAGATTTATCGCGCGGTGAAGATAAATCGTGGTGAACCGTACCACAAGTAACAGCGGAATGCTTTTGATAAAAATAGAGATCACCCGAAAGAAAACAGAGCATCGTTCACCAATTAAAGCCTCTATCCCGATTAGCGGAATAGAGGCTTTACATACAAAAAAGATCCAATCACCTGAAATGACTGGACCCACAATCATAAACTTAAATATCAAAATCAATCGTACCCTGTTCGGTTAATTCAAAGGGACCAGGTGTAACATCTGCATCGGGTCTCTTTGTTCCGAAGAAATCGGAGTCAAAATGATATGGACTGCTGTCCGGCTCCTCATACTTCATATCGGCGTGATAAGTCTTTCCAAGCAGATCCGTGGTAACTAACATTGCAGAAGTTCTCCGAAGCAATTCGGGCTCATGGATCTGAATGTGCACCTTACCTAGCGCAGGATCAATCTCAACGTTCATACCCTTCTGTGCAACTATCTTCGCTTGGGATTCGTGACGACTTGGAACCGCATCGTTAAGAAATACATTGCCACCCATAGCCACCGGAAGAACGGCATTACCTATAAAGAAATCCTTCGCGGCATCGCCAAGCTCCATAAGCTCCTCTTTGGTGTATTCCCACCATTTCTTATCTTTCACATCCGGATGTTGATCGTAGCCGGCAAGTCCCACAGCATGAAGATAACATATGGAATTGTCCGGAACACCATCCATGACCGTCTTCCCATCCTCTCCAACTTCATCCCTTGGTTTAAGTGGAAGATGCTCAAAAAAGGTGATGGGCACAGGCTCCCTATTAGGATCGTTGTCACCTATAAAGATATTGTTGTAGTACCTGTCGTCGCCTCCAGTGATATTGGAGTATCCGGCCATGGCCGTCTCGTGAGGGAAGTGATATGGCGTAATACGAGTAATTTCGGAACGAACTACAAATCGGCCTGCAAACAAATTATGAGCAAATGCCCCGCCCTGAGCCATATTTCTGAAATTCATCGGAGAGAGAAATAGGTTATGATCGACCATATATGGACCATGGCAAACCTCAACGAAGAGGTCTTCCGAAAGATTGTCAAAAAATACATTACGGCTGATGCGAGTGCCCTGTGCCTGCCAGTCAAGCCAAAGCGCACGGTAACAGCTATACATTATATTTTCGCTAATTTGAGTATCCAGGGAAGCATGAAGCTTAATTCCCGCAACTTCGGCACCGTGTCTGAGTCGTTTGTGGTGAATATTATAAATTCGGTTCTGATATATGTGGCTGAAGGCTGCTCCCATATGACCCACAATACCTGCCTGTTCACAATCATGAATTACATTACCTCGAACAATGTGACTGCCGATATTATCCTTATGCCAGCCGGAGCGTAATGCTCGTAAAATAACCTCCTGTTCACGTTGAGTACCGCCTTTACTATGCTTCTCCAAAGACTTGGTGTGCCCTGTGCCGATTTCGGTACCCAGGCTAATACCAACGCATTTGGATTCACTGATTATATTGTTCTCAATAATCCAGCCCTTGCTCCAGTGAGGTCCAATTAAACCTTCCTGGTAGTCTGTAGGTGGTGCCCATTGGGGGGAGGCTTGACGCAGAGTAAAACCGCTTACGGTGATGTAGTTAATTCCCGGTTTCTCAGGCCAGAAGCAATAAGGACGTACATTAATCTCTACGTTTTCCGTACGAGGATCTTTTCCACCAAAGTTGGTCCAGATTTTTGTTGTCGTAGAACCAACCTCGGCATACCATTTTAACAATGAATCCTTGGGATACTTGGCTTCGGACCAAACTTCAGGGTTGTTAACGCTTTCAATACTATCGCATTCATACAATGATTTGCCATCCAAATAGACATCGCCGAGATGAATTGGGAAGGGCCCGTCAAACAACCAGTCTCCACTAAGCTCTACCTCATAGGGATTGCGAACGGAAAAGAGGGAATTGAGCACTTCTGTGCTCCAAACATGGTCTCCTTCAGACTTCCAGTTTGTAACCCGCTCAGCTCCTGTAATCACTACTTCTCCGTCTCCTGCGGATCGATATACGATTCTATGCTCCGCTGTTCCTCCATTAGCCGGGTTAACCCACTCTCTGTATACTCCCGCATGAACAATAACTGTATCACCGGCCATGGCATGAGCCGCAGCGCGTGATATGGTACGAAGGGGTTGATCCGCTGTTCCTCTTCCTTGATCATTCCCATGTATGGATACATGATATTCCATAACAACTCTCCTTCTATTTTAAAATTATTGTTGTATCCCGTTATTATACTAGAAAATAATTATAATGGCAGAGATAGGAAGGCGGATGTTAGGCTAAATGGATACTGATATAAGGTAAACTACATCCACTACCCTATGAGGTTGTAGTTTTTTGCTTTTTGAGTCTTTTAGTTATTGTTAAAAGCTATGACTAGCCATGCTTTTTTCATATAACAAGCATTCCTTTCCACCATGCTATACTCATTAGAATAAAAAGTTAGAAGGAGAAATAGTTATGATACCATTTCGTAATGATCATGTAGGTAGCTTTCTACGTCCTGCAGATTTAAGTCAGGCACGTGAACAATATAAATCAGGCAACATCACATATGAGGAATTAAGAGCTGTTGAAGATAAAGAGATTATTCGAATTATTGAAAAGCAAAAGGAAAATGGCGTATTGGCAGTTACGGATGGTGAATTCCGTAGAAGCTGGTGGCATTTTGATTTTCTGGGTGGATTGGATGGCGTAGAGTTGTATGAGCAAATAGACGGACCGAAATTCCATAATATGCAAACGCGCAAGGGTGGGATTCGTGTTGTTGGTAAAGTTGATTTCTCGAGTCATCCCTTTGTTCAGGATTTTGAGTTTTTGAAAAAGCATGCAGGTGACGCTGTAGCGAAACAGACCATTCCAAGTCCTAACATGCTTCTATATCGATTGGAAAATGACGCTAATATCTATACGGACCGAGAGCAATTCCTTCAGGATACGATTGCGGCGTATCAAAAAGCCATTCAAGCTTTCTATGATGCGGGGTGCCGATACCTGCAATTAGATGATACTGCTTGGGCGGACCTATTCTCAGAAGCTGGTCACGATAAGCTGCGTGCCAAAGGTCTGGAACCGGCAGAAGAGTTGAAAACGATGCAGCGAATGATTAACGAAACATTGGCTCATAAACCGGCAGATTTAGTTGTGACGATGCATATTTGTCGTGGTAACTATAAATCGAATTATTTCTCAACGGGTGGTTATGATTACGCTTCTGAAGTTATCTTTGGAGGCTTAAACGTAGATGGATTATTTTTAGAATTTGATGATGAGCGCTCAGGTGGTTTTGAGCCATTACAATATGTGAATCGAAAAGATTTGAAAATCGTGCTTGGTTTACTCACATCAAAAACAGGCGAGTTAGAGGATAAAGAACACATTAAAGCTCGGATTGCAGAGGCGGCAACCTATGTACCACTTGAGCAACTTTGTTTGAGTCCACAATGTGGTTTTTCATCTACAGAAGAAGGCAATATTTTAACGGAAGAACAACAATGGCGTAAACTTCGTTATGTGAAGGAAATTGCAGAAGAAGTTTGGAATTAATCGATCTAAATAACGGAGGGGATTCAAAATGACGATCCAAGCAGACCAAGAGACAATTATAGTTGAAGCGTTCATTAATGGTCAAAATGTAAAATCCCTTTCGCAGGTAGCAAAAGAGAATCCGACAAACCCAACTGAGATCGTAGGCTATTTCCCTGTCACTACGAAAGAACAAGCCGTTGAAGCGATTGAAGCTGCGGCAGGGGCTTTTAAAACATGGAAGCAGACCTCCATTGATGAACGCATTATTATGATGAGTAAGGCGATCGAGAAGATTAGAGCAGCTGAGAATGAAATTGTACATTTGCTGTCTAGAGAGCATGGCAAGCCCCTGTATGATGCACACGGTGAAATTTATGTTTCGTTAATGTGGATGGAGTTTGCTTGTAATGAAGCTAAATCGGCTCTACAGGAAGAGATCAAAGAGCATGAGAATGGTAAAACCATTCTTTCCTATGATCCAATTGGTGTGGTGGCAGCGATTAGTCCATGGAACTATCCCATTGCTTTATCTACGATTAAGATCGCTCCTGCCTTACTTGCGGGTAACACGATTGTGCTTAAACCAAGCCCATATGCGCCACTGGCGGCAGCGAAGGTGGCAGAGATTATTGCGAGTGAGTTCCCGGCTGGGGTAATCAATGTCGTTCATGGTGATGCGGATGTGGGTGTTGAACTGACTAGTAATCCTCTTGTTACTAAAATCGCCTTTACAGGTGGAACCGCAACAGCTAAGCATATCATTAAAGCTGCGTCGGAAACGATTAAGGATATGACGCTTGAGCTTGGTGGTAATGATGCGGCTATCTTCTTGGAAAGCTTTGATGTTCATGATGAGCGAGCAATGCGCCGGATTGTCATTTCTAATTTCTTGACAGCAGGCCAGATCTGTATGATCGCCAAACGTGTGTATGTACACCGTTCTATTTATGATGAGTTTGTGGAAAAATATATAGAGGCGGCTAATCGCTGGATTCGAATTGGTGATCCATTTGATTCGAATACGACAGTAGGTCCGGTTAATAACCTGAAGCAGAAAAATGTCGTGCTTGGTTTGGTTGAAGATGCGCAAAAGCGCGGGGCTAAGGTTATCCCTCTCGGGCAAATTCTTGATCAGAAGCTGTTTGAACAAGGTTACTACCTACAACCTACGCTTGTCTTAGGTTGCGATGTTCATGATCCGATTGTAGTGGAGGAACAGTTTGGTCCTACGGTTCCGATTCTGCCATTTGACGATGAAGAGCAGGTTATTCATCTACACAATGAAAGCATATATGGATTGACGAGTTCTGTGTGGGGGAAAGAAGAGGATGCCATCTCCGTCGCACGTCAACTCGAAGCTGGAACGACCATGATCAATACAGCTGCTGTGCAGGGTCTCGACGTTCGGTTCCCTTTTGGTGGCTTCAAGCAATCTGGTATTGGCCGTGAATACGGCGCCGAAGGTATCCGCACTTATACAGAAAAGCATGTCATCAACGTTCCGAAGACACTGGATCTTCCTTATATACCAGAGTAAATCTTATAGTACACAACTTCGCATCGTACAGGGAATGTACATGTGAAATTGAATGTAGGCTACTTCAAAGTGTTAAAGAGTGAGATGAAATCTGGTGGCAATCAAAATAATAAAAAACAAAGAAGCCACTCCATTTTTCTGGAGTGGCTTTGTACTCAGCTATTATACGGTGAACAGCGGTTATTTTCTACCTAGTGTCTCCCAAATTCCATGGAGCCAGGAATCGAACTCAGCATCTTTGTCGCCCTCGTAAGTATCATAAATATCCAGACGTGTCTTTTGCAGTTTTTCCTTAAATTGCTCGAATGTGTGACCTTCAGGAAGGCTTTTTTTAATCCGTAGCAAAATTTTGTTAGTACCTTTAAACAGCTCACCTTTGTTTTTGGCAGGCATTTGTACATCTTCATCCAACTGCTTGAGCTTGTGATATGCGGCTTCGCGCACTTGAAACACTTGATCATTTTTCAAAACATGCTGAAGCAATTTAATGGTAGGGGCTGTATTCCAGTTCCCCAATTCGTTCACCGCATTCAGTCTTTCTCTCCAGCTTGACGTCCGGTTAGCCGCTCGTTTGAGCTCTTCAAAGTTCTCCGGTAGTTCGTTAACTGCTCCAATATCATGGTTGTTCGTCAAAATTCAATCTCCTTAATCATCGCCATCTCGGCAGAATGATGAATGTTATTTATGTGATCACTATTATAGCACGAACCAGACTAAACTACTCCTATGAAGCCGATTGGTTAGCCTTTTCCTTAATGAAGTCCACCATATACACCCAACCAATTAGTCCGCATAAAACAAAACCAAACGCATGCAAAGATCCATAAATGGGAATAAAATCGAGTATGGTTAAGGAGTACATATTTTTCAGTAACGGATAGAAGATGGAAATGACAATAACCGTGTAAAAGGCTAGACAAGAAAGGCCTAAGAAGAAGGCTGCCTTAATATCCAAAGCATTTTTTCTCAAGTAAGTAAGGAGATAAGCGGTGTAAACCACAATATTACAAGCGAACAAAGTGACACCGACGTATTCAATTGGCTTGGAGAAAATCATACCAATAGCAATCAATATGGGTCCGATGATATCGATGGCAACAACCCAGGGATACCAGCTTTTCTTAGTCATGATGCGTCCCAGTGCACCAATAAAAATCGGAACGATCGCAGATGAGAAATGAAAGTGGAGCGAGCTTAACGCGTGCGTTGCAGGATTAGCTTGAAAGAGGGTTTAATTGATATTGATATAAGGTAAACCAAATACCCCCGATAAAAAAATAAACGAGCCCCGCACCAATCGCTATTTCAGCTGCTTTTCCTTTAGAGATTACAATAGTGGTCAAGCCATAGATGCCAAGCAGCAGTGTGAACAGTAGCCATCCAAGAGACAGAATTCCTGGGATTTCCGTGCTTTCTAACCCCCACATCTTACTACTCATTACCGACGCCAGGGTAAGAAGCGCAGCGGGAAATTGAAGCCATTTCATAGCTGCATAAATCATTCGTTGATGTTTATTCTTTTCGTCATGGTTCAAAAGTAAAATCACAAGAGGTACAATGACAAAAGCCGCAAAAAGTAGAAATTTTTCAACAAGTTCGAATTGGAAGTAATCAAGGGAAAATATAAGAATGGTTATAATTCCACCAGGAAACACTGTTAAAAATAATGATTTCATTCGTTGCTTCAAGGAACTTTTCATGGGGTTTCCTTTCTAACTACGTTTATCGTAAGAACTGCCTGTATCCAGTTGTGCAGCATTCTTTAGTATAGATCGGCAATTCTTCTTTTAGTAGTCTAACACATTTATTTGTCAATATATGAAAATAAACTTATCTTACTGCGGTTGATGGAGTCATGGGAAATAGCCCTTCCGCTCTACAAAGACTTTCGCCATAAAGGAGCTGTGGTATCAAATGTATAAGGATAAAAGTATAGAAATGAAATACTCTTCAAAAGCAGGGGACATTCTACAACAGATCAATAGTAAAACTAAGCTAGGCGAATTACGAAAAATCGCAAAGGATATTAAAAAAGATCACGAACTAGCTATGGAACTTTGGTCGACCGAAGCGTTTTTGCCCAGACTATTAGCTATTTTAATTATGGATAAAAAACTTCTCTCACAAGAAGTGCTTAATAAGTTTGATAAGGATATGCAGACTCACACTTTTGATGAGCGAAATAACTTAATGGATTGGTTAATGGCTAATCAGCTCACCAAAGACAAGAAGACCATTGCATTGATGGGGTCATGGGAAAACAGCCCTTCTGCTCTTCAAAGGCGAGCTTTTTGGTATTATCAAGTGCGATTGAGATGGACTGGACAAACGCCTCCTGATAACACCGAAGACTTACTATCTGCAATTGAAGCTAATATTACGCAGGAAGAGCCGGAAGTTCAGTGGGCTATGAATTTCATTGCAGGCTGGATAGGCATTTATGATCAAAAGTATCGTGCACGTTGTATTAAACTTGGTGAGAATACAGGGCTTTATAAAGATGAAATGGTATCAAAGGGCTGTACTCCTAATTATTTGCCAGAGTTCATTGCAATTGAAGTTAACAAACGAAATAAGAATTAGTTGCCTCTGAAATATTCATTAGTATCTGATGTGAAAATAAGAATTCGAAGCCTCAATATAGAAAAAGGATCTGGAAGTAAGCTTCCAGATCCTTTTTGCTTGGAGGGCAATTTCAAAAGTTTTATGACACTACTAATCAATATAATTGGTGTGAAACCAAGTTTTTAACTCTTCACTCATGATCTCAAATTCCATCTCAGTAGCCTTCGGATGCAACTCGATTCCTCCAGAAGGTCCGAAAATAACAATGTCTAGGCTTGTTTCGTCTGTAAATGTAATTTTTCCAGCATTGTTCGATCCAGACACATCACCTGCATCAAAAGGTCTAAGTTCTGCATCTTGTATCATTTGGATAACCGTATTTTTTTCTTCTTCGCTTAATATGGTGGGATTAATCATGCCGATACTGATTTCTTTTACTTGCCCTGCATCAAGTTTCTCTTTAAATTGTTCTGCCCATTTGCTGTCCGCTCCGCTTCCTGTGGAGCAACTTGAAACGATCAGTATAAAACCGACAATCACCAAGACAATGCCTGAGATCCGTCCAGAATTTAATGCTAAGTCACTCGGCTCCGCATCTTTAAACTTCCATCCCAGTCGAACATACCAAGCAAAGTAAGGCCAAATCGCCATAATTATTCCTATGATTAAGACTACAACACCTATAATTCCTGTCAAACAATCACATCCTGTATATGTTAATTATTCTATTTACTACGATAAATACTTGTTAAAGTTTCTTGTATGTAGATATCCATCGCTACACATCAGCAATCTATCAACTTCCTTGGGAAACAAAAAAAGAGCCGCGCATCACGCGGCTCTCCAACTGATTTTAGCGCCCACCCGTATTGGAAGCCCAGACAGGAATCCAACTGTTCGGATAATAGTCATTGGTCAGGGTTGTGTTATAGAGGACTAAATTCCCATCACTTTGCATGACCAGTGTGTCACCTGTTGTGTTAGCCGGTAAGCTGCTCCCGTGATGACCTGGAATCCATGAGGTGGTATTGGGAGACCAAGCAGCTACCTGTACAGAAGTATCAATCATCAAAACTTTATCCCATCCCCAACCGGTGTAATATTCGAATTTACCTGTAGCCGGGTTGAAGCCATAACGATAACCATATTGGTAAACATCTTGATATTTCGTGCCATATTTATAGATGACAGGTTTCCCGTACTGTGATTCAAAATTGAACGAAAGAGCCCCACTGTTACTAGTTCCGCTACTCCAGAGAGAAGAACCATTTTGATAGATAACAAAGTTCCCGTCATTTTGCCAGATGGCTGAGAACCTGCCATCTTGGGAGGTGAGATAGTCACCCTTTGCCATGCTTTGGCCGATCGTGAGTTTATCTCCAAGATAGCTAGCAGAAGCCGTTGCTGGTACGGCAAATGCAAGAATTAACAAGCAAGCCATAAGAATGCGAAAAGATCTGGGAAAAAGTCGTTTGTTCATTGGACACGCTCCTATTTTTCTTATAATGGTTAAAGTTAAATGCATAGAACAACAAATCCTTACAGCTATTGCATGTTTCTGCGTTGCATTCAGTCAGGAGCGGTGATGTAGATGTAACATGTCCCCATCTGGTGTAAAACGGGAACTACGATCTAAAATGCTCCCAACGGTCACCTCCTTTAATAGAAAGTGTGAAAATCTTTGATACATATTATGTAATGGGATGTGTGTTTTTTAGGAGATGGAAGCTAAGTGTTCTTTAGTAGAGGAGTTGCATCATCAGGTGAAAATAAATACTTTATTTTCCATTATAGCAACAAAAAATATAAAAGCCATATTTTTCTATATGGAATTTTGAATCTATCCCTCACGCCCATTGCGTTATAACTTTTCGTTTCCTGAGCTAGAAAAAAACCTGGTATTCGCTTGAATAAATTGAAGCTAAACACTAATTTTGGTGCAGGTCGAGACATAGGTAGTCATCTCCTCTATCAGTCTCTCAACTTTTTACATCAATTTTATATATTTAATGATTTTTATGAATTGAACTATGGTAAAATATCTCAGGATCTAAAATTGGAGAGGGGTTTTTTCATTCATGTTTTGGAAAAAAGTTTTGGGTAAAAGCACACTGCGTGTAGCTACCGCTGCACTATTACTCACGCAACTATTGGGCGCAGCAGGTTCTGTCTCTGCCGCAGGTAACGATGTAGAAGTACACTTGATTGGAATCAATGATTTCCACGGTCAGTTAGATACCACATCAATCGTGGGTGATAAGAAGGCAGGAACGGCTCCAATTCTAGCAACCTATCTCAAAGAAGCTCAAGCCAAATATGAACACTCCCTACTCTTCCATAATGGAGACTCTGTTGGTGCATCTGCTCCAGCCTCATCCTTGGATCGTGACGAGCCTACCATGGAATGGATGAATATGATGGGCTTTGATGTAGGTTCCTTAGGGAATCATGAATTCGACCAAGGTGTCGCTGCTTTAAAGGCACAGATCTTTGGTGGCCTTGATCCAAAAGAAGGTAAGGTAACGCATGCCGGTGCAAAATTTGATTACGTCAATGCAAACGTGATTGAAACTGCCACAGGAAAAACATTGATTAAGCCGTATGTGATTAAAGAAGTGGGCGGAGTCAAAATTGGATTTATCGGACTAGTCACGAAATCCACACCTGCCAAAGTATCTCCATCTGGGACAGCTGGCGTACGTTTCTTAAGCCCAGAAGAAGAAGTGGAAGCCGTTAATAAATATTCCAAAGAGTTGCAAGACCAAGGTGTAGAAACGATCATTGTTTTGGCCCATGATCCAGCAACAACCAAAGAAGGCGTAACCACTGGAGAAGCAGCTGATCTGGCAAAAGCTTTACCGGCGGACTCCCCTGTTGACGTTATCGTTGCAGGTGACAATCATGCATTGGCTAACGGTGTAGTGAATGGAAAGTTGATCGTTCAAGCTTATTCCTATGGTACGGCGTTTGAAGATATCAAGCTGATGATTGACCCTGCTACCGGGGATGTAACTGAAAAATCAGCGACTGTTACAACGACTTTCCAAGAGGGTGTAAAAGAAGACCCTGAATCTTTAGCTATTATTAAAAAATCATTGGACAAGCATCCTGAGCTGACGAAGCCAGTAGGTACAACGGATGGTTCTGTTACCC
This sequence comes from Paenibacillus sp. W2I17, assembly GCF_030815985.1. Taxonomy (NCBI): domain Bacteria; kingdom Bacillati; phylum Bacillota; class Bacilli; order Caryophanales; family Paenibacillaceae; genus Paenibacillus; species Paenibacillus sp. W2I17. The sequence goes on from NZ_JAUSXM010000001.1 coordinate 4,670,940, forward strand.
GTACAGATGCTTATAATAACGAAGCCCCTCTAGGCAACCTCATTGCAGATTCAATGCGTGAAGCAGACTTTGGGGATAAGGCAAGTGCTGCTGACTTTGCATTTATGAATCCAGGCGGTATTCGTGCGGATCTGCCACAAGGCGATGTGACCTTTGCTGATCTTGCCAAAATCCAACCGTTTGGTAATACTCTAGTAAAACTTGAGCTGACTGGCGAACAGGTTAAAACCTTGTTGCAGCAGCAATGGGGTACCAATGCTGACGGTACACCTAATACCAAAACACTCCAAATCTCTGGTTTGAAATACACTGCAGATTTCAATAAGCCAGTCGCAGAACGTGTTACTGGTCTTAGTCTGGAAGATGGAACAACGATTGATCCTGCAAAAACATATACGGCTGTAGTTAACAACTTTATGGCTGCAGGTGGAGATAACTATAAAGTGCTGCTGGATGCTAAGTCATCCCTGGCAGGTCCTATCGATCTGGATGTATTCTACCAATACATCGTAGACACGTATAAAGGCGGTAGCATCGAAGCTAAAAATGAAGGACGTATCACAAACCTGGCTGCATCTACCGAGCCAACAGAAACACCTGTAACAACAGAAGTCATTTCTCGTGCTGAATTTGTAAGTGCTCTGGTCGACATGTTGAAACTTAACGAAGTAGCTACAGCACCTGCATTCAAAGATGTTGCGGCTAATGCTGCATATGCAGATGCGATTGCTGAAGCTACGCATGCTGGATTCATTCAAGGTTATGGTGGAAACTTCTATCCTGATCGGGATATCACGCGTGAAGAAGCAGCTACCATTCTTGCTAAATTGGTAAAAGATCAAGCGACTGATAAAGACGCTGCTACAATTATTGCTAGTTTCGAAGATGGTAAATCCGTGTCTGCCTATGCAATTAAACCTATGGCAAAACTGATTGACAAAGGTATTTTTGCTGGAACAGATAAAAAATCACTTCAACCTAAACAAGGTCTGACTACTAACGATGCAAAAGCATTAATTGAAAAAGCTGTTGCAGCAAAAGCTTCATAATGTAGAAACTTATTCAAACTTTATATTAAAACAGAGAAACACATCCTATCGGGCGAATGAGCATTCCTCTACGGATAAACCCTCTCATCAAGTAATTCTTTAATTGGTGAAAAGGGTTTATCCAAGAGAATGCCATATCCCAATTTAGGATGTTTTTTTATGCTTAAAATCCACGATTCTATGGAGAAGTCCATGTCTGAATTGGCTCTATGCTCTGGTTACCGCTTAGTGTTCAGAATTTGGTAAGGGCTCTAAAGTAAAATGGTAAGGCAAGCCATATGAACTTGATGAATTTTATCAGTTTCTGTTGTAAGGGTGGAATGGCCAAAGGAAAGGAAAAAAGTTTCTGGTCGCTGCAAAAATTTTAGAAGTGGAGGAGATTTTCGTTTGAAACAAAAACGCAATATAGGTAAACCGTTATTGTCTTTATTTCTGGCAATGTTGCTCGTCTTGCAGACAGTGATATACTCCACCGCCGCATATGCGGAGAGTGTGCCAACCGATTCCGGAATGGAAGCGGTCATTGAATCTGACTCACCGAGTGCCGACGAACCACTTTCGGTACCTGAGGCAATGTACGAAGCACCGAGCAATTTCGTAGCGATAGCGGCAGTCCCAACGGACAAAACAGCGGTATTTATGGAATCTAATTCAACCTTCCCGCTGGAAGTGACACAGGGGAATGCTGTTATTAATCCGAACGGTATTATTCAGGGTAGACAGCCCTTTACGCTCAAATCGGAAGGTCTCAAGGTACCAGTGAATGGTGATGACCCAAATCCAACTAATGCAGATCCTGAGAAATACATCCAAAAGGGTGACTGGATCGAGCTGAAAAGAGAAGATTACTTCAAGGAAGTGATGCTGCCAACAGCTACTAAAACCTTGAATGCACAGACGGAATCAGGTGCAAAACAGCTGGGTACCGCGTATTTCACTCCAAATAGCATCAAGATTGTATTTAATGGTGATGATTATTTTTTCAATGGTGTTGGACGAGGTATTGCTTTCAGCTTTGAATCTACTGCCAATGCAGATATAACGGGACTAGCGTATGGCGATAAAAAGCCGATCAACATCTTTGGTGGTGCATATCAGCTAGAGAACCCAGATGTTACAGCAGAGTATAACATTACTTTAAGCTCGCCTGGAATGATCAGATGGGATCAGTATAGCTATCGCGGAATTCAACCAGCACAATTTGTTGAGGGAGCTGTTACCTGGCAGTCAACCGTATCTGCGTTTGATCAGTTTGATAAAACAATCAAATTGCCACTAGACGGAAAGACCTTTTATACGAATCCCTCAACGTACAATACCAGCCCTGGAAATGTCCGCGGCACCTATATGGAGGAATCATTTAAAGTAAATGACCAAAATGTAACTCCAGTCGTTGGTCCAGATGGATCGCTGACTTACACTTTTCCACAGGGAACAGGTCTAGATCCAAAGGTTGAATATAAAACATGGATTTCTAAGGAAGCTTATTATTACGAGTATCGGAATCCGCCAGCCAATCTTGGTCGCGGCCACCGGGATATGAATGGCAAGGTGGAACTGAGAAAAGACAATGATACGTTGGTGCAGTCAGGTTTGGAGATTTCCTTTGCTCCCGACTGGATTCAAGCCAGCGCTTCGTATGACCATGCGAATGAAACCATTACATGGAAGATCGCGGTTAACCAATATAACAAAAAAGGGTTAAAGGACTTTACCATCACAAATGTATTACCGGCTGGGCTGGAATTTGAATCAGCTGCATGGCAGACATGGGTAGATGGCGCTGTATCTGAAGAAACGCCAATTACACCAGATTCGAACGGCGTTTATTCCTTCGGGGATATTAATGGAAAAGTCGAATTGTTGATTAAAAGCAAGGCGATAAGTGGTTCCAGCTTCCAAATTGATCCTCGTGCCAACTGGAATTTGGATACACCAGGTGGTATACAGAACAACGATGTAATGACGGGTAAAAGACCTATTGCCGTGACGGATGAGGCAATCGTCAGCATTGGCGCACACACGTTTACAAAAACAGGCGCAGTATCACCCGAGGATTATAACCTGGGCAGTATCACGTGGACCGTTAATCTAGCACCACAGTATGCCTTACCTAACGCGGCAATATACGATGTCCTTGTGCATGGCGGTGACTTGAACGTCTTGGACAACGCTGTAGATGAAACCAGCGAGGTGAGTGCGGAGACAATTGCGAAAATTAAAGCAAATATCACTTCTGCGCAGCTTTGGAAGCAGTACAAAGCGGGAACTCTGAAGTCGAATGCAACCGGTTTGACGATGAAAGCTATTCCATTAACCGTGGACGGTAAAGTGGTGGCGGATTTGATCAAGGTGACCGGATACACCGAAGAAGCTGCATCCTTCAGCTTCCGTGCACTTGAGACCAACCCAAACATTCTCTTCAGACAGGATATTAACGCAGGGAAAATAAGCTCGAATCGGGCTTTGCTCATTGATGGCGAAAGCGTAAAAGAAGCAAATAGCAGTGCCAACCTACACCTGCGTATGTTGAACAAGGATATGCTCTTTGCTTCGAGGCCATTAAAAGTAGATGGTACTTTTGAAAATGTGACGCCGAATAACGTTAGCAGTTACATTAGAAATGATAACAATGAAGCATGGACAATTTCTGGCTATGACAGGACAACCAAAACGGTCACATTCCGTTTAGGGGTTAATATGCCTGGATATAACACAGAAGAAATGGCTAAGGATGGCGGTAATCGAGTCATTAGTAATATTAAGTTAGTGGATACACTTCCTGAAGGCTGGGAATTCGTTCCTTTCTCTGAAACTAAGGATTTTGAGCTTTGGAAAGGAATTTCGGACAATGGTTCAGGCAATGAATATGGTGTTAGAAACGATGCTAGAACTCTAATTGAACCAGGTACTAGTTCTCATGTAGTCCATTTTTCACACATTGGAAACGAGGGTACTTTCACCTTCTCCAAGCTGGAGAGTCCTTATATCATTCTGGTGAAGGCAAGACCTTCCAATGATGCTCTGCAGAAGTATTTAGAGGAATACACCATCAACGGCACAGACAAACAGGTGCTGTATAACAAAGCCGACCTTCATATGTCATGGGGTGGAGTGGAGAAGGTTGTCACCGAACAGCGCAAAGTTATTGTGCCTATTCAGACCCTTGGAAAGTCGGTAACTAAGCCAGTTCCAGGAGTGCTGGAATGGACAGTGAATTATACCCCGCCATTTAACATGAAGCAGGGTGTTTATTTGCAGGATACCCTGGGTGCAGGCATGAATTTGCGTTATGAAGAAAACGGAAAGCTTGTGCTGACATCACCTAGTATGGCAGTCTATCCTGCTAAATTGACCGCAAGCGGCACTCTTGAACGAGAGGGCGCAGCACTGGACCTCAGCGACCCGAATGCTGAAGTTCAAGTAGAAGCTGCACCAGGCGCGGGTGGCACTACGGTTCTAACATTTAAAATGGACGACCCTAATCAGCTTTACCAGTTTGTATACCAAACAGAAGTTGATCCATCTAAAGCGAAAGCTGGAGACACAATGGGCAACGAGGTAAAACTGGAGGGCGATGACAATCTGAAATCTGTAAGTGCCAGAAGCGAAAGCACACTGGACAGTTCGGACGTGGCTGGCAGTTCAAGTTCCAATGCTCTGTTGCCCCTGAAAAAGGTAGATCCCAATGGTAATCCGCTAAAAGACGTAGAGTTTACACTCTATAAGAAAGACGGCGGAACTATAATCACCAAAGGAAAAACCGATAGCGGAGGGAAACTTAATCTGCTATTCCCTGATCCAGGGTATTATGAGCTGAAAGAAACTTATATTGACACCAATACTTGGCTGCCAACTACAAGAGTATACCAAGTATATGTAGGGAATACGCCAGGGAAGCCCATCTGGGTAGACGGGGTGAAATTAACCCCTGATAATCCGCTGATCGTGCCTACACCGGCACAAGGCAAACTGACCATTACCAATAAGGTGGAAGGCAACGGCAGTGATCCGGACAAAGAGTTCGAGTACACCGTGACCATCACCGGCGAAGGTAAGGACAGAGAGTATACCTATAAGAAGTCGGATGATACGTTTGGCACGATCAAGAGCGGAGGCAAGATTGCCCTTAAGCACGGGGAATCTGTGACGTTCCCAGCATTGCCTGCGGATCTGGTCTATACCGTAACCGAGGCTGATTATACATCCGTTGACGGTTATACGACGATACCAGGTACGAGAGAGCTGTCTGGCTCAATCGTGAATAAAGGTGATCACAAGGCGGACTTCATCAATGAACGGACCGTTAACAAGCTGACCATCAGCAATACGGTCATGGGCAACGGCGGTGATAAAACGAAGGAGTTCGAGTACACCGTAAACTTTGAGGATACAGGCAAAGAGGAAAGTTACTCTTACTTGAAGACGGACGGTAGCACAGGTTCGATCAAGTCCGGCGGTACCTTCCGCCTCAAGGATGGAGAGACACTGGATATTTTGGGCCTGCCTAAGAATCTGAAATACACAGTTACCCAACAAGATTACACAACCGATGAATACATGACTACTCCTGAGGAACGGTACTATACCGGAGTCATGAAAGGCATTGATGAAGATGCCCCATTCACGAACGTGCGAGTTTTGAAGGGCGGCCTATTAATCAGCAACACAGTTAAAGGCAAAGATGAAGACAAGAAGAAGCTGTTTAAGTACACGGTTGCCTTCACAGGCGAGGGATCAGACGAATCCTACGTCTATGAGAAGTCAGACGGCAGCAAGGGCATGATCAAGAGCGGTGAGAGCTTTGAGCTTACAGATGGCCAGACGCTCATTGTCCAAGGGCTTCCAACCAATCTTCAGTACAAAGTGACCCAAGATGATTATACGCAAGATGGCTATGTGACTGATCCAGAAAGTCTCATTCACATTGGCACTATTCCAGAGAAAAAATGGTCTGAAGCACATTTTGCCAATACCCGACCGTATCTGGAAGGCGTGTTGCGTAACAACAACACAGGAGAAGTCATTCCGAATGCACCGATTACCATAACCGATCTGAAGACAGGCGAAGAGATTCAGACCCAGACGAATGAGAAGGGTGAATATTCAATTCCAGCCGTAGCGGATACCGACTATACGATCAGATATACGAAGATGTATCGGGTAGGCGGCAAGGATGTACCTGTTGAGTTTACGCAGAAAGCAAATGTGAACAGCAGTGTAACGGACGAGACTGTTCCAGCTGACATTACGGCCGTGGGGATCATTCTGTTCAAACAACTGGATGGAACAACAGTGCTATTCAATGATTTGTTGACTAGCCAGATGCATATCTATTTGAAAGACAAGGATGGCATTTATGTTAAGGAAAACGGCCAACCTAAAGCATTTCCTATGGCTTCGAATGGAACTTTCTCTGTGGAAGGGCTAAGCGAGCAGAAGTACACAATGGAAGTTCGCTATCAAGCTGAGACCGGCGAGGAATTGCTCCTCAAAGTGGCGCAACTTGACGTTAAAGCTAACGGAGAGCTGAATATTTCAGAGGAGTTAGTCGACCCTTACGGTACGGTCTATGATGAAACGACAGGAGATGCCGTCAATGGCAAGAAAATTGATGGAGCCAAAGTTACACTGTATTATGCGGATACGCAGCGGAATAGAGATAACGGCCGCATTCCGGGTACGAAAGTAACGCTTCCAAAGGTTCCAAATTTCCCACCGTACGACAATGAGAGCCCGGAGCAGAATAGTGATGCAGATGGCTTCTATGCGTACATGGTGTTTCCTGAAGCGGATTACTATCTGATCGTAACGAAGGACGGATACGAAACGCACACAAGTGGTACCATTTCAGTCGATTTTGACATTGTCAGGTACGATGTGCCAATGAAGCCGATTAGTTCTGGTGGCGGCACCGGTGGCAATGGTAACAACGGAGGCGGCACCGTAACGCCTGGTCCAGGGACCGTAACGCCAGATCCGGGCACCGTAACGCCAGATCCGGGCACGGTAACGCCAGATCCGGGCACCGTAACGCCAGATCCGGGCACGGTAACGCCAGATCCAGGCACCGTAACGCCTGAACCAGACACGGTAACGCCAGATCCGGGCACGGTAACGCCAGATCCGGGCACGGTAACGCCAGATCCGGGCACCGTAACGCCTGAACCAGGCATCGTAACGCCTGAACCAAGCAATGGTAACGATCAGCTTAAGAACGATAGCAACGAGTTGGACGATGCTCCGAAAACTGGAGATAACAGCGTATCGCCATTCTTGTATATGATTTTGGCGCTGATGTCCTTAATGACGATTGGGTTCTGTCTGCTCGGGTACAAGAAGAAAAAGCACATCCAGTAATGGAAGGGAAGGCGGTAAGAAAAATGAGCAAAACTAAAAAAATTCTTATCGCTGTTTCCTTGCTTGTATTGGTATTTTCACTTGTCAGTCTTGCGAGGACTTTCTTGCGAGATTATGCCGAGAAGCAGAAAATCGAAGAGTTAACAAAGGTTTGGAAAGAAGGATCAGAACAAGGTGGAGGGGATGCAATCCCCTCCCTTTTGTTCAATAAAGGCAATGAGCCGGTTATGCTTCCCGAATTTCGAGATCTTTACGAGAGGAACTCAGACATCGTCGGCTGGCTGAAGATTGACGGTACCCGAATTGAGTACCCGGTCATGCAGAGCCCACAGGATTCGGAGTACTATCTCAATCATGATTTTGATAAAAATGAAAACCAAGGCGGTCTTCCTTTTTTGGACGAGTCTAGCCGGGCTAATGGTTCGGACATTTTGCTGATTCATGGACATCACATGAAAAGTGGTTGGATGTTTAAAGATTTAATGAAGTACAAGAACGAAAGCTTCTATCAAGAACATGCTACGTTCCAGTTTAGTACGCTTTACGAAAAGGAAGAGTATGAGATTGTTGCCGTTATTCTGTCAAAAGTTTATCGCAAATCGGACGACGTGTTTAAATACTACCAGATTGAGAATGTAAATACGCCCGCCGAGTTCGATTCATATGTTCAGAATATCAAACAACTCTCTCTTTATGACACAGGCGTAACAGCACAGTATGGTGACAAGCTTATTGTGCTGTCCACATGCGAGTATTCGACCGAAAACGGTAGGCTAGCAGTGGTAGCCCGAAAGCGTTAATTGACGATGCTGAAACACAAAATCAATCTGCTTTATTTCGCGTTCTCTCCTTAGAGGACGCGATTTTTCTTGTCCCCGAAATAAGGTGCTCATGGACATGAAGGCCTGTTCCAGTCGTCAGAATGGGAAATGGCGGGTTAAATCGACAAATCTATGTTTCTATGATAGGGTTGAAGCATCCCATAGGCATTCTACTCTTCGGAGTAGAGTGCCTTCATGTATATTATGGGTGCTTACATTAAATGTATTTTAAAATCAATTGGATCGTATATGGAGGTGGTGATGCTATGTTTCTCTCTTTAGCCCCAACAGGGGATGGTTGGATGAGTATGAAAAATGTGAAAATATCATTTAATAAAGAGGAGCGAACATAGCATGACTACTAGTTTTCAGGCGGAGACCCGCATTCCATTAAATTCTTCTCGACTTAAGGATCTACGTAAATCCGGGCGTTTGCCAGGTATTGTTTTTGGCAGAAATACGGAGAATGAGATGATTCATATTCCAACAATAGAATTTCAAAAGTGGTTGAAGCAAGGAGCGTCTGGTTTTATCGAATTGCAGTTTGAAGAGAAAGGCCCATTGACCGTATTATTGGAAGACCTTCAACGTGATTCGGTTACACGAGATTTGATTCATGTGGATTTTCAACAGGTGCAGACCAATGAGATCATGCGCACTAAAATTCCTGTCAAGTTCAATGGCACACCGATTGGCACAAAACAGGGCGGAGTCGTGCAAGTTCAATTATCTTCTATTGAAGTGGAGGCATTGCCGAGACACTTGCCAACGTCGATTGAATTTGACATTAGTGCTATGGAACTTGGAGAAACGTTACATGTAAGTGATGCAACGTTTGCTCCAGATGTAACGGTGATCTCTGAGGGGAATGAGTCCCTTCTCTCTGTAGTTAAACCTTAACAATTCCAAATTCGCAAAGCTGAATAAGTCAAAATTAGCCGTACGGGTGATAATCCGTACGGCTAATTTGTGCTGATTACGAGATGTTGGCGTGCTCCCATCCTCACAAGGCGGGTAGTCTGGAATTCACCTCACGTATGTCTTTTGCTCGCGTACAGGCGCAATGATCCTGATATTTCGCTACCTTTTCAAAGTTCACTCGCAAAATTCAGGTGTAAAGTAGGTAGACTCAGGAAAGGTAATCACTATAATGGAAATAAGATACATATATAGTTGATATATAAGAATAGATGCGGGTGAATTAACGTTCAATATAGAGATAGAGATGATGAAGAGGAAGAGGAAGAGCGGTGGTAAACCTGAACCGCTAAGGTCATTGGCATAACATTTCTAAACAGGGCGGTGAGCGAAAAGAAATGGACAAATTAAAGAATAGCGGATTCTATAAACTGAGATTCTTCATCACTCCTGAAGAGTTTAAAAGCCTTTTGCAGCTTTTGGAGCATCGGCAAGCGCAATTCTATCGTACCAATGCTGCCCGAACAGAGCATGATTATAATCAGGTGTACGAGGAGTATCAGACGTTCTATCAGTATTTTGTGGCAGGAGAAAAGAGAGATGACATCCATCCCTTCTTTGTTTACTCTATTTCTATTGCATCAGATCAAGAAAGTTCAGGATTTTTTGTGAGAAATGAAGGAGTCTCTTTTCCATATCACGGACAATGGGCAGAGGATGAACTGCCGTGTATCTTGCTTTCATTTCCGAAAGGTTTTCAAGTTAATTTGGAAGATGAAAAAGGAAAGTACTATATATATGAGGATATCCGGGACCATAAGCCGCTGACCTATGCGTTTTTCGATGAAATAAGAGACTCTATCAAAAAAATGACCAAACCCCTTCGCTTCTCAGCCCTTGATGCAGATGCGATGAAGGAGCAAAAGCCCTCTGTGCGTATAAGCCATGATGCAATGCACGACTTGAGGCAATCGTGGATATTCGGAAAATATGGACTTGTGATTCATGGCAAATAGGAGGGGGACGAAATGATTTTCGCCCTAAAGCTTATCTGTACCTGGGTACTGCTAGTTGCCTCATGTTCAGCAGTATGGTGGAGTTTCAGAACAGAAAAGCTTATAACCGTCTCTTGGCTGGCGTTTTTGCTACCGGCTGTCTTCCAGCTTGTTACGGCTTTCCGGATTGGTCCAGGCCAAGCAAAGTCACTCATCGTGTTCGGCTGCATCAATCTGTTGTTTGCTGCCCTTGTGGGTGCGGGTGTCTGGTATCTAGTCCAAATAGCCAATTCATATCGAAGGGGCAAATGATCAACGAATGGAAAGGGGAACTCTAATCATGAAGCCAATGCAAGAAATAGAGACGCTGGCCATAGAGATCGCCGCTGCCGCCAGAACGTCTTTTTGCACACTTTTTGAAAATGGTGAACGTTACTATTATTGTACGTTATACACTACTGGTGAGGGACATGCGCCAAGCATCTCTGCCTGGTCGTGGGAAGCTTTGGCGTTGGAGTCGGCTAGGCAAGCAGAAGAAAGTGATACGCGGGTATCCACGATTGCGAATCTCATCAAATGGTCGTATGCGGATTCGCCCTATTGTTGTTTTGGGGATGATCACTTTGACGGTGTCAAACAACGATATAACGAGCGTCCTTTCATTGCGGAACTGGTGAATGATGATTGGAATCGGGAGTTGGATGTGAGGCTGAACGCCATGGAGCTGGCGATGAAAATGCTCGATGATGAAGGCGTGTTTGCCTTAAATCAACGGCGAGATTCCGTATGTGTCCTTGTTGAAGTCATGCCGCCAGATGAGATCAATACTGAAATCGCCTTACGTTTGAATCGGGCGGAATCTCCGGCTATGCAAGCATGGTTGGCGGAGGCGGCAGAATAGAAGCATCTGCATTTGGGGAGTTTTGACCGTCTATGATGTACCGTTTCGACTCAATTGGCCCAATAAGATGATACTGACAGTAGTTCTATAATTCGCGACCACCTTTGTACAGTAAAGGGTGGTTTTTTTCGTGCTTGAGTTTTGACATTAAGCTACCAGTTCCCCCCCACCACTGTACAAACACACTTTTTCTACCTTGTCCACATTTATACCTTACCAAAACAATTCAATTGCATTTAATAGACTATCAATAAAAAAGGAGGTTTTGAGAATGGGAAATAGAAGACCTGGAGCACCTAGAGGTGGTTATGACCCTGTTCAGATCTATAACTCTACTTCGTTTAATGCGAGTGGAGTAGTGGAGTATGCATCCATCTTTTGTAGCAACGATAGATATAGTGTTCAGCGTGACGAGACTTGGAGATCTTCCGACCGTGGTGTGTGCCTGGTAACTAGAATCACCGCGACGGTTAGAACACCGAGTGGAAATATTGAAGCCGAGCCGTATACCTCTTCAGGTACTTCGTACAGCCAGTTCGCCATTATACAGGTAGGGGTTAATCAGTTCCGAGTGACGCGTGTTACAAGTGCGATTAGAAAATGCCGGAAATAACCGAAAAGGGTTAATATCAAGCATAGGTACGAAATATGAAGAGACGACTTGCCCGGGATAACAGGCAGGTCGTCTCTTTTCGTTTTAATTTTTCTTGTACCATAATATTCTGCGGTGCATCGAGGAGTCTTTCATAAGTCGGAAAGGGCGCAAATCCGGTTGATAATTTCCTTCGATGATCCAAATTCGCCGTTTCTTGTCCACGGCTATGTCGAACCCGACTTGCCTAAGCATGGGGTAATGCTCTCCCAATCGTATGGCGGCTAATCGTGCAACTTGTTCCGCTTTGACAAGCAAGCGCCGGTCTCCAATTCGAGCTAGTCTCAGTGCCTTAAGCACTGGAATGGGTCGGTTACTCACGTTGGTGACTTGGTATCCCTGTGCGGCAACTTTAGCATAGGAACCTGTCACGTTCCAAGTGGACGAGGAGCCTTTTTTGCGCTGAACCATGATCCGAATGTCGAACGGCCTGTGTTTAATTTGAGCAAGCTGCAGACGCTTTTGGACAATATATTCATCACTTTTGTTTGTTTGTTCGAGCCAATCGAGTAACTGATCGTTGTCTCTCATGGTGACCGTGTTATTTTCATTTTGAATACGATAGGCTTTTGCGCCGTCTCGTCTAATGAACAGGATATCCCTTCCGTAACTCCCATTGCGAGGCTTCAGTACAACGCTGGGATATTGAAGAAGCATCTTCGTGAGCGTATCCTTCTCAAGCAACTGTGTTTCTGGCAACCGTTCTGCGAGAGAGGGCTCATCGCGCAGAATGCCATACTGCAACCATTTGTCTCTTTCGAATAACATTGGAATCACAGCCTTTTTCAATCGTCTACGGTAATTCTAATTCAAATTCGTGATCCGCATAAGTGGCCATCCGTCCAGATTTGTAAGTCGAAGCATGTCCAATCGGTCGATGGAGACAGAAGATAGTGATTGCATAAAAGGAACATATGTTCTATTATTGTGTTATTATGGATTTCCATAGAAAAGAGGAATGTCGGAATGAACGTATATTGTAAAGGCATTTTCAACCAGATGGATATGGCTGTAGAATCCGTCATCAACCTGATGAACACACTAAGTGACGAAGACCTGAGTAACAGACCGACGGCGGAGAAAATGTCTATTGGCGAGTTGCTCGCGCATATGGCCGTACTCTGCCAAGCAGACTTCCTGATCGGGGCAGGAGCATCTGAGGAAGAATTGGATCGTTTCTACGAGCAGTCCGAGCCGAAGGCGAACTTAAATGCAATTGCAGAAGCCTTAATGGAAAATTACAATGCTCTAAAAGAAGGTATAGCTGCTCTAACAGAAGATGAACTATTACGAGAAACGACTGCATTCTGGGGAGGCGTTCATTCACGCTTTGAGTGGCTTCTGGATACGCAGGCGCACTTCTATCACCACCGTGGACAACTGCATGCCATGCTGGTACATGTGCTGAAACGAGAGCCGAATGTGCAATTGTTTGAGTAGTGCTAGACTAACCCTCAACTAGTATTTTTCGCCTATAAACTAGCTTATAAAAGAGTGCAACTTTTTTACCAATATATATACAAGTTATTCGTTTACTGTATGCCTTTTCGATGTTATACTCACAATATTCAAAAAAGAATCTGTGAAAATATGTCGAATTGAGGCTTATCAGGATGATTATAGGTAGACAAAACGGCGAAACGATCATCCTCATTCCATCGCTTGAACCGGATGAGAGACTTCCAGCCTATGTAAGGCAATTGCGAGAGTATGGATTTACTAATATTGTTATTGTGGACGACGGATCTGGTGATGCCTACCAGTCGATTTTCGAGGAGCTTCGTGAGGACGGTTGTGCTCTGCTGACACATGCGGAAAATCAGGGGAAGGGTGCGGCACTCAAGACCGGATTTGAGTATATTGGTCAGCAATTCGACGCATCTTCCTTCGTCGTAACTGCTGATTCAGACGGACAACACGCAGCTGAGGATGTATACCGCATAGCCCAAGAAGCAAGGCTTCATCCGGATTCGTTGGTGCTCGGGGTAAGGAACTTCAGCGAGGGGAATATACCCCCAAAGTCCCTGTTAGGCAATCGGATGACCTCCTTTATTTTTGCCATGCTCTATGGTAAAAAACTGTCAGATACCCAGACTGGGCTTCGTGCCTTCGGTCCAGGGTTACTTGCGTTTATACAGGATGTTCGCGGTACTCGATTTGAATATGAGCTGCAGATGCTTATCTCTTGCATTCAGTCTGGCATACCGATTCATACGAAGCCAATCCAAGTCATTTATGAGAATGGCAATGCAGGCACTCATTTTAAAGCGATCCAGGATAGTGCTCGGGTCATGGGGGTGTTGTTCTCCAATTTCCTGCGGTTCATCTCATCGTCGGTGGCCAGTTCTGTTGTGGATTTGGGCATTGCCTGGTTTTTGATCGACGCGTTGCGGCCCGTGTTGGGTGAGCAGCACTATTTAAGAATTCTGCTTGCAACCGTGATTGCGAGAGTTATTTCCATTGTGGTCAACTATGTACTGAACAGACATTTTGTATTCCGCAAGGAGGATAGCCAGGGCAGTCTCTGGCGCTATCTGACGTTATGCGGAGTAGTGATCTTGCTATCCAGTACCGGTGTATATATATTCCATACCGTTCTCTTCGTAGATGAGAAATTGGCGAAATTCGTCTGTGATGCCTTGCTGTTCCTGCTCAGTTTCCAATTGCAGCGAAGATGGGTATTTGCAGCAAGGAGGAAGCAGTTGTAGTGCAAAACGAAAAAAGGCAGAATATCTTTTTTGTCATCACGATGATCCTGATGTCGATTTATTTGGTATGGCGTACGTTCTTTACGTTGCCATGGGGTGAAGGCATGCTGAACGTCATTTTTGGTATGCTGTTGATTGTGGCTGAAACGGTCACCGTACTAACAACCTTTGAATTATTCTTTCAAAAGATGCAAAAAGAACGTACACAGCTCGACTTTCCAATCGTTCCGCCGGAGTATTATCCGGATGTGGATGTATTTATTGCTACGCATAATGAGCCTGTTGATCTGTTATATAAAACGGTTAATGCCTGTACGTTCATGGATTATCCGGATAAGCAAAAGGTTCATATTTATCTCTGTGACGACGGAGCAAGACCTGAGGTAGAGGAGCTTGCCAGACAATTTGGTGTGGGATATCTGGGGTTCCCCGGAAACAAGGATGCCAAGTCAGGCAACCTGAACAATGCACTGAGCAAAAGCTCTTCTCCACTCATTGCAACATTTGATGCAGATATGATTCCACAGCACACCTTCCTGATGAAAACGGTCCCCTATTTCATGCTCTCCACGTTTATTAAGGAGAATGAGGTATGGCGTCCTCGCCGAGAGGACGAGATGGACCCTAAGTTCAAGCTTGGTCTGGTACAGACCCCGCAAAGCTTCTACAATCCGGATCTATTCCAGTTTAACCTGTATGCAGAGCAAGGTATTCCGAATGAACAGGATTTCTTCTCCAGAGAAGTGAACATCCTGCGTAATGCCTCCAATGCGGTAGCCTATACAGGAAGTAATACGATCATTTCCCGGCAGGGCATGGAAGACATCGGAGGTTTTCCACTCAATACGATCACCGAGGACTTTGAGACAAGCATCCGCTTGCAGCAGGAAGGTTATATTACCTATGCGACTCAAGAGGTTCAAGCTGCCGGGCAGACAACAACAACAGTGAAGAGCATGATTAAGCAGCGGATTCGTTGGGCACGGGGTATCATTCAGAGCCTGCAGAATACGCGTGCACCCTTGTCTGGGAAGCTTCCCTTCTGGACGAGAGTGACCTACTTAAGCAGTTTCTTATACTGGTGGTCCTTCTTTAACCGGTTGATTTTCATTTTGGCACCTATTTTATTTGCGTTATTCGATTTCCAGATTGTGAACACAACCTTCTGGCAAATCCTAATATTCTGGCTTCCATCTTATTTCTTCTATAGTGTATCCATGCGATATCTGTCCAGCAATATTCGGAATCAGCGATGGAGTCAGGTTATCGATACCATATTCATGCCTTACTTGATCTGGCCGGTTCTCCTGGAGACGCTGGGTATTCGTGAGAAAAAATTCAAGGTCACCAACAAAAGCAGAGCAAGCGGTCGACAATGGATGTCTGCTCTGTTATATGCACTTCCCCATATCTTCTTGCTGTTGCTATCCATTGCAGCCGTGATTCGGTATGTCAATGGCAAGTACGGCATTGCGCTGTTCTTTAGCAGTATCATTATTTTCTGGCTGATTCATAACATGATTGCGCTGTGTTACGCCCTGTTCTTCATGATCGGCCGCCGTGCGTATCGGGAGACAGAACGGATTCGGGCGCAGGAAGATGTCACGATTCACGACCAAGCCAACAATCTGCGATATCAGGCCAAAACGGTGGATGTATCTGAGCAAGGTATTGCCTTCTATGTCCCTTATCCCATTTATTTGGCTGAACAGAAAATCATCTCTTTGGTCGTCAAAACCGACCGGTATGAGGCCAATCTCGATGCAGTCATCGTTTATGTGAAACAGGATGGAGAGGGCTGGCGTTACTCCGCAACGGTTCAGCCGATTGATGAGAATGATAACCGCCAATACATGCAAATCATCTACGACCGTAAACACTCATTGCCAGAGCAGATGAATCTGTGGGATACGGCTTATGACGATATGTTACGTAATGTGAAAAAACGGATTGTTCAACCCAGATCGGATCAGCGAAAAATGCCGCGGCTTTCCCTTCAGCTTCCAGTTCATTTCACCAATGATGCTAGCTGTACGCTGCGCAGCTTCAATTATCGTTTCTTCTCCGCGACGGGTTTCGATGGTGATATTGCGGCAGGAGCGGTCGTTACCTTTTATACAAAGAGTAATATTGAAGTTATTTTGCAACATACGGGAAAAACGACAGCCCGTGAGCGCGAAATGCTTCTTTCGGTGGAGAATATCGATGATATTGTGGAGAAGGGCCTGATCGACCAATTGCTGACTGATTTGATTCAGCCACATTCCGATCGTTCCACCAGAGAGGGTTAGGAGAGATAGAGATGCTCATTGTGCTTCATTTTGTGATGGGAGTTTTATTGATATTCTCCTTTCTTGGTTATATGCAGTTTGTACGGAAGGCACTTTCACTACGTTGGGAGTTCATCCCTGTATTTGTGTTTTCCTCGATTGCCTGCCTTGTTTTTCTAAGTGGTTTGGCAGGGCAGCTCTTTACGGGCAGCCTTGTCATCCTGATTGCAGGTTTGCTTTTATATGGGGGAATGTTGTTTCTCAGGCTGCGCCGAGGGGCATCATTACGTATGTCCTTTTCCATATTCCAATTTTCATTCCTGGCAGGGACTTTTGTTTTCTTGCTGGTACTCTTTCAGAACCAATTAACACATTACGATAATTTCTCCCACTGGGCTATCGTATTGAAGCAGATGTTGAGTACAGATGCCTTTCCGACGCCAGACTCCAACCTGATTGATTTTAAAAACTATCCGCTCGGGACTTCGTCTTTTATTTATTATGTCTGTCGCTTCATGGGGCACTCCCAGTCCGTAATGCTCTTGGCACAGGGATTGCTTATCTTTTCCTGTTTTTATGCCATGTTTGGCATTGTTACGGAGAAGAAACGCTTTCTTCTGTACGCTTTTCTCGGACTCGGGTTATCTACACTTTCGTTTTTCAATCTTACGATTCGGATCACTAACCTGCTCGTGGATTTCTTGCTTCCGATCTACGCGCTCGCGATCTTGGCTGTGATCTACCAATATCGTAATGAAATCAAAAAAGCATGTATTGTTGTTCTTCCGCTTGCGGGATTACTGACCATTATTAAAAGCACAGGTATTATTTTCGCCGCGATCGGTCTGATTTTCCTAGTGTATACATGGCTAAAACATAAACAAAAGTTCGATTGGAAAACAGCGCTCGCTGTAGTGGGTACGATCTGCGGAGCGCTGATTCCCTACTTCGGCTGGAGCTGGCGAATGGCAACGGTGTTCCAAGGGATTGATAACAAGTTCGATGTGGCTACCTCGGGGATTCAAGCCGGCAAAACGCCAGAGCAGATGCGTGAGATTCTGTGGACTTTCCTGAAGGCCAGTACGGATCTGACGACACGGCCAGTGATCGGCATTGTTATTTTCCAGCTTATCGCAATTGCAGCATCTGTATTTGCCATCGTGGTGCTTAAGAAGAAGTGGAACTTGTGGAAAGCATTAATTGCTTTGGACGTTGTTCTGTTACTGTACTATGCGGGTATTCTGGCGTTGTATCTCTTCTCCATGCCATTGGATGAAGCAATTGTCCTGGCTGGATTTGAGCGTTATGCATCGAGTATCGTGGTGCTGTTCGCCGGTGGGCTGGTGTTGTGCGCTGCGATCGACCTGGAGCGATCATTCCACTATCGGATTGGTGAAGTACCAGATTATCAGTCCTTTAAGACGGTTGAGACAAAAGGTCATTATCAAAAAGGTATTATCGGCTGTATGGCGGTTGCAGCCACCATCCTTTTGTCCGAATACAATGGTATCGTGTCTATCGCCCAAAGTTATGATACAACGCTCCCTTACAAGATTCATGCGGTTACTGGTGATCGATGGTACCCAGGTGGGCAAGAGGATAATAACAGATATCTCTTCTACGCCTCAGACAGGGACCAACAGGTCACGAACTATTACATGCAATATGTAGGGAAGTATTTCTTGTATGCTCCTCATGTGGACGGAATCGTGTTGTTCTATGAGGATAATATGGACAACCTTCTGAGCGGCTACGATTATCTAGTGGTCGTCGAGACGGATCTCAACGCCAAGTGGTTGCTGAAAAAGCATTATGGCATCGACATGCAAGAGGGTATCTACAAAATCACCCGTTCCGGGGATCAGATCGTTCTTACGTTGACTTGAGATCATAGTTGTTGAGATCCTGTTCCGGACATTCGGTCATCCGGCCAGGTAAGATGGAATACATGATTGTATATAGAGTCTCCTTAAATATAGCCCGTTATAGCTAATACCTATAGCGGGCTATAACTCTTTCGTAGAACAGCTATTCCGATCGGATATGTTATATTTAATTCTATAATGATAAACGGGGAGATTAAACTATGAGCGTACAAACCGAACCTAAACAACGAACAGTCACTCCATTTCGATATGATATTGTGGGCAGTTTCCTGCGCCCGAGTGCGTTGAAGGATGCCCGATTAAAATACCAAAACGGCGAAATTACCACGGAACAGTTGAATGAAGTGGAGAATGCCGAGATTGTGAAACTTGTACAGAAGCAAAAAGAGGTTGGACTTCAGGCTGTAACGGACGGCGAATTCCGCCGCTCTTGGTGGCATCTGGACTTTTTCTGGGGACTGGATGGTGTAGAGCGGACAATCATTGATGAGGGATATCGATTCAACGGTGCGACATCCAGACCGGAAACAGCTCGCCTGACCGGCAAAATCAGCTATAGCAGTCATCCATTTGTAGCGCATTATGCCTTCTTGAAAGAAGCGGCTGGGGAAGACGTTGTTGCCCGTCAGTCCATACCAGCAGCTGCCCAGTTCCTATTCGAATTGGACCGGGCAGATAACAAGGAAAGCACACAGGCCATCTATCCGAACCGCCAAGAGCTTCTCTCGGACATTGCTGGGGCGTACAAAGCATCCATCCTGGCTTTTTATGAAGCCGGCTGCCGCAGCATCCAGATTGATGATTGCACGTGGGGTGCATTGTGTGACCAACAGTTCATCACAGTGATGGAGCAGATTGGCGTTAATGTGGAAGAGTACGCAAACGAACTTGCAAAACTGAACGAAGAAGTGGTATCTGGCCTGCCGGAAGACCTCGTGGTAACCACTCATGTCTGCCGCGGTAATTATGTTTCGACATTTGCAGGAGTCGGTGGCGGTTATGAGCCGATTGCGCAGACACTTCTGAGCATCGATAACTACTCTGGTTTCTATCTGGAGTTTGATACGGAACGGGCTGGTGACTTCAAGCCACTTCGTTTCCTGAAGGACAATCAGCAGGTTGTACTTGGCCTCTTCTCTTCCAAATTTGGAGAGTTGGAGAACAAGGAAGATATCCTGAAACGGATTGAGGAAGCTACACAATATGTTGATCTGGAGCGAATCTGCCTGAGTCCACAATGCGGCTTCGCTTCCACGGAAGAAGGCAACCATTTGACCGAGGAACAACAATGGCGCAAACTTGCTTTCATTAAGGAAATTGCTGAAGAGCTCTGGAAGTAACATTTGCAGCTTCATTCATCATTCACGCATATGTTGTGCATAAGGAAAAATTCGCTAAAAAGCCGTACGGACCATCATCCGTATGGCTTTTTGGTGTATCCTCACTTTTGAGTGGATGTTTGATCAGAGCTCACAACAGCCCAGAGAGTGAATCAATGGGTAGAGATGAGAATAACGGTTCAGCCCATATTATTATTAGGGTTACATTCCTTGATGAAAGTAGTCCATTATCCGTTTTTAACGGAACAGTTATAGGATGAGACCGATAGGGTTTCTATTAAATTAGGATGAAGATAATATCTATGTATTACATTCCAGATCATGGTATATTTCTAGTATTAAATTATGTAAGGAGATAACTATGAGTCGCACACTAGTTTTTTCACTAAAAGTAATACCTCTGCTGTTAACTACGATTCTGCTGTTTTCCCTAATTTCTGTATATCCTGCCCAGGCAGAGGGTGAAGGTGCTAACATTGAGGATTCTGCAGTAAACAGTCAGTTGAACCTTAATTGGTCTTCGTTGGATGAGTTAAATAGTGGAGTTTCCCATTCCATTGCCTATGGTGGAGGGATTTATATGATGCCAGCTGCCGGAGGTTATGTGAAAACCTCTAAGGACGGAGTTACATGGAAGACAATCTATACCGGGAATCCAGTAGATTTTAGTTTGATTATTCGTGGAAAGTCAGAATTCATGGGTTTTCGTGAGGAAGCAGATATCGTAACCGTATGGACATCCACTGATGGTCTGTCATGGGAGAAGTTAAATAATTCAATACATATAAGATTTTTAAAAGACGCCGTATGGAACGGGAAACGATATATTGCAGTTGGTGGAACAACATATGAAGGAAAGATTTTCTCTTCAGAGGATGGATTAACGTGGACCGAGCGAAAAACAGGGATCTCCACCAATTTTACAGCCGTAGCATGGGGCAATAATACCTTAGTGGCTCAAGGTTATGAAGGCGGAGTCGTAGCGGTATCCAAAGACGGAATCACCTGGAAAAAGGTGAAGACCAATCAGCCTAATTATGAGCAAGTTTGGGATATGACCTATGGCGGTGGAGCTTTTGTTGCTGTAGGGGATGCAACGATCATGACCTCGAAGGATGGACTGAAATGGACATACGTATCATCCAAAGCCTTTTGGTCCAAGGTGTACTGGGCAAAGGACAGGTTTTATATTTTTGGATTTGAATATGTGAATAAAGCCAATCATGTCTTGAAGGAGGTCAACTGGACATCCAAGGATGGTAAGAGCTGGAGCGATGCTGGGTTTGCAACTAGCCCTAAGCAGAACCCGTTTTTTACCATTCACAACGGCAAACAGTATATAACGATTACGGATGCTGGTATTCAAACATCTGCGGATGGGCGCAAATGGAAGCTGACAAAGCGATATCCTTTTGTGCTTCCAAGTAACGTATATGAAGCAGCAGTGAGCAAGGATAGGCTGGTGCTGGTGGGTGGGTATCGTAGCCAGCTTAACTTCCTTTCCGTCAGCTCGCAGGGTTCTGCAAAGATGAACACGGCTGGCAAATGGCAATCTTCTTATGTGAATCAAGCGTATCCACTTCGGGGAGTTGTATGGTCAGGGAAGGACTTTTTTGCGGTAGGAGATAACGGGAAGATGATGTCCTCTGTTGATGGGGCAAAGTGGACGGACATTAAATCCCCGACAACTCAATCACTTACGAGCGTGCTGTATGCTAAAAATACGTATTACGTGGCAGGCGAGGCCGGCACGATTCTTTCTTCCAAGGATAGGAAGACGTGGAGGACCCTAAACACTAATGTAAAGAAAAAAATCAATGCGATGGCATCAAACGGCACAACACTGGTAGCCGTTGGAGAAAAAGGGCTTTTGCTCGTCTCCGAGGATGGTCTGAAGTGGAACGAAATCCCGGCACGGTTTCCTGGACATAATTTCGATGTGGTATGGGGTGACGGAAAATTTGTCGTGACCACTGCCAGTTACTATGGGAATGCACAGAGTGCGGTTATTTTGACTTCAGAGGACGGTAAGAAATGGGCGAGGACAGAGTTCCGTGACGAATTATATGCTCGTGGAATGAACACTGGATTCTTTGGCATCTCATACGTGGGCAATCTCTTCATTGCTGTTGGCAGTGAAGGTTCCATCTTCCTTTCCGATGACGCTGAGAAATGGACCAAGCAGGATGTCTTAACGGTAGACGATTGGTACGATGCGGTGGAGTTTAAAGGGAAAGTGTACGTCTTTGGAAATACAGGTAAAATCGTTACGGCTGACCTCAACTCCTTGAAACGGAGCCACTAATTAAGATGCTTAAAGGGAGATTCTATATGCGTAATCAATTCATCAAAAGTATGATCGTTTTATGTTTGGTTTTTGTACTATTACCGGCAACGAGCGTTTTGGCTGCGTCGTCGCTTATTAAGGACCCGGTCTTGGCCAAAGTTATTCGAGCAGATTTGAAGATGTCGGCTAAGAAGGAAATAAAGGCTGCCGATTTGAAAAAATTAAAATCTCTATATGCTATGGAAACAAAAAGTAAGATTTCTAACCTGCAAGGTCTTGAACATGCCGTTAATATGACGGATTTATTCTTGCCTGGTCAAAATATAAAAAATATTAAGCCACTCAACAAGTTGAAAAAAATGACGTTCTTAGCTGTTGAAGGCAATCAGATTGCAGATATCTCACCACTTTTAGGTCTGACTGATCTGCAAAATCTGGTTATGGACGATAACAAAATCAAAAGCCTGGCTCCATTAAAAAATATGCGTAAGCTGACCAGTCTGCTCGCCAGTGGGAACCAGGTGACCGATCTAAGTCCTCTTCAGAAATTAAAGTTGGAATGGGTCATTATGAATGATAATAAAATTCAAGATCTGACACCTTTCAAAAACCATCCAACCTTGGAGTATCTATATGTAGAAGATAACCTCATTGAGGATATTGCAGTGCTCGAAACCATCCCACATCTAACAGAGGTATATTTGGCTAACAATCCGTTGAATGATCGAGCAGAGCAGGTTGTGAAAAACTTGGAGAAGAAAGGCGTCGTTGTAAGTCTGGTAAGCGAAGAAGCGGATCAGTCGAAGTAGTTTCGATTAGAGAAGATGTATAAGTATATGTAAGAAGAAGTTAATCCCTCATTATAATGAACAAAAACAAAGAAGGCCGCAGATATTCTGACGGCCTTCTTTAAGTATGTTGGACAGAAACGCTCGGTAACAACTTAACTCCTGTCCCACAACAATATTATTCCACTACGATCTCCTTCACCGTCTCCCCCTCAACCAGCACCGGCTGATAGTAGGTGTTCGTGGGCAGATCCTTTTTGCCTTGCAGATTCTTGATCACCCAGTCGGCAGCATCGCGGCCCATTTGCTCTTGGGGATGGGTTAACGTTGTAAGACGGATATTGGCGTTCTTAGCAATATACGAATTGTCCTGTCCAATGATGGATAACTCATCCGGGATCGAGATGCCCAGTTGCCTGCAGGCGTGCACGACCTCCAGTCCTACCTCATCGTTATAACAGACGATAGCGGTGAGCGAATCCCTGTTTTCGTCCAGATACGTTGCTACATTAGAGGATAAATCCGGTTTCGATGCGGTATCAAAGGAAAGCACTTGCTCAGGATGGAACCGTAACTTCGCTTCACCCAGCGCCTTGATGTACCCTTTCATCCGGTACTTGCCCTGTAGATCATCCATTTTGGCAATAATGCCGATCTGGGTGTGGCCTTTGGCGATCAATTCCCGTGTGGCAAGATAACTGGATTGCACGTCATCCAGACAGAAGAACGGAACCTCCAGCTCCTCGTAGAACGCATTAATCATCGTAAACGGCACATCCTGCTCCTTGAACGACAGGTAGTATGCAATGTTTGGGTTGTAGAGATTACTTTTGGTCGGTTCGACAATCAGGCCATCCACGCCGTAGGAGAGCATCATTTCGAGGGCTTTTTTCTCCTGTGCTACATCATTATTAGTACTGGCCAGCAGTAACGAGTAGTTGTCCTCATTCAGACGACTCTCAATACCGCGGATGATGGACGGAAAAATGTAATCCGAGATGTATGTCGTGATCACACCAATCGTTTTCTTCGACGTATTGCCACCTGATCGTGATCGATACTGATTGCTAACGTAGGTCCCTGACCCCTTTTCGCTTCGTAAAAATCCTTCATTAGATAACTCTAAAATAGCCTTCCGCACCGTCTGGCGACTTACGGTGTAGCTTTCCTGTAAAGCCAACTCGGTGGGGATCTGTTCGCCTATGCTATATGTCCCCGAGAGGATATGACTCTTTATATCATCAATGATGACCTGGTATTTTGGCTTCACGTAATCCACTTCTTTCATCGTTACTCATCTATATCAACGTTGTTGTTCAAATAGTTGTACGTACATATTCTAGCATGATTCAGATAGGATGAAAATAAAACCGAACATTTTTCGGAATAAACCGTACATATCCAGCTTTTTTGGATAGAGGTGTACCTTACAGCATAGCCATTTTAGAGACGTTCAAGTCCTTTTAATGATCAAATAGAGCACAATATGTGTCCTTTGTAAGTATAACTATTATATATTATTGACAAATGTACGTACAAAAAATATACTAAGGCTGTCAGAAAAGGAAAGCGCATTCTTTGAAAACACAACAGGAAGCATTTATACAATTTATGATTAGCCACTGCCATAAGTAAGAGTTTCACCTTATATATGCATCCTTAGGGATGTGAAATCGCGACCGGAGAGGGGATACACGTGATTATGAGTCAATTGGACTTGAAAGAAGCCATTACCAATGGCGCTACTTCGCTCGGAATAGAATTTGGATCAACGCGGATTAAGGCGGTGTTGATTGACGAACGTTTTGATACCATCGCGTCAGGCAGTTATGAATGGGAGAACCTCCTGAAAGATGGATATTGGACGTACAACCAGGAGGATATCATCACAGGTCTGCAAACGGCTTATCGTGAGATGAAGCAAGATGTGGAACAGAAATACGGAATTACGCTGCGAACGGTCGGTTCCATCGGATTCTCGGCCATGATGCACGGATATATCGCCTTGGATAGCGCGGGCGAACTGCTGGTACCTTTCCGCACCTGGCGTAATGCTACTACAGGAGCAGCTGCAAGAGAGCTAACGGAACTTCTGCAATTCAATATTCCTGAACGCTGGAGCATTGCCCACTTGTACCAAGCTATTTTGAACGAAGAGGTGCATGTGCCACAGATCGATCACCTGACAACCCTGGCTGGATACATCCACTGGTTGCTGACAGGCAATAAGGCGATTGGGATCGGCGATGCTTCAGGCATTTTCCCAATTGACGAGTCTACACATAATTATCACCCATCTATGATCCAACAGTTCGATGAACAGATCGCAGGCAAAGGTTATCCGTGGAAGGTCGAGGACCTTCTGCCCAAGGTATATCTCGCGGGTGAGAATGCAGGTGAGTTGACGGAAGCGGGAGCCAAGTTGCTCGACCCTTCGCAAGATCTGCAAGCAGGCACTCCGCTCTGCCCGCCAGAAGGCGACGCCGGAACGGGTATGGTGGCAACAAATAGCGTGCGAAAACGTACGGGGAACATCTCCGTCGGCACATCCGTATTTGCGATGATCGTACTGGAGAAGGAATTGTCCAAAGTGTATCCCGAGATCGATATGGTCACCACGCCGGATGGTAGCCCAGTAGGGATGGTTCATGCCAACAACTGTTCCAGTGATATCAACGCATGGGTTGGACTGTTCCGTGAATTCTCTCAAGCAATGGGATATGAAGTGGATAACGCCAAGTTGTTTAGCGTTTTGTTTAACAAAGCTTTGGAGGCAGACCCTGATGGTGGCGGCTTGCTCAGCTACGGTTATTACTCAGGTGAGAACATTACGGGACTTGAGAAAGGCCGTCCATTGTTCGTCCGCTCCCCTGAAAGCAACTTCAATCTGGCAAACTTCATGCGGACACATCTGTTCAGTGCCTTCGGTGCACTCAAGCTGGGTATGGACATTTTGACGGAGGAAGAGAATGTAGCCATTGATAGCATTTTGGCTCACGGTGGGCTATTCAAGACCCCTGTGGTCGGACAACGGATTGTAGCTGCTGCGATGAACGTACCGGTGTCGGTGATGTCTACTGCTGGTGAAGGCGGCGCATGGGGCATGGCGCTTCTGGCTTCCTACATGATCAACAAGGATCAAGAGGAGAGCCTGGATGTGTTCCTGGAGCAGAAAGTCTTTAACGATGTTGAGGGAGTCGAAGTGGCGCCGGATGCATCGGATGTGAAAGGGTTTGAAGCATTTATCGAACGCTACCGGAATGGGCTCACAATTGAGCAATCAGCCGTAGATCATCTGGTAGAGAACGGGAGGGAATAACATGTTAGAACAACTGAAAGAAGAGGTATTCCAGGCGAATCTGGAACTGCCAAAGCACGGACTTGTGAAATTCACATGGGGTAACGTCAGCGCAATCGATCGGGAAAGCGGTCTGTTCGTGATCAAACCAAGTGGCGTCAGCTACGATACGATGAAAGCAAGCGACATGGTTGTGGTTGATCTGGACGGTAACGTGGTGGAGGGGGAGATGAGACCTTCCTCGGACACCGCAACACATGCTGTACTATATAAGCATTACTCGGAGATTGGTGGCATCGTGCACACGCACTCTACGTGGGCGACCATCTGGGCACAAGCCGGATTGGACGTACCTGTAATGGGAACAACACATGCGGACACGTTCTATGGAGCGGTGCCTTGTGCACGTTTCCTGAACCAGGACGAGGTTGATCGCGGATACGAAGCGGAGACAGGACGCGTCATTATTGAAACGTTTGAACAGCGTGGGATTGATGTTATGGCGGTTCCAGCAGTACTGCTCCATGGTCACGCACCGTTTACGTGGGGGAAAGATGCCAAGTCTGCGGTGGTGAACAGTGTCGTACTGGAGGAAGTGTGCAAAATGAACCTGTACGCGCGGCAGTTAAATAACTTCGCGAAGGAACTGCCACAAGGCATTCTGGATAAACACTATCTGCGAAAACACGGAAAAGACGCGTATTACGGACAGAAGTAATTAGTACTGAGGAATCGAATAGGTCTTGTGCTACTACTGCCAACGAGGTTGTATAAAACTTTTACACGATAACGGAGAGTGCAGAACCAATCTGAAGAAGCGAAGCGCTCGCGTTTATCACAGGATTTTCCCTTTGCAAAAAGGGAATCAAAAAATCCGGGGATAACCAGCGAACGGAAGATGGTACTGCAATCGGAGTGGTAAGTGTAAACCCATTTGTTCAACTATAAAATAATGAAATGAGGATGATTATATGTCAGCAGCAAAAGAGTTCTGGTTTGTGGTCGGTTCACAGCACTTGTACGGAGAAGAAGCATTGGGTGAAGTAAAAGCCAACGCACAGAAAATCACGGATGCCCTTAATGCAAGCGGCGTACTGCCGTACCCGCTCGTATTGCAGGATCTGGCGGTAAGCGCAGATAAAATCACGAGCACGATGAAGGAAGTCAATTATCGCGACGAAGTAGCAGGTGTCATCACATGGATGCATACATTCTCCCCGGCGAAAATGTGGATTCGTGGTACAAAATTGCTGCAAAAACCTTTGCTTCACTTGGCAACGCAATTCAATGAAAGCATTCCTTGGGCAACCATCGATATGGACTTCATGAACTTGAACCAAGCGGCACATGGTGACCGCGAATATGGCTTCATTAATGCCCGTCTGAGAAAACAAAATAAAATCGTTGTTGGCTACTGGGAGCGCCCAGAAGTGCAGCAACAGGTTGCTGACTGGATGGACGTAGCGGTAGCTTATAATGAAAGCTTTAACATCAAAGTAGCGCGCTTCGGTGATAACATGCGTAACGTGGGCGTAACCGAAGGTGATAAAGTGGAAGCACAGATCCAATTCGGATGGACGGTTGATTACTTCGGCATTGGCGACCTCGTTCAATACGTGAACGCTGTAACAGAGCAGGAAATCGATGATTTGATCGCTCAGTATGGAGACCTCTACGAATTCGATTATGGCACGAATAGCAAGGAAGCTTGGGAAGCCAGTGTACGTGTGCAAGCGAGTTATGAAATTGCGATCAAACGTTTCCTGGACGAAGGTGGTTACAGTGCCTTCACTACAAACTTTGAAGATCTGCATGGCATGAAACAACTTCCGGGTCTGGCTGTACAACGCCTAATGGCTCAAGGGTACGGATTTGCCGGTGAGGGTGACTGGAAAACAGCTGCGCTGGATCGCTTGCTGAAAATCATGGCCCATAACGAGAATACGGGCTTCATGGAAGATTACACATACGAGATGGCCGCTGGACAGGAAGCGATCCTTCAATCTCACATGCTTGAAGTAGATCCGACACTTGCCAGCACGAAACCGAGAATCATCGTGTCCCCACTGGGTATTGGCGATCGTGAAGATCCTGCACGTCTCGTGTTCGATGGCAAAGCAGGCGAAGGTGTCGTGGTATCCATGGCAGACTTCGGTACCCATTACAAACTGCTGATCAACGAAGTATCCGCATTTGAACCAACCGTTCCAGCACCTAACCTGCCGGTAGCGCGTGTTCTATGGAGCGTTAAGCCGAACTTCCAAGATGGAGTGAAAGCATGGATCGAAAATGGTGGTGGTCACCATACAGTTGTATCCTTGAACCTGACTACAGATCAGATCGTAACGTATGCGAAGCTGGTGAATCTGGAGTACGTTATTATTAAGTAAAAGTGGATTGGCAGCTACTGCCTGAACTCATACAATTTTTTTCTCTGTGGCCGGGGGTTAACCCTCGGCCCTTTGTTTGTTATGCTGAGAAGCATGATGTGAAGCTGAGCAAGGATTTGCTTTTTCATCGAAAAGAGACAAGAAATGAAGGAGGAATGACATGTACACAAAAGAAAGCTTGATACAGCAATTAGAGCAGCTTGGTATGGATGGGCAAGGTACGTTGCTTATTCACTCTTCAATGAAAAGTATAGGCGAGGTTGAAGGTGGAGCAGACACGGTGTTGGATGCCTTTAGCGACTATATGAAAGAGGGATTGTTGGTGCTTCCCACTCATACGTGGTCTACCATTAATGCGGATAACCCAGTGTTCCACGTGGAAAATTCTACCTGTTGCGTGGGCATTCTGCCTGGACTTTTTCGTAAACGTCCGGGCGTAGTTCGTTCGTGGCACCCTACGCATTCGGTAGCGGCACTGGGAAGGGACGCAGAGGCATTTACGAAGGATGATCATCTCTTCGATACACCGTGTGCGAGAGGTTCAGCATGGGGGAAACTACTTGATCGGAAAGCGACGATCTTGCTAGTAGGCGTTGACTTGAAGCGGAATACATTTATCCACGGGGTCGAAGAGTGGGTGGACATCCCTGGCAGAATGACAGACGAGCATGAGATGCTGTATACGGTTTTACCGGATGGAAGTCAGATTTCAGTACCATCCCGCAGACATTGTGGGTTGCCATGGTCGGAGCATTTCTGGAAAGTAGATGAGGTATTGGTTCGCGAAGGTGCAATGCGTAAAGGAAAGCTCGGCGATGCGGTCGTAAGAGTGTGTGATGCGGCTAAGACAGCAGAGGTAATTACGGAGATGCTCAAGCATAACGCCGATCTATTCACGGACAACCTCCCTCTACATGCAGTAACCGAATGATACAAGGGCCGTCCGGTAGCCGGATGGCTCGATATCGACCACTTGATGATAGCTGAATAACTCCCGAGCAGATGATCTTCCTCTCCTGTTTGTACTCTAAACCTTCAAAAGCATTCATAAATAATCAGAAATAGATCAGCATTTCAATCAGAGGTTGGTCGGACTTCCAGTGTATGGGCTACTCACCCTTTTGGTGGTGTGATAAGATATGGTTTAATTAACCAATAAGATTGGCATAGCAGTATAGAATATAAGTGTTTATTGAAGTTTTAAATAAATGTCACATAGAATCATGAACAACCACGTTGTCATTGTAGCATCTAAGAAGGAGAAGATTCGTGAACCCATTAGTATGGTATGATCTCTTTTTATTCGTCCTATTGTTCGGTGTAGGTGTGTATGTGTTTGCTACTGTTAGAATTACGAACTTACATAAGGTGTACTTTTTGTTTCACGGGTTGATGATGCTCTGGCCTTTCTGCCAATTTGCGAGTACGCTCACGGATGATTCCGGTCTGCAGTTGTTCTACGTTACGTTATCATTCGTTGCGGTCTCCTTGCTTGGGAGCGGATGGCTTCTACTGACGATCTTTATTACCGGCTATTCAGAGCGTTTGAGTGCAAAAGGAACGTTCCTGCTATTTGTCCCAGCGGTGATTGGGGCTATAGGTGTGGTCGCAAATCCATGGAATGAGTTCGTCATCCCGCTGGAGGGCGGGTATATCGAGCGGGCTTACGGCCCTTGGTTCTGGGTTGTGATGATTATTCTGGTGAGCTATTTCGTGACGTCTCTCGTGGTTCTATTCGGGGCAGTGTATTCTTCGCAGACGTCTGCCATGATTAAAAAACAGGTGAGGATCACCCTATGGGGTATCTTGGTCTTGGCTGTTTTTGCAACGATTGATGCGATTCTGAATGTCGTTCTAGCCCGCTGGTTGCCGATCATTCCTGGCATGACTTCGCTGGGGATCTTTCTATCGGACCTGTTCTTTGTCTATGTGATCAAAAGATACAATGTGTTCGATCTGGTCTCCATCGCCCATGAGGACGTGATCAATACCATTCCATATGGCATCCTGGTACTGGATGAGAATGAAGTTATTGTTGAAGCGAACAAAGCCTCGCGATCCTTTATGGATCTGCATGTGGGGGATTCTTTTGATATGGAGGTATTCCTGGAGTCTGTTCATGTTGTGGGCAGCTGTCGGGAGTTCGTGAATCACTATAAGAAAAAAGAAAATACTCTCTCCCACATTGAAGTGATCGTGGAGCGGGACAACAATATCCGGCACTATATCCTGCAATCTTCTCCGATTGTGGATTCGGCTCTTGTGCCGATTGGTCATATTCTCACGTTCCAAGATGTCTCGCAAGAGCGCTTCTATGTGAAAGAGATGAATCGCCAGAACGTAACGCTTCAGGAGCGCAATCTGGCGCTAGACCTGATCCGTCAGGAGTTATCCGAGGCCAATCGCAAACTGGAAGAACTTGCGCTCACGGACAGTTTAACCAACTGTTACAACCGTCGTTATCTGACCCAACATTTGAATCATGAAGTTATTACCAATATTCAATACAAAACACCATTCTCACTCCTGCTGCTCGATATCGACTACTTCAAAGCGATCAATGATCGCTATGGGCATGTCATCGGGGATGAAGTGCTCGTTCGCACGGCGGAGGCTGTCAAACAATCGATTCGCAGTACCGATATCCTGACGCGTTATGGCGGGGAGGAGTTCATGATCTATCTTCCGCACACGGAGCATGACTTGGCTAATCAAATTGCGGAGCGTGTGAGAACAGCTGTGGAGTCCAACCGCATTATGGTGGATCACGAAATTATGCAGGTGTCCATTACGATTAGTATTGGGATTCTTTCCTTTGAGGATTTTGAAGTTGTGCATGTACCGGACAATCCGGAGGGGTATTTGACCCAGCTGTTCGCTGCGGTGGATAAGGCCTTGTATCAGGCGAAGCAGAATGGGCGTAACCGGATTGAGTTTGCGGAGTTTGAGCGGGAAGTTATTTGATTAGTGGTTTCGAAGCAAATGGATAACAATAGATCAGATCCCTTAAAAACGCTTTTAAATGTCAAAATACTGATACCAAAGCTGTTTGGGACGATTAGGGAGTTCTATCAGATACTGAACTATTTGAGGCTATTCGATATCCCCGATGCTAGTGAATACCAGCAATGGAATGATTGTTGGTTGGGATATGAGAAGAGTCCTATTGTGAAATACCATTTTAATGTGAAGTGCTCTCTACGAAAAAAAGTGATATTTCTAAAGAGTGTCTGCTGAAAGTATATTTTATCTAGATCGAAAGTTATAATAATCATATATATATTGCCTATGGAGGAGATTGTAATGAGGCTTATGCCTTCAGACCCAGATATAAGCACAATAGTAAATCGAATAATAGATGGTGATATAAATTTACAACCTAACTTTCAAAGGGGAGAGGTTTGGGGAGATACTAAGAAAATTAGATTAATAGATAGTATTTTAAGAGACTGGCATGTTCCTCCTATTCACGTGGTTGAGATAAAGGAAAGTGGGCGACAGGACGTACTTGATGGTCAACAGCGCTTAGTGGCTATAAGAGATTTTGTTAACGGGTTGTTTTCAATAGACGGTACAATCGAACCCATAAATGATGAAATTCTTAAGCTCGATGGAATTAAATACAATCAACTTCCACCCTATTGGAAAAGAAAATTCGATAAATTTACCATTAGGGTATACAGTATCACTGATTATTTACCAAGTGAACCTGGAGAATTATTCTACAGATTAAATCAGCCAACGAATCTTACATCGGCAGAACAAAGAAACGCTTTCTATGGTCCTGCACGTGAACAAGTTAAAATGATAGTCGATTTATTAGCAAAATACGGATTAACTAAAAGAGAGATAGGTTTTTCAAACTCTAGAATGGCATACGATGATGTAGTTGCACGTTTATGTTTATATTTAGATGCTGGGATGCTAAGAGATAAAATAACTGCAAGTATTTTGGCTGATAAATTTCGGGATGAGGACGGATTTACGAGTAAATCCATTAACCGTGCAGAGCATACAGTAATTATGTTTTCAAAGGTAGTAGGTTATTTTGATGAAAATATTAAATTTAATAAGGCTACTCTATTGAGTTGGTTGTTATTTTTAACAAGGGTTGAGGATCAAGTAATAGATGATATTGGACGTTTTATCTATAGCTTTGAAAAATCACGCAACACATATATAAGTGACTACAGAGGCTATGAAATTTCTATTAATAAATTTTTAAGTCTATATAATATTTTTTCTGATAGATCAAGTTCGAGAGTTGCCGATGTTTCATCGGTACTTATACGAGATGTAATAATATGGATAAATTATTATATATATTCTCTAGAGAATAATCATAGTCACTTAATTGAACAGAACTCAAATCTCATGAAAATAAAAGATTTAATTAATCTAATAAATAATAACAGTGAGTTTGAGATGGAAAATATCCTTCTCAATTTTATCGAGTTTTCTGGGTGGGGAAAAAGCATATGAGAACTGCTAGAGCCGGAGATTATTGGAGAGAGCTGTATAATAAGCCGTTTAAATTTAAAGTTTCAAAGGTGTTTTTCCAGAATTTAAAAGGTGTCGGGTCAGGAAATGTAGATTTTTTAGGTGGAATAACAGCAATTTGCGGTGGGAATGGAGTTGGAAAGAGTACTTTATTGAATGCAATATCAAGTGTACTTTCATCAGAGAGATTAGCAAGCGATAAATCAATCAGTGTAAAACTAGAAGGAGCCGAGCTGGTTGGTGAATTTATCGATTCAGGTAGCTCCTTAACAAGAAAAGTAAATGTTATATCTAATAAAGTAGAAGCAGAGCCATCTGCTATAAGTGTAGAGTCTGTATGGATAGATGGATCAATTCAAGCACCAAAATTAATTGAAATCTTTTCTAATATGCCGAATTTGAGTGAATTTTTGGAATCAGAAGAAGCAAGAGTAGCTTCTGAAGAGGAACGGGCATTTCTATCTTATATTGTTGGAAAGGACTACAGTAGATGTGAGACATACGAATTGGACTTAGAAACCTATGGAACAGTACCGTATTTTAAAGTTAAGTCTGATGGTGTTGAATACGGATCTGAGGCAATGGGATTAGGGGAGATTTCATTACATTATATTTTATGGAACCTCCATAGACTAGATAAAAATTCTGTAGTATTAATGGAGGAGCCGGAAACTTATTTGGCCCCACGTTCGCAAGAAGCCTTACTTGATGTAATAGCTAAAATTGCAGCTGATAAACGTCTTTGGATAATACTTACTACCCACTCTCCGAGCATAGTTAAGAATATTCCGATTGAACACGTAAGGATTCTTAGTAGGGTTAATGAATCGGTAGAGATATCTACTCCGAGTAATGGTTCCCAGTATATGTATTCTC
Organism: Paenibacillus sp. W2I17; assembly: GCF_030815985.1. Taxonomy (NCBI): domain Bacteria; kingdom Bacillati; phylum Bacillota; class Bacilli; order Caryophanales; family Paenibacillaceae; genus Paenibacillus; species Paenibacillus sp. W2I17. Next base: position 4,704,979 of record NZ_JAUSXM010000001.1, read on the forward strand.
TCGGACTGAAACCTCAAAAGCTAGGGGCAATTCTAGTTGAAGATAGGTGTGCAAGGGAATTAACAAAATGCTGGTTAGCTAGATTTAACCCGAGTATAATTCAGGAATATGAGATAGTGGATATAGGATCAAAAGGTAAAATAATACAACAGGTAAAGGAGTTTCCTTTTATAGGGCCATGGTTTAAACTCGTTGGTATGTTTGATGGAAATGAACGTGGGAAAATCAATATGGAGGACAACCATTGGAATTATTCATACTTACCGAGTGAAGTTGCTCCAGAACAGTTATTGAAAGAAATAGCGAAATCAATGAGGAGACAATTAGCTGAAATTTCAGGTCGTGAACTCCAAAGGATAAATAGTGCAATACACAGTCTGGACGGTAGGGATCATCATGACTGGATAGTTGAATTTCCTAGACAAATAGGTTTAAGTTACGAGCAATTAATTGCATTTTTATTCGAAATTAGTATGGACAGTGAATCGTACAGAGAACTATATTCTGTTTCGTATCAAGATTTCGTTGAAGTGCTCGAAAAGTCTTTCAATAAGAATTAGATCGGATGCTGATTAGACGTATACATTAATCTTTTAGGTTTAAGGGACTTAAAAGAATTGGCTGTAAAGTCCCATTCCAAGTTGATTCTCTATTCTGAAATTAATATGAATAATTCGTGGTTCAACTTCTGAAAGGCCTGTACTTTATCGTCGCTCAGCCTACTTAAAACTAGAAGAAAATCATCTATAGCCTTTTGCCTCACACCATCATGATCTTCACCTGAAGAAAGCATTAATTCACTAATTTCAACATTCAAGGCGAGTAGAACCTTCTCCAACGTATCAATGGAAAAGTTTCTTTCGCCTCTTTCCAATGCCCCGATATATCTATAATCTAATCCAGCAATATCAGCCAGCTTTTGTTGAGTAAGTCCTTTAGCATTTCGCATTGCTCTAATTCGGGTGCCTATTAATTGGCGTAACTCTGACATCTAAATCACCTCATACATAAGCTTAGATAAGATGAGTCATAAAAGTCAGGTTAAAATATATAGCAATAATGGTGTTATTTACGTATTTTAAGTAGTATAATAAACGGATATCATTACTTCACAGGAGTAATTAGAAAATTTGTTCACCTATACTATTAAAGGAGGACTTCTCTTTGCGTAAATCTATCCTAAAATCACTCAAACCGGACATCATTGTTGAAATGTTGGAGATGGCTGTAGCCTTTGAAAGTTGGAACAAGGTGATGGAGAGGGCAGACATGTTATATCAATGCGTGCAGTCGATCCATGAAGAGCGGCAGGAGCATCATTCAAAGGGAATGCCGGCACCACATATACACATCGAACGGCCTTTGATCTATTATTACGGGTTCAGTCACCTAATGCGGGGTATGGCTCACCAGAAGATGGGACAGGTAGATCTGGCGAGGGCATGTATCGATCAATATGCAGAACTGGGATGGTTGGAGGATCTGGATGAGTTAGGCATGCAGGTGGTACAGGAGTTCAGGCATAAGGCACAGGTGAATCGGTATGCTCTGGAAGTTGAAGCCGGGCAGGGGGAACTGCTGGAGGAGTTTGTGAACTTTTTGCTTGAGCATCCGGAGGAATGGTTGGCAGGTCTGAAGGTAATTACGGAAGCAGCAGTGCGGCATAGGTGGCAGATTGATCGGGTTTTACATATGATTGAGGATCAGATGCAGGGTGTTGGCAGAGAAATAGATTCTTCAAACAACGATGATATGTACCATTACTGTTATCAGCGGGCTTTGTATGAACAGTGGATGGGAAGAGCACAGAAGGCCGTGGAGTTCATTTTGCAGGCGATTCGGTTAGCGGATAAGCTTGGGTTGGATCGGTTTTTTATAAGGTGCATAGGATTGTTGGAATCATTGCGGGAAGAGGCGACAGCGGAGCAGATTGGACTGTATCGTGGGATGTTGGAGGAAATGAAGTAGGAAAGGTATTTACTGAAACTGGTAGGATATGCCTTGAAGTGGGTATATGCATATAGGACCATAGCACCGATGAGGAGCACGGCTTGTGTTTTTACCATGGTGAAATCAGGATGTTAGCCGGATAGTTTACATATTACACTTCTGCTAACATAGGATAATCCTATTTCGAATGAGCGGAGAAACGTATGAGTACAATCAAAGTTACCCCTGAACAACTACATCACGTATCGAATCAGGTGGATCAAGCAAGACAACAGTTGGAGAGTATACGAAGTGATCTGACGAGACAGATCATGTTTGTTCAGATGATGTGGATGGGCGCGACGCAGGAGCGATTTTACTATGAGTTCGAGCAGTCACGACCTATACTGGATAAAGCGCTGGAGAGTATGGTGAATACATCCAAGGAATTGAAGGATATCGCCACGCGTTTCCAAGATGCAGATGCTCAGAAGGGAAGTCTGGGTGGTGCGTTTGGAGCAGTCGGTGCCGCAGCTATGATAAGCAAATCATCAGGTGATTCAAATTCGGGTGATAAGGGCTATCGGATGGCGCAAATCAATATGTTTGGTAAGTGGGTATGGATGCCTGTCAACGAGAATGGTGTTGCGGATCAGGCTTCTCTTCAGGCTTATCAGAGGGATCAGGAAAATCTGGACTTTAATCGCATGCAAGCTGTGAACGTTGAACCGCCTGGGGAAGATATTTTTGCGTTACAGATCAAGGCGTTTGAGATGGGAATTCATCCTACGACGGGAGAGCCTGTATCAGATAAGTATGCTCAGATGATGGTGACCTCTCTGAAGTTTAGTCAGATATTCATGGCGATTCAGATGGTTCGTGGGAGTATGCCGGGACGTTCAGGATTATTTAAAACGTCGTCATCTGGTTTGGCATCTAAGATTCAGAATAATATAAAGAAGGCTGAACAAAAGGCAGATATAAGCAATAACAGTGGCAATGACTTATATCGTAGAACTTCCAATACGGGAGCCTTTAAGGAATTATCTGAGCCTATGCAATTAAGACATGTTGATAAGGTAGCGGGGGATGCAGGAATAGGACTCAAAGGGGTAAAGATAGAAATAGTCCGGGATGCTGAGCTAGTAGGGAAGGATTTATATGGATGGGCTGATCCGAAAGGTAACAGGATAGTTCTCTATCCGGATGCATTTAGTAGTAAAGAGAATCTAGTTAAGACCCTAGGGCATGAGAGAATTCACATATATCAGACTAAGGTCTTTGGTAAGCCTCAAGATCCGGAAACATTGCTTGAGTATGAGAAAGGAGCCTATGGTTCAGAGAGCTCTTGGTGGGAGTATTATCAACGAAGGGAAAGATAACTATGACGAACTCTAAATTTAAAGATTGGATCAAGGTAAATACAGAGATCATTGAGAACTATCAAAATATATCTACTATTAAATGTCCTAACTGCCAAGAGACTAAAGTTAATTATCAGTATGTGGGAGACACACGTTCAAGAGTAGGTTTTTTAGACATATGGTGTAATTCTTGTCTTCAAGGAGTCCACATTTCTCGAACGAAAGTACCTGAACGCTTAAGTATGATTTCATTTGAAGAGGTAGATGAATATAAAAGAAGAGTGCCGAAGTATACTGCAGTAGAGCCTTTCTAACAATATTGAGCTAGAAAGCAAATCGTTAACAAGATAAGCCCTCATATGTAACAAAAAACATGAAGAATCCGCTCTCATCCGAGAGTCGGATTCTTTCTCGTTCTAACACCAATATAACTCTTGTCAAAACGTAATCATTACGATATGATAATACTCATTGTTTAGATCATAATGATTACGATTAAGAGAGAGGGGCATTACCTTGAATAAAAAGACGCCACTGCTAGCGCTGGTCTCCTTGGCCTTGAGCGCTGGACTGTTGAGCGCCTGCGGATCATCTGAGTCCAGTCCCGCTGCGCAACCATCCACTGATAATAAAAATGTTCACTTCCTATATAACTTCTCCACGAGTTCGCTAGATCCACATGTGGATTCCAGCTATGTGCCGCTGCGCGCGGGCATTACGGAAACGCTGCTTCGTCTCGATGAAGAGAATCTAACGGTTGCTCCATGGCTCGCCGAGAGCTGGGAGAGCGAAGACGGTCAGCATTGGACGATCGACCTGCGAGATGATGTGACCTTCCAGAATGGCAAACCAATGACGGGTGAATCCGTTAAGGCATCCCTTGAGCGGGCACTGGAAGAGAATGTAGCCATCCAGAACGCGCTGAAGATCGATACGATTGAAGCCGAGGGCGACAAGCTGGAGATTACCACAACTCAGCCGTTCCCGGAATTTGCTTCAGAGCTGGTGAATCCGAACACGGCGATTATCGACGTGAGTGAGCCGGACATTGTGAACAAACCTATTGGTACAGGCCCGTTCAAGCTGACCTCTTTTACCCCAGGCAGCAAGCTGGAGCTGGACCGCTATGATGAATATTGGGACGGAGCATCGCCTCTGGATTCCATCACGTTCTCATTCAATGAAGATGCCAATGCCCGCACACTAGCGCTTAAATCTGGACAGGTTGATATCGTATACCGTCCAGAGGTCGAGAGCCTCGAATCGCTCAAAGCAATGGATGGCATGACTGTGGAGTCCACGTCGACGTTCCGTGTGCATCAGATGACGACGAATATGCAGCGGGAGAGTATGAAGGACATTAACGTCCGTCGTGCGGTGGATGCGTTGATCGACCGTCAGGGTATCGTGGACACGATCCTGCTCGGCTATGGGGAACCGGCCATTGGACCGTTCTTGCCATCGCTGCCATTTGCACCAACCTATACGGATACAGCAACGGAATCCGGAGCTGATGTCGCTGTAAAATATCTCAAAGAAGCAGGGTACACGCAGCAAAACGGCGTGATGACCAAGGATGGCAAACCATTGCAGCTGACGCTGCTGACATATTCAGCCCGTGCTGATCTGCCACTGATTGCTCAAGTGTTCCAATCTGATGCGAAGAAGATCGGTATCGACGTGCAGATTAGCCAGATTGACACGCCGGAAGATTATATGGCGTCCAATCGTGATTGGGATATTGCAACGTACAGTAATTTGACGGCCCCGCGTGGCGATGCTGGATATTACCTGAATGCAACGTACCATCCGAAGGGTGCTCTTAACTTCAGTGGATCGGAAGATCCGGAACTGACCAAGATCATCGATGAATTGAATCTCACAGTTGCACCGGAGAAGCGCGCAGAACTTGCCGAGAAGGCGGCCAACTACGTGCATGACAACGTGCTAAATTCATTCGTGCTGCATCCAGGTACGATCGTTGCCTACAACGGCAAGAAGATCAAGAACTGGGTTACCACTCGCAGTGAATATTACATGATTACCAATAAGCTGGATGTGATGTAATGTTTCGCATTTTGCTTCGGAAGTTCCTTGAAGTATTTATCTTTCTGTTGTTCATTATGTTTGTGAGCTTCCTGTTCATTCGTCTGGCTCCGGGTGATCCCGTGCTGACGATCCTGAATGTGGACGAACTGTCTGTTAGTCAGGAGCAGGTCGAAGCTGTACGCGAGGAGATGGGATTCAATGATTCGCTTCCTGTCCAGTTCGGCAACTGGTTGCTCGATTTTGTTCGTCTCGACTTCGGTGTATCGTATTCAACAGGCCAGCCAGTTATGCAGACCCTGATGCGTGCGCTGCCTGCTACGGCTGAACTGACGATAGGCGCACTGCTGGTCATGCTCGTCATAGCGATCCCGCTCGGCTCGCTGTCAGCGCTCCATCGTGGCAGTTGGATTGACCGCGGCAGCCGGATGCTCTCCATTGTGGGTGCGGCGGTGCCAAGCTTCTGGCTGGGTCTAATCCTGATCGATATGTTCGGCGTACGCTTTGGCAATCTGCCGACCATGGGCCGGGATGGATTCATCTCACTTATTCTGCCATCTCTGACGCTGGGACTTGCCATCTCCAGCGTTTATGTGCGTCTTTTGCGTTCCAGCCTGCTAGATTCACTAAGTCAGGAGTTCGTTCGGTCCGCCAGGGCAAGAGGGATATCTGAAGGCCGGATCTTCATGCTTCATGCGTTCCGGCACAGTCTGCCGCCTGTCATTACGGTATTCGGCGTGAGTCTTGGCAGCCTGATTGGCGGAGTTGTCGTGATTGAAGTGTTGTTCGCCTATCCGGGTATTGGCAAGCTTGTCGTCGACGCCATCCGCCAGCGTGATTATCCACTGATCCAGGGTTACATCCTGATCATGGCTATCGTGGTATTCCTCGTGAATACGGCGGTTGATCTATCTTATCGTTATTTGAATCCTGAAATGAAACTCAAGGAAAAGGAGGCCCACCGATGAAAACCATGCCCCTGCCCATTTCAACGACAAAATCTAAAAAACATAGCTGGCAGGCGATCGTTGGTTTGCTATTTGCACTTCTAGTCATCGCGGCCTCCTTGTATGCCTTTTTAGTTCTGAAACATGATCATACCTTAACCGATCTGCGCGGACGATTGCAGGGCGCAAGTGCTCTCCACCCGTTTGGTACGGACCATCTGGGCCGCGATGTACTGACACGTCTGCTGCTTGGCGGCGGCCAAACACTGGGGTATAGCTTGCTGGCACTCGGTGCTGCATTGCTGATCGGTATTCCATTTGGTTTGATCGCGGGTTACAAACGTGGCTGGGTCGATAAGTTGTTCATGCGGATTGCTGATGCCTTTCTTGCTTTCCCTGATACCATCGTAGCGATTGTGCTAAGTGGCCTGCTTGGCGCGGGAATCGGTAATCTGGTATTGGCGATCGTGATTGTGAAGTGGGTCAGCTATGCGCGTCTTGTTCGAAGTACGGTTTTATCGGAGTCACAAAAGGATTACATTCGCATCGCCCGGACCAACGGACTGTCGGACGGTCGAATCATGAGAAAACATCTGCTTCCGCATATCGCAGGCCATGTGCTCGTGTTAGCCAGTCTTGATCTGGGCAAAATTATCCTGCTCATCTCTTCCTTGTCCTACATCGGGCTTGGCGCACAGCCGCCAACACCTGAATGGGGTGCGATGCTGAACGACTCGCGGCCTTACTTCCAGTCTCGGCCAGAGCTGATGATCTATCCGGGCCTTGCCATTGTCTCGGTAGTCCTGCTTGCCAACATGCTGGGCGACTATCTAAGAGACCGGTTTGACGTGAAGAAGGAGGTGCAACCATGATTCTCTCCATTGAGGAACTGAGCATCTCCAGTCGGGATCGGACTATTGTAGATCAAGTCTCTCTGGCTGTTCGCGAAGGTGAGTTCATGGCATTGGTTGGTCAGAGTGGTAGTGGCAAAAGCTTACTCTCGCAAGCGATTGGTCGTCTGCTGCCGCCCAACCTGCATGCGTCGGGACGAGTCATGTTCGAGGGCAGCAACCTGCTCGAACGGAAGCCAAAGGAGATGCGCGCCCTGCGGGGAAGCCGCATCTCGTATATTTTTCAAGACTATCAGGGAGCATTTACTCCATTTCGCAGTATTGGCGGGCACTTTGATGAATACCAGAAGGTACATGGGGAAAAGTCTTCTGCTATCCGCAAGAAACGAGCGGAGGAAGCGCTGGAATCGGTTGGCCTTGGCGCTGAATTGCTGCGCCGCTATCCGTTCCAGTTGAGCGGTGGACAGCTTCAGCGGGCATCAATCGCCACATCGCTGATGCTGTCTCCTCGTCTGCTAATTGCTGACGAAGCAACAACGGCACTGGACAGTGTGTCTGGGCATCGCGTGTTGGAACTGCTGGCACGCAAACAAGCGGAGACGGGATGTGCTATTCTGTTTATCACACATGATTGGCGCCATGTACGTCGCTATGCCAACCGCTTGGCTGTGATGAAGGAAGGGCAGATCGTCGAATCTGGCGGGAAACATCGCATTCTCGATCATCCTCAGCATGAATATACGCGTCAGCTGATTGATGCGGCTCCCGTTCTGAGTCGCTCGCTGAAGTCGGGATTGAAGGAGGCAGGAACGGAATGAAGACAACCACAAATGATGAACGCCGTGGACTTGAGCAGTCCGAAGAAGAATCTGGTGTGCGAAGCCACGATTTTGCAAAAGACGTAAACCATGTAGACATAGACAATGCAGGCATAAATACTACAGAAACAGATCATGCAGTTACAGATGCAGATATAGATACCACGGGTACAGGCAATGCTTCATCGCTCAGCACCCTTGGCAATCCTGTGCTTCACGTGGAACATCTCAGCCGAACGTATGCAGGTGCAGACCGACCGGCTGTGAATGATATTTCCTTCACTCTGAACCACGGTGAATGCCTTGGCCTGGTTGGCGAGAGCGGCTGCGGCAAGAGTACACTCGCACGTTGTCTGTTAAGGATTGAAGATGCAGATACAGGCTCGATTACACTGGGTGGACAGGATATTGCACGGCTGAGCGGTCGACGGTTGCGACCTTATCGCCGGAAGATCCAGATTGTATTCCAGAACCCGATGGCGGCACTGAATCCGAAGCTCAAGATTGCTGATTCGCTGATCGATCCGTATGAACAACTTGGACGGAACGCCGAGCTGTCCCACTTTACCTACACGTCGAAGGATGCTTACGTCCAAAAGCTGCTTGAAGCTGTCGAGCTTCCAAGCGATATGGCTGGACGATATCCGCATGAGCTAAGTGGTGGACAGCGTCAGCGCGTCACGATCGCGCGTGCCATTGGCATTGAGCCTGACGTTGTCGTTCTGGATGAACCGACGGCCAGCCTGGACGTGATCTCGCAAGGAGCAGTTTTGCAGTTGCTCACCGATCTCCGGACATCGCTTGGTCTTTCATACGTGTTCATCTCGCATGATCTGGCTGCTGTACATCGCATGAGCCAGCGTATCATCGTTATGCGGGAAGGTCAGATCGTTGACCGCTTTGGCGCAGATGCGTTGTTCGCTGAAGAACGCCATCCGTACACGAAGGAACTGATTTCAATTTTCTGAGTACTCCCGGAGACGCCGGGGGTGGTAATCGTTAATCTTAAATATAAAGCCGCCTTACGAAGAGATTCGAGAGCGGCTTTTAGTGCATCCATTTCATCACCAAAGTTCCCCTAAAACCGGGTTCCTTTCTTTGTTTTGAACAAATATATCTTTCAGGCCTATAACCGGGCTAACGTTCCGATGTAAACTAGCGTATACTGATGGAATAGCAAATATCTTGAAATTGCATATTTAAATTGCTCTATATTATTGATACACTAGATCAAGGTTATAATCATTCAGAGAAGGTGCGATCCCGTTCAAGAATGGGCTTGCTGCAAATGCCAAATCGATAACGCTTACATCCTTTTGGCAAATATAGGATATAAGGACGGTAGACATGAGCCAGGGACAAACGAGTACAGATGTTATCTTGATTGGTGCCGGAATTATGAGTGCAACTTTAGGAACTTTGCTAAAAGAATTGGCACCAGACTGGAATATTAAGGTTTTCGAAAAGCTAGCCACTGCAGGAGAGGAAAGCTCCAACGAATGGAATAATGCCGGAACCGGGCATGCTGCATTGTGCGAACTTAACTATACCGTTGAACGACCAGACGGAACCGTAGATATTAGCAAAGCGATTAAAGTGAATGAACAATTTCAGATCTCAAAGCAATTTTGGTCCTATCTCGTCAATAGCCGTCTGATTCGTAATCCGCGGGACTTCATTATGCCGATTCCCCATTTGAGTTATGTACACGGAGAGAGCAATGTCCAGTTTTTGAAAAGACGTTATGACTCCTTGTCGAATCACCCGCTGTTCGCAGGCATGGAATTCTCGGATGACAAGAAAGAGCTGGCGAAATGGATGCCGCTGATGATGAAAGATCGTACCAGTAATGAACCTGTTGCAGCGACCAAAATTGACTCCGGTACGGACGTTAACTTTGGTGCTTTAACGCGTATGCTGATCAAACATTTGAAGGAACAACACGTGGGCGTCCACTACCAACATAGCGTGAAGAATATGAAACGCACCAGCGATGGACAATGGGAATTATCCGTGAAAAACCTGAAGAGTGGTGCAGTCGAACGCCATAAGGCAAAATTCGTCTTCATCGGCGCGGGCGGCGGAAGTCTGCATTTGCTCCAGAAGACGGGCATTCCGGAAGGTAAACATATCGGCGGATTCCCGGTCAGTGGGATCTTTATGGTGTGCAAAAATCAAAAAGTCGTGGAACAGCATCACGCCAAAGTATATGGCAAAGCTTCGGTAGGGGCTCCGCCGATGTCCGTTCCTCATCTGGATACCCGTTTTATCGACAATAAGAAGTCGCTGTTATTTGGGCCGTTTGCCGGTTTCTCACCGAAGTTCCTGAAGACGGGTTCCAATGCCGACTTAATCACGTCTGTTAAGATGCACAATCTGCTTACGATGCTCGCGGCAGGTGTCAAAGAAATTTCTTTGACCAAATATCTGATCCAGCAACTGATGTTATCTAAAGAACAACGCATGGCTGAGTTGCGTGACTTTGTTCCGGGTGCCAAGAGCGAGGATTGGGATATGGTTCTGGCGGGGCAGCGTGTCCAGGTGATCAAGGATACCGTCCAGGGTGGCAAGGGTACGCTCCAATTTGGTACAGAAGTGGTCACGTCTGCAGATGGAACGATTGCGGCTTTGTTAGGTGCATCACCGGGTGCATCCACTGCCGTTCAGGTCATGCTTGAGATTCTTCAGCGGTGCTTCCCGCAGCATATGGAGGCATGGGAGCCGAAGATTAAGGAAATGATTCCTTCCTACGGCATATCCCTTGTGGAGAACTTGGATCTCCTCAAAGAGGTTCATTCTTCAACAGCCAAGGCGCTGGGGTTATCGGATGAAAAACATGTCATGCACGTATAACGTTTAGCTTATCGTGTTAGATCATAATGAAGTCATAGAAAAGAGAGCTAAGCCGGGTCGAAACCTGTGCTTAGCTCTCTTTTGGTTTATTTGGTATATCAGAACCTGAACTTGAACTCGAGCCTGGGTTTGGAATTGAACTTGAACATGTCCGCTATCATCGCGTTCCCCGTAGATCTTACACTTAAGCGGACGGATACGGATACGGATCTTACAGTATGCCGTTGTAGAGTCATATATCGATCTTATCGCTCAGGCTCTCATGCTGCGGTCCAAAGGGATGACAAAGGAAACTTTCGTACCTTGGCCCGGCGAGCTGACGATGGTCAAACCTTGTCCGTACATCTGGGTCAACCGGCGATGTGTATTGGTTAATCCAATGCCTCCGGTACCGCCTGGACCTTTCTTGGGCCATGCCAGTGCTCGTTCGATCTGCTCGGGCTGCATCCCCACACCGTCATCCTCGATCTCAATCAAGGTGGACGCTGTTTGGTTGATGATTCGGATATGCACGGTTCCACCCTCCACTTTGCTGAGAATACCATGTCGAACAGCATTCTCAATGAGCGGTTGAATGGTGAGTGGCGGCAAGGATAGATCAAGATCATCGGGAATATCCCAGATGACGTTCAACCGATGCATAAATCTTTCTTTCTCAATGTAAAGATAGGCGCGGGAGAGATCCAACTCATGAGTGACCTCAACCATTTTCTCCGAATTAACAAAATGAAAGCTAGTCTGAAGATACTCGATAAAAGCATCACCCAGTTTCTGCATTCGCTCCGTGTCCATCTCACTAAGAACCATAATTGAATTGAGCGTATTAAAAAGAAAATGGGGCTGAATCTGTGCTTGTAAGTAAGCAGCCTCCATGCGCAGTCGCTCATCAATAGATTGTTTCAGTACGATCAGAGACCCGATGCGATGCCTTAATTCAACGGCATCCACGGGCTTGGTGACATAGTCCGTAGCACCTGCCATGAATCCGGCGTATACATCCGCTGGTTCGTTACGGGCCGTCAACAACAGGATGGGAAGCTCCGATACCGAATAACGCTTGCGTACGTTCTCGGTCAGTTCATAACCGGACATATGAGGCATCATGACATCGGCAATCAGTAAGTCCCAAGGCCCCTTATCCAGCAATTCAAGTGCTTCAAGCGCCGAGGCTGCAGGTTGAATATGGTAAGGTTCATTCGCAAGCATGGAGATCAGTACTCGCAGGTTTACAGGATCATCATCGACGGCAAGAATTCTTGCGGCAGTCTTATCTTGAGAAACGGTCTGCTGCTGCGGCTCTGCAATCGCAATTTCATCGAAGCTGTGAGCGTCCCATTGCTGCTCAGTCTGGTCCGATAGCGATGCGGTGTCTTCCCGTGGAAGCGAAATCTGGAAGATCGATCCTTTCCCGGGTACGGATTGCACGGTGAGTTGGCCGCCATGGAGTTCTGTGAGCTGCCTGCTGATATTGAGACCGAGGCCGATTCCTCCGCTTAAACGAGCCTCTGGGGTGCCCTGTTCATACGCCTCGAATATTCGCTGTTGTATCTCTTCACTTATACCAACCCCTGTATCTGAGACTTGAATTAATATGCTCTCTCCATGTTCCCGGACAGATACGGTAATCTTACCCTCATCGGTAAATTTCAGTGCATTATGCAACAGGTTGTAGAGCACCTGAACAAGTCTTCTCTCATCCGCTTGAATCAACGGCAGTGATTCTGGAATATCCACCTGCATATGGATGGGCTTGCCCTCTGCCATGAATCGGAACATACCGATCACGCCTGGAATGACAGATGCAAGAGATAAAGGTTTCTTCTGAAGCGTAATGCGTTTTTCCTTCAAACGAATGACATCAAGGAGATCATCAACCAGTTGGGACATGCGTCGGCCGATGGTAACTAACAGCTTCATGTCTTCTGCCTGCTGCCCACCTGATTTACGACGTTCACGAACCGCGATACTCTCGGCGATATTGATGATCCCGTGCAGCGGTGTACGCAATTCATGAGCCGTATTCACAAGAAACTGATCCTTCTGGCGATCCTCTTCTTTGAGCTGTTCGTACAACTTCTCGATCTCACTTGAATTGCGGAAGTATTTTCTGAACCAATAGGCGGAGAAGCCAAACATGGCCGCGATCACATCGATCGGATAATACACGTTGGTAATTTCGCTATGTGAGTTCACAATTCCCCATAATACGCTTGATAGGCTGCTAGTAGCCGCAAAGAGCAAAAAGCTTGCGTCGCTTCGTTTCTCGGCTGCCATTCGGAAGAATAGGTACACAGACCAACCGATGGCAAACAGATAGAGGAAATCAGAAAGCCCAATCTCAAGTACATGATAGATCAGGGTCACTGGTGCGACGAGCAAAAATAAACAGTAAACGCCAAGCACGCTGGCATAGATACGGAACAGTTTACGCCCTTGTAGACTATGGGAGAAGCTTCTAGCCATCTGTAAAAGAAAGAATGCGAACAACGGATAGGATAACGCTTTGGCCTTAACGATCCAAGTGAAATTGAGTGGAATCCAACTCAATAACAGATTGTCATGGTCGGAAGCGACCGTTAGGGCAGCTACCAGTGTTAGCATCGAGAACGTCAGCAGAGCTCGTTCCTTTCGGATAAACAGAAACATGACAAAAGCGTATAGGCTGTGCAAAATCAGTATGGCGAACGTGATCTTTTGCAAATCAATAGACAATCCTCGTTCACTGCCAATGGCTTCTGGAGAACCAAAATAGAGAGAGCGTGTGATCCCTCCGCTATAAGGATCGTCAAAATTGGCTGTTTGCACCAAAAGATTGAGTTCGGTAGAACCGTCAAGCACATAGGAAGTCGTAAATGCAGTCCTTTCTGGTCGATAGGCTTCGGCATGAGTGGCAGGTTGGCCGAATTCGGCAACAATGGTCCCGTTCATCTCGATAATCGATGATGTCTGGATTTTCTGAGCCCAGAGAGAGACTTCCTCCACAGATGGATCTAAAAGTATGCGAAGACGGTACGTTCCATATCCGAACGACGATGAGGATTGTGGTAATGCATTACGCCAGTCACCAGGAACTTGAATCCGTGTGGATGGGTTATCTGCTATTTTCGCGTCACGATTAGAGATTAACGTCTGGGGATAAAACTCCCATTCTCCATCCAGGGATATGGGTGAAGTGTTGGCGAGGTCCCAGCCTCGAAGGTCTAATAAGCCTTCAATGGGTTCAGGATGTGCGGGTATAGTGAAAGTCTCGGACCATATCCAGCGAAAGCCAAGCAAAATAGTCAGGAATAGAATCGACAGCACTACATATCGGGGTATCTTTTTATAGGTTATTGGTTTCATGGCAGACTTTAGTTTTCGACAGTTTACTTCAAATTCCTGCATGCCTTTTGAAAGTGAAGAACATTTTTTTGAATACCGGAACATAAATTCTATATTCAAATGATAGCGGTCCCACATCAGGATTTATGGTAAAATTATAGATTAAAGGGTGATCAGTGAGCCAGAGGAGTTGTGCATATGAGAGTGATTTTGGTAGATGATGAATATCTCGCTCTGAGCAGGTTGAACAAACTGTTGCAAGAGAGAGAGGATTGCGAAGTTATCGGCTCTTTTCTGACGGCACAGGAAGCCATAGATCAGATCGAAATTCATCTGCCGGAAATCGTCTTCATGGACGTTCAAATGCCGGGGATGAACGGGATCGAGGCGACCGAACGTATCCATGAGGTTTCTCCTGGAACAGAAGTTATTTTCACAACCGCATATAACGAACATGCACTGACGGCTTATGGGCTTGAAGTGCTGGACTATATTATGAAGCCTGTAACGCGTGACCGTTTGGAAAAAACGATGAAGATGTATCAACGCCGAACGGTGTCAGCAAGTCTGAATATAGCAGAAGGGCCATCCATGTTGATCCGTTGTCTGGGGATGCTCCAAGTCCAAGTGCACCCAAATGAGCCGCCAAAACATATGAAGTTCAGAACAACCAAGATTAGAGAGTTATTCGCCTATTTGCTTCACCATCGAAACAAACCGATTAAGCGGGATACGTTACTTGAACTGTTGTGGCCAGAGTTGGATGAGCGGAGAGGTATATCCAATCTGCACAGTGGCATCCATCGCTTACGCAGTATGATGAACGAATTCATGGGCGAGGACAAGATGGTCATTCGTTATCAACAGTTTGGATATCTATTGGAAACAGGAGAGTTCAGGGTTGATGTGGAAGAATGGGAAAGTCGTCTTAACCGAGTGCCTCTATTATCTTCGTCTACAATAGCTGAACATCGGCAAACCTCAGATCAATATGAAGGCAAATATTATAGCGAAGACGATTATGTATGGGCTGAGTTGGAGCGCGAGCGATTGCATGCACTCTGGCGTAACCACGCCATGCAACTCGCACAATATTACATCGAACTGGGACAGGATACGGAAGCACTCACGGTATATCACCGGGTACAGCAATTCGAGCCATCATTGGAGCAAGTCGGATTGGCCTTAATGAAGACCTATGATCGATTAGGCAATAAAGATCCTGTAATCGCACAATATAATCAGTTGGTCACTACGTTAGAACAAGAGGCAGGCATACGTCCTGGCTTGGAAGTTGAGTTGTGGTACCAGCAATGGAAACAATCAAATATTTAATTGAAAATATTCAGCCTTGCAGCTTCATTTGCAGGGCTGTTTTTTTGTTGTATTTGCGAGCAAAAGGTTTGGTAAGAGTTTGGTAAGAGGCTATGTGTAGAATAAGCAAGATGAGGGTAGATATGATGTTTGAGTCAGTAAGCAGTCCAAAAATAACATATTAAATTAGGAGGAAACTATGTACACAGCAGAAATCCGGAAGAAATCATGGCAAAGAATTTCCATGCTGGTTCTTTCCTTTATTCTGGCGATTGGAACGTTGCCCATGAGTTTGGCTCAAGCGGAGGCGACTAACGAGAATCCTGTGGGTCCGGGTGGAATTGGTGCCCCTGCACTATGGCTACGACCAGAGCGGGTAAACGGAGTTGCCAGCGGCGAAAAGGTGAGTATCTGGGAAGATCAAGGCAGTAAACTAAACAATGCAACTCAAAGTACGGAAGCGAATCAACCGACCTATTGGGATGATAAAAATCACAATATCAATTTCAATCCGGTATTGGAATATAACGGCAAGAGTAGTTTTATGAATCTGGATGTAAGTAAGCTTCCTCAAGGGAAGAGCCCCAGATCGATCATTACCGTGAGTAGAACCAATAAAACGGGAGGCCTCAATTATATTATTTCATGGGGAGTACAAACGGGTGGTTATACGGGTATGGGGATGCTTCAAGTTGACGCAAGGGGCGGCTTGACGACATTTAATAGTGACAGTAATCAGACTTTATACACTCCCGACAAGTTTATGGGAATGACATTCCCGACCGAGCTATTTGTTACTTGGACAGGTGGGGATACTGGAACGAATATAGCTAGATTGTACAGTAAAATGAAGCAGGTACAGGAACTGGGTGGTTGGGGAAAAGATAATGCTAAGGCGTGGAATACTGGTAACTCGGACGGAGCCGTAGTTGGTAAGCTAATTCCGGCAACTGCGGCCAATAGTGGGCATTGGGAGGGTACGATTGAAGAAATCATCGTATTTGACCATGCTCTGACGGACGCAGAACGCCAAAAAGTCAGCACATATTTGGCGATCAAATATGGTTACACGCTTGATCAGGCGACAGCCAATTCATATGTCGATTCAAACATGGCTACGATCTGGGATGCCCAGGAGAACGCAGTCTATACCCATCGCGTTACAAGCATCGGTCGAGATGACCAGAGCGGTTTGATGCAGAAACAAGCCAAAGCGCAGGAACTGGGGTCCATAATGACAATTGCATTGGGCAACAGTATCGAGGATACCAATTCTGCAAATGAAAATGAATTCTCAAAGGATTCTTCTTTCTTTACGTTTGGTGACAATGGAGCAAGTACTGAATTCAAAACACCAATTACGAAAGATGGGAAAAAACTGCTTGGGATGGAGCGTGTCTACAAGGTACAGAAAGCAAACTGGACTGAATCACAGATTACACTTCAGGTAGACGAAGCGGGAGCTAACCCGGCTTTGCCTCAATATGTTGTGATCAGCGATGATGCTCAATTTGATGGACAAGACTCATTCCATTTAATTGAGAACGGCCAAGTAACTCTTAATACCTCAAATTTTGGTCCGAACTCTTACTTTACCATTGCAACTGCTGCTACTCCTTTGACGGTACCAGACGTCACACTGACCGACGATGAGTTGACATGGGAAGCAGTTGCGCATGCAGACAAATATGAAGTAACAATCGAACTGGAAGACGGCACGAAGCGGACGGTGGAAGTAATCGGAACGGCGCTTAACCTGTCGCAATTGGTACCATCGCTAGAAGTTGGCACCTACAAAGTGACAGTAACAGCGAAGACGGACAGTCCAGCCTATGCAGATTCAGAAGCATCAAATACGAAAAGTTATGTTGTTATTGATAAGGCGAAGTTGAAAGCCAAAGCCGATGAGATTAAGGATAAGATCGAAACAGGCGAACTGGACAAAGAGGAGTACACACCAGCGAGTTGGGTAGCACTCGAAGATGCGATGAATGAAGCAGAGCGAGTGTTGAATGAACCGACAGCGACTCAAGCGCAGGTAGATAAGGCGCTTTTGGATCTGACTGATGCAAGAACGGGCCTAATCCCTACAACATCTGTACCAGTTGTAGATAAATCAGCTTTACAAGCGAAAGTAACTGAAATTACAGGTGAAAGCTTGGAAGAGTCAGCGTACACACCAGCGAGTTGGGTAGCACTCGAAGATGCGATGAATGAAGCAGAGCGAGTGCTGGCTGATTCGACAGTAACTCAAGCGCAGGTAGATGAGGCGCTTCTGGGTCTAACTAATGCGAGAACGGGACTTACGAAAGTGAGTGGTACTGACACATCAACACTGCAAACACTGATCCCTTCCGTGGGAAGCTTATCCCCGGCCTTTGATCCGGCTAAAGATACGTACACCATCTCTGTGCCGAATAGCGTATATCAATTCCAGCTAACGCCAACGGCACTTGATCCACTTGCTAAGATTGAAATAGCTGTTGGAGATGGAGAATGGAACGAGGTTTCAAGTGGCACTGTAAGTGAGAATCTACCGCTTCAAGTCGGTGGAAATAAGATCGTTGTTAGAGTAACGGATTCACTTGGAAATGTTACGGAGTATAAAATCAACGTGACTAGAGCATCCAATGACAATGGTAACAACAGTGGAGGCAACAATGGCGGCGGTGGAAATACGGGAGGTAACAGTGGAAGCACACCAGCACCTACACCTGCGCCAGTACCAACGCCAACTCCGGCACCCGTGAAGGATAATTTGGAAACAACTCGGGATGGTAGCCATCAACCATTCGCTACATCCAAACCATCTGACAACAAAGAAACGTTGGTTCAAGTTGATCCAGCCAAGCTGAATGTTGCCATGTCACAAGGCACAGGACAGCAGTTCGCCATTCATTCACCGAATGATTGGGATATGAAGGTGGATGGTTTAACCCTCGAAACACTGAAACAATTAGTAGATCAAGGTTCCAAATTGAACATTAGCAATCCGTTAGCGATCTATCCGGTACCTGGTGGCAAAATGGACCTGAATGGTGTATCCAAACAGCTGGGTAATGTGGCCATGAAAGATGTTGCTGTACGAGTCGACATTGCCCGCTCATCGGACGCTTTGATCAGTAGCGCAAAAAGCAAGGCTGCAACGGAAGGGTACGAGCTGTTGGTGAGTCCAGTCGATCTGGATCTCACCTTTACGAAAGATGGACAAACGGTTCGATCCGGGCAACTGAACGGTTATGCACCGAAGTATATTGCGCTTCCGGAAGGTATCGATCCGAACCGGATTACAACAGGCGTGATCATCAACCCGGACGGTAGCATTTTCCATGTACCAACGGTTGTCACTAAGATCAATAGTCGTTACTACGCGCTTATTAATGACTTGCGTAGCAGCGGAAGCTATTCGGTCATCTGGAACCCGCAGGATTTTGAAGATGCCAGATCCCATTGGGGTAAAACCGATGTGAACAACATCGCTGCGAGATTAGATCTGAAAGGTAACGGAGATAACACATTCTCACCGAACCGTCAGGTTACTCGTTCCGAGTTTGCCGAGATTGTTGTGCTTGGACTGGGCTTAATGCGTCAGGATGCACCACAGAATCTATTCCCTGACGTTAACGAATCCGCATGGTTCCGCTCCGCGGTAGCCCTTGCGAATGAATTCGGTATCGTTCGCGGTTACGATAATGGCAACTTCTACGGTAATCAGGAGATCACACGTGAGCAGGGATTTGCCATGGTTGCTCGTGCGTATCGTCTGATTGAACCGGAAGCGGCAATTAGCCCGGATCAGATGAACTCTGAACTGGAACGTTACAGTGATGCAGCGGATGTATCAAATTGGGCGAAAGAAGATGTAGCCCAGTTGATTGCAGCCGGAATCATCCAAGGTAACGGGCCAGAGGTGCTGAGTCCGAAGACCACGATGACCCGTGCTGAGGTCACTGCATTGATTGCAAGAATGTTAAAAGTAACAAACTTGATTGATCAATAAACACAATTTAAAACGAAAAGCCTTTGCTGACATTGGGGGTCGGCAAAGGCTTTTTATTTTTTGAACTGACGTTGGAGTACTGAACTCTACTTGTCTCCTGCTAGAGGATATGTTCAAAGATTATCCACCCCCATATCCTCCTTTCTATCGATTGTATTCATTATCGTATAGCTTGGTAAGAGTTTGGTAAGAGGCTCAGTGTAAAATAAGCGGTGAAGCATTTCAAAATTAACACAATCTAGTAAATCAGACATCCTGAAAGGGATTATGAGAAGAGAATTTACAAAATTAGATATAATCGAAAGGTGTGACAAGTGTTTGAAGAACAATAAGAATTTGCACAACAGCAAAATGACAAGAGTATGGTCAAGGGTGCTTTCTTTGGTGATGGTTGCGAGTATATTGCCTACACCAATTTTGTTTCCAGCCATAGAAGCTCATGCAGATACTGAAAATCCTGCATCCAACAGTACCGCGATTACCGCAGGGGGATATCCGGGTGGTGTAAGCGACGGACTCATATCATGGATTGATGTTGAGCGAAGTATGAATCTGGCAGCTGACGGCAGTAAAATTACTTCTTTGACCGATCTGGTAGATCTGGACCCCAATGTAGAACATGATAATGTATGGAGTATCGTAAATCCTAATACCTTAGTTACAGGCGCCATTAACTTTAACAGCGGTATATTAATTGATGGTAACAAAGGATACTATGTCAGGGCGCCTTTCCATACAACGGATGTCGCTCGTGAGGCATTTTCCATTCAAGGAGCTGCTGCGAATGGTTTCCCATGGCATTTTGGCGGCCAAGGAAGCACCGACACGTACAGTACAAGTGTAATCAGATCTTCATTTGGCAATGCAGGGAACGACGAATTGATTCGAAATAATGCAGGTAACCCGTATCAGTTAGGGCAAGCAGATATTTTCAATGTACTTCGCACTGAGGATTACTTTGGGATGTATTTAAATCATACGAAGTTAATCGATAAAACAACTGCAGGAACAGCGAGCTTTAATAGTGCCACGAGTGCTACGGGTTACTACTTCGGAGCAGGGCATAATCGAAGGTTTAATGGACTAATATCGGAAACGATATTATATAATCGCGAGTTACAGGACGTTGAAAGAACTAAAGTGTACAGTTACTTGGGGTTAAAATACGGAATCACTCTGGCAGACAACTATGTTTCCAGTGATTGGAACGGAGAAGAAGGTACTGTTTTCTGGAATTCGTCGAACCAGGCAGATTACAAGAATCGCATTACCGGGATTGGCCGTGATGACTTAGGTGCCCAGAACCAGAAACAATCCAAGTCACAAGGAGTCGGCTCAAATGTAGCCATTGCTCTTGGAGATACGATTCATTCAGATAATGTCGACAATGAGAATACGATGGATAACAACTCCTTCTTTATGTTTGCAGACAAGAGCGCGAACGATACCGTATCTTATGTAAGTGCACCCATCGTGAAAGATGGCTTTCGTGTAAAGATCATGGATCGTTCGTATCAGGTGGACAAAACAAACTGGAATGATCAAGATATCACACTTCAAGTGGATGATGCTGAAGGCTTAAAACCAAGCTACATCATTCTTAGCCAAGATGACTCTTTTGACAACAATGATACCTTTTATCCAGTAACGGATGGAAAGGTTACATTAAACAGTTCCAACTTTGCGGACGGTTCTTACTTCACGTTTGCAGCTGCTTATCCGGAACCTAAAGATGCTCACTTGCTAACATCGCAAGTCAATGACGATGGAACTTTGAATCTAACCTTCAATCGTGACGTGAATTCGGATGATTTGAAGGGCTTCACCGTCACAATTGGAGGTACCGTGTATGATAGTCTGAGTCAATTTATAGCTAATGGATCTACGATTTCCATCCCTCTGACGGAAGCTCAGCTTGAATCGGGAGAAGAAATTACAATTAACTATGACGGTAGTGGAACGTTGAGAGACGCGTTAACCGGACTCAAGGTTGATGAATTCGATCAGGCTATTCATGCAGTCAATACAACGCCATTAGCGAAAAAAGTGAAAGAAGCCTTAGCTTTATCGAATGGTGATTACACGACTGACTCATGGAATGCATTGCAAACCAAAGTCCAAGAGGCACAGACACTTTTGAGCAATCCTTTGGTAACACAGACCCATGTAAATGACCTGTTAAGTGTATTGGATAACGCAATCGATGGATTGGTCAAGAATCAACCCAAAGCGGACAGCGGTAGCTTCATCGAGGGCGAAAGCACGATATCCATTCATTTTGATAAAAGTATCGAAGTAGTTTCTGAAGTGGATCTAAGTAGTGCATTTACAGTTACGGTAGGTGGGCAAACCGTAGAAGTTGTCGGAGCTGTCATCGATGGATCTGATCCTACAAAATTGATTTTGACCTTGCCCGAATCGGTTAAATTATCAAGTGATGAGAAGGTTAACGTTGCTTACAATGGAACATCTGGCTATCTAAAAGGCGAGGGAGCAGAAGGGACATTGGTTCATGATTTCCAATTCGATTTGGAAGACCCATTCGCGAGCGCGCTGAAGATTACTGAACCATCAGGGAGTACTTCAGATAAGAAGCCAGCGGTTTCGGGTACGGTCCATACGGATACAGATACGCTGAGTGCAGTGTTGAAAGATGCGGATGGAAATGTAGTTGATGTTGCAGGAAGTTTAACCTGGAGTGCTGGGGACCCAAACTGGTCCTATCATCTAGATGAAGATCTGGCACCCGGCACTTATACCGTTGAGGTAACAGCAGTGGACGGAGGACGTTCCGTTACGAAAACGAAAACATTTGCTGTTGTAAAAGAAGCACTGATACAGCTCAGTCTGACCGATTCATTTGGGAAAAATATTGCGTTGAACCAGGCATTTGATCCAAACCAATTCAACTACGCAGCAACGGTAACCAATGATGTGTACAATCTACGTATTTATCCGACTGCTCCTGATTCTGCAGACAAAATTGAGATTTTGCATGATGGAATCTGGAAGGAAGTGGAGAGTGGCAATAGTAGCGATGATCTTGCACTTAAGGTAGGTTCAAACACAATTGTCATTAGAGTTACAGATACGAATGGTTTGCAGACGGAGTACACCACTGTTATCACCAGAGCATCCAGTGACAATGGTAACAATGGTGGAGGCAACAATGGCGGCGGGAATACAGGAGGTAACGGTGGAAGCACACCAGCACCTACACCTGCGCCAGTACCAACGCCAACTCCGGCACCCGTGAAGGATAATTTGGAAACAACTCGGGATGGTAGCCATCAACCATTTGCTACATCCAAACCATCTAACAACAAAGAAACGTTGGTTCAGGTTGATCCAGCCAAGCTGAATGTTGCCATGTCACAAGGCACAGGACAGCAGTTTGCCATTCATTCACCGAATAATGGGGATATGAAGGTGGACGGTTTAACCCTCGAAACACTGAAACAATTAGTGGACCAAGGTTCCAAACTGAACATTAGCAATCCGTTAGCGATCTATCCGGTACCTGGTGGCAAAATGGACCTGAATGGTGTATCCAAACAGCTGGGCAATGTTGCCATGAAAGATATTGCTGTACGAGTCGACATTGCCCGCTCATCGGACGCTTTGATCAGTAGCGCAAAAAGCAAGGCTGCAACGGAAGGGTACGAGCTGTTGGTGAGTCCGGTTGATCTGGATCTCACCTTTACGAAAGATGGAAAGACAGTTCGATCCGGGCAACTGAACGGTTATGCACCGAAGTATATTGCGCTTCCGGAAGGTATCGATCCGAACCGGATTACCACAGGCGTGATCATTAACCCGGACGGTAGCATCTTCCATGTACCAACGGTTGTCACGAAGATCGATAGTCGTTACTATGCACTCATTAATGACTTGCGTAGCAGCGGAAGTTACTCGGTTATCTGGAACCCGCAGGATTTTGAAGATGCCAGATCCCATTGGGGTAAAACTGATGTGAACAACATCGCTGCGAGATTAGATCTGCAAGGTAACGGAGATAACACATTCTCACCGAACCGTCAGGTTACTCGTTCCGAGTTTGCCGAGATTGTTGTGCTTGGACTGGGCTTAATGCGTCAGGATGCACCACAGAATCTATTCCCTGACGTTAACGATTCCGCATGGTTCCGCTCTGCGGTAGCCCTTGCAAATGAATTCGGTATCGTTCGCGGTTACGATAATGGGAACTTCTACGGTAATCAGGAGATCACACGTGAGCAAGGATTTGCCATGGTTGCTCGTGCCTACCGTCTGATTGAATCGGAAGCAGCAATCAGCCCGGATCAGATGAACTCTGAACTGGAACGTTACAGTGATGCAGCCGATATATCGAATTGGGCAAAAGAAGATGTAGCCCAGTTGATTGCAGCCGGAATCATCCAAGGTAATGGGCCAGAGGTGCTGAGTCCGAAGACCACGATGACCCGTGCTGAGGTCACTGCATTGATAGCAAGAATGTTGAAAGTAACAAACTTGATTGACAAGTAAACAGATCGATATGGAAAAGCCTTTGCTGACATTGGGGGTCAGCAAAGGCTTTTTTCTATTTTCATTAAATTCTTAAATTCATGTCGTAATACTTTCGCCCTGTTGGAAGATCGTGGAATCTGAGATGATGGGTTCACCAGAGGTTCGGGTGACAAACTTTGAACTGCTGGCCTTCAGGCTATTGCGATCCTTCCTTCTACAATCATTGGAGATCATAGGGTCGCAGCTCTCCTGAAGATTTATTTCAGAGAGGAGGCGTCCAGGCTATCACATTCCTTCCTTCTAACCCTAACCTTTCACGTTATATAGGGATGTGGCTTTCCTGGACTCTTTTATCATGAACAATACAATCTATTTGCGCAGAGCAAACAAACTCATTATTGAAACAAACGAAGGGGAACAACAGTTGCCGAAGACATATCTGGCGACTGCCCTCAAAAATATTGAAGCACTTGGATACACCTTCTCGGATGAGCTAATGCAGGCGATGCGGCAGCTGTCCAAGGAACAATTTGAAACAGTGTATCATCAACTCGTGGCTGATCTAAGAGTCATGGTCGGCGCACATGTGAATTACACACCGATGTATGCAGGATTCCCAATGCAGGTGATGCAAGCGGATGAGGCTGAGTTATATCTCAATGCGATTATTCATTATCTGACCAACCTGACTGTGGTCTATCCGGATCAACAATCTGTGGAAAGAATGCCTTTGCTGGAGAAGACGGACTTGAAAGTCATTGGTTTGGGAAACCAGCAAGCATTCCAGACGCTCATCCGTCAGATCATTGAAGCAAAAGGTTCCATCTCGGAAACAGACAAGGCAGATATCGACACGGTATTGGAGCATGCAGACCCGGAAGACGTGGATGCGCTATTACCCGCTGAGATTCCGTTCAAAGAAAATGTGGGCTTTGTGGTCGCCTCGCTGTTGAAGCATGAGAAGGCGAACATTGATCGAATCGGTCCGTATTTCAAAACGGCAAGTGATGTCCTGCGTCTGGCTGTTGCCTGGTCCAATGGTGATGTCAGCCTCGCAGCGGCTACTCCCTTCCGAAAATTCAAACGGCGTGAGAGACGCCTTTTGCTCGGATTGCTGGAGCAATGTGGCTCCATCACGGAGGATATGCTGCGATATAAGGATCGCTGGATTCGCCTTAGCGAAATTCTTCATCCTTCGGAATATAAGCTTCGGTATCCGCGATGCGAAGAAGCCTTTGATATTTTGCGTAATAATAAGCCGTATTCGACCTTCAACGGAAGTGTGGAGCTTGCCTTCCAATATCGGAATGTCTGGAGTCTGATCGATCTGTTGTCACAGCGTCCAGGTGAATTCGCCAGAAGACTGGATCACTTGCTGCGGATGACCGAAGATGAAGCGTATGTACTGCTGGCATTTGGTGAAGTTATACCACAGGTATCTACCCTGGTATTGTTGCAGGTGCGACAGCATTTTGCCCGCCGTAATGAACCGCAGGATCTGCGTGTCTTCTTCCCGAAGGGCAATGTAGCCAAAGCTTTTGCTGTTCCGAATGAGCTGCCAGACATCGATGAAGCCACGTGTCGTGATGTCGTGCAATTGTGCGAGCGGGCACTGGTAGAGCGCTTCGCAACCCTTCCCACGCTTGGGAAGACCTATGTCGATCCACAGCTTCATGATTATCTGGTACCTTTTTCCCAGAGATCGGCAAGTAAGGCTCTGCATACCATCGTTCGTGGAAGCCGTGTGCCTATGGCAGAGGGTGATACCATTCGTTTCTTCAACTGGTGGAAAGAGGGGGACGTGGATGGAAAGTCTACAGGGCGCGTGGACATTGACTTGTCTGCGGTGATGTACGATAAGGACTGGAACTATGTGGAGCATATTTCCTATACGAATCTGCGATCTTCTAACTATAAGGCTGTCCATAGCGGAGATATCGTGACTGCACCTAACGGAGCAAGTGAGTTCATTGATCTGCATATTCCATCCATCGTGGCCTATGGTGGACGATATGTGGTGGCAACCCTGCTTTCGTTCACCAGTCATCCGTATTGTGATCTGCCGGAATGTTTTGTAGGGTGGATGATGCGGAAGAAGCCGGGGTCTGGAGAGATTTTCGAACCGTCTACCGTAGCGAACAAAATCGATATTACCGCGGATACGCAGATTGCGATCCCTGTCATTATGGATCTGGTCGAACGCACCGTCATCTGGACAGACCTGGCGCTGACCAGATATCCAGACTACTACAATAACGTAGAGGGGAATCAGAAAGGTATCGTGCTGATGGGTAAAGCACTAACGACTTTACGCAAACCTGATCTGCATGACTTGTTCATGCTCCATGCCAAAGCTAGAGGAGAGCTGGTGGATACAATAGATCAGGCGGATACAATCTATTCGGTCGATCAAGGTGTTACACCGTACGATATCGAGCAGATTATGGCGGAGTATCTAGTTTGACCTGTTTGACTTGACTACTGGTGATATGTGAATATCAAGGTTAGAAAAGAGTAGCTGATGCTGCTCTTTTTTCTGGTTTGGGTGCAAAGAGCCTACAGAATGGTGCAGGTAATGTCGGATGCAAAGAGAATGACTTTGCTAAGCTTGAATTAACGTGGGAGGGATGATATGGATACGCTGAGGCGGTTAAATGAAGCCTTGAATTATATTGAGGAGCATCTGATGGACGTCGTGGACATGAAGGAGATTTCGCGGATTGCCTGCTGCACGGAGTATCATTTTACACGCATGTTCTCTTTTCTTAGTGGTGTAACACTATCGGAATATATTCGACGTCGCCGCTTGACACTTGCAGCCATGGAGTTAAGCCACAGTGACAGCAAAATCATTGATATTGCGCTAAAGTACGGGTATACATCGCCGGATTCTTTCTCGCGTGCTTTTCAAAGCATGCATGGCACTACGCCCTCCGAAGCGCGAAACCATGGTCCATCCCTTAAAGCCTTCCCACGGATGACATTTCAACTAACCATTCAAGGAGGAAGCGAAATGAACTACCGTATTGAAGATAAAGAGGCGTTTCGAATCGTGGGTATTCGTAAAAGGGTGCCGATCGTATTCAACGGGGTAAATCCGGAGATCGCTGCGATGTACCAGAGTCTCACACCGGAATTGATTGATACGATCAAGGGGGCATCGAACGTCCAGCCTCTGGGCTTGATCAGTGCTTCAGCCCATTTCAGTGAGGGGCGGATGGCGGAACAGGGAGAACTGGATCATTACATTGGCGCAGCTACGACAAAAGATACGCCTGAAGGACTGGAACAGCTGGAGGTTCCTGCTTCAACGTGGGCTGTATTTACCGTCGTGGGTCCGTTTCCAAGCACGCTTCAGGAGGTGTGGGGCCGGATCTACGCAGAGTGGTTTCCCTCATCGGACTATGAGCTGAGTGAGGGTCCGGAAATGCTATGGAATGAGCACAAGGATGTTACTGTAGAGCAATATAGAAGTGAGATATGGATACCTATTCGGAAGAGATGATACGTCTCTAGTTTGATATCTGCGGGCGCAGCTTTTTGAAGCTGCGTTTTTTGTATGCAGAATTTGCAATCAGATATACGGGCCGTTTTCATTGCAAATATATGTAATATAATGGTATTATTTTATTGGAATTGTAAGAATACTTGTATGTAGAAGAGTGATTTAAAAAGGGGGTGGCGAGATCAGGTTTACATGAAGTGATGACTCTATTCTATAGGCACGCAGACATAACATTCCATTGATTATGGACAGGCTCACATAGCAGACATATCGATATGAGACGGAAGTGTCAGTTATTATACATTATAATGTAAGCGCTTTATTAAGTGAGTTCCAAGGAGGGATTTACTCATGACCAAAAGTATAGTGAGAAAGGCGCTTGGCTTGTTTTTAGTCATCGTTATGATCGCAACAGCTGTTGTATACCCTGCATCTACCGGACACGCGGCAACCATTAATGTGACCGATAACGGCTCCAGAATTGAAGTAAACACCGGATCAGGATTAGTCTATGTGGTGAACAAAACCAATGGGGATATTATCTCAGCCAAAATGAACGGTACGGAGCTGAACAGCAATAGAGGATCGCATATCGGCTCAGGTTTGGGCTCCTCCGCCAATGTGACGTGGAATACCTCTCCTTCAGGATCAACTGTGTTAATCACGGTATCCACAAGCACACTAACTCACTATTATGCTTCGCGTGGTGGCGAGAACATCATATACATGGCAACGCATATCACGGCTCAACCTTCGATCGGGGAGCTGCGATACATTTTCCGCGGTAATGGTAGTGTGTTGACAGGTGTTCCGGCGAATTCAAATAATCGGGGCAACACTGGAGCGATTGAAAGTCAGGATGTGTTCGGGTTTGCAAATGGACAGTCGGCCTCCAAATATTATGGTAATGATCAGGCCAAAGACTTATCCGTTCGTGGAGTTACGGGGAATGGCGTCGGTGTATTTATGGCCTACGGCAATCGGGAAAAAAGCTCGGGTGGTCCATTCTTCCGTGATATCCAGTTTCAAAGTGGAACAGAGACGGAAGTATATAACTATATGAACTCGGGACATGCACAGACGGAGAATTGGCGCTTGGGTCTGCATGGACCATACGCTTTAATCTTCACAACGGGCGGTACGCCGAGTGTACCCGACTTCAGCTGGATGTCAGGTCTGAATCTGCAGGGTTGGGTATCCAGTCGGGGGAACGTTGTGCTTAATGGTCTCTCTGGGATGGATACAGGGTATGCTTACACAATTGGGTTCGCCAATAGCAATGCCCAGTATTGGGTGGGTACGTCTTCAAGTGGGGCCGCCGCCAAATACAGTATGATCCCGGGCACGTACACTATGACAGCCTATAAGGGAGAACTGGCCGTATATACGGAAACGGTTAATGTCACGGCAGGACAAACGACGACACTGAATACACGTACGATCAACAATGACCCAAGTAAAGCCTCTAACATCTGGCGAATCGGTAATTGGGATGGTACGCCACGGGAGCTCCTGAATGGACAGACGATTCCGATTCGTCACCCATCCGATAGTCGCAACCCAAGCTGGGGACCTGTCACCTATGCTACCGGTAGCGCGACCAATCGATTCCCGGCAATCCAGTTCCGTGGTCAGAATTCTCCAACCACAATAACGTTTAATTTGAATGCATCTCAAGCGGCATCTTCTCATACGCTCAACATCGGTATTACCGCAGCTTACAATAATGGCAGACCTAGTGTAACGGTTAATGGACATGCTTTAACCAATCCTGCTGCATCTTCACAGCCCAATTCTCGTAGCTTCACCATTGGTACGTATCGTGGGAACAACACAACCTTTAGCTGGAATGTTCCATCATCCTACTTCGTGAATGGTTCCAATACCATTACGATTACGCCAATCAGCGGTTCCAGTGACTTGGGTAACTGGTTAAGTGCAGGTTGGGTCTACGATTGTGTTGAGTTGCTGAATTGAAT
This sequence comes from Paenibacillus sp. W2I17, assembly GCF_030815985.1. Classification (NCBI taxonomy): domain Bacteria; kingdom Bacillati; phylum Bacillota; class Bacilli; order Caryophanales; family Paenibacillaceae; genus Paenibacillus; species Paenibacillus sp. W2I17. The sequence continues at coordinate 4,734,394 of NZ_JAUSXM010000001.1, forward strand.
TAAGAATTCAATATAGTGGAAGGAATAAAGGAGGTAGCCTGCCTGGTTTTCTTAACCGGGTTCTGGTTACCTTTTTTAGCTTTGTCACCCGAAATGAAAAGATATCGATTCATGATATCCCTAAGGATCTTGCTTTGCTGGAGATGGTGATCCAGATAGTGGTATAATTTTCAATACGTAATCATGAGTGAATGAACGGGGAGGAAAAGAGAATGAGAGACGATCTGTTGGTTCAATTGCAAGAGTGGCATGAAGAAGATGAATTTCAGGAAATTGTAGATGCAATTCAAGCGATTCCTGTGGAAGAAAGAGATTATGAGCTGGTTAACCATCTGGGACGGGCGCTGAATAACTTGGAACAGTATGAAGAAGCGGTTGAACAATTCCTGACGGTTGCTAAAGAGGGCACAGGTGACCCACTTTGGCATTATCGGATTGGACTGGCTTATTATTACCTGGAGCAATATGCGCATGCGCTGCAGGCGTTTGAAAGAGCGGATGAATTGGACCCTGAGGATGAAGATACGCTGGAGTTTCTGGGATGGATTCGAAGCAAAATGGAGGAGCCGTCCGAATCTGAACCTGAAGTTGAAACGGATCCAGAGGCTGTTGAAGAATTCCGTGTACCCGTTGACGTTGTAGCGACCTTTGAAGCGGTTCCCAGACCGGAATCCGGCGAATTCTGGAACGATAGTGAGCAGGCACTGGAGCACTATGTGTCCAATCCGCCGAGTGATGGTCTCATTGAGTCTGTGGAGGAGCAATTGGTGTTCCGACTCCCTGCCTCCTACATTGAGATGATGAAGCTGCATAACGGTGGCATTCCGTACAATCGTTATTTCCCTGTAGCGAATACAGATACGGGAGCTACGGATTATGTTGAAATTGAAGGTATATTGGGCATTGGCCGTGAGAAGCCTCGCACGTTAGCTGGTGCCCAAGGCAGCTGGACTTTGATTGAACGTGAAGGTTATCCGGAGATTGGTGTGGTCATCGCGGTATCTCCTTCGGAGTCGGGGGTTGTCATGCTCGATTATCGTTCATTCGGTAATGATGGAGAACCTGAGGTCGTTTATGTGAAGAGGGAGAATCCCAAAGAGATCCTTCCGCTGGCACCGAACTTTGAGACGTTTATCCAAGGGCTGATGACTCCAGAAGTCTAAAAACTCGACATAGATTCTTTAAACTGTTGTGTGGAAGGGAGACAGAAGGTGATATGGAGGAACCGCTCAAAGTATATAACACCGCAGTTGAAGCTTTTCTTGAAGTAATCGGGGGAAAGTGGAAGCCTGTTATTCTATTCCATCTTACCTTTGGCAAGAAACGTAATGGTGAGCTGATGAAACTGATCCCTGCGATCACCCAGAAAGTGTTGACTCAGCAACTTGGTGAACTAACGGAGGCGGGGATCATTGTCCGTATTTCCCATCACCAGGTTCCGCCTAAAGTGGAGTATGAGTTAACAGCGTATGGATGGAGTCTTAAAGAGATTCTTCATCTGATGTGTAGGTGGGGCGATATACATGTGGAGAACGTATATGGAGATCGAGGGAAAATTCTGTTTAAGCCGTCAACTACTACTGACCGTTGAGGTACTTATATAAGCCGATTCTGCAATTCAGGAATCGGCTTATTATGCATTTTATCTACTTTACGGAAGGATCTTACGATCACGCAGATTTCTGAAAATATCCATAAACATAGTCTCAGTGTCGATGAAATCATGGAATCCGAAGCGGCGAGCTTTGGAACCATCCGCGAAGAAATCGTAATCCCACGAGAAGACAAAGTCACCAAATGCCCAGGAAGAGACATCGTCATAAGGGGTGTTTACCAAACCATACTTTTCAATCATTGAATTCCAAAGATTTTCTTTATCTGCCATCACTGTTGCAAGTGAAAGGGGCAGTGGAGGGGCTGTTTCCAGTTCGAAAAACGCAGCGATTCTGGGCCATAGCTCATTCCAGCGAAACAGATCGCCATTAGTGATATTAAATGCCTGATTGGCACATCGCGGATCGGTTGCTGCCCATACGGTTGCATGAGCCAGCAATGTTGCATCAGTCATTTCAAGAAGCGAATGATACGCTCCTGGTTTCCCGGGGAATCGTAATGGCAAGCTAAGCTCCTTGGAGATAGACGCATACACGCCAATAACCATGGCAAGGTTCATTGGATTACCCAGGGCGAATCCGCATACCACAGAAGGGCGCAGAGCTGACCAGGTCCAGCTGCTTCCGGGTTGCCGATCCTCGAGAAACCGTTGCTGATCGACATTGAATTCGGGGGGCATATGATATGCGTCCGTTTCTTTGGCAGGTGTTTTGAATGGCCCCAGATGTGCACCGTACACTTTATAACCTTGCATTAGGCTAATATGTTGGAGATTTGGAGCGATCGGTTCGATGGTATTCACCACATTGACGAGCATGGCCAGGTTGGGCTGTACCAACTCGGCCCAAGTTGGGCGATCCTGATACGCGGCGTAGAAAATATGCGTAACGGTCGTTAAATGACTCAGTTTGTCTTGTGTGTCTGCTTCGTTCAGTAAATCAGCTGATATATAACGCAACCCAGGGGCATCTTCCCCTCCGCGGCGAGATACACCAATGACATTCCATTGCGGAAGTGTCATCAGATAATCAATAAGGTTTCCTCCAATGACGCCTCCAGCACCAATGACAAGTGCGGTATGACGGGTAACGGATTGTTCAGGTTTCAATGGACATGCTCCTCTCTTCTTCTGTTCATATTGTGGGTCAGAAAAAGAGGGATGAGAAGTACGCACCTCAAAGTCATATACGCACCTTGAAGTAATATATGAGCCTGGTACAGGATATGAGCGTTACAATTGGCACTTCAATGGAAGTTACTTGCCTATAACCACAAGAAGCTGCAAAAGGAACAATCGTCCTTTCACAGCTTAGATGTGTCTGTATATTCGTCCAATAGATCTGTTGTAAATATGCTTTACGCCGGATATCCGCCACCTGGAGGCGGCCATGCGCCGTAGAAGCGACGCAGCAGAACAATCTCACCCAGATGGTACGAGTTATGGGATGCGATATTGCGCAAAAGTCCTGCTTTAGTTTCACCCGGGAAATAGAGCAGTGAATCATCTAATTGTGCAGTTTCTGCAATGGCTACGGCTTGATCAACCCCATCCAAGAATGCCTGAATATCTACCTTCCACGTGGCTTCGTCCTGTGGACCCTTCTCCTCAGGCCAGCTCTCACTCACGTTAGCAGGGAGCTGTGGTTTGCGTCCTTCCAAGTGATCGAGCATGAATTGCTGCCAATAATGCATGTGCTTCACCAACTGATAGATCGTATATGGCATGGTATCGTGCGTACGAGCAGCAAGTGTGACATCGATATCGGGTAGAGCACGGGCGATGCGGATATGACCGCGTTCCCCCACTAATGATTTGACAAGGGCTTGCCCAAAGCTTTGATTCGAATCTGACATATGGTACCTTCCTCTCTTCCAAGACCGGATCTGATAACCTGTCTTCTATTTAGTATTATACAATTAAATTGCTAAAAATTAAAAATGGATAACCAAGAACGCTAAATACTTAAAATGCCTATGATATAATAGTGAAAATAAATCTCAAGGCCTCAGGGTCGAGGAGGAAGCTCCTGTGAAAGTGATATTGGTTGACGACGAACGTCTAGCGTTGATAGGCCTTCAAAAATCACTAGAAAAAGAAGTAAGCGGCATTGAAATTATTGCTACATATATGAATCCAACAGAGGCTGTGGCGGGTATTGTGGAGCACCGTCCTGATGTTGTTTTTCTGGATATTCATATGCCGGAGATGGATGGGATGGATCTGGGAAGACAGATTCAGGCAGCAACACCGGGCACCGAAATTATATTTGTGACCAGTTACGATCAATATGCGGTGCATGCTTTCGAACTACAGGCTTTGGATTATGTGATGAAGCCCATCCAAAAGGATCGATTGAAGCAGACGGTAAGCCGCGTAAGAGAGAAATTGAGCGTGAAACTGGAGCAGCGGTCAAAGGATACAAACGTACCTTTAATTTGCTGTTTTAATCAGATTCAGTTTAAGCTTCCAGGAAAGGATATCCAGGCTGCCAAATGGCGTACAAGCAAGGCGCAGGAGCTGTTTGCATACTTGCTTCACCACCGGAACCAGGTCATCCATCGCAGTGTTCTGCTGGAGCTTCTGTGGCCGGGAATGGAAGAGGAGAAGACGGCACACCAACTCTACACTGCGATTTATCATGTCCGCCAAACCCTGAAAACTTGCAATATGAATATGATCACGATTCAGAGTGGACACCTGGAGGCAGGCTATCGACTCGAATTGGGTGAGGCTCAGTTGGATAGTGAGCAGTGGGAACGGGAAATCAGGCAATGGAAAGTCGTAGACGCAAGTACCGTTCATGCCTATGAGCAAGCGCTTCATCTATATAAGGGTACCTATCTTGGCAATTATGAATACATGTGGGCTGAACCTGAGCGGGAAAGATTACGCTATCTGTGGCTGTATCATATGAGACAACTAAGTCTGTATTACCAGCAGCATGGGCTGGCGGAGAAATTGGTCGAGAGTACACAACGTATCCAGCATATGCTTCCGGATGAAGAAGAAAGTTATTTTATGCTAATGAAGTTATATGATGAAATGCACAACGATCTCGGTGTGGAGGAGCAATATCGTCTCTTAACCACCAGAATGGAGCAAGATTTGGAGATACCGATCAGTGAGGACATTACCGAATGGTATCAGGACTGGAAGCTCGGTTTAACCAAAGTCATGAAAAAATAATTAATGAAATTAACTCAAACGAAACGTATGGACCGTTACAAATATTTGTTCATTGTGCTAATCATTTTTGGAGTGTTAATTGGCATGCGCTCGGTATGGTCAGAGTTATTCAACACAGTAGATGAGCATCGCGCCGTTAACGGGGTGCTGGATTTGAGAGGTGTGGATCTGGATCAGTCCCCTGTCATGTACTTGAATGGGGAATGGGAAATATACCCGGATGAGTTGCTGACCCAACAAGATATTGCGAAGAGGGGTGTGGCGGCGCGAAGGCTGTCCAGGTCCCTGGGGACTGGGGGAGTGCACAGAGTCAGGAACAAGAGAATTCTTTCGGATACGGAACGTATCGATTGCGCATTTTAACAGATCCACTTCAGACTCCTGTTACCTTCTGGTTCAAGGGAATCCGAAGTTCATCCGAGGTTGAGATGAATGGATACAACGACGGGGGCATGGGTGAGATCTCCGCGGATAGCAGTACATATATACCCAGAAGCACTTCATATACAGCGACCTATGATCAGGAAGGAACAACCTCCATTGAACTATTGGTCCGTGTAGCCAATTACGACAGTCCGTATATGGGCGGAATTAGCAAACCTGTTCGCTTCGGTTCACAGGCAGCCGTTGATTTTTCGCGTTGGTATTCCATTGGTTTTCAGATGCTCACCTTTCTGGTTCTGCTCCTCCACGGCATATATGCCTGTATTCTTTACGCATTTAATCGACAGGAACGTTCCTTGCTGGTTGGAGCCGTATTAACTTTATCTGTTGGCATCACGGTTACGATGGGTCATGACAATATATTGATGTTATGGCTTCCAATTAATTATACTTGGGGCATTAAAATTCGATTGATCTCATTGTTACTGCAAAATGCTTGTATCCTTCTGTTATTCCAGAGATTAACGGTGGTTCATGTACGAAAGGCATGGCTAAAGTGGCATGTTGTCATGACCTTGATCTATACGGCCGTGATTGTGGTGGTGCCCATTCATATTACATATGCCATGATCTATTACAACGTCATTAACCTATTCTTTCTTCTATCCCTGATCTGGTTTCTATATATCGTTGGAACGATGATCTTCAGGAAACAGTCGGACCGGGATATTGTTTTTCTGCTGCTTACTGCAGGAGGTATTACATCCAACCTGTTGTGGAGTGTGGCCGAGACAGCCAGAGATGTGACAACAGTCTATTATCCTATTGACATTATCTTTGCCATTACCGGCTTCTCCGCCTATTGGTTCAAGAAATACTTCAGGAATGCCAAAGAGAATATGAAGCTGAATACAGAACTGCAGAAGGGTGACAAAATTAAAGATCAATTCTTGGCGAATACATCACATGAACTGCGGACCCCGCTGCACGGGATCATTAACATCGCTCACAACGTGATCACCCGAGAGAAAAACCGGTTGGATGAACGGAGCCTGGAGGATATGGAGTTGCTGATTACGATCGGTCGACGGATGTCACATCTCCTTGGTGATCTACTGGATGTAGTTCGGCTGAAGGAGCACCGAATTGAGTTACGTCAGGGGCCTCTTTCCATACAGTCGGTTGTGCCTGGCGTTATCGCCATGCTGCAGTTCATGGCAGAACGAAAACCAGTCCGCCTTCATATGGAGATTCCGGAATTGTTCCCTCAGGTCATGGCTGATGAAGAAAGGCTTGTTCAGATTTTTTATAATCTACTGCATAACGCGCTTAAACATACAGAGGAAGGAACGATATCTGTAAGTGCCGAAATTCGTGAAGGACATGCTCTGATTCATGTGACGGATACGGGCATTGGCATGGATGAGGATACACGGATGCGTATTTTCCTCCCGTATGAACAAGGGTCGTATGGAATCAGTGATGGACAAGGCATCGGGCTTGGACTGAACATCTGCAAAGAGCTCGTAGAACTGCACGGCGGGGCACTTACGGTTCGCTCGGAACTCGGAAAGGGCTCGGTATTCAGCTTCGATCTGCCACTCGTGGATGAAGACGCCGATCAGGCTCAGTCACAACTTCCCCTGATATGGGAACAGGCCGCCGAGATGATGGAAGATGCACCTAGCGGATTCCTGCTACCCCGCCCAGGTATGGGGGACGCGGAAGCCTTGGCGACAGCAGAGATGGCTCCGTTGTTAAAAGAGGGGAGAGCTACCATTCTGGCTGTCGATGATGATCCGGTTAATCTGGATGTGCTGGTCAGCATCCTTTCGACGGAACCATACGATATAACTACAGCAGGTTCGGGTCAGGAAGCGATGGAATTGCTCGGCACACGTCAGTGGGATCTGCTCATTACAGATGTGATGATGCCCAATATGTCCGGATATGAGTTAACCCAGAAGGTGAGGGAACAATTCTCGATGTCGGAGCTTCCTGTGCTGCTGTTGACGGCACGAAGTCAGCCGCCAGATATCTACACGGGGTTTGCATCGGGGGCCAATGATTATGTCACGAAGCCTGTAGATGCGGTGGAACTGAAATATCGGATACGTGCATTGACCATGCTAAATCAGTCTATCCAAGAGCGCCTGCGCATGGAGGCTGCTTATTTACAGGCTCAGATTCAGCCTCACTTCCTGTTTAATACACTGAATTCACTTATGGTTTTAAGTGATATTGATACAGAGCATATGCGGAAGCTTGGCGATGCTTTTTCATCCTATTTACGGATCAGCTTCAACTATCTCAATACAGGGGAACTGGTGAAATTATCATACGAGCTGGAACTCGTTGAAGCCTATCTTTTTATTGAAAAAACACGATTTGAAGATCGATTGTCGGTGGTATTAAACATAGAGCCGGACCTTCCGTTGCTTCTCCCGCCGCTATCGATCCAGCCTTTGATTGAAAATGCCGTCAGACACGGACTATTAAGCCGCAATGTAGGCGGTACATTATGCCTATCCATCACTCGTCATGAGGGTTATACCCGTATTGAGGTGAAGGATAATGGTAAAGGCATCGAACCGGAGAAGGTTGCAGAACTGCTACATGCTACGCCAGGTGGAAAAGGTGGAATAGGCATTGTGAATACAAACCGCAGATTGCTGCAACGGTATGGTCAGGGATTATCCATCGTAAGTGAACCGGGTGAAGGAACGATGGTTTCATTTGATATTCCGGATGAGATATAAGGAAAAGGCCGCAGAAGTGAAGACTTCCGGCCTTTTTGTTCTGCTTGCGTGTTCACTCCCTAATTTTAATTATTTCTAATGCTTCTTTCATATGTTAGTATATTTAACATTAGAAGCGCGGGTTCCGGCATTGGGCGCTAAACGTTGTTATAGTGGGTGAAGAGATCGATGCGCAATTGGGTCAAAAATGAGAATGTGCAGATGACGGCCATTGCCTTTACCACTGCGGTAGGGGCGCAATTCAAGATAAATCCGTTCCGGGAAGATTACTTCCGAATCGGGCTGGGGGTTAGCATCCTTTTATTTCTGCTGATGATCATGCCACACTTGTCTTATGTGAAGACAGGAATTCTGACAGGCATCGCGAATTTGCTGTTTCAGTCGGCAGATCTCATCAATCATGTACAGACCGTGTCCATTCTTGAAAGCATGCGGGACAATCTGGGGGCAGGCGTGTATTATGTTGTCTTTGCCTATGGGCTTAGCAAATTCAAGCATCGATTCCATGAGATGCAGCCTCTTCTGCTCGGCGGGTTAATCACATGTATCGATTTCTCCTCTAATCTTGTTGAGCTGCTTTTTCGCGGAATGTTAAGCGGGACCAATATCTTTTATATGAAGGAATGGTTGTATCTGCTTGTGGTAGGCGGTCTGCGAAGTTATTTTGTGATTGGGCTATATAACAGCATTGCGGTGAGGCAGATGCGGCTTTTACATGCAGAGCAGGAGAAGCGGATGGAGCAGATGCTGAGTGTGAACTCGGGTCTGTATAGCGAGGTCTTTTACCTGAAGAAAGCGATGAATACGATCGAAGGCATTACGGCAGACAGCTATGATCTATATCGCGATCTCCGGGAGCAGGACATGAATCAATACAGTCAGCGCACCCTGGGCATCGCTCAGCAGATTCATGAAGTGAAGAAGGATTCACAACGCATTTTGGCGGGTCTGCTGAAGCTGTATGATAACGAAAAAGCGGTTAACATGAGCTTATCCGAAGTGCTTAACTTTGCCAGTAAAGCAAACCGAAAATATAGTGAAATGCTGCATAAGCAGGTCGAGATTGACATCGAGCAACAGTATGATTGTGAGTCTCCGTATTACATTCCTCTTCTTACGGTAATAAACAACCTGATTGCCAATGCGGTGGAGGCGATTGAGCGTGATGGAACGGTCCGAATTCGTGTGTATGAGCAGGAAGATGACGTTCATTTCGTCGTGATGGATTCTGGGAAAGGCGTACCTGAAGCCAAACGGGATGTTATCTTCGAACCAGGCTATACAACAAAGTTCAATGAAGTTGGCATTGCCGCGACGGGCATTGGCCTGTCCCATGTACGTGATATCGTTCAGTCGTTGGCGGGACAGATTAAAGTGCAATCGGCGCCTCCAGGAGAGCCAGGGACAACATTTGCTATAGCTATTCCCAAAATGAATTTAATCAAGGGGGCCGATGTCGATGACACTTTCTATCATGATCGTGGATGATGATGTGGTGAGCCGGAGCATGCTGCATGATATCATTGAATCCTGTGGAATCGGCGAGCTTGCAGGCATGGCGGAGGGCGGCATAGAAGGAGCACGGAAGATCATGGATCTGCGTCCCGATGTGGTGCTGATTGATCTGCTGATGCCGGATCAGGACGGAATTGAGACGGTAGCGAAACTGAAGCACAACGGTTATACCGGGAAATTCATCATGATCTCTCAGGTAGAGAACAAAGAGATGGTAGGGGAGGCCTACCAAAACGGCATTGAATTCTTCATTCATAAACCGATTAATCGGGTGGAAGTGGAGCATGTGCTCAGCAAAGTGAATGAACAGTGGAAGTACGAACGATACGTGCTGGAGATCAAGCAGTCGATGGCTCGATTGAAGCTGGTGGAAGCGCCGGCCCCTGCCCAAGGTCGTACGGTGCGATATGCGGCAAGAAGCATTCTAATGGATCTGGGGATCATCGGAGAAAGTGGTAGCAAGGATATTGTGGCTCTCATGGAGTATGCGATTGAACAGAAGCGTGCCGGGGAGTGGCCACCCTTGAAGGAGTCCTATGAAGCGGTGGCTCAGACGTACAAGTCTACGCCCAAAGATGTGGAGAAAGAGAGCAAGGCGATGGAACAGCGCATTCGCAGAACGGTAATTGCCGCACTGAAGAACATGGCCTCGATTGGACTCACCGATTATAGCAACCACAAGTTTGAACATTATGCTCCCCTCTACTTCGACTTCCAGGATGTTCGAATGAAGATGAGAGCCATGGAAGAAGATCAGGCAGGTGACAAAGGCAAGGTTAATATCAAAAAGTTCCTGCATGTGTTCTACATGGAGACGCTTGAAAAGATGAATAATTGAGGCATCATATGCCTCTGTCTGTTGGAGGATATGAAAACCCGGGAAGGTGACCATCGGCGGTGTCGAGGTCACTTCACCAAAGACGGGCATCGGTCTATTGCGAACCAATGTAGGCAGGGTGCTCCAGCAGTTTTCAACCTATTCCCGCATTTAACTGTCTTCGCCCCCGGTGTTGGCGGATCGGGTTTCGAAGCAACATCCCCTCACGGCAGACCGTGCACTAAAGACATCAGGTATGATGGGCTTAGGAACGGGAAGCTGAAGGGGTTATTATTTTAATCCAGAATGACTTCTTTATCTGGTTGTTCAAGAAATTCGAATATGATTTTAATTTGTTCCAGCGTATTTCTTTCCAATGATAATTCAGGTAAAGCGTCGATAGCAAAAAAATCAACTGCGCTGGTTTCTACACCTGTTTCCGCATGCCCTCCCACAATGTCACAGCGGATAAACATCTTATATACGTGATAAGGCTCAGGTGGGTGTCCATGGAATTTTTTGTCCAATACTGCTAATAACCGCATCGGCACAACATCAAAACCGGATTCTTCTTTAATTTCTTTCACAGCTACTTCTGATGGTGATAGGCCGATGTCACTCCATCCCCCTGGTAATGCCCATGCGCCATCTATTTTCTCTCGAACCAAAAGCACTTTGTTTTCCCTGAAAACAACACCGCGAATATCGACTTTAGGCGTTGCGTAACCTGAATCACTTGCAAATGTAAGTGATATTTTCTCTTTGTTAACAGAAGTATAGTTGCTTAAGATATCAATACTAATGCGCCTCAATTCCTCGTATCGCTCGATATCATAAACATCCTTGGCATAGGTTAAACCTGTTTGTGAGATAGCTTGAATCTGTTTTGCCCATTCTAGCCACTTTGTGTCCATGGACTCCTCTTTTCTTCGCAAGTCACGAGATTTAGTTTAGTTAGGAAATAACCCCATTATATCATATGAATTACAGTCTATAACTACTAAGAAAGGACAACTCGAAGTTAAGGAATCACGCTAATGATTGAACGCACTTTACGATTATTGCTTTTTATTATAAAACTGCGAGATATTATAAAGAAACGATGTCCAGAAGAGGAGAAAGGGAAATGAACATAACTATTGATCAACAAGGCAATTCCAAGGTCGCCATTATTGAAAGTAATGGCATCGTCATCAACAATGCTCAAGATGCACTGGATTTGATGGCCTCGGTAAGGTATAGCGATAATGCCGACAAACTCATTATCGACAAATCGAACATCACAGAAGAGTTCTTCGAACTGAAAACCAAGCTTGCAGGCGAGATTTTGCAGAAATACGTGAACTATCATGTTAAGCTTGCTATTGTGGGAGATTTCGAAGGACATAACAGCAAGAGCCTGAGAGATTTCATCTATGAGTGCAACAATGGCAAGCATTTTTTCTTTTTGAAAAACAAAGAGGAAGCGCTTCAAAAGTTGCATAATATCAGTTAAGCGCATATCCGAAGCATGTAGAGAGCCTGCTTATAATCTGAGCCAAACGTAGGAGGTTTGCACCGTGATATCTAATGAGAATTTAAAGTTATATGCTCTGCCTGAGATCGGAAATCTTAAAGTGCATGGCAGAACAACTGGTGAGCGATCGCCGTTGACACTATTTTGGACGGGGAGTGCAGTTGAACTCAATGTACGGGGCTCCGAACTATGGGTTGAGGTAGAGTCCCAATATGATATCTATGAGTCATGGATCAGCATTTTGATCAACGGTGTTTCGGTAAGCAGACAGATGTTAACGGCGGGAAGGTACTGGGTCTGTATTTTCCGGGGAATGAACGAGGATGTGGTGAAGAATGTTCGGATCGTTAAGGATGTTCAAGCGATGAGTGGTGACCCGGGTTGCTCCTTGCAGATTCATGCGGTGAAATCCGATGGAGCGTTCCTGCCTGTGCAGGAAAAACCGTACAAGATCGAGTTCATCGGTGACAGCATTACATCTGGCGAAGGTGCGATTGGAGCTAAAGCGGAGGAAGATTGGATTCCGATGTGGTTCAGCGCCATACATAATTATACGTTTATGACAGCAGAGGCATTGAATGCCGAATACCGGGTTATCTCGCAAAGTGGCTGGGGTGTGCTGACAAGCTGGGATAACAATCCGAAGGGGAACATTCCTTATTATTACGAGCAGGTCTGTGGCCTGCTTGCCGGAGAACGTAATGAAGCGCTTGGCGCAGGAGGTCCGCATGATTTTGGTTCGTGGCAGCCGGATGTGGTGGTTGTGAACTTGGGTAGCAATGATGGAGGTGCATTTCAGTCACCTGAGTGGAAAGATCCCGACACCGGCAAGGTGTACAAGCAGCGGCTGAACGAAGATGGTACGTATCATGAAGGTGATTTGGCTGTTTTTGAGAAAGCGGTAGAACAGTTCCTGTTCAAACTTAGGAAAAACAATCCGGCGGCACATCTCGTATGGGCTTATGGCATGCTTGGTTTTCCCATGATGCCTGCCATCTACCGTGCGGTTGATACGTATACGAAGGGGACAGGAGATCGTAAGGTTACGATTATCCAGCTTCCAGATACAACCGAAGAGACCATAGGGGCGCGCACTCATCCAGGCGAGTTATCTCACCGTAGGACGGCAGAGGTGTTAGCGGAATATGTGCGAGGCATGCTAGGATAGCTTGAAACATGGTAATAGAAAGACCACTCTTTCATGAATGGTACCCCAATGGTTAGATGGTGTCTAACTTTATGAGGTCCCTTCATCATAAGAATGGTCTTTTTGCTTTTCTACTTATCTAGACATTCGATGGTGTGTCCACTGTTCCGCTGTTCTGTACCTCATAACGAATCGAGATGATCTGTCCGAGCGTCTGGGTTCGGATCATTTTGAATTGACTTGGCACAGTGCCTGTCGGGAATAAGGGGATGCCTTCACCAAGAATTTTGGGAATGATGGCGACTTCAATCTCATCCAGTAATTTTTTTGCTAAAACAGCTTCAACCAGTATTCCGCCACCCACAATCCACACATCTCCATCAGAATCCTGCTTTAACCGGGGAATGAGCGTATCTACTGTCTCGGTTGTAAACTGTACATGCGGAGCGGGCGGCTGTTCCGACCGAGAAAGCACATATGTTGGCCGATCCGCATAGGGAAATTCTTCAGACAGTGTGAGCACCTCTTCATACGTATAACGTCCCATAACAAGGCTACCGATCGTCTGATAGAAGGCGGCATACCCGTTATCTCCACCATCACCCTCCACATCAAATAACCAATCGACCGAACCATCCAGTCTTGCGATATATCCATCCAAACTCATAGCAATGTACAAAATTGTTTTGTTATTAGACATGTTCATCGCTCCCTTCTAAAATGTATGATACACTTTAACTATGACAAAAGTTGACGTAGTTAGGGTGTTGAATACATGAATTATCGAAAACTGGCGATCATGCGCCTAATGGATTCCAGACAAAAATTCACTGCCCGGGAACTGGCAGAACGGTTCGACGTATCGATTCGTACGATCCAGCGAGATCTGGATGCATTGCAGGCGCTGGGTTTTCCTTTGTACACAGAAGTTGGCGTGAACGGAGGATACCGGGTGTTGCCCAATCGGATTTTGCCACCCCTTCAACTGACACAGCAGGAGGCATTAGGGTTGTTTATGATGCTGGAATATCTACAGCAAGTACCGGATTTTCCATATGGATCAATGCGTGAACATCTGGCTGAGCAGTATTTCTCTACTTTGCCCGAAGACGTACAGGATCTGATTATGCAAATGAGAGAGCATATCACCTTTGTCCAGCACCCCGGTGGGCATTCCGAGCCTTTAACAACCGAGATATTGAGTGCAGCGGTAGAAAAGAGAGAAATCGAATTTATGTATCATGCCCGAGGTGGGCATAAAAAAGTCCAGGTCTTCCCATATGGTATTTACTATGAGCAGGGACATTGGTACATGCCAGCCCGAAATAGGGATCGGGTATTGTTGTATCGGGTGGATCGCATGCAGCAGTTGACGGTTATGGAATCGGTGGATGAATCTGTTCCGAGTCTGAAGGCATGGCTAGATGCCAAAGAAGATAGAGCAAGCGTAGAAGTGGTGCTGCAATTTACGGAATTTGGAGCAAGGATTGCTGCGTCAGATGTGTTGTTCAAGTCGGTTGAAGGCCATGAGTGGCGCGGACTTGTTCCGCCCGAGGAGTTCTCTTTTACAGCGCGAAAGTTACTCTCCTATGGGCCGGAAGTGAAGGTGATCTCACCACCTGAGTTAAAGCGTCAGGTTAGAGAGTTACTGGAACGGAGTGTTAGCCAATATATCGACGAGTAGAAGGATATAAGGTTCTGACATGGAAGATATAGGAGTACATCTTAAGTAACCTGATCTTGATTACTGAATGGGGGGCTACCATGATTCGATTCATAATAAGTTTAACGACCCGCTCTATGCAGAGTCCATGTGATGAACAACGGCGGTTGTTTGCATAGAGCGTGAAATTCATTTCCGCCATATCACTATAGTGCATATCCAATGTGTTCTTCGTACGACTCTGCTACCTTAAAGATTTTAACTTTTAAGGAGTGGAGCAACGTGAAATATATTAATGCGGATACAATCTTCCCGGAAGAATTGCTCAAAGAAATTCAGCGTCATATCTCTGGTGGCTTGATCTATATTCCGAGGCCCAAGGATGCCCACAAGAAGTGGGGCGAGAACTCGGGCATCAGAAGAGTTGTCCAGGAGCGGAATGACGAGATCCGCCGGCTTTTCGCTGCGGAAACGACCATCGATCAGCTTGCGGAACAATATTGTTTATCCATTGATAGCATCAAGAAAATCGTGTATTGCAAAAAGGGATGAAATTATAGAAGCCATGTTCGAGCAATCGAATGTGGCTTTTTCCTGTGAGAATAAAGAATGGTTATTAAGGATTCTTTATATATTCGAGGTGGTTAACTGCGCGTACAATTCATTTGATGGTGCAAGGATGCGCGATGAGAGTTCTCGAAATAAGTTTTCATATCATCTGGTAAGGTTGGTGAATATAAATAATATGAATATAGAAGAAATTAACGAATAAAGACGAGGCGTATGTGATTAAAAATATGTACCCGCTATACCTTCATGATCTATCCGGACATTATGGTCTGGGTGGAGAGCATACCCCGAACGAACATGGCATTTTTGAGCCAAGTCCTAATTACAAAACGTTACAGGATCAGTATGATGTGCAGAACATTTGGTGGGAAAAACCAGAGTGTCTTTACCCATTCCTGATGATTGTGGATGGCCTACCGGCAGGTTTTGCATTTGTGGCTACCCCGCCATATTGCTCACAAGGCACGGAGTACTTTGTACATGACTTCTTTCTGATGCAGCCGTTTCGAGGTGTAGGCGTTGCTGAACACGCGGCATCGACGATCTTCGGAATGTTTATAGGAAACTGGGAGTTGTTCACCAACCCATCGGAGAAAAATAAGATTGGCCAATCTTTCTGGCGAAAAACAGTGGCTAATTATACCAAAGGTAACTATCGGGAAATGTACGGGCATACATTCGATGGCTATAAATTGATTTTTCAATTCTCCAATATATAAAAAGAGAGACCGTCTCCCAATGAGGAAAACGATCTCTCTCCGCTGCCTTTTATAGATTGCCGTTGAAATAGTGATACTCAGAATTCACTTCAAAACCAACACTGCGGTACAGATTCAAAGCTCGTTTGTTCTCGGTAACAACGGATAGGCGAATATCTGTGTAACTTTGTTTCCTTAGGAGATCAACCAGGATGCTAAGCGCAGTGCGCCCCAGTTTCTGTCCTTGATAAGCAGGCAAGATACAGAAGTTATGAATAAATGCGGTTGTTGCATTAATGGAGTTGACCCGTACCAGCCCAACAGGCAGTTGATTCTGCCATGCAATATAGGTGACTCGGCTGGGTTCATTTGTTTGCATAAAGTACCCGCGTGTCCAGTCCTCCGAATCTCCAAAGGCCTGGGAGGAGCAAGTGACCATAAACTCCATATCCTCGGCTTCTGCCACGGACAACGTTAGTTCAGGCGGCTCCACAACCGAAAGGACCTCATTCACAAGTTGCATCGAGTACTCCGCACGATCATAGATCGCTCCAAGGGATTGGGCAGTAAGAAGACCCGGAGATAATCCCTGAGGAACGCGATAACTGAGTTGGTTGATCCCTTGTGGTTTCATGTCCAGGATGGCCCTTTTCAGTAGGCTGCTGAACACACCTTGGCGACGAAAATCTGGGTGTACGATGGCATTAATATTCCCGGTTACAGCGTCAGATGGATACCAACTGAGGAGTCCTACCAAATCACCGTGGCGATAACAGAGGAGCGCGTGGTCTCCGTCTTTTTTACTAATATGGTCAAGGTCTGCTTTCAGATGAATGGAATCAAGCTGTTTACATTGTTGTTCGAGTAAAATAATAGCTTCAATCTGTTCCTTGGAATCATAGATCATAGGAACGACTTGATAAGTTGACATAGCTTTCACACCTTCATTGTTGAAGGAAACACGCAGTTATTGGACCCGCAGGCGCTATCCTTCGAGAGTTGGTCCAGTTGTAATTTTGATCATCATCATTATCTCCTCCAAATCACTTCCCGATGACTATAACACAATCTATGATGAAGATGACACCCATTGGATGTAATTCACTGGGTGTCTGTTCAGATGCGCCCAATAACTGGACATTATATCCTATTGAAGGGATAATTGAGAGTAATACTGACGAGAAAGGGAGGGATTAACTATGCGCAAGTTGGCATATGTGATGGGGATATTATTTCTTTCCGCCGCCATGTTAATGGGATGTACACCATCTGAACCAGCGGAAAGCACTGAACCCGTCACTCCACCAGCAACGGAGCAGCCAAGTAATACGGAGGACCAGAAGGCGACTGCGGAGGAGCAGCAACAAGCGCTCGAAATGTCACTGAAGTATAAGACAACAGAACTCACTGTGGATGGCAAGGACTATGAGGATACGTTAGAGATGGAAGGGTTATTGGCCAAAGGAGACACGATGAAGCCATTCCTGACCTCCAGGAATTATGAGGCTTATATGGCAAATCGATATATTGTCTTGCCTCTTCAGGTTGCACACATCGAACAAGCGAAACTGCATCCTGAAAATATACAAACCAAGATCAAAGATAACAAGAGCGACTGGATTCTTGTGGAATATACGCTTGATCTGAAATTTACAGACGAGAACGGCAAGGAGTTCAAGTCCATTCCGTTATCGGGCGATATCACCTTTTTGCAGGATCAGGGGGAATGGCGCATCCAGGATGATACGTACAACAGGGATGCATTCGCAGACATCATTAATAATTCACTGTAGTTCATGAAGTGTCTGTGAATCTGGCAAACACCTGCTCTTTGATTCGTCCGCAGCCCAAAGAAGGCCGCTTCTCAGAAGATTCTGTTCTGAAGAAGTGGCCTTTCTTGGTTAAGACGTAGATTCTGGTGTCCAACGTTCAGTTCATCCTATTACCATCCAGTTAGTTCATTAGAAATTGGTTCGCCCAAACGTAGCATCACTCTTTACCGTTGAGCTGCTGGATGCATTGATGGCATCGAGTTGTAACACGTAGTCATAATGCCGGATGTAATATCCGGGCTGACTGTACGATTGAAGGGATACTTTGGTGCTGTCAGCCCAACCAGGGCTGCTCAGGAACGTAGCATCTCCTTTGTAGGCGGCGGTGTCGGCATAAGCTTCAAGTACAATTTTGTTGCTGGTGTTACGCTTCAAGAAGTAACCCGGGAAGTTGATGGACTCCAGTGATATTCCCGTGGAGCTGGCAAGACCCAGTACGACGCGGAATTGTGAGTCCTGGGCAGGAGAGACGTTGGCATCCACGCGAGCGATGTAATTGGCATGACGGATGTATCGATCCGGAACGTTGTGTGAACTGAACCGGCTGTAACCTGTGGCTTCCGGTGTTGCAGGGCCCAACATTTTGACCTCGTGCAGAGTTGGGGTATACCAGTTCCCCGGATTATTCCACAAGACGGCGTTCACCATATTAATCCGCACATAACGAGCTGTGAAATGCACAGCATCGGTCGTAAAACCATAGGTAAGATTGTTGGTGCGATCCAAGGTGGAGTAATTGACTCCATCGTTGCTAATCTCGATTTTGTATTTGTAGTACCCTTCAGAACCTTTATACATAAACCAGGACGTGTTGATCTCGGTGATCGTCTTCGGTGCGCCGAAGTCCACCTGCCACCAGGCAGGCCAGCTATTGGAGGAAGCCACCCATGAAGTCTGGTAGTTGCCATCATTGACGTTGGATGCAGACGAACCGGAGGCTGTGGAGCTGGCGGTAGCTGTTTTGCCTTGGGCGTGATTGACGAGAGCAGGCGGTGTTACCACACCCGTTACTGCGTCGATATTCCATGTTTTATACCACTCCAGTGATGCTGTTCCGTTCGAATCATTCAAGGTTAGCGGCAGCCAGATATGCTTGTGCTCTCCGAGGTTCATCGGATTCCAGCGATCCCCCATGTAGATGTAGGATGTGGTGTTGCTGCCTGTGATCGTGGCAATATCATGAATCTGCGAACCGAAGGCAGATGGATTGCCATATTGCGTAAGCGCAGTCCATGGACCCGTCATGGAAGTGGCTGTAGCATAAGCACCCTGATTCGGATACCAGCCAGCGGCTTGGGAGGTGAAGAGGTAGTAACGGTTTCCTTTTTTCACAACAGCAGGCGCTTCGCGATAGGCATTCTCGAATAGCCATCCCTCGAAGGATTGTATTCCGGTGTAACTTGCATTCATTTTAAAAATAGCCATCGTATCATTGGCTCCGCCATTCTTGCGTGAAGCGGTAACCAGATATCCTGTGCCATCTGTATCAACAAAGACGGTCATGTCACGAGATTCATAATTCATTGGGCGGAAACTGCCCTCATAGGTGAATTTGCCATTCGGGGTATTGCTTGTTGCGACCGCTACACGCCCGAGGTTGTAGTCCGTACCGTTCTCGTAGTGTGCCCAGAGCACATACTGGTTGGTGGAGGCGTTATAGATGACTTTGGGGCGTTCAATCTTGCTGGAGGCCAGCTCAGTTGCGGAATCTTTCGTCAGGATGGCGTTGCTGAAAGTCCAGTTCTTCAGATCAGTGGAGGTGTAGACGTTCACACTGTCGAACCTGCCGCCCACCGCATGTTCACCGTACAGATAATACGTCGAGCCTACCTGCAGAATGTTGCTGCTGTTCGCATGGATGGGGTTGCCTGCGGTATCGAGCCAATCGGTGCCATTGGTTATTGTGACACTTGCTGCGTTTGTTCGTTCAGGATGAAGTCCAAACAGAGTGAACGTGAGTGCAAAGACCAGAAACCAGACGGCTTTCCTGCTATCCATTACATACACCTCCCGAAAGATATCAAATTAAATGTAGCGCTTTCATTTATATTTTAGTCTAGCTAGACTCTTTTTCAAGTGAACAATCCATCCATTGCTGAACAAACCTTCATTTCATCGTGGCTGAGCGGTGAGAGCGGAGGAAATATTCCTAAATATCAAGTACGATGATGTAGAGAGGATCAGGTACACACGTTAAAATAAAGCTAGACTGAATTCACATCATGGTTGGAGGGCGAACCGTCATGAACAAGTTTATTGTAGATGAAGACCTTCAAGTGAAATTGCATAATGACGAGGATGGAACTAACACTCCGATTAAGGGAGGCATTACTGCTCAGGATTTTGAAGTCATCTCTACGTATCAAAAGGGATGGTTGACCTTCGCCTACCTGCGTGATCGTCAGGGAATATGGTGGTTCAATGCCCGCAAGCATAAGGCGAGTTTGTTCAGTCGGGATACGGAAGCTTTTCGTGTGATCGATGAAGATTACTGCTGCGACTCTCAGTATGTCTATCTGGAAGATCAGGCCGTGCCTGACTCCGATCCGAACAGCTTCCGGCTGTTGCCGGATACGCCCTACTTTGCTCAGGACCAACGTTATCTATATGTGAAGAGTAGCACGCATTTTCATCAATTTGAGGATATCGATACGAACTCTGTGATTGCTCATCACGACTATTGCACCGACAAGGACCATCTGTTCCATCTGTCCAGCTCTCTTCGTTATGCGAATGGGGAAAAGGATGAGGTGAGAGCGTGGTTGCGTGAGCATCATTCCGACGTACCTGGCTGGTGGAATGATCATTATGCCCACAGTGCAAAGGGCGCTACGCAGATCACAGGGAACTGGGTTGAGACGGCGTCGTCTATTTTTTATAGAACCGAATGGGGCGGTACGTATCGTCAAGAAGCAAAAGCCGTATTAAACCTTGTTCGTGGAGCGGACGTGTCTACCTTTGAACCGTTGGACGAGCAGTTTGCACGGGACCGGGAACGTGTTTATTTTCAGTGGCGTACTGTAAAAGGAGCAGACCCGGATACGTTCCAGTCACTAGGTGGACCCTTTGGTCGTGATGGCAAACATGTGTATTACAATGGTTACCGTGCGGATGGAGCTGACGCTCAGCATTTTGAAGCTTATGCCGGGACGGAGCATCTTGGACTTTCCAAGGATCAGCAACATGTGTATCGTGCCGAGGTTGTTCGGACAAGTCACCCTTTCGGTCATCCGGACGATGTGCTTCAGATGATCAAGGGGGCAGACGCAGCAACGTTTGAGTTAATAACACCTTCCGGTAGTTGGGCGGTGGATGCCGATCGTGTGTATCTATGGGGTAAACCAAATAAACATATGGATCGAGCCAGCTTTACACATCTATTTGATGCCGATCCCCAGAGTTGGGCCACGGATCAGAATGGTCTATATAATGCCAATGGCAACCGTACGGTAAAGGGTGTCAACGGAAGTACATTTGTCATGCTGAATCAATATTGGGGCAAAGACGACCGTGTAGTGTTCAGCTTTGTGACGGGTGGGGTTTATAAGTCGGGAGATGCAGCGACATTTCAAGTTACAGATGATATCGGGGGCGCCGAGGATGCGTTATTTCGGTATACGGTGGAAGGCGGTACAGTGCGGAAAAAGAAGAGGTAAGTCGGACAGTAAGATTGTGTGTTCAAAAAGACTGGTTTTTAGTACCTAAAACAGCCGCGGTCTAAGACTTTACTTCAAGTCATAATCTGCGGCTGTCTTCATTTTAGGGTGAGTCTACTGTTACTAATCTGTATCTCCAGATAAACTATTTATAATTATTTAGGGGGCCTGTATCCATTTCAACTTCTACCATCTTTGAAGATCCCATCTTGAGCTTAGGTCTAAACTCTGAATCCGGTTTACTGTAAAGCTCCAGTGGGCTAATAATTACTCCATCTGGTGTATTATGAAGAATTCCGGGCACACAGGTATAAATCCGATCGTTATTATTTGCATTCTTAGCGGATATTGTAACGGAGGTTCCATTCAGATTATCTATACTCATGGACACCTTGTATCTGTAGAATGAGCCTGATCCATTGGACTGAGCTGAATAAACCACAGGAACAACTGCAAGAATATCATCGTTTAACCTTAGTTTAATAACTTCTGTCTTCGTTGATTGGCTGCTTCTTCCAACATCACCCATATGTTCAACTATCCCTTTACCATAACTTTTGAGGGGTGGGGTTCCTGCCGCTCCAAACATTGCTACATCGATCTGCTCACCATTCTTTGTGTAGACTAAAGCGTATATATCATAATCTGTCCCAGTCTGCCAAGATACAGTCGCTGTAATTTCCGGTGTTTTATCAATGATAACCGATTTCTGCCCTTTAACCAGATTGATATTTCCCTTTACCTTTTCGAGGTTTATCGACGATAAGGTTTGGTTACTATTCTTATTTTCAGGAACTGTTACAGCCGGATCAGGTTCTGTTGTTGTTGAGTTTGGAGTAGTCTGGGGTTCAGAAAGCTTGTTCTGCTCATCCGCTTCAACCTCAACACCGTAAAGTTTACATAACCCTTCAAGCCCGGAATCAAATCCACGCCAGATTGCTTTTGCTTTTGTCTGACCATTCCTTAAATATAATTCCAATACGACAATTCCATTTTCATTGGTGAAACTGGATGGGGTTAACTGAATAATCGTCTTTCCGCTATCGATCTCTGCTGTTAAATTCTTTACATTTGAAAATCCAGCGCTGTTATCCTCTGTAAGGGTTATAGCTATTTTGGTAATACCTTCAGGAACTTTACTCATATCAAAATTGATTTTATGTACTTTTGTATTGCCTACTAGCTCAGATGGCATGAGGGTAGCTACACCTGATGAAGTTGTAGGTTGATTATAAAATATGATTCCACTATCACCTTGTACTCTATCCGAATCCGTTAAAAGGAATGCTGTTAAAGAAATATCTATTAAATTAGAAATTTCATGGCTAATTATAACGCTACCTTTTGCAGCACTCAGGGTTGTGTTTGCTCCCATTTGAAGAAACTGATTCATTTAAACCACTCCATTCTATAACAGTTCTTAATATAAATAGACTCTTTAATAGTGCCATTAAATCAATACATACTCAATAATTATTAGGCAGAGTGAGGCACTTCTTCCATCAGGCATTTTCATAGAAAGTAACTCAAGGAAACCCCTGTTCCGCAAAAATACTGTCACTTTTGGTACAGCGTAGGATCATTTCAGACCACAACATTGTTATAGTCGTCAATAATTGAAATCGTTTTATTTGCTACTTCACTACCGAGGGAGGCATACAATTTCTTATCGCCAATAATATAAAATTCTTTTTTTGCTCGTGTAGCTGCAACATTCATCATATTTGGAACAGAGACAGCCCATTTTGCCGCCCCACTGCTATCAGAGTCAGCCCCAAGAACAAAGTAGACAATCTTGGCCTCTTTCCCTTGAAAAGTATGAACAGTTCCAATATTCGTTGTTTTTCCATTTTCTCGTTTTGTGAAGTTAATTCCATCTAATACTTGTACAAGTTTATTAGCCACATTGCTAAATGGGGTGATAACATAAATTTCATCCGCTAAATTCGGGTCATCTTGCAAACGTTTATCAATTAGACTTTTCAGTAAATCAGCTTGTTCTTTAACAAATTTATCATTTGCTTTCCCCGTTGAGTCATACCATCGTGATTTACCTTGTGACTCATCTTCTGATTTACCTTGTACCATCAATTCGTCATACGATATTTTATTTGAAATCGTAAACATCGGATAGTCCGAACGTCTGTGCACCCAAAGAGGTATACCAATCCATTCATCCTCATTTTTTTGAAAACCATACTGACTTGTGGCATCTACAATGGTTTGAGTAGAAGCATCAGCAGAGACAAATTTTTCATCAACTCTGTAAATTCTTCCGATCAAGGTCAGCACATTTGAATCTAACGTCATTACTGGTTGTATTTGTGATGGATCGCCGACCACCATAACCTTTTTGCTTCTATAAATTGCGCCAACACTAGCTTGTGGTAGTGCTTGACCAGCCTCGTCTATGAATAGATTGCCTATTGAGTTTTCATTAAGATTTTTAAACATTCTCCCAAAACTGGCAAAAGTCGTGCTGATAACAGGGATAGCCAAATTCAACCATTGCCATGATTCCGAAATTAACTGAAGTCCGTTCTCTTTTCCAATGTATTCAGACGGTTTGCTCCAGATAATTCTCGCGGCCTTCAAACTCTTTCTGTTTTCATACAGAAATTGCTTTCTAACTTTTAAAGCTGAAATAAACAACTCTGATTGTAATTTACGAAATTGCATTGTAAACCATGGGTTAGACTTTTGAAGTTCATCATAGGATAGTGAAAAATCTAGTTCCTTAATGCCACTTTGAGATTTGAGGTTTTCCAGTACTGCAATTTCTTGTGCCGATTTTTCTAAAGCGTTATGTTGAGTAGTCATCCAGTGTTCGAAGTCTGCTTTTGTGTCCTGGGTTTGTTTTTGAATATGCTCACTTTTTGTAGCAGTTTCTTTTAATCTATTTTCGAGTTGGATGCGCTCATTTAACCATTTCGTTTTTTGTTTAGATAGATCATTTAAATGATCATTCGCATCATTCAGTTTTTTGAAGTACTGCTCAACTTTGGGTCGATTAAATATTTTATGAAACCACAAAGGGCGTGGTGTTTGTGAAGTGACTACATCATAATTTCTTTTAGCTTGAGCTTGTGGATCGATTAGGTTTTCTATCTCAATAGAAGCATTCGATATATCATCTTGAAGATTTAAACTTTCTTGTCTCAGTCTTTCAAATTCACGCGTCGCTTCTGCTTCTTGTGTGATTAGACTTGTACGTTTCTTTTTTTCTTCTTGTTCAAAAGCAATATTTTGCTCGGTATGCTTGGTTTTTAATTTTTGAAGTGAATGTATTTTCTCGCTATATTCCTGCATTTTTTCTCTTTCAATTTTCAATTCCTTATAGAGACGGGAGAATTCTTGATATACACCTTCACCTGTACTGGATTGATAATTATCTTCTAGATCTTTTTCAATTGCTTCTATGCTTAAAAGTAGCTTGTTCACATTTGTTGACGCGCCACCCTCTAACGAGAACACACCCCAATTCTCCTCGTTTAAAGTCTCCCTTTTAATCTCACGATTTTTTCCGAAACCTTCACCGGTTAGTTTAGAATTAGATATATCTTTGAAATAATCTGCTTCATCCAATTGCTTTTGAAAATCGTCAGCAATCGTTTCTTTCTTTGGTAACTCCTTAACAATGTTTTGGACTGCCCCATTATTTGAACTTGCAACAACAATATTTTTATCTGAAATGGAGGATGGTAAAATACCAATTTTAGCACTTTGCCAATAAACTAAACTTCTTTTTATCGTTTTATCAGAAAGTTGCACCATTTCCACTGCCTGTTGAACCACCAAATCAGCGAAAATATCTTTTAACAGAGTTGTTTTCCCTGTTCCTGGAGGACCATTGACACTACGAATCTCATTTTTATCGTGTAATGCTAGATTCACCGCAACCTGTTGCATGAATGAGAGTGCAAAAGCAGGGTTACTTGGAAAACGTCCTAACGGGTAATATTTAGGTTGTAAACTGTTTGTCTCAAAAATTTGTGAGTTAAAATGAATTGACTTTTTATTTCCATCTAAATTCTGCCTGAATCCCGAAAAGCCATTAAAATAACGATCTAAATTTTTAGTAGTGATTACCTTTGCTTTATTCAGATCTTCAATAAAAAACGAATGTAAATTTACTTCTCCATTATCTAAGTTTTTCACAAATGCATAGCGAAAATTATTAGTGGAAACATTATACTTTTGCAAAAGTTCAGAAATGGCACTGTTAAATCCATCTTCAAATTTACTGTTCAAATCTTCTCTAAATGAGTTTTCAAATTTCGAAAAATCTTCTGGTAAATCACCATATTGGCGGATATAACCGCTCATGGTAAAGAATAATTTGTCTGCTATAAATTCTAATTGGTTATCAAAATATATAGCGAAGGTGAATTTGTCAGATTTACTAACTTCTTCGTGGGTTTTTTCGATCTTGTGCTTCTCCCTCAATATTTCAACAACCTCTTCAAATTCGAAAATATCAAAATATAATACTAAACCCGAATTTTTATAGATCTTATCTTCTACATTTTGTTGTTCTTTTTGTTTAATTAAAAAGTCTGTAAAAAACGTATTCCAGTCTTCTTCCATGGTATGTAAGAGCTTTAGCGGTTTTTCTTTCTTAATAGATCCTTCGGATAGCTGCTCTATTGTAATCCAAGCATTTAAAATATCTTTCTTTTTATTCATGTTCTCCCCCCATTATCATCTGAAGACAAAAAGAAAAGCTCTTCAACCTTAGAGAGCTTCATTACACTAATGTACCGATCATTCATATACGATTTGACTTCTTCTAATAATACCATGGACTTTCCGCCGTCAGTCATTTTGCCCTACTTGTAAGCGTTCCAACGTATCGGTTGATAGGTAAACTCGAATGATTCTTTATTGCAATAAATACAATCTAATAACGACAAGCAGACCCTTTCATAACTTCATGTTAGCAGGTCTGCTTGTCTTGTTTAAAGCGTTTAGGAAGGCAGTGCGACATTTACCAAACTATTTATGACCTTTGCGAACCTTGAGCTGCATCTTTTTGATCGTTGTATTCTGCATGAGCTCCAGTACGAGAGGGCCTTTACCGTTCAGAATCTCTACATCCGTCACATTATCCAGAATTGTAATGATCCCGATGTCGTCTGCGGTTACCCCTTCAAGCTTGGCGATGGTACCGACAAAGTCAACGGCACGAAGTTTCTTCTTCTTGCCTCCGTTGAAGTTCAGCTTCATGATCTGTTGGTTCAGCTGTTCACGCTTATCCTTTTTACGTTCAGGAACGATCTTCAATCGTTTCTCAAAATCTTCTCTGCGGCGATCTACAGCTTCCTCGGAAGGTGCTTTCACGACAGGGATTTCGAATCCAATATAGGATTCAATCTCCGCCAGACGTCTGCCATCTTTCGGTGTAATCAACGTAATGGCTTTACCTGTTTTGCCTGCGCGCCCCGTACGGCCTGTACGGTGAACATATCCCTCTTTTTCCAAAGGAATATCGTAGTTGATGACATGTGTAATATTCGTGATATCAATACCACGTGCGGCTACATCTGTCGCGATCAGATAACGGAATTGTCCCCGTCGGAATGCGTTCATTACTTCGATCCGCTCATCCTGCTCCATACCACCATGGATACGATCTGCTGGGTAGTCAAGGTCAGCCATGACCCGGAACAGTTTATCCACATTTTCCTGCGTACGGCAGAACACAATGCAGCTATCCGGATTTTCCACAATGAACAAGTCCTGAAGTAGCGCGGTTTTGTTCACCTCTGGCACATGAATCACAGCATGTTCGATGGTGGCAGTTGTCAGTCCACTTGCCTTGATCTCGATCTCCACCGGTTTGTTCATGTATTTGCGTGACAGCTTGGCTACATCTTCAGGGAACGTAGCGGAGAACAACATCGTTACTCGCTCCTGCGGCAGTTTCTGAATGATGGATTGTACCGTCTCGATAAAGCCCATATTCAGCATCTCATCGGCCTCGTCAATGACAAGATAAGCGATTCGTTCGAGTGGCAGCGTGCCACGTTCGATATGATCCAGCACCCGACCTGGCGTACCAACAGCCACATGGGTTCTTTGTTTTAACTCCGCTTTTTGGATATGAAAAGGGGACTGTCCGTATAGTGCGGTTGCTTTAATACGCTTAAAGCGCCCGATATTCGTAATATCTTCATTAACCTGCAAAGCCAGTTCCCGGGTTGGGGTAAGAATCAAAGCCTGTGGCTTATTCTCATTCCAATCCACCAGCTCGCAGAGCGGAATGCCGTAGGCAGCTGTTTTACCACTACCTGTCTGTGATTTGACCACAAGATCCTGATTCTCCAATGCTACCGGAATAACTTTAGTTTGAACCTCGGTTGGTGTCTCATAGCCCAGACTGTCCAGTGCTTTTACGATCTCTTCACCAAGTCCATAATCTTTAAATTGTTGCTCGCTCATTGTTTACCTCTTTTGCGTTAGTTTTGAATACTCTACATACAAGCATTGCACCGTACATTTATCGTATACCTCTTCATTATACTCTATATGCAGGCAGGCTAACGGAGTAAATGCTTCAAGTGTGTAAATTGTTTCATGATTTCTGATTTGAGGGAGCAACGTTCGTTGCTATTCCTATGTGTATCATAACGTTCCACGTGAAACGAAATGTATCGGCGTATTTTGCTTGGTGTTAATGAATGACCATTTTTACAGCCTTGGTTTGGGGAGGGTAAGATTGAGCAATAATTCCATTGATCCACACTTCTGCACTTCGACCAACGAGTGTCCCATCCAAAGAGGCGGTGACAGTCTCTCCTCCGACGATGAGTTCGGCGTCCTTGCTGAGCGAGACCCAAATTGGTCCTGAATCAACACCTCCATCTTCTTTATTCTCGATGAGTACCTGGCCTTTTTCTTCCTCAAAATCCGTAATAATTCCTCGTACATGTGGCTTCTCTTCCCCCTGTTCCTCGGATTTCTCTGCGCATCCGAGCGTTAGCAGAAGCAAGATAAACGGGAATGCGAATAATCTTCGTAAAATGGACATCGAGTTGCTCACCTCCTTTTTAATACATCTATAACTATGGACGTTAACTGAGGCGACGAAGTTCCTGCATATCAATAAAAAAGAACCTAAATCATTCGATTCAGTCTGGAACTGAGATTTGGAATATGTTAGCATATGGGTAACTTACTGAACGGAGGGATACGTGTGCAAAATTTTTCCCGATTGAGATAGTGTGGCGAAAAACGTCTGTTTACGCTTGCTGTTTTCTGCCTGTGTGCAGTTCATCGGGATCGGTTTGCCATTTTACACGTATGCCACTAGTCATGAAAGAATTACTCTTTGGAGTGGTTCTTTGATGTACTACTATTTATTTGTGAGCATTCAGGTATGCCAACATCCGAAATGAACTGCACAGGCGAACATGTCTGTGTTTTTTATTTTATCCAGGAAAAGGGGAGTACCTGATATGACAAAACCAAACTTGAATGAAAATTTGGCAATTCAAAAGGAACTATTATCTTTAGCAAAACAGAACGGACTTCTTATCGTTGAGGAATCCTTGGACATCAACGAGTCGGGTATGGATTTTCGTGTAGCATTTGCCACGGATGAAGAAGGCCGCAGATGGGTTCTGCGTCAGCCGCGACGCGAAGACGTGTGGGAGCGAGCCGAGAATGAGCGCAAGGTGCTGGATGTGGTCCGAGGAAATATACCCGCACAAGTACCGGATTGGAGGATCTTCACGCCAGAGTTGATAGCTTATCCTTTGCTTGATGGTGATCCGATCGCAGTTGTGGATCCCGCAGGGGGAGGGTATGTGTGGCGATTCCCTCAGGAGAGCTTATCGGATACATTCCTGGATTCACTGGCTACGACTCTCGCCACGCTGCATAACATCGATCCCGACAAGGCGAAGAAAGGTGGAGTGCGGATCAAGACACCTATGGAAGCTCGCAAAGAGTTTGCGGCAAATATAGAGGAGATTAAAAAGAATTTTACGGTACCGGACCAACTGGCGGAACGCTGGACGGTGTGGCTGTCTGTAGGTAGCTATTGGCCGAAGCACTCGACGTTTAATCACGGTGATCTGCACCCACCGCATATCATTGTCGATGATACACAGCGGGTAACCGGACTCATCGACTGGACGGAAGCGGAGATCGCTGATCCGGGTAAGGATTTTGTAATCCTTTATGGACTTTTCCAAGATGATGGACTGCGCGATCTGCTGAAGCGATACGAGAAGGCAGGGGGAAGGACATGGCCTCAGATGTTTGAGCATATTCGGGAACAATGGGCTGCTTACCCGGCACTGGTTGCCAAATTTGCTCTAACCACAGGGGAAGAGTCGACGATGGAAATGGCGAGAGGCATGCTGGCAAACTGGGATGTGAGGCGGGATTAGGTGCTCCAGTGAAGGTGTAAATCTAAGTATGTCGAATGAGGGGAGGTGGATATGTGGCACGAGAGGGTAAGACGCGATGGTTAATAAGCATTGTACTGACGGTTAGTTTAGCCGGTTGCTCGGCCCCTTTTCCCAACTCACATGAAGGCGCAGGAAACAGGCTGTCGCCAGAGCGGATGGAAGAATTGAGGAAGGAATACCCGCTATCTACTGACACCCCGGTGATGATCAATATCAGAGAAGTAAGTTTCAGAGAGATCATGACATATGGGGATGGGGTCGTTGTGGCAGAGGTTATGAACGTTTTGCCGAGTTTCCGTGTGGAGTTGACTACTGAGCCGGGCACGCCTGAGCGAAAGATGGCTGATAAGGATAGGGCTAATGGAATCACACCCTACCAACCTGAATTCATCTCTTATCAGGTGAAGGTACATGAAGTGGTAACAGGTGATGATGTAGCCGATGACACTTTTTTGTTTTACAACGCTGACTTCGCAGGTGTGGAGCCAGAACTTAAACCGGGTATGAAGATTATCGCTGTAGTCAAAAAGGGGACGACCGGGGAGCAGGTGGGTGGATATTCGTTTACCCGCTACGGCACTTACTATATTGTCGATGATGACTACGTACTTGCCGCCTACGAGGGTGAATCGGAGGAATTGCTTGATTTTACGGAACAAACGAATGGCATACAGCTGGACGCTTTTATGGATAAAATCAAGAACCTGCCAAAAGGCTAAATGACTTCATTCCCGTAGGGCACTTACAGCGATACTCCTAACCGTTTGTTAACCTAGCAAAGGGCGATCCCTTCCATGATAACCATGGGAGGGATCGCCCTTTTTCTTTTTCGTTAAGCGTGGCGCGTAACGATTGTGTCTATTTCAAAATACTCACATATTTCCCGTATACAAATGCTACACGTCCATCCAGCTTCACTTTTACCCATCCATACTTGTATGTACTGATCACCTCAAGCACAGTGCCCTTTGGAACGGCAGCAACGACCTTCGCTTTGGATGAAGCGCCAGCACGTACGTTCAGGTAAGCCGCAGTAACCTTGGCTTGTTTGCCTTTGTTGGCGGTATCCGGCTTACCCGTGCTTGGTGTTGATGGTTTACCAGGTTTCGATGTGCCTGGAGTTGGTTTTGGTACTGTTGGTGTCGTAGGTTTCTCAGGAGTAGTTGCTCCCTCACCATTGCCTGCCGCTTTGCGAGCTTTGTTCAGCTGTTGATAGAACGCTCCCTTGGTTTTCACGCCTGCGAATTGTGCTGCACTCACACCTGCTTTGGCAGATAGCGTATCGATCTCTTCTTGAGTCACTGCATCCAAAATGTTAATGGAGGCAATGTTGGTGTACTTGCCATCTTCTGTTGTTGGCACAGACATAATGCCATCGTTAATTAACTCCACTACATCTGCACGCTCCGGTGCAGTCAGGTCTACGCCAGTGATTTTCCAGTTGTGTTGAATCTTCGGTTCGTAGACACCTTTCATGACATCTTTCAGATAGGCGATGGACAGGTTGCGAATTGTACCTTGAATCTCACCAAATGCCGAAGCGTCCTTGGAGGACCATAGCTGCTTGAACTTACGTCCTTCCATCGCGCCGCCTTTGGCAATCAGGGCTTCCATCCGGTAGGCATTCATACCGAGCTTCAGCGTATCGTCTTCTTTGACCACTGACCCATCGCTGTACTTGAGATTTGTAATCCGATTGCCGTATGGCTTGGTCAGGTCAATCTCATATGTTACGCCACCGAAGAAATCATCGGTGCTGTATTTGGAAGCACGTCGTTTCGGATCAAAGCTGACGGTCACATCACCCGGGCGAGTGGAGTTGAAGTACCCCGCAGACCACTCCATATAATCCATCAGATCGCGTCCGGTCACTTCATATACGGTCACTTCACCAAAGGTGTATTGGTAGTTGAATGCAATATCCTTTTTCTTGATCGGGCCTATATCCAGCTTGGCCTTGTCGTTATCAATCTGGTGCGCGACCACATCGGCATCACTGTAATGCAACATCACTTCGGTGAAAAAGTCAGACAAAGGTGTTTCCTGGATCTGCACCGTAGGAATACCCTTAATCTCATCGGCAGGCACCAGGTTTGTTCCTTTCAGTTCAGCCACTTCAATGTTGGCATCGGCACGAGCGAACTCGTGGAATGGGTGCAAAGTCTCTTCCAGCGCAGGATCGGAGACTTCATATGTTCCGTCTGCTGCTTTCACAGCGAGAGCTTGAGCTTCCTTGCTTTTCAGCACAACTTTGTCGCCGTCTTTTTCAAATGTAAGGTCAATTCGAGAGATATGTGAGCCATATTTATTCGGTTCGGAGATCAATACACCGTTAACCGTTTGGGATTCAATCAAGGTATGCATGTGTCCGGCAAAAATGGCAGCCAGCTCCGGGTTGGCGTTGGCGATATCTGTCACTCCGGTGCCCTGATTTCCGTTCTCGTTATCCAATCCCATATGCATGAGTCCAACCATGACATCGACTTTGCCTTTCAGCTCAGCAATGGCCTTTTTGGTCTCTTCCACAGGATCTTTGACGATGATACCGTCCAGGTGATCCGTCCCTTTCTCAAACTCGGTAATCATAGGTGTGTTCATT
The DNA here is from genome assembly GCF_030815985.1 of Paenibacillus sp. W2I17. Classification (NCBI taxonomy): domain Bacteria; kingdom Bacillati; phylum Bacillota; class Bacilli; order Caryophanales; family Paenibacillaceae; genus Paenibacillus; species Paenibacillus sp. W2I17. The sequence goes on from NZ_JAUSXM010000001.1 coordinate 4,766,768, forward strand.
CCGATAACACCCACTTTGATTCCGTCTTTCTCGATAATCGTATAGGCAGGCATGTAGCGGTCGCCGTTTTCTTTGAAAATATTACCCACGAGAGGTTGTCCATTGAATTGGGAAGAGATCTTCTCCAGTACGTCCAGTCCAAAGTTAAACTCATGGTTACCCATAACCCATGCGTCATATTTCATCTCGTTCATTGCAACCATCATGGGAGATTGAGGTTGATCATTAAACAACTCAGCTGAGTTATCCTGAATCATGTCGCCTGCATCCAGCAGGATCGTGTTGGGATTCTCCGCACGGACTTTTTTCACAATGGTGTAGAGCTGTGTCATGCTACCAGTTGGATTTGGACCGTCCAGAGCATAGTCCCACGGCATAAATCGACCATGTATATCCGATGTACCCAGCAACGTGATCTTGGTCTCCTTGTCTGCCTCAGCAGCCTGAACCGGAGTGGAAGCAAAAGGGACAAACAAAATGGAGGCACATAAGAGGAATGATAAAGGCCATCCGGCGAAACGTTTTGTTGAAATTTTGCGCATGTTGTAATCTCCCTTGTTATCTAGTGTCTGTAAAGATATGTATCATTTCATACTAGATAAACATGCGGTGAATGTAAACTCCAATGTAAGAGTTATGTTGGATTTAAGAGAGTGAATCTATAAATAACTTCAGAAAAAGCATTTAATTCTATTTTCTTTACAATAAAATACTATAATTTGACAGGTGTTAAAAACCAAAATTATCCAGTAAAATGATGTTTGTAAGCGCTTAACAAAAAATGAATACTAAGGAGGAAAATCATTGATTAAGTCTAAGTGGTTCAAAACAGTCGGCTCATTGGCATTGGTAGGGATTCTCGCTGCTTCTGTTGCGGTTGGTAGTGTGAGTGCTGGTTTGGCGAAAGGTAGCAAATTTCTGGGCAATATTATTGCCAACCAGGTTCCTTCGAATTTTAGCCCATATTGGAATCAGGTAACTCCGGAGAACTCTACCAAGTGGGATGCTGTTGAAGGCACACGCAACGTAATGAATTGGGGCCAGGCGGACATGGCCTACAACTATGCTAACAACAACGGATTTCCGTTCAAATTCCATACGCTCGTATGGGGAAATCAACAGCCAAATTGGATTAACAGTCTCTCAGCCGCAGATCAGAAGGCTGAAGTGACACAATGGATTAAAGCCGCAGGACAGCGGTATTCGAAGTCTGCCTTCGTTGATGTGGTGAATGAACCTCTGCATGCGAAACCATCCTATCGCAATGCCATTGGTGGAGATGGGGCAACGGGTTGGGATTGGGTTATCTGGTCATTCCAACAGGCGAGACAAGCCTTCCCTAACTCCAAACTGTTAATTAATGAATATGGTATTATCGGTGATCCCGCTAAAGCGGACCAATATATCCAGATTATCAACCTTTTGAAAAACAGAGGTCTAGTTGATGGTATTGGAATCCAGGCGCATTACTTCAATATGGACAACGTTTCTGTGAGCACGATGAACACGGTATTGAACAAGCTTGCAGCGACAGGGTTGCCAATCTATGTATCCGAGCTGGATATGACAGGTGACGATAATACACAATTGCAACGTTATCAGCAGAAATTCCCTGTGCTGTGGAAACACTCTGCTGTTAAAGGTGTGACGCTGTGGGGTTACAACCAGAATCAAACCTGGCAGGCTGGCTCCCACTTGGTCAACAGCAATGGAACAGAACGTCCGGCTATGCAATGGCTGAGAAATTACTTGGCGAACAATCCTTAAGCTCGCGTTTGGACGAGTCTGATCTTCTATGTAAATTGGTTGATTATATAACACCATATAGCGCCTGTTCCACATGTTGAGCATGGGAATATGGCGCTATTTGTGTTAATGCTTTGTCTCAACAGTGTTCGGCAATTTATGGTGCAGGGAAACATTTGATTTTAATCCAAATCAAGACAAAAGCGATCAGCGCAAAGATCATTCCGCTCCAGATCAATTGATGTATTCCCAGGTTCGCGATGAACCAGCCGCCGATGGCAGTACCCAAGGTAATACCAAGGTTGGAAAAGGATACATACAAGCTGTTGCCGAATTCAGGCGCGTCCTGCGCTTCAGCGGTTAACCAGGTTTGGCTTACAATTAATCCTCCTGAATGCACGGATGCCCAGAGGATGACTACAATAACCATCCACATGAAGTGAGGACCGGCCCAATAGACGAGTGCGTAAGCTGCTACATACAGCAGGGGGAAGATGAGGACAGTTCGGACCACACTCTTACGCAGAAACTGTCCAAACCCCAAATTTCCGATAATCATGACGACACCAAAGACGGTCAGCATGACGCTGATCCATGATCCGCTCATGTGAGTGACCTGTCCAAGATACTCGGCGAAATAGCTGTACACGGAAAACATGGCGGCGAATATAAAAATGACTGCGGCAACATTCAGCCATAATCCAGGTTTGCGCAGAATACCGAGCTGCTTGCCATAGGACATCTTTTCCTTCACGGGCATCGAGGGTAACCAGATCCATATGCCGATCAAAGCGACCACACTGACCATCGCTCCAAACAGGAAGGCGATTTCGAGGGATAGGCGTTCAGCAAGATACGATGTGAGTGGCACGCCAAAGGCAAAGCCCGCTGTAACTCCAGTGAATACTTTGGCGACGGCCTGACTGCTTTTCTCTGCCGGAACAAGTTGGGCACTGGTGACGAGGGCTACGGAAAAGAAGACGGGATGGAATAACGCGGGAATGATACGGAAGATAAGCATGGTATCAAATGTTGTGGCGTAGGCATAGACGACGTTTGAAATGGCAAACATCAGCACAGCGGCTAAAAGGATAATTTTGCGATTCATCCCGGATGCCAGTAAGGTGAGAAAAGGGCCTGCTATGGCTACAACCAGCGCAAATATACTGACCAGCCAACCTGCCTGTGCAGCCGAGATACCGAATTTATGCGCAACCTGAGGCAGTACCCCCACGATTCCCATTTCTGTTGTAATAATTCCGAATACCCCGAGTGCCAGCATCAAGATAAGGAGTGGATTGACCTGTTGTGATTTCATGCAAAGCGTACCTCCAATAAATTTAAATATACAGAAAAGTAGATATATCATGTCGAAATGAGCCTGCCTTGCCTCCTATAATAAGATGGACATGAGAGTAAGTTCTCTGGATTACATTATATCTAGATTTATAGATTTGTAAATATAAAAGGTGAAACGTCATATCTTTAAGTCGTCTTCGGCTTGTGTTCTACAGGAGTAATAATGGTGAAAATAAGCACGGTCTGGTCCATGAAAAATAGCGCCGGCTCAAGGAATTCCTGAGCCTGACGCTATTGATCTCTATTCTTTTAACGATGTGTTAAGTTGTTATTTCGGTTGAATAACCATGCTGTTGAATGAATCGGCTTCCAGCTCCATGTGTAGGGTCTGTCCTTCCTCGATGGTCAGATACAGATTTCGACGGTCTTGGAATGGATTATTAATGACAATGATGAGACTGTTATCCGGGTTGCGGAAAGCAACGGATTTACCGCTCCAGGCGCCAGACAAGCCGACTCTTCGAGCACCAGGAACAATATGATGAGCGAAGTGTTTCATCACATAATACTCAGGGTTCCGAGTAACCTCCTTATTGTCGGGATCTATCGTAATCATGGAATTCTGCTCCCAGCCCCATGTGCTGCGGCCTTTGGGTTCCAGAACCATGTTCCAGTAGATGTACGCGTTCACTCCGTTGCTGAAGTAGTGCTGGTAGAGGTTATATACATATTTGGCATAGTTCCATGAGTTGTTGCCATCACCGCATTCGTTCTCGGTCTGCATATAACGCAGCTCCGGATAACTGGCCGAGGTACGTTGAATGGCATTTTTGCCTGCCCATTGATACCCAACACCTTTGATATAGGAATAGGCCTTTGGATCACTCAGGACAAGCCCGGCATACTCATCGAAGTCATTTGTTTTTTTCTTGATTAATTCTTCCCATGGATCAGGTGCGTTGATCGTTCCCAGCCAGATCTCCGTATCCAGACCGTGTTTGTCAAAAGCCGGGCCCAGATAATCGGCGATAAACTCACGAAGCTGCTCGCCTGTCCACATGCAAGATGGGAATTTCTGATCTGCAATCACTTCGTTCTGTACATGCACCTGATGGATCGTAATGCCTGCTTCACGGTAGGCCTGTACAAATTTTACAAAATACAGGGCGTAGGCCTCCAGAATATCTTTCTCCCAGCGCAGTGTCCCATAGTTATAGGCTTTCGGCGACTTCATCCACGTTGGTGGACTCCATGGCGAGGCGAAGAATTGCAGATTCGGGTTATAAGTCAGAGCTTCCTTGATGTAAGGAATCAGATATTTGAAATCACGTTTGATCGAAAAATGTTCCATGGCCACGTCGCCATCCACTTCATTGTGGCTGTACCACTGTTCTGCATAATCACTTGCGCCGATCGGCAGGCGACAGATGTTAAACTTGTGCTCACCCTCCGGATGGAAGAGAGAGTGAAATACCTCATGGCGCTGCTCCTCATTTAAGTGGGACAGAGCCATATAACCAAGCTCGTTGAAACATCCGCCAAACCCTTCCACAAGTTGGTGCTGTTCACCCGTCAGTTTTAAGTTAGCGCTTTCATTTGTCGGTACAAAAGATAGCTCTCTCCACGGGTTGTCTTGGGTTGTGGAATAACCAGTGAGCATGAGTGTCATGTAAATTCCCTCCTCGATTGAACTTCAGTTGTCATATATATTACGTTCAGTATAACAACTGCCGCTGTAAAAGAAGATATGCTAAACCGCGTGAAATTTACCCTAATCCAAGATAGAGCATCACGAGTTCGTATTCGCACAGAGAGATCGTATGCTGTATTTGCTTGTGATCGGCGATGTCTATATACCATTATCCAATGTTATAACACAACTGTCTTAACACAACCAAAATCCCCGCTGATCGTTCAGACGGGGACTTTCGCTATGTTTTTCTTAAGGCTGTACACTCTCACCAAGCTGTTTATCTTCAAAAATCAGAATCGTTTTGCTGCTTCCGATGTAACCAACAGAGGTATTGAATTGCTCCGAGATGAAGCGAACCGGTACAAAAGCTTTACCATTTTTCATCAGAAGAGGAGCATCATTGATCGCAAGTGTATCATTCACGACAACTTGTTTGTTACCCACGCTCCAGCGGATGGTCTTATCATTCTGTGTGATCACGGCTTCCCGCGTACCGCTGTTCCAGTTCACACGGGCGTTTAACTGCTCCGAGACAAAACGCAGAGGCACATAGGTGCGCCCTTCATCGATAAAAGGTGCAGCATCCAGTGCATAAGCACGGTCCCCGACATAGGCGGTGGTAGACCCTTCAATCAGACGCTGGAAGCTGCCCTGCGGCGTTCGTTTCTGCTCCCGCACATTCATCCGGTTCAGAAGCTGCATCGTATGACTGCCACTCACAACATCCAGATAGTTGTTCTGCACCGTGAGCCCGGCAGGCTCAACCTCTGAGACAGAAGTCTGAATACCGGAGGATAAAGAGGTAGACGCCGAGATATCCTGTATAGCATTTGTCGCTGACTGATCACGGGTAAACGTAAAACCTGCGATCGGTGTCAGATCCCACACCCGGTTGTTGGATAATTTCAACACGTCCAGGCTGGAAAGCTGCCGTAAAGGTTCCAGATCATAGATCTGATTGGACTCTGCATTTAGTTCCGTCAGCCCAGTCATTCCCTCAAGCCCCTTGAGGTGCTGTACTTGGTTACCAGAGATATCAAGTGTCCGAAGGCGTGTCATGTGCTCCAGTGGTGTCAGATCCGTGATTTGATTACCTGCCACATTCAGATTCCGCAATGTATTTGGCAATTCAGCCAGTACGTCCAGCGTCTGAATCTGGTTATTCGCTACATTGAGTTGTTGGAGCTGGGTTTTACCCATGAGCGGTGTCAGATCGTTAATCGTATTGTTCGAGATCTCAAGCCACTTCAGTGCATCCGCATCCGAGAGGGCCGCAAGACTGGCAATCTGGTTACCGCTGGCGTGGAACGTATGTAATCGGTTGAACCCACGTACAACCTCTATGGAAGAAATGGAATTGTTGCTGATATACAGCCGTCCCAAGTCTTTTAATTCAGCAAGTGCGTCTATGGATGTAATGTAATTATTGCGAACATCGATCTCGCGAAGCTGGGTTAGGTGCTCCAGCGGTGTGAGATCCTCAATCTCATTCCCATATAATCGGAGGTGAGTCAGATTGGTTGCATATTCGAGACCAGTCAGGCTGTGAATACCTGCATTGCTCAGATCTACCACCTCAAGCTGCTCCAGATCCGTTGAAGTTAATGGCACATCCAGAGGTTTGTTCAGGATTAACTTCAGTCCGTCCTCCAAAGCGGGATCTTCAATGATTCCCTCGCCCAAGTCTGTAGTCGTGTAAGCCATGGCTTGCCCCGATGCCCCGAGACTCAGGATGAATACTAGCAATAGTAGCGTCATTCTTCTCATTGCATGCATTCCCTCCGATTTTTAGAATTATAAAATAATCCGAACAGATTGAGTTAGATAAGTATAGTATTTACACGATAACAGCGACCGGAAGGTTGATCTGCCCACGGAGTGTTCAGTGTGAATTGAAGAGTTTCACATATGTAGGTTCGGCTAAAAGCACATCTATAGTTATTAACCCGTCAACAGGGAAAAGGAACAAGAAATTTCGTAATGGTTATTTCTCTACTTCTATTCTATATGAAACAAACCCTGCTCTGCACTCTTCAGAGAAATATTTATCAAAAAAATGGAACATCTCCCGTAGACGCTATTCAACCCACCCTTGAAACGGGTATAGATGAAGTAAAGATGCCAATGTGGAGGGGAAGATGTGAGTATGCGCCAAGCCATGATCATTAGTAATCCATCGTCAGGTAAGGAAGAGGCCGAGCAGTATGTGTCCCAAGTCAGAGAGATTCTGGAGTCACAGCAGTATGAGGTGGTGGTTAACGAGACAGCCGGGGAAGGTGATGCCACGAACTACTGCCTGAGTGCCTGCAAAGACGGCTGTGATCTGGTCATCTCTATTGGTGGGGATGGTACGCTGCATGAGACGATTAATGGCATGATGGATCAGGATTATCGTCCCCGATTAGGCGTTATACCGCTAGGTACGGTGAATGATTTTGCACGAGCGCTGAATATCTCGCTTGACCCGGAAGAAGCCATTAGGCAGTTACGTTCGAATCAGACCCATATCGTGGATTTGGGGAAAATCAATGATCGCCTGTTTGCCAACGTTGTGGCTGCGGGTTCTTTGGCAGAAGCTTTGTTCTCCGTATCCTCGGAAGAAAAGTCGAAGTTGGGATCATTCGCATATCTGAAAGAAGGCTTGAAAGACCTGGTGAATACACCAGCCAATCATCTAACCATCGAGTATGATGGACAGATCTGGGAGGGGGAATCGCCACTTTTTCTGGCGGCGCTGACCAACTCGGTCGGAGGATTCGAGAAGTTGTCTCCGGATGCAGAGGTGGACGATGGTCTGATACATTGCTTTGTTGTTCGTAATATCAGTGTGTTCAACAGCCTGACCCTGGGCACTTCCCTGTTATTTGGTAGTCTGAAAGACCATAAAGATGTAGACTATTTTACAGCCAGAGATGTCCATGTCCGTTCAGTGGAAGCCATCCGCACCAATGTAGATGGGGAGGAAGGTCCTGCCCTTCCGATTCATATCCGTGTCCTGCCAAGGCACATTGAGGTTATCATACCGGAAGAAGTATAACTTATTCTTTTGGATCTATAGGCTGGAACGAAGAACCTATCATTTCTCCATATGAATGTAGGATAAAGCTATTGAAACCGATTGCAGATATATGTCACAATCAAAGGTAAGATACACGATAATATTCGAATATGGAGGGAAAACATCTTGAGAACGATTAAATTGGGCAGCAGTGCACTAGAAGTACCTGTAGTCGCGGTGGGCTGCATGCGGATTAATTCACTAGACGGTAAGGAAGCCGAACATTTTGTTCGTTCTGCAATGGAGGTTGGCGCGAATTTCTTTGACCATGCCGACATTTATGGTACAGGAACATGTGAGGAGATCTTCGCCGAAGCGGTACAGATGAATCCCCAAGTTCGTGAAAATATGATTCTTCAATCCAAATGCGGTATCCGAAAAGGCATGTTTGATTTCTCCAAAGAGCACATCCTGAATTCAGTCGATGGCATCCTGCAACGTTTGAAGACGGAATATCTTGACGTTCTACTTCTGCACCGTCCTGATGCATTGGTTGAGCCAGAGGAAGTGGCTGAAGCCTTTGATCAACTGGAGCGCGAAGGTAAAGTGCGTCACTTCGGGGTATCCAACCAGAATCCGAACCAGATCGAATTGTTGAAAAAATACGTGAAACAGCCACTGGTAGCCAATCAGTTGCAGATGAGTATTACCAATACGACGATGATTGACAGTGGAATCAATGTGAACATGGAGAACGATGCTGCGGTTAACCGTGACGGCAGTATCTTGGATTATTGTCGTCTGCATGATATCACCATTCAACCTTGGTCTCCGTTCCAGTACGGATTCTTCGAAGGTGTCTTCCTGGGTAGCGACAAGTTCCCGGAATTGAATGCAAAGATTGACGAGATTGCTGCGAAGTATGACGTGAGCAATACAACGATTGCAATTGCATGGTTGCTTCGTCACCCTGCACAGATGCAACCTGTGACAGGCACGATGAATATTGAACGTCTGCAAGACTGTGTAAAAGCAGGAGATGTTCATCTCACTCGTCCAGAGTGGTATGAAATTTACCGTGCGGCAGGTAATATACTGCCTTAAATCCAAGTTATAGTGAGTATACTGACTGCTGAGTCAGTTGAGAACACGAGCCCGTGGATGGCTCGTGTTTTTTGTCTATTTTCAGGTTTGATGCCAGACGTGTTTCCGATATAAAATAAGGATAGGATTGTCCGTTTTATAAAAGGATTAAAATGGTTTTAATACAAATTAGTTGAAATTATCATATTGACCGATACTTTCTAATTACATATAATTACTTTTGCATACCGATAATCCCGTTTATGTTTTTTATTTTGGAGGGTGGTGTTCGTTTGGAGTCGACAACCACGATACGCGATCACTTGGAAAGTTATCTGAAGCGTGAACAGATGTCCATTAGTCATTTTTCGGAAACGTCAGGGATTAATTCGGGTACGCTCAGCAATATCTTGAATAAAAATCGGCCTATTGCCATGCAGCAGTTGGATCGCATTACTTCCGCCATGAGACTGGAAGAAGGTTACTTCTATGAGTTATACATAGATGAGTGTTTTGTACACGCGACCCCGGACTGGCGAAGACTGGGACCCTTCCTTCATCGCTGTGCCGAGTTGGACAAGTTGGACTGTATTGAAGAGGTTATTCGTCTGATGATGGATAATCTATCCTATATTCCTTTGTTATTTGATGTGGCTGAAGAATTCTACCAAGCAGGTAAATTCAAACCAGCCATTCTTCTATATGAAAACATTGCTGAAAGCGAGAAAATGCAACATTCCGAGCGGCTTGCACTCTGTCAGTACCGACTGTTCAGGCTGGGACTGACCAATGATCAGCACCGGAATCTGATTATTGCATCTCGGTTCGAATATTATGTGGATCGGCTGGATGAACGCTACCAGTTGGATGCGCTTAACGAACTGATTAATGCTTTTGGAGCATTGCATAGATGGGACAAGGTTCAGGAGTTATCTGAAAAATTGAAAGTGAAAGCTTCCATCCATTATGAGATGAATGGCCGACGGAAACAAGAAGAGACCAAAAGACCAATTATTTTCTATATTCTATACTCCGATCTAGCTGCAGGAAGTGCCTGTTATCATTTGAAGGACTACACTGGGGCACTTAAATATGTTTCTTTATATTCGGATAATCGCTGGGTGAGGAACCCGGATAAAGATGAAATCGTAGTTATGAATCAGTTTCAAGAATGGGCTGAAGCTAATCGATATATATATCATTTAATGGGCGGTCATTTTGAGGTGTTACCTGATTATTTGGCGTATATCTCAACGAAGGAAAATGAGATATTCCCAGCGCTTTGTGATATTGTAACAGCGGCTAATCGCTATGATAAGGATATAGATCATGTACTCAAACAGTATGAATCCTACTTCACTTATCAGGAACAGAGTAACCGAATTGGTAAAGTAAGCAGACAAGTTACAGATGATCGATATTTACGACTTTTAGCAGACTTGGGCGCATATTATCTAAAGAAAGACGAGTATCATTTAGGTATAGAATTTGTGCTGGATAGTTTAAAATTTTCTATTGAAATTAGCAGTGGACGAGGTATGCTTAGAGGTGTCGGACTGTTTGAGCAATACCGGGAATTTGCATCTGAGACGGCGAAACAGCAATACAAAATGATAATTAGTGAGGTGCAGAAACTCAATGAAGAGAAAGTTGGCTTTGCTGATAGCTACCTGTAGTATCGTTGTATTCATCGTAGCCCCTGCTACGGAACCTGTCCCAGGCAAGGAAATCCCGAACCCCGAAATTATGAGACCCGCTGATCATGGATTTGGAACTTAATAAAGGTAAAGAACGCTTCTGATTTATTCAGAAGCGTTCTTTTTGTGTATCAAAGTGGAAGAATAAGTATGTCGTATCTCACATGCGCTTATGATTGGCATAATACACTAAAATATGACAAAAAGGAGGGATACTATGGATCGCCTGGATTTGATATCACGGATCGAAGATGCCAGACAATTGTTATATCGCATGCATATGGAATACGGCAGTCTGCTTCATCCGGAAGTGATCCAGCAATCCGTAGTCCTGGACGGGCTTATTAATCAATACAACAGAGCAAAGGTAGGAAAGGCGATGAATTAAGTTCGCCTATTTACATTTGCGTCTTTGTATACTATAGTTAGTTACATGAGTAACTAACCGACTAACTGACTAATGAATACGTATGAAAGTTGGAAGCACATGAAATCGACTTTGGATGAATCTCAGCCTATTTTTCATCAGATTGCCACGATGATTATGGACGATATTGTGGAGGGCAGATTGAAGGTGGAAGAACAGGTTCCCTCAACCAATGAACTGTCACGCTTCTACAATATCAATCCGGCTACAGCCCGCAAAGGACTGCAGGAGCTCGTGGACAAGGGGATTATATACAAACAGCGAGGTGTTGGAATGTTTGTTGCAAAGGGAGCAAGAGAAGCATTGCTCGTTGAACGGAAGCAAGATTTTTATGAAGAATACATCAAGCCTTTACTTGAAGAAGCCAGACGGATTCACATGAATGAAGACATGATTATTGATCTGATTCGCGGCAAGAAGGATAAGGAGAGTGAGTTATGATTCATATGGAACAGGTCAACTACAGCTACCAGAAGACGCCCGTTCTGAACCAGGTTACGCTACATGAGAATGAGCCAATCATTAGTGCAATCTGGGGAAGAAATGGAGCGGGTAAAACAACACTGATGAGTTTACTTGCAGGGCATAACCGCCCGGACAGTGGAACCGTTCAGATCATGGGTCAAGACCCCTATAATAATCTGGCTGCCCAAGAGCATCTGTGTTACATCCAGGAGAATCATCCCCTGGGGAAAAACTGGACGGTTAGTGACATGGTTCAAATGGGACAATATTTTCATCCGCAGTGGAATCAGGATTTGGCGGAACGTTTAATCGATGTGTTCGAACTACCGGCGAAGAAAAAGATCATTAAATTTTCGAAAGGCATGAAGACTGCTGCCCAGATTATATTGGGTCTTGCCAGTAATGCAAAGATAACCATTCTGGATGAACCTACTAATGGACTCGATGCTGAGAAGCGTAAATTCTTCTATAATGCGCTACTGGAAAGTTATGAAGATAACCCGCGTCTGATTCTGATATCCAGTCATCATATTGAGGAGATTCAGCCTTTATGTGAGTCCCTTATCGTTTTGCAAGCTGGAGAGGTGTTGTTAAATCAATCGATGGAAGAGATGCGCGAAAAAGGAGTTCTTCTAACAGGGGGAATTAACGATATCAACCGAGTCACAGCAGGTGTTAAAGTTATAGAGTCTTCCCATATGGGATCGACTGTAAAAGTAATGATTGATGAGCCCTACTCGAAAATGTGGAAGGATATCGCTCATTCGCAGGGGCTTTCCATTGAGAAAGCGACATTACAAGATTATTTGGTTAACAGGACCCGTTATCAAGAGGGGGTTAAACCATGAATGCAGTAAAAGGTACGAACCGACTGATTCGCGATGATATGCGTTTGTTTCTGAGCATATTTTCATCCATCGCTCTAATGCTCACCGTTGTATATTTGGCCATTGGCTTCATATTTGATGTCTCGTATGCTACGCAACTGTTTGGTCCCATGTACGGAGGGATATGTGCGTTTGCAATCGGGGGAATTATTACACTGTTTCCGGTTGCGATTGGTATGGGCAGTACACGAATTCAATTCATGAAATCCTTCTATATGAATTCGGTATGGATGGTTGCAGGCACCATGATCATTCTGCATGTGGCGTATTTCCTCTTACACCTGCTTCAGGAAAAAGGAATTGTTGACGTAACCCTTTATCAACCGGGCATGTTGTATTCAAGCGAATATCATTTCTTATCCTACCTGTGGATCGATCTGATGTGCGGCTTTCTTGTACTGGGAATCTCTGTCTTCCCAACGGTTTGTTGGATGCGCTTGGGGATGCGTAACTTCTTCATTATGTTCTTTGGGGTAGGCCTAATTATCACTCTGATCGTTATCTTCGCAGATTTTGGGGAGTGGATGAAGTGGTTTTCGAGTGTGAATATGATGACATTGTTCACCGTTCTGGGATGTATTGGTGGTGCGCTACTTCTATCTACGTACCCGATGATGAAGAATGCGCCGCTTACTATGAAATCCAAAAAAGACTGACAGGAAACAGTTATAAAGGAACTGGGCAAGGAATCTAAGCGAAACTTCCTGTAAATCAGAAAACACGAGTGCGAACACGCCTCGTGTTTTTTTTGTATCATATTAAATCACTGAATATACCTATTCAACAATCTTTGTGCGGAATTCCAAACTGAAATGTGTATGAGTTAAGCCTGAGCCTGCGGTTTGAATCCTTCGTCTTTGAGATACTCGCCAGCTTCGCTACGCGTTTCAAAAGCCATATCCAGGTTATCACCGGAATACACATACCACATGTCATCTTCGTATTTTAAAGTCAGCGTATGTCCATCTTCATCGATCCACATTCCGCCACCCGTAGAGGTTGTAGACAATGCAGGAGCAGCTTTTACTTGTTCTGGTTCTTTAAATTCAACTGCGTTGGGATTGTGAGACATCGCTTGGATCGTTTGATCTAACAAGGTGCGCAGATCTGCTTCGGAGTAATCACGAATATTGACGAATCCTTTAGCATCGGTCTCATAGTCAGGCAGTAGCCCTGCATAGATATAACCGTTACCGTTAGGGTGAATATGGAGAGCAACAATTTTTTTATCATACGCACTTTCCTCGTAGTGGAAATTAACTCGACCGAGAGAAACATCTTTGCGTTGCAGTTGGGGATACGATTGTAGCACTTCTAGCTTTTGTTCCACGTTAAGCATAATTGCCTCCTGTAAATGTTCAATAGAGGTGATTATAACATGCCCTCCTCGGTTAATTTCCCGATAAAATGTTTCTCCCCAGTTCTTTCAGGTGTTCCATAACTTGCACATAGGGATAAGGCCCATAGCTTACACGTGCTACACCCAGTGCGGCAAGCTGTTTTGGTGAAGGCTCAGGAGACGTAACCATAACGTTAATTGGCAGCGGTGAACGCTCACACAATTCTTGAATCAGTTGGTGATCCTGCAAACCGGGTACAAACAGACCACTGGCTCCTGCATCTGCATAATGGCTCGAACGTATAAGTGCTTCCTCTAGGAGGGAGTGGTTATGGTGTTCAGGTGCATGTTGCAGAAAAATATCTGTGCGGGCGTTAATGAACAACGGTATGCCTGCCTGCTCCGCAGCTTCCCTGGCGGCGGACAATCTTGGGCATTGCTCCTCCACAGTGTACAATCCCAAGCCAGCGGGAAGTTGATCTTCCATGTTGATTCCTACAGCACCATGATCGATGACTTGCAGGATATTTTTCTTCACTTCTGACACAGACCCTCCCATACCCTCCCTCTATATCGATCGTTACAGGCAGATCCACGCTCGCTGTAATCCTTGCAAGATTGGCAAGCACCAGATGGAATGGCATGGCTTCACCATCGTGTTCACCGTGGGCAGCAGCAACGGACCAGCTTCCGGTAGCAATGGCCGTTGCTCCAGCGGATTGAATGGCTTGCGCACTTCCGGCGTCCCACACATTGACCAGAACAAGTGGTTTTCCTTTCACATGGTATTGTTGGAACAACGTTGCTTTTTCTTCTAAGGTACTCATATTATGTTGACTCTCCTTTGTTATATCATGCATTTCTTTGGACATTTGATGCGTACTTCATTACTTCATTCTGTTTTTCAGCTACCCTGTTTTTGTTTCTCGTGAGTCAAAAGCCAGTTTTTGCGAGTTAATCCCCCGCCATATCCACCCAGTTCGCCACTGGCATTAATTACACGGTGACATGGAATCACAATCGCAAGCTGATTGGCCCCATTTGCCTGTGCCACAGCTCGGCAAGCAGTCGGTTTTCCCAGTGCATTTGCAATCTCCTGATATGACCTCGTTTCACCAGCCGGAATGGCCAGCAACTCGTCCCACACACGCTTTTGAAATGGTGTTCCTAAACAGAACAACGGTGTGTCGAATGCTGTCCGAATACCTTGAAAGTACTCGTTTAGTTCACGCTCAATGGACTGGATGGGAGCTGTAGTGCCGGGTACAATCGCTGATTTGGTTCGTTTGCGCAGACGCTCAACTTCGCGTTCCAGACCTCTGCGGTCCACAAATTCCAGTAAATATAGCGACTCCTCATCTGCAATGGCCATCATCGGGCCGAGGCGGGTGTCAATCCAGGACGCTTTTAGGATATGTCCTTCATCGACTTGTGTAGGGGCAGCACCCATGATCCGTGAAAAGGCATCGCGGAAGCCGCTGCTTGATTCATATCCAGTAGATAATTGGCTATCAATCACGGTGCGGCCGGAGCGAATATTTTTCAGGGCAAGTCCCATGCGGCGAGCGCGAGCATATTCGACAAAAGTCATGCCGAACCGCTTCTTGAACTGTCGGCGAGCAGTGGATTCGTCGATGGAGAGGGCCTTGAAATCCTGTCCTTTCCAGCGTTTCTCCGGATTTTTCTCCACAGCTTCCACTAATATGCGAACGACATCGGATACTTGGTTGGGGTGAGAGAGCGGACGACAGCGCTGGCAAGGGCGATAAGAGGCCAGAAGTGCCTGCTGTGCCGTCTCATAGAATTCGCAGTTTTCGAATTTTGGCTTTCGCGCAGGGCATGTGGGACGACAGAACACACCCGTGGTTCGGACTCCAACATAGAATAAACCCTCGTATTCCGAATCCTTGGCCACAAGCGCCTCGTAATATTGTTCCTTCAAATCAGCAGAAATCATGGGGCACGTCCTTACTCATTAGAATCTTTATCTATACCTATTATAGAAAAACGTTGCAGCAAGCATCGCCGAAAATCAGGCATGAATATTGGATAGATTAAATCGGATATAACATTGAAATTCGGTTGTTCAGAATTTGTTTAGAGTGAACTGATAGTATAGACCTATCAGGGTAGGGTAACTTAGGTAAAGATACCTATATAGCGAAAATGTGAGTTATTGATCATTCATTGTTATAGGAAAAATACATAGGTAAACATGAAATTAAAGATTAGCGGAATGAAAGTCTGGAGGTCGACTAGAATGAGATATTCTACGTACAAAAGTATTTATGAATCCGTTTATACCAAAACGTCCGAGTCTCGCACCATGTATGTTAAAGATCAATTCATGCAGCGTGTGAAGACGCCAACCTGGCTAATGAAGATCGTCACTATAACTCTAATTATAATCATAGGGTGTAGTGCTGTATTCACTGCATTTGCCGGGGATGAGCAATTGTTGTCGGGTGACCAGATCGTTGTATCTCAGGGAGATACACTGTGGGGCATTTCATTGGCACATAAACCTCAGCAGATGGACACTCGTGTGTATGTAGAAGCTATCAAGAAAGTGAACAAAATTGAGCATAACGCCATTCAGATTGGACAAGTGTTGGTCTTGCCTGGGTTTGATCGATAAAATAAACGGTGCATGACGTCATGAACAGAGTTCTTTTTTTACTCATCGAGGTGCAGTTACATACTGAATTTATTAATCATTTACATATAATGGAGCTTCACGTGGGACGATATGGTGTAGTGATTAATAAGTGGTGTGCTGGATATGCGTGCTGAAGATAAATGAAGGGAGAATTAGATGATGAAAATAAATATAAAAAAATCTGCACTTTGCATGTCTGTGCTCTGTATTTCGCTATTCGTCAGTGCCTGTGGTGCCAAAAATAATAACGAATCGGTTCAGGAGCACGCCTATCCGCAATCGAAGCAACCTGTAGAGGAAGCTGGAGAAAACTCTGTTCCGAATGCGGATGCGAAGAATAACAATGATCAAGGTAGTGCCAGTGGTGATGAGGGCAAGCCTACGGCTCAATCGGAATCCACTGAACCGTCTGAGCAGATTGATATTGTCATTGACCAGTCGGAGAAACCGAGCGAGGGTAACAGCTTTGATTTTGGAATTAAACAGGTTCCGAAGGGGTATACACTAACGGAGATGCGATGGACGTCTAACACGGTGACGATTGTGAATTCACTACAGGAAGCCATTGAACATGGTGGAAATGGTAAAGAGGGGTTTTACTTTAGCGGCAATGGACAATTCTCCGGCTTTATCTATTCGGATGAGATGAAGGGCGAGCGGGGCAAAGCGACATTTGTCTTCACAAATGATGATGGGAACGAAATCATGTCCGAGAAAGAAATTACGTTGAAGTAGCGCAGGCACATCATGAAGGCTCTGCCCAGAGCCTGTTGAACAGGAAAAGCAGCCACATGGGCTGCTTTTTTTGACATACATGACTACAAGATCGCCGATCTATCTGTTGCTACATAAAGTCAAAGAAATATCGGACCACGTGGAACATAACCGGAGAGGTATAGGTCAGACTATCGACCCGGCTCAGGTAGCTTTTTTTGAGCGAATCGAACTTGTTGTCATCCCCGATTAACAGGTCGCGCTTCAGTACAGACACCGTCAGACTGCCGAAGAATCCGGCCAGACTGATCAACACTCCGATGAACAGCGAGAATTTCCAATCAAATGGCGTCAGGTAGGGATGGATGAAATAAGACGTAGCTGTCGTTACAATAAACGCACACGCGAACCCTTCCCAGGTGACAAAAGGATTGGCGGTAGGCACCACTTTTCGTTTGCCCAGATAGAGAGAGACCAGATAGTGCACCACATCATTAAGCTGTGTTAACACGACCAAGAACAGCACCAGCTTGGACCCGTACTCCGGTGTGGCAAATGGAAAATAGGCTAGGTGGCTCAGCCCAAACACCATCAGCATCAGTCCCCATTGTGTAGAGCTGACACTGCGCAGGAACCCGACCGTACCTTTGTTGATCAGGCGTGGCAAGGGCAGCACCAGGAACACATATAGGGGAATAAACACGATAAACATGCCATACCATCCAATGTATATCCAGTAGAACTGAACCGGAATCGCCAGATACGCCCAGAGGAACAGCCTGCGGTCGGCTTTGCGTGTGCTGCGAATCATGGAGAAGTATTCTTTAAGTGAGAAGAATGCAAGCACCATAAGGGAGATGAGGGACACGATGGGGTTAAAAAGGGTGGCTAGGCAGAAGATCACAAACATACCCCACCAGGTTTTGATTTTTTGGCCGATGCCTGAATAGTCTTTGCTTGGCTGAAGCTTTGCAATAATTTTGTACACGATATGTATCACAAGTAAAGCTGTGAAGATTAACGTTAGTGTAAAGAGTGAACTGCTCACGTACCGATCACCTGCTTATTCAAAGTAAGATTCCATTATAGGGTACCTATGTTATTATGAAGGAATAGTGCCAACTTGATAAGGGGAAATTTTGCTATGACAGATGAACGCTCCATATATATCCTGCTTACGAATACAGGAACGCTGTTTACCAAGGTTATTCAGAGTTATACCCGAGCGCCATATAATCACGCATCGATCTCGTTTGACCGGGAGTTAACCGAGTTGTACAGCTTCGGACGCAAGCATCCGAGCAATCCGCTGAATGGTGGGTTTGTGAAGGAAGATATTCAGACAGGTACATACAGCAAGTATCCCAATACCACATGTGTCATATACAAGCTTCAGGTGACGGATCGTGAAGTGGAAAAGATGAAACGTGTGCTGCACATCTTCATCCGCAGCCGCCAGAAATATATGTACAATCTGCTCGGCGTGATTGGCATTACGCTCAAGGAACCGGTGGAGTTCAGTAACTCCTACTTCTGCTCCCAATTTGTAGCCGAGATTCTACAGCGTTCGGGAATCAAATTGTGGAATAAGCTGCCGGCGCTGGTGACACCGGATGATTTTCGCCAGAGTGAACGATTGCAACTGGTCTATGAAGGAAAGCTAAGCGAGTATACGCTGGGGAATGCAGAGCAAGAGTAGGGTAGGTGTGTGTGCTGGTGCTTGCCAAGCAAATCCAAACATGAAATAGCCTGCTGCCACGGATAACGAGGCAACAGGCTATTTGTGTACTTCATGTAGATGATGGTGAGGATGAGGATCGGTCGAAATTAACCTCTTCAAGGAATTCGATCACTTCACCATTGGGGCTGTGGACGAGCGCATTTCTAACCCGAAGTGCAGGTTCGCCAAGCGATATCCAATCCGGTTCGACATAGGCCTTGGCTCCATGGGCGAGCGCTGGCAGCAGATGCGATTGCATACGTGCAAACCGCTGGCCTGATGGTAGGATATAATGATGGTACATTCAAACCGGACGGTAAGCTGACGCGTGCGGAAGCGGTGAAAGTGTTGAATGTATTGTTCAACCGCACACCCCTAACTGGCGCAGTTACGCCAACGTTCAGTGATGTACCAGCAACACACTGGGCATATGCAGATATCGAAGCTGCAGCGCAAAAGTAATATTTTTAAAAGAAAAAAAGGGGTCATTAACGCAGTAGCATATGGAAAAGAGAACCCCTAATGACGGATAGGATATGACAATACAATAGATAGAATAAAAAAAAAGAGCTGTTCCAAAAGCCATACATTGGCTAGGAACAGCTCCTTTTTGCGCTTTAGTGTGACTCAACAATGGTACGTCAGATCGTCTAGGTTCGTTAGCGCTTGGGTCACCCATTAGTTATTCTCTTTACGCAGTTGTACTACTCTTTATCGGGCGTGTGTGCAGCATTCTCGTAAAACTTACCGTCCCGCAACTGATCCACGAATCCTTGTAGCCAAATATAGTATTGCTCCGCATGTTGGAGTTTGTGCAGATCACGCAGTGCATCATCTCGATCTTTGGACGAGGTATGTTCCGAAAGGATCATTGTCGACAGGTCAGGAATGACCTCACGAATGCCTTCTAACATGACATCTACTTCCCGTTGGAGCTTGGCCCCGAAGAAATTCTGGAACGTACGATAGAAGTCGGTCTCAGCCAGATATTGATCCTGGCGCTCCTTCTTTTCCTCCAGTTTATAGATCATCTGTGACTCCGTAAGTGACCGAACCGCATAGCTCATGTTGCTCTTGCTCATATTCATTGAATTCTTCATCTCTTCAAGTGTCATCGGTCGATCCTCAAAATACATGATGCCGTACAATTTGCCAAACGTATGATTAACCCCATATAGATCCATCGTATTGGCGATGGCCTCAATGACTCTCTCCCTCAGCGCATGCCGATCAGGTAACGAAGAATGATTCGGGTTCCCGGCTGTTTCTTTTCCCACAATGTCACCTCTGGTTTATGATAGCGTTCCCACTAGCTGCCTCATATTTTACATGACTTGCTCCAATTTTAACATAAGCCTGAATTAGAATTTTCAATACGAGTGTACAATCAATTTTGTACAGAATAAATATAAAGCTGATTATACTCAAAAATTCCCAATGATTAAAGAAAAATTGGACAGTAAGGAGTGGGGGATTTGCGTTTAAAACTATGGAGGGAGTCTGAGGCGGTACTATTCACGCTGCCCGCTCTAATCCCATTGCTGATCTTCTGGCTGGGACCTCTGGGATATATCGTTTATCTCAGTTTCACCGATTGGGACTTTATGAGCCCGGACAAGCTGTTTGTTGGTTTGGACAATTACAGTTATCTGCTGACAAACTCTGAATTCTATCGATCACTGAAAGTGACCTTGTTATTCGGACTTGGAAGTGTAATCCCAACTATTGTGGGCGGATTAGCACTTGCGATGCTTATGAATAGCAAAATCAAATCATCCGGCATCTTCCGGACATTACTCTTTTCACCTTGGGTTACCCCGACAGTTGCGGTGTCCATTGCGTGGTCTTGGATCTTCGAGCCCGAAGTGGGACTCGCTAATCTGATGCTGGGCTGGGTGGGCGTATCTCCGATCGGATGGTTGCGTGACGCGGACTGGGCATTGGTTGCTGTTCTGATCGTCACGCTCTGGAAGTCGATTGGGTGGGCAATGGTATTTTATCTCGTTGCGCTACGAAATCTACCTTCCGATCTGCTCGAAGCAGCTTCAATCGATGGGGCAAACGGTTGGGATAAGTTCAGAAGTATCACATTGCCGCTGATCTCACCAACGACGTTTTTTCTCTCGATTATTCTTACAATCCAGTCCTTGCAAGCCTATGACCAGATCAATGTCATGACGCAGGGTGGACCGGCGGGATCAACGAGAACATTGCTGTACATGTATTACCAGTCTGCATTTGAATCCTTTAATGTAGGTGAAGCTTCGTCCATCGCCGTTGTGATCATTCTGATCTGCGTGTTGCTGTCGGGAGTATCCTTCCTGCTTGGCAGACGTCTGGTGCACTACTAATGACAATGACATTGCCCAACAAAAAGTCTAAACGGATGAAGCGCAAGGAGTTGCAGAACGTGTCACAACCGAATTTTAAAATAAGTAAATTGATCCGCTACCTTCTGTTAGCCATTATCGCGCTGGGTACAGCCTTTCCCTTCTATTGGATGGTCATCAGCGGATTCAAAACCAATGATGAGATCTGGCAGTTTCCGCCGACCTTCTGGCCGGAGACGTTCCTGTGGAGCAACTATGTGGATGCCTGGAACGCTGCACCATTTGCCCGTTACATCCTGAACAGTACCGGGGTGGCCCTAGCCATCTGTCTATTTCAGATCGTCAATTCCAGTATGATGGCGTACGCCCTGACACATATGAAATTCCGTCTCAAAGGTGTACTGACATCCCTGATTCTGGTGGGTTATATGATACCGAGTACGGCCGTGTATCTGCCTAGTTACTTGGTGCTTAGTGAGCTTAATCTGCTGGATTCCTACACAGGCTTGATTGTATCCAACTGTGTCAGCGTGTTCTCGATCTTCCTGATCCGGCAGGCGTTCATGCAGGTATCTCATGAATTGGTGGAAGCCGGACAGCTGGACGGTGCATCCCACTTCCGGATTCTCTGGACGATTATCACGCCGCTTGTTCGCTCAAGCTTCGCCGTGATGGTTCTGATTACGTTTATTGAACAATACAACAACTATTTCTGGCCTATGCTCATCACCAAAGACCCTGATTTACAGCTGGTATCGGCGGGTCTGCGCAGCTTCTTTGTAGAAGGCGGGGCATATGGACTTGCTTGGCCTCAGATTATGGCTGCGAGTGCCTTCACCATCGCACCCCTACTTATTCTCTTCCTGTTTACCCAGAAGACCATCATGCAGAGCGTGAACATTACGGCTGGTGTGAACAAGAACTGATATGAATCACCATGCACCTAAAACGGGAGGAAAAACAATGAATTGGAGTCAGGCAAGCATGACATGGAAAAAGAGATTGAGGTTGAACTGGAAGGGTGGCATGTCGCTGGTACTTGCGACCAGCTTTGCACTGCTGACCGCTTGTGGAACACAAGCACCCGCAGAATCAGGCACGACGGCTGCTGCCAGTGGAACCGAAGCTCAGGCGAAAGATCCGGTGGAGATTGAGTTCTGGTATGGTCTGGGTGGTAATCTGGGCGATAACATGAAAAAGACGATTGATGCGTTCAACGCCTCCCAGAACGAAGTCGTTGTAAAAGGAATTGTACAAGCAGATTACACGGAAACGGAACAGAAGCTGCAAGCAGCGATTGCTTCCAAGAAGGTTCCAGCCGCTGTACTCAGCTCCAATATAGACTGGGCACGTAAAGGATATTATGCACCCATGGATGAGATGATTGCCGCTGATCCGAATTTTAAGAAAGACGATTTCATTCAGACATTCCTGAACCAGGGACAGGTGGATGGAAAGCAATACTTTTTGCCAATGTACGGTACAACTCAAATCATGTATTACCGCATGGATACGTTCAAGGAGAACGGAATTGACCCAGCGAGTCTGACGACATGGGAGAAGCTGTCTGAGGCAGCAGCCAAGATGAGCAAGCAAGAGAATGGCAAGACCACCTTCTACGGTTGGGAACCGATGTGGGGTAGCGGTAACATGATCGACGCCGTGCTGGGTAAGGGCGGACAGATTCTTAGCGACGATGGCAAAACCGTCATGATCGACTCCCCGGAATGGATCGAGACATGGGACTTGTTCCGTAAATGGATCAACGAAGACAAGATTATGGGCATTCACTATGGAGGTCAGGGCTGGGAGTACTGGTACAAAACGATTGATGATGTGATGAAGAATAAAGCAGCGGGTTACACGGGATCTAGTGGTGACCAAGGTGACTTGGACTTTAGCGTAGTCGCTGCGATGCAACAACCAGGCTGGGAAGGCGTTGGTGAAGGAAAACCGGTAGCAAGTGCCATTTCGGCAGGTATTCCGTCAGCTGCAAGTCCTGAACAACAACAGGCAGCTTACCAATGGCTTACGTATTTCTCTGAGACTTCGAACACAGCTTCATGGTCCATGAACACCGGATATATTGCAGTTCGTCAATCGGCTCAACAAGATCCAGAGTTCATGAAATTCAGTGAGGAAAATCCACAGATCACCGTACCACTGCAACAAGCAGCTCACGCTTCGGCTCCATTCCAGGATCCAACGGGTGGCAAGATCAATGATGCATTGAAGGATGCAGCTGATCAGGTGCAGATCAATAATATGCCAGCTGAACAAGCGCTGAAGGAAGCGAAAGAGAAAGCGCAGAAAGAACTGGATCGTGTAACGAAATAAGAAACGTATACAGGCAATTGACTCACGCGAAAAGGGCGGTACATGCTGTACCGTCCTTTCCGTTCATACAAGATCGCAGACAAGGAGTTTAACCAATGCAAGATGAGACGTATGTGGACGGATTACGGAATCCGGTTGAAGCCGTTTTGTTCGACAAGGACGGGACATTGCTTGATTTTACAGGTATGTGGGGATTCTGGACCGATTGTGTGTTGAACGACTTCAGAGATCAGTTGGCAATCCGAGGACTGCGTATCAAAACAGATGAACTTCCGCAGATCTGGGGTACATTCCACGATGAACAAGGCCGAATGAATGGGTATGACGTGAGAGGGCCGCTTGCGATGGGAACCATGGATGAAGTGTATGCCCTGCTGACGTGGCATGGATATCGTGCGGGTCTCAGCTGGGCGGAAG
Organism: Paenibacillus sp. W2I17; assembly: GCF_030815985.1. Taxonomy (NCBI): domain Bacteria; kingdom Bacillati; phylum Bacillota; class Bacilli; order Caryophanales; family Paenibacillaceae; genus Paenibacillus; species Paenibacillus sp. W2I17. The sequence continues at coordinate 4,790,579 of NZ_JAUSXM010000001.1, forward strand.
CCAAGATTATGGTTCGGGGATGCTTGGCGCGAGCGGAGGAAGAGATGGAGCAGCATCGTCCAGCATGTCCGTTACCGGGCGTTCGTGAATTCCTTGAACAGTGCCGTACCAAAGGCGTGGTTATGGGTGTAGTGACGGCAGATGATACACCAAGTGCGGTAAAACATTTGCAGTGGATGGGACTGGATGCCTTTTTTGACGTGGTAATTGGTACGGATCTAGTGGAGCGGGGCAAACCTTTTCCCGATATGCTACTGCTTGCCTGTGAACGGTTGGGTGTATCTGTGCAGCATACGGTGGTCATTGGAGATACGGACGGAGACATGGAGATGGCACGAACCGCTGGTGCGGGGTACAGGATTGGCATTGGAGAACCGGGAAAAATCCGCTTGGCGGATAGAACGATTCAATCCTTCCATGAATTAATGAATGGTGGGCTGAATCGATGACGAACAGTCATGCTTACCTGGGCGGGGTCCTGTTGGCAATGGCCATCGGGCTGGAGCTTAGCGCTACCATTTTGCTGAAAGTATCGGATGGATTCTCGCGGTTATGGCCTTCGGTGTTGATGTTTGTCTGTTATGGCGCAAGCTTTACCTTTCTTAATTTTGCAGTGAAGTATATGCCGCTGGCTGTAGCCTATGCGATCTGGTCTGGCGTGGGCATTACGCTCATTGGTGTTGTAGGGCATTACTATTTCGGTGAACGTCTGCGGCTCACGTCGATGGTCTGGATCGGTTTTATTCTGACTGGCATTATTGGACTGAAATGGAGTGATTCTTGATGGGAAATGAACATACACCTGAGCAACCTATTGCCAGCTTCCAGGTTATTACGGACACACATGTGCGAGATGAGGCAGACCATATTCATAACCGGCATCTGGACCAAGCATTAGCCGACATAGCTACATTCAGTCAGGGGAGCAGCGGGATTATGCATGTGGGCGATGTGACGGATCGGGGGCTGCCGAGCGAATATCGTGAGTTGCAACGTATATGGAAGCAGCATGCCGAGAGTTTGCCAGACATCCGGTACACGGTAGGTAACCATGATATTGGAGCCGTGGTATGGCAAAATCCGCCGATCGTTTTACTTGAGATGAAAGAGGATGAAGTAGCCGAGTTGTTGGAGCAGGAAGCAGATATGGAACTGGTCACAAAACAAATCGCTGCTGAATCAGCTGCACTAATTGAGCAACTATCCGTCGGGAAATATACGTTGTCTGCTGTAACTTCTGAGCAGGAGGGCCAAGACGGGGGACCGATCTCTTCAGGAGTAGACCCCATTACAGTCGCAGGGTTATGGCAACGTCGATTAAGTGATTTTGAAGGGACAACCGGCATGAGAGGCTCTTACCACGATCATTGGATCGATGGGTATCATTATATTTTCCTGGGCACCGAGCAACCTCACCCGAAGGATTGTGATATGTCGGCTGAACAATTGGAGTGGCTGGATGCGAAATTGTCTGAGCGTGCAACACTAGATCATCCCATCTTCCTGTTCTTGCACCAGCCGCTTATGGATACGGTGGCAGGATCGATGAAGGAACAAGGCTGGTATGGTGTGAATCAGGATGCGGAACTCAAGGCCGTTCTAGCCAAATACCCGCAAGCGATCCTTTTCTCGGGTCACACCCATTGGCAGCTGGAGGCACAGCATACGATGTACGATGGTGCAGGCCACATGCCAACGATGTTCAATGCGTCGTCAGTAGGTTATCTCTGGACGGATCAGGATGAACATCTGGAGGGCAGCGAAGGGCTTCATGTGGAGATTTATAAAGATCGAGTGGTTGTAAAGGGGCGGAACTTTGTAACGAGCGAATGGATTGAGGGTGCCGAGTTTACGGTGCGTTATCCTGTAAAAGGGTAGTTATTTGGATAGTCAACGGGAAAGGGTCATGCTAAGGGTCAATGTCATTAAGACAAGTTAAACTTGATGACATTGCTCAAAGGGTGGCCTTTTTGGTGTCCATCTTAAAGGTATGTATTAAATCATCCACCCCATAAAGTTCCACGTGAAACGTAGCAGGGGAGGCTAGAGTTGGGTAAAGTTGTAAATGGGTATGACTACAAACTATACTCAAATAAGTACACATGATATGCACATACTCGTTAATTTAACCTATTTACGGAGAGGAAGTAGAAGTGGCATGAGAGAACTTCAGGTTCAAACGACATATGGTACCGTTCAAGGCGAACTTTTGCACGATGCAAGCGTATGGAAAGGCATTCCCTATGCGAAACCTCCGGTAGGTGAGCTGCGTTTCAAGGCTCCGGTACAGCCTGAGTCATGGGATGGAATCAGACAGGCCACGCAATTTGGACCTGAGAATATACAACCACGAAATCATCAACCAGAAGGCCAGACAGAAATTCCGAATGAGTCAGAAGATAGTCTATATCTGAACATCTGGGCACCTAAGGAAAAAGGAGCAACACCACTGCCGGTCATGGTATGGATTCACGGCGGTTCCTTCGTGTCAGGTTCGGGTAGCCAGCCGATGTATGATGGCACACAGTTAGCGGTACGGGGGGACGTCATCGTTGTGACGATCAACTACCGATTAGGACCTTTGGGTTTCCTGCATATGGCTCCATTGGGTGATTCATATGTATCCAATGCAGGTCTGCTGGATCAGGTTGCGGCATTACAGTGGGTGAAGGATAATATTTCTGCTTTTGGTGGTAACCCGGATCAAATTACGGTGTTCGGCGAATCAGCGGGCAGTATGAGTATTGCGGCACTGATGGCGATGCCAGCGGCCAAAGGACTTTTCCAACGTGCCATTATGGAGAGCGGTGCATCTCAGTTCATGCCGGCAGAGCAAGCTTCAGCGTTGCGGGAAGGAATGTTAAAGATTCTTGGGGTGGACCGGGACAACCTGCAGAAGTTAAATACACTTCCTGTAGAGCAGATTATTGCAGCGGGTGAAACGGTCAAACAGCAGAGCGGGGCAGGTATGGCATTATTGTTCCAACCTGTATTGGATGGGCAGACACTACCACAGATGCCACTTCAGGCAGTGAGCGAAGGCTCAGCGCAGGATATTCCGGTGCTGATTGGTACGACATTACACGAGGGTGCACTGTTCATCCAGCCACATGTACCTTTTTCAAAAGAAATCGATATGGTTCAGGGCGTAGACTTTATGACGCCAGATCTGGAGAACCGGGTAGCCATCGCGGATAGTTATCCAAAAACGGCAGATGGACAAGCCCAAGTCATGACCGATATGTTCTTCTGGCGGTCAGCGCTGCGATATGCTGCGGCACAGCAGAAGTATGCCCCGGTGTGGATGTATCGATTTGATTGGGTGATGCCGGAACATCCCTTGTTAAAAAGAGCGATTCACAGCATCGAAATGTTCTTTGTGTTTAATACACTGCATGTCCTCAAATTCATGAATGCAGAGCCGGATGAGGCCGCGGCGGCACTTGCCCTCAAGGTACAGGATGCCTGGATTTCCTTTGCCAAGAATGGCCAACCTGAAGTTGCAGGTGTGAACTGGCCTGAATATGAGCAGGATCGTGCGACACTAATCTTCAACCATGAGATCGAGGTCGTACATGATCCGGATGCATCCAAGCGAGAGCTGTTAGGGTTGTAATCCAGGTGGGTTATTGTGTATGAATACTCTGAATAACTGCTATGCGCCCGATCAAAAGAGGACATTCATTCTCAGAATGAACGTCCTCTTTTTTGTAATCTGGCAGAATAGTAAGCAGAACGTAAGCACTAATTAGAGGTACATTATACCTTGTTATCCTCCAATATTATTTACGAGAGGCACGTGTGCGGGACACCTCATCGAAGTAGAAGGAACGTTTCCCACGGGAGAAGAGTACGATCAAGACATGAACAAAGAGTACGGCGTAGACTAACATATAGATGCCAAATGTTCCCAAGGAGATCCACATTTGATAAGGCTGAAGCATAACATCCTGATGACCTGAAAAAGCATAATCGTTGACCAAGCGAATGATCGTAACGAGCAGCCATGGAACATAGAGTGCGGCAAATCTTTTGAATAACGATTCACTGGTAGGTGTGCCGGTCTGAAGATTCACATAGCGGAATCGCAAGATGGCCGAGCCTGGAGTTACCCCATTTCGCACCCAAGGTATGAAGAACAGTACAATGACCATAGCAATGGATGTACTTAGCGCATCACTGATCACATCAGACGCTGTAAAGATGGAGATTAGATTCGAAAGGAAGACAACAACGACTCCATCAATAATTAACGCGAGCAATTGAGGCATAGTATACACTTGGTTTTGCTCCACGATCTGTTCACTCTTCGCCTGAATGCTTGCACGTGATGGGAATAAAGCAAGCAGGATGGGCGCTGTGAAGAATCCAATGATCGCTCCCGAAGTATTCAACAACAGGTCATCCACATCGAAAAGGCGGTAAGGACAACTATAATACCCGTAGAATCCGGTGATTTGAGTGATCTCGAAGAATAAGGAAAGCCCGAATCCACCAAGCAGGGCGTACTTCCAGAATGGTCTCTTTTGAAAAAAATAACGGATATATACACCCAGCGGCATGAGAAGCAGGACGTTAAACAACACTTGCAGAAAGGCTCTGCCCTGAATCATGTTGAGATAGCTGGAAGGCTGGGCCCATACAATGGGTGTTTCCTTCATGATGTCTTTGACAAAAGTGAATGGAACCAGATTGAAGTAGATCGTGTCAGCGGCTTGCTGCGCACAGGTATCTCGCGTAGTCGGAAACGGGAGAATAACGAGGCAATAGGCGGCCAGAATATAAAAGATAAACGAAAAGCTGATGCTAAACCGTGACCAGCTGAAGAAACCGTCTTTACGATACCCATAGATCAACCACGGCACCAGCAGGAACATGGCCGCAACAACAAAGATCAAAAAAGCCGTTTGCACAGGGAAAACATATGAGGACATGAGCAGGAACTCCTTTGGTTTTAAATATAATAACATTCATAGAGACATTAAAATTCATGTATGTGTAGTGCGTATCTATTAGTTACATCATAAGTAGTTACCCTTAAAGTGAGGGAGGCATGAACCTTAAATTTGGTTTAAATCCATCCATGCAGTGACCAAGCGTATGGAATATACCGTCGAAATCCCGTATACTTGCGGGAATGCCAATCGTAGAATGGAGAGTTTAATACATATGTCTAATTTGCCTAACTGCCCCAAATGTAATTCAGAGTACACGTACGAGGATGGTAACCTGTTGGTTTGCCCGGAGTGCGCCCATGAATGGTCTTTGGAAGCAGACAATGAGAATGCAGAGGATGCAAAAGTAATCCGCGATGCCAACGGAAATGTGCTAAGTGATGGCGATACCGTTACGGTCATTAAAGATCTGAAGGTAAAAGGCAGCTCACTCGTGGTCAAACAGGGTACGAAAGTGAAGAATATCCGCCTGATTGATGGGGATCATGATATTGATTGCAAGATTGACAGTTTGGGTGCGATGAAGCTGAAATCCGAGTTTGTGAAAAAGATATAAGATTGAGAAACGTTCACTTCCGCAATCAATGGGAATTGAACGTTTTTTTGTTTGACAGGAAATATTTAGTGAATATATACTGGTTGGAATTTAAAATTTTGAACATGGTTAGGTGGTCTACATATAAGAAAAGGCAGGTGTCAGAGCGATGAAGAGAGATCACATTATTAAATATTATTCCGGGTTTGATGAGTGGGGCAGACTGGAGCGGGAACCGATTGAATTCATCATTAACATGCATTACATCAGGGAACATCTCCCCGATACTGGCTCTATTCTGGATAATGGGGCTGGCCCGGGGAAGTATGCCATGGAGCTTGCGAAACTGGGGTACCAGGTCACTTTATCGGATCTGACACCTTCCTCCGTGGATACTGCGAGGCAAAAGGCTCAGGAGTTTGGTTTGGCACAGCAATTCGATGGGTTCCATGTTCTCGATGCCACTTCTCTCTCCGGTGTTGCTGACGAGACGTACGATGCGTCCCTCATGCTGGGGCCGTTATATCATCTGCAGACAGAAGGGGAGCGGATGGCTGCTGTTCAGGAGTTGTATCGTGTGACCAAGCGAGGTGGCGTGGTGTTTGTAGCCATGCAAAGCCGAATGCGCATGAGTATCAATTCGTTACAGTCTCCGCAGCACTGGAAACCGAATGATAACATGGCAGCAATCCATTCTTTTGTGGAAAAGGGTATATTCGATCATCAGGATCAAGGACGATTTACGGGAGCATACTATTTTAATATTCAGGACGTTACGCCCTTCATGGAGCAACGTGGATTTGAAACCGTGGATTTGATTGGTTCATCCAGCCTTAGAGCGATGCTCACGGACGAGCAGCAGCAATACTGGAAAGAGCGTGGCGAGTATGATGAACTCATGCAATATATGATTGAAGCCGCCAAAGACCCTTCCATATTGGGAATCTCGTCTCATTTGCTGTACATTGGGAGGAAGAAATAATAGATTTACAGGCAATGCTCTAAAAAATGTATATAATTTAGAATTTCAGCCCATGGAAAGCTGTTTGCACATGATATAATATTTCTATCAAATGGTCTGGAGGTGTCAATATGCAATGGAAGGAAGTTCAGGAGCGATTCCCAAATGAATGGGTCGTTTTTGAGGCAACCAAGGCGCATTCAAGAGAAGGCCAGCGTTATATTGAAGAGATGGCTGTTATTGATTCATTTGATGATTCTACAAAGGCACTAAAACGTTATGGTGAATTGCATCAGGAAGATCCCAGACGGGAATACTGCTTTTTTCACACTTCACGTCCAGAAGTTGTGGCAAGAGAACGATATGTTGGCATGAGAGGTCCTCGATGAAAATTTCAGAGATTTATGGTTTACCATTTATAAGCATAAAACTTGAATTTAGAGGAAAAGTACTACTTTTAGAAAAAGTCCTTTTGGATACCGGATCAGCCAGTACATTGTTGAATGCAGATGTAGTTCGGGAAGTAGGAATGGTTCCTGAAGAGAATGATCTCGTTGAGATTATAAGAGGTGTAGGCGGTATAGAGTATGTTTATACCAAGTCACTCGATTCTATCACTGTAGAAGGAACAACGATTAATAATTTTCAGATTGAAATAGGAAATATGGATTATGGTTTAGAGATTGACGGAATTTTGGGATTTAATTTTATGAGACAGACTGGTGTTGTAATTAATACCAACCTGATGGAACTAAGTATAGATAAGCCATAATCGATAGAAAATAAACATAAAAGTGCCCTCTGGAAACAGAGGGTACTTGTGTTTTTCATCAAAATAGTTCAATATTAAGATACATAACAAAAGGTGATCTACTTACAATAGGTTAGATGAACAACGGATCGCTTCATACCAGGGAGGAACAGACAATGGAAATCGGAATTAGTACATTCGTGGAGACGAACCCGGATGTAAAAACAGGAGAACTTATCAGTCATGCGCAGCGTATTCGCGATGTTGTTGAAGAGATTGTTTTGGCAGATCAGGTAGGTCTGGATGTATATGGCGTGGGAGAACATCATCGTGCTGACTACGCTGCTTCATCACCAGCTGTCATTCTGGCGGCAGCAGCTTCACAGACCAAGAATATTCGCTTGACGAGTGCGGTAACCGTGCTGTCATCGCATGATCCGGTACGGGTTTATCAGGATTTTGCGACATTAGATGGCATTTCAAATGGGCGTGCAGAGATTATGGCAGGGCGGGGATCATTTATCGAATCGTTTCCACTGTTTGGCTATGATCTGAACGACTACGATGAGTTATTCGACGAGAAACTGGATTTGCTGCTCAAGCTGCGTGATTCGGAAAAAGTAACCTGGGAAGGCAAACACCGCCCTTCCTTTAACAATCTGGGCATCTACCCGCGCCCGGTACAGGAAAAACTTCCGGTATGGATTGGCAGTGGTGGTAATCAGGAATCCGTAGTTCGTGCAGGGCTGCTCGGTTTGCCACTGGTGCTTGCCATTATCGGTGGCCGTCCGGTACAATTCGCACCACTGGTGGAACTGTACAAGAAAGCAGCTGCACATGCGGGACATGATGCTTCCAAGCTGACCGTTGCTTCTCACTCTCACGGCTTCATTGCCGATACAACAGACGAAGCCGTGGAGAAATTCTTCCCGCCAGCGCAAGCGGTCATGAACATACTGGGCCGTGAACGTGGATGGGGACACTACAGCCGTGCAACATTTGATGCGGCGCGTAGCCTGGAAGGTGCATTGTATGTAGGTGATGTGGATACCGTAGCTCAGAAAATTATTTACCTGCGCAAAGAAGTCGGGATTACACGCTTCATGTTACACACCCCACTCGGCACAATGCCGCACAACGAGGTCATGAGAGCGATCGAACTGCTTGGTAAAGAAGTCGCTCCAATCGTGCGTAAAGAAATTGCACGTTGGGAAGCTGAGAACGAAGAGGCACGTTAATCGACTGAAACCGTTACGGAACTAGATAAAGTCAACCAAATAAAGGAGCATGCCCTAGGCGTATTACGCCAATGGGGCTGCTCCTTTTTCGTTTATCTTCTAAAAGTATCTAAAACAGCACAGGTTTAATGCTTATCCATTCGCAGATGTACTCACAAGGGAGTGTATAACCATTGACAACGTATGATCATAGAGGGTTTTGGCAGCTTCTTCGCTCTCAATATGGCCTCCCAAATACAGATGAATAACACCGTGTAAGGGAGCCCAGATCATCCGAACCGCAAGCATGGGATCTTGCACTTGAAGCATTCCCTGTTCAATGGCTATCTCCACCAAAGCAGACACTTGTTTCAGTGCAGTTGCTGTTCCCTGTAAGGTCTCTCCATCTGGTTTGAATTCGGAAAAAGATCCTCCAAACATCAGCTGATAGAAGCTGGATTGAGAAATGCCGAAGTCCCAGTAGACGTAGGCCAGATCACGGAAATATTGTTCGAACGATGCCTGCCGGGGTATAGTTTCAAAACGCTGGGCCATGAGGGAGCATCCCTCTAAATATAGATGTTTGGCTAACCCTTCTTTTTTGCCAAAAAGGTTATATATGATTTTGGTGGAGCACTCCATGCGTTCAGCTACACGGCGTACCGTGACGGCTTCTGGTCCATGCTCTTGCAGTAAAGCGGCAGCAGCATGCACAATATTTTGCCGCAGATTATCCGAGTGCTGGAGTCTGGCTTCCTGAAAGGTTGTTACCGTATGTGCAGATTCTGTGGAACCCGAATTAAGATCCTTCATTGATTTCATCCTCGTAACCGTATTGTTGTTGAACAGAAACTACGTTTCCTTTTCTTATGGTCATTCTACTGTTTTACGCCGAATGACGTCAATTTAATCCGAATTTAATAAGTAAGCACCACGTTCTAGATTCAAATTTAACAAATGTATTTGACAGCGTCATGGATTTTGGTTACGATGATTCTATAAAGAAACAGTGTTTCCTATAGAAAACAAGTGTTCAAATTATGCATAGAGGATGGATGAGAGATGATAAAGGAACAGCATCAATGGGTACTTATTACAGGTGCTTCTTCAGGTATTGGGGAAGTTTTTGCACTCGAAATGGCTTCCAAGGGTAAAAATATCGTGCTGGTGGCCAGAACAGAATCCAAACTGAATCAATTGGCCGAACGTATAGAACGTACATATCAAGTAAGGGCTGAGGTAATCGTATCGGATTTGTCTCAAGTCGATGCACCTCAGAGGGTATATGAGGAATGTCAGAATCGGGGAATACACATCGATATGCTGATTAACAATGCGGGATTTGCTACCCATGGATTATTTGAACAGGTGGATGGTTCCCGCCAGCAGGAGGAGATTATGTTGAACGTGCTCGCCTTGACGAACATGACACATCTTTTCTTGCCAGGCATGTTACAGAAGCGAAATGGTGCTGTCATTAATGTGTCGTCGACGGCTGCCTTTCAACCTGATCCGTATATGGCTGTGTATGGAGCAACGAAGGCATTTGTACTTTCTTTTACAGAGGCATTATACGAAGAAAACAGGAAGCGTGGCGTTCAATTTTTGGCACTATGCCCAGGCTCCACCGAGACTTCGTTCTTTGATGTGGTGGGTGCTGATGAAGCCTCGGTGGGTAAACGTGATACCCCTGAGCATGTCGTGGCGGTGGCCATGAGAGCACTGGAGTCAGGCAAACCTTATGCTGTGCCGGGGGCCGGTAATTACTGGACAGCGCAGTTCACCCGCCTCGTGCCACGCAAGTTGATGTTGCGAATTGTAGGAAGTATGCTCCGTCCACGTTCCAAGGATGGTAAAGCAGAAAAAGTACAAGCCTGATTAGTGGTATAGGGTAAAAGCTTTAGGCCAAAATGCCTTTGGCCCGAGCTTCCTTTATCCAACCTGGAAATTCAGTGAGGAGACGATCGTACAATTCTTCATCGCTGATCTTGGAGATGTCGTCGAGAGCAAAAAAGTCAGCATTATCGATGAAACGTCCAGTCATGTCATCGAGTTTCTCAAGGATACCGTAATTGGCTTGTCCTAGGCCAACGAATTGCCAGAACAGGTTTTTGGTTGAGCTTTCGGTAATAAGCCGCATGATTTTCCCTTTTTGACTGACCCCGCCATCGCTAAAAAAGATAATATACGTTGGAATCTTCACATCGGGTTCCTCGATCGTATATTTGCGAATGACATCCTGCATCACAGGAGGTTCGTTATTGGTACCGCCTTTGCTTCCCAGCGTATATGTGCGTTCAATATAATTCTCGAAATCCCTGGCGGTGACGCTAGGTGCACGCAAGAAGTCTTTGGCGAAGAACCAGACGTCCAACTCCCCGTTATCATCAAACGCTGCTGCAATTGCCAGGATACGCTCAAAGGCTTCTTGCACGATGCCTTTGCGATACAGATGGTACATGGAGCCTGATGCATCAAATACGACAGCAACACGTGCCTGTATAGGTTCGATCTTTTTCTTTTGCAGAGACAGGGTTACTTTACGCTTGAGGAGATCGATCTTGGTCAGGTTAAGCGGCGCATGATTCGTGTTTGGTGCAGCATCAGGTACCAAGACTTCTGGAGAGGCGGCTGCCACTTCAGCTTGTGCCGTGAGAAGAACCTGTTCGGCTTCCGAGGTGTCGTTACTCTCAATTTCAACACCAAATGACTCTGCCAGCGGCTGCAATCCACCAAAGAAACCTCGTCCAATCGCACGAACTTTGAACCCGTCACGATACTTATAGATTTCAATAAAAATAAGAGCTGTTTCCGCAGTGACCTGCGTGATCTCATAGGTGATCTGCTGGGAACCAGCTTGTACAATCGCCTGACATGCCTGAACATCGGCGAAAGTCCCTCCCGCATCCAGAGTAGCCGTAAACACACATTTTTCCACAGGGGCCTGCCGTAATTGATTTGTATCCAGTACAAAAGAGGATTTCAGTTCCTCTGCCTGTTGCAGAAGCACACTTTGATGGGGATCGGCCTTCTGATTATAAAATACAAAATAGTCGTCAGATGGGACCTTTCCCTCTTCGTTCACCATAAAGCAGCTAACATCCAAGGGAGAAGGAGATGATGTACATTGAATGGTTACCTGAAGTTGGGTGGATTCGTTGATACTGATATTCTGGCCTGTATTTAAATGGATGAACGAATCTGTCATAATCGGATGCGCCTCTCTTCTCCAATATAATGGTTGAAAATGTACAGTAACAAGATCGATTCTGAGACAAATGTTTCCATAAGTCAATCTTTTCACCGTTGTTCCTACGCCTCATCAGACTCGTACTTTTCCCGATGCTCCTTCTTCATCTTCACATAGTCTGGATCCGTCTTCGCAATCTCCCATTGTGCTTTGAATATTGCCGCGGCTTCTGCCTTCACCTTGTCATTCTGATAGGGCAATATTGAGCCATCCTCCTTCGAGTATTTGCGTCCTCCTTTGTGATTCGTATAACGTCTGGCCCGTGTATAACCCATCTGGAGAAATTTTCGAGCCATATCCATACCGACGAAATCTCCCTTTTTCTTATACTCCAAAAATAGCTCATAGATTTTCTCCGATGACTCTGTCGCAATCTCGGGTGTTTTGAAGCGCCAGTGTGGCAGAATCTCGCCTTTGTACGGCTCTACCATCAGCACACCCTGCTCTCCCCGGCCTACGGTGTACAGCTCAGGATGTTTGCGCAGATCCAACTCATCATAATTGAGACTGTAATCAAATTTTTTCATGTATACACCCTCCTTGATAGGGATTACCCCGATTCTGAACCAACAAGCACGGTTAATGGGGAACAATAGAAGGAATTACACAGGAGGGGTAGCGGTATGGGAATGTCCGGCAGATATCTTGTGGTAACTAAGGAGCTAGTTGAATCCATCAAGTCAGGTGAGGTTAGTGTGCATGATTGTGCAGTGGATCTAGATATCGATAAAACGTGGCAGATGCTGCAGTTCACGCTGAACGGTAACTTGTTAGAAGGGGGGCCGCCCCTGGGATATGTTGTGCCTCTCGCAGGTGAGCAATACGTGGGAAACTATTCGGACATGGATCTATTTTTGCTTAGTAACGAGCAGGTGCTGGAAGCCTACATGGCATTGGAGCAACTCACACCGGAGGAATTGAAGCAACGGTATAGTCTGGACCAAATGATCGCTGAAGGCGTCTATCCTGTCATGGAAGATTGGGACGCGGAAGAGACATTTCAGGAGATCGTTCAGACTGTGGATGATGTCCAGGCCTTATTTCAGGCCACGGCTGCAAGTGGGAACGGGATCATCTTTTATGTTTTCTAAATGAGCACTAAAATTATGATGGGGATTCTATGGCCGACACTGAAGTAGGTTTGAACTAAGCCTATTCGGGTTATTGATAGACACAAGGCTCAGGCCTTGATGACATGACAATCCGGTAGAAGAGAGGGAATGCGATATGACACAGGATCAGAACGAAGAGAACAAAGCGATTCAAGAGGACGAGCCGGATCAATTCGAGACTCCCGCAACTGCGGAAGATGAAGAAACGGATGAGAAACTCGCAGAAGATCAGGAGCAAGAATAACTCCCAGCATTGCACAATGAAGCAGGATGTTTTATCGAAACATACGATATGCTGAAATATAGATAGACCAGAGGTCGGACATGCTCCGGCCTTTTGGTTTATTTTTTTGCGTATCCGTTTACAAGAATTACCTATACCTTCATAATGGAAATGAACCATATTTTTCTAAGGAGGAGTTCATATTACGAATCGGAAGTTAGTCCAATGGATGGCAGTGCCACTAGTACTTTTAATGGTTGTTCTTACAGGATGTCAGGCTGTGGGTGGAGTAGACGTTGGCAAAGCAATGGCCAATGGCGCGAGTATCAAGTCCGGTGAATCCAGACAATCCATGAATATAAACATAGAACCGGCTAAGGAATTTGCTACAGAAAAAGACCTTGAAATGATCGAACTTATTAACTCCATATCCCTGGATATTGATCAAGCCAAAATGAAAGATGCGAAGACAGCATCGATCAAAGGTACACTGAGCATGGAGGGAACGAAGTTACCTTTCCACCTGTCCATGAATGAGTCCCAATTGGTCATTGATCTGGACGGAGCCCAGAAACCGCTGTACATATCTCTGGATACGTTCCAGGATGCACAGGCTCTTCCAATGGTAGATACGAAGGCTCTGGAGAAACAACTCGAGGAACTTTCCCCGAAACTGTTCTCTTTTGTTCTGAAACATCTGTCTAATCCGAAGAACATTTCCGTAACACCGGTACAGGAATCCGTGAATGGCGAAGCGCTTAGCCTCTCCAAGCTGCATCTGGAAGTTAGTGGTGAAGAGATGCTGGCTATGGTTAAACCGTTCCTGACGAGTATTTCGAAAGATGAGCAAGGACTGAAAGACCTGATTGGCGATCTGTATGATGTGTTCTACCCTGTACTTGAAGCTGTAAATGAGGTTGAAGGCGGGGGAGATGAAACGCTGAATTCGATCGTTCCTGAATCGAAAGATGAAGCCGTTGCGTCACTGTACGCCATCATCAAAGTAGGACTGGACAGTATGCTGGTCAATTATGATCAGGAGCTGAACAACCTGTTGAATGAGACCCCTGAATTCAAAACGGTCTTTGGCACAGATACCAAACTGAAATTGGACTTTTATCTCGACAGCAAGCTGGATGTTCGCAAGCAAAACTTTGAACTGAAAGTAGCACTGCCTGCTTCGGAAGATCTGCCGGTGAACTCCGTAACCGTAAGTGGAGACAGTGAACAGTGGAATATCGCTGGAACGGTTGCAGTTGATGAAGTGGATGTATCCGGCGGCGTTATGGATCTGATGAAGGATGATATTACGCCTGGACAGATGCTGCGCAATTTTGATTCCAATTCACTGGCATATCAATTGCTGAAAGATGAAGCTGGAATCACGAGTAAAAGTGTAGTGCTCTTCCCGGATGATGAATACGCTGGGGCGATCACTGTTAAGAATACAACATTTGTTCCGCTTCGCTACGTGTCTGAAGAATTGGATGCTGAAGTGAAATGGACCAAAGGCTCGAACCAAATCGTTGTCATTGACGACATCACTGGTGATGAGATTGTCCTGACCGTAGGTTCCAAGAAGGCAACCGTTGCTGGTAAAGAAGTAACCATGGTGGAATCCGCCTATGTAGGCAAGGACGGCAAGACGTATGTGCCGCTGCGCTTTGTGGCTGAATCCCTTGGAGCTACTGTAGATAAGGAACAAGAAACAGGCTGGATTTACATTGACCGTCCTTAAGTGAGACGTTATAAGTAAGCCTTAGTATGAGAGGGGATTTCAGAGTATGCCAGATTTCTCGTAATGATCGTGAAAAGAACACCGCAAAAATTCCGTTAGACCATGAACGGGATACGTGTGTCCTTTTGACCCATTACGAGGAACTTCGGCGTTTCTGAAATGATGAAACGGATCGAGGAGTGCCTCTATTAGAGGTGCTCCTCTTTGTTGTGTCATCCTAAATAAATCCCCAGAGGTGTTGTATATGAAAAGCCAATTATTCATCCATTCAAACTCAATTACGTTGCGTCCATTTACGCTTGAAGATCAGGCTGCCGTGTATGCATTAACCCAACAACCTGAAATCACAGATATCCTGCCAGATTGGAAGATGACCGAGGAGCAGTTGCGTGAATTTTTACAATTTGTTGTTGGCAGTTACGAACAGTTCAACCCGGAAGATGTACGTATCCTGCTTGCCGTTGTACACAATGAAGATCAGCGCATCATTGGTTGGTGTGGCGTATTTCCAAATGACCTGCTGGATCGTGCTGACCGTGAAGTGGCCTACGCCATCTCCCGGGATTACCGTAATAAAGGATACATCTCAGAGGCGGTGCATGCCCTAACAGCATATTTATTTGAGCATACCTTGCTGGTTCGCATCGTGGGCATTGTGAAGCCGTTCAACCAGCCGTCACGCAAAGTTCTGGAGCATGCGGGTTTTCGTTATATCTCTCGCAGAATGCTTATGGACCAGGAGTGCTACGATTATTTTGAACTACTCAAAGTAAAGTCCGAACCAGTGCAACCGAAGCAGATACATTCTGAAATTCGCTTACGACGAGCGCAACAGGAAGATGCTGTTGTACTTACAGAGATTTGCACTCGTGCTTTTGATCATGTCATAAAAGTCTGGGCGGATAATGAGAAGGATATCGATAGCAATCTATGCCCGCCTGATTATTCGTCAGTTCGCATGCATCGTTACGTGATCCGTGAATGGGATTATTATGTTGTAGAATCAGATGGATGCGCTATTGGCGGAGTGAGTGTTAACGTGCTTGGACGAAAACATGCCAGGATCGATAAGATCTATATTGACCCCGTATGCCAGGGCCGTGGCGTGGGAACTCAAGTCATGAGGCTTATTGAAGCTGAATTTCCGCAGATTGAAATCTGGAAGCTGGAGACCTCAGGTCGGCAGGAGGATAATCATCATTTTTACGAAAAAATGGGATATGTTCGTATCTATGCATCTGAGGATGAGTTTGGATATGAGAAAAACATGTCAATTGATCCTTTGGATCCAACATGTGATGCGACATTATCCATGGACTCGGGTGAGTCAGTGATTGAATATGTTCAAGCTAATCTGGACTCAGTCCGTTACAGCACCAGTAATCTGACCAATAGTCGGATTACCGACTGCAACCTGAGTGGAAGCAAATTTACCAATCTAAATATGACCAATATATTGCTAGCTGATTTACGCCTAACCGACAGCAAGATTGAATTATGTGCTTTGGATGGCGTTCAATTCCAGGACACACACCTTGGATCTGACCGTGTACCTATGCAGTGGGCGCATTGTGATCTTGGGGGAAGTCGTTTTATCGATTGCGATCTATCTGGAGTGCAGTTGGAACAGTGTCAAGTGAACGGGATGAAGATCAACGGAGTAGAAGTAGAGGAATTACTTGCAGCCTATGAGGCTATGAAGTCCTGAGGACGAATGACAGGGCAAAACGCCGAGCACAGGATCAGCATTAATGCCGTGGCACCTGGAGCCATTCTGACAGATATGGTCATCGGTTCGTTCAAACAGATCAATCCGAATGACTGGGAGTCAGCATCCAAAGAGTTCGTTAAGGACAATCCGGCGAAGCGCTTGGGTGAACCGAAGGAAGTAGGGCATCTCGTTGCCTTCCTGCTGTCCGGCGAAGCACCGTTTATCAATGGAGCCATTATTCCGATTGATGGTGCACAGTCAGCCAAATATTGATCCCATAATCATCAACAGCACATCAATGCGACATAGATATATACTGAAGAACGCCCTTTTTCGCCAATGTGCGGATTGGCGAAAAAGGGCGTTCTTTTTTTAGTTTGATATTCAAGGGGGCGTATCCCGTATCCGGCAGGTTAAGTGTGCTGTAGAATCTGCGGCTTTTTGCTAAACCCGGTACTCCCGGCTGTAAAGCCCATCTGGCGATAGAATTCATGTGCAGCTTCACGTTCCGGGCTATTGGCACTGTTCAGAGACAGGGAATCCACGTTATGCGTGGCTGCCCATTGTTCGGCTTCCAGAATGAGTTGACGGCCGATGCCTGAGCCTCTGAACTGGTCGTGTACAACCAATGCCAAGATACGGCAGTGTCTTCCGTTCTTTTCATACAGATAAGACGTCTGTAATCCGATCAGTCCAACTACACGTCCGCGTGTTTCAGCAACCAGTGTGGTGAAGTTAGCGTCTGCAGCAATGTGGGTATAGCGCTCCTCCATCTCGGCGTAAGTGGTTGGATAACCGAGTTGATCCATCAGAATGACCATATCTTGCAGATCCGTAGTAGAACTATGTCTAATGGTTACATCCAGACTCATAATCGTACCTCCTCCTTGGGTCTTTCTTTCAATGAAAGTTCAATAATGGTATCCAGCAGCTCTGCAAAAGAAATGCCTGCAGCGGCTGCACTTTTGGGCAGCAGACTGTTACGGGTAAGACCCGGCAGCGTGTTTACTTCAAGCACATAAGGCAAGCCTTCGCGAATCATCATATCCACGCGAGCGTAGACGCTGCATTTGAGCACCTGATAGCAGGCAAGTGCCGCGGCTTCCACACGATGGTGAAGATCCACAGGCAATTGCACAACCTGCTCATCGGCTCCGTGGTCATCATATTTGGAAGAATAATCGAAAAACTCGGCGTTCGAACGAATGGAGATCACCGGTAGCATTTTTCCATCCAGAATGGCACAGGTGATTTCCTCACCTTCAATATACTGTTCAATCATGACCGTATCATCCCAGGCGAGGGCAGCCTCTACAGCAGCAGGCAGGGCGGAAGCTTCCTTCACCACTTGGGTACCGATGCTGGAACCGCCTGAATTGGGTTTGACCACCACGGGGTACGTTAATTGTTGAACAGCAATAGAGGACAGTTCCTCCGTATGGTTCACCCGCAGCCATTCCCCGGTAAGTACACCTGCATGCTGCATGAGTTGTTTGGACATGTCTTTATCCATGCATACACTGCTTGCTAGCACACCACAGCCTGTGTAGGGAATACCCAGAGATTCCAATGTGCCCTGGACAGTACCGTCTTCGCCGTATTTGCCATGCAGGGCAAGCAGTGCCACATCGATCCCCGCTGACTTGTCGATTAGATCGCGCTTGGTATTCAGCTCAATGGGCACAACCTCGTATTTGTCTCTATTCAGATTTGCAATCATCTCCTGTCCGGTGAGCAGGGAAATATCCCGCTCTGAAGATGTACCGCCCATAATCACGCCAACTTTCATGTGAAATCCTCCTTATCTCATTTGAGCTGCTGTCTCGCCAATGATGCGAATGCCTTTACGTATATTCTCATCGCTGACTCTGGAGAAACCCAGACGCATCGTGTTTACGCCCTGACCGGGTTCCAGATAAAAGGTATCTCCAGGTGTGAACGTTACACCTTTCACTTTACAAGCCGCGAGCAGTTCACGAGTCCTGTATTCGGACGGGAACTGCACGAACAGGTGCAGGCCGCCCTCACCGGAGATCCGGCACATCGGCAGATGCTGCTTCAGGCAGCGCACAACCAGTTCATATTTGCGCTTATACTCCGTACGAGCCCGCTTCAGATATTTCTCGAAATTACCGTTGCTCAGATATTGATACAGTAGAGATTGATCCAGCGTTGATGTGTGGATGCTGCGTGCCCGTTTCATACTCTCCAGATAATCGATCAGCGCCGCATCCGCGATAACCCAACCAACTCGTAGTCCTGGGAACAGCACTTTGGAGAAGCTGCCCAGATACACCAGTCCGTTCCCTCTGCCCATGCTGGCGATCAGGGGAGATACGTGGGAACCGGAATAGCGCAATTCTTCATTGAACCCGTCCTCAATGATCGGTACCTGGTACTGGTTCATCAACCGGATAATCTCCCGCCCGTTTCGCAGGGGACGTCACAATCCCGGTTGGATTGTGATAGGAGGGCACAAGATAGGCCAGATCATAAGGACTTGCCTTAAGCTCATGTTCCAGTTGCTTCAAGTCTAGGCCATCCGACTCCATATTCACACCGGTCAGGTGGAACTGGTGCAGCTTTAGATTTTTGATCGCCGTGTGGTGCGTTGGATTCTCGCAGAGCGCTTTGCCGCTTTTTTTGCGCAACGCTCCAAGCACCAGATCGAATCCTTCCGTGAATCCGTTGGTGATTAGAATATCCTTGCCACGGAGGTCGACCCCTTTGTTTTCCATATAACGTAGTAAATAGTTCATCAGCGGTCTGTATCCCTGCGCATATCCGTAATTCAGCAGTACTTCGCCCTCAAGTGACATGCGATCCAGAAAAGCCCGTTTCACGTTGTGCAGATCAAACAGCTTTTCATCCGGCGCTATGCTGGTAAACGATATCTCACCGCGCTCTGCTCCGGAGCCATGCTTCATCAGATCGTACTGCTCTGCCTGAATTGCATACTCGCTTACCTCTGTCGTCCAGTCCAGTTCCCAGCTTGCTGCTGCCTCAGGTGTTTCGATGGAGGCACTGACGTAATTGCCCTTGCCTTTGACTGCATAGATCAGACCTTCATCTTCAAGCTCGGCATAAGCGAGCAGGACCGTACTGCGACTGACCTTCATGAGTGTACTGAGTTCACGGGTCGAGGGCAGCTTTTGTTTGGCTTGCAGGCCGCCTTTGAGCATCAATCGCTTCATATAATCTTTGACTTGTATATATACAGGGCGGTCCTCCGTCAGTTGCAGATCGGAATACATCCCATCACTCCCTCTACTGGTATCTTGCCATATTATAAACCCCGCAGAAAGAACCACGATACCTCTGTTTCCCTGAGCGTGTGGTTGGTTGTTCGCACAAACGCAAAAAAGCCCTGGCAGTATGCCGGGGCCTGGTGGTGAAACTTGATCCATTTTCTATAGTACTGCTGCTATAATTTCTACAGTTGTATTGCATGACTAGTCTCTCTAGGATCGATAGCTATCTGACCTTCTACGTGTGTCTATTTACTTCAGTACGACTATAATTGCAGGCTTTCTAGGTGATACTTAAAATCTACAGTGAATCATGAATCTAGGTCTTTCTAGGTTTGCTTGCTGCAAGGGTCGATTAGATGATGAATCTACAATCTATAAGCTAGGGTTCTTGCTAACTGTACTCTTGTCGTGATCACTTAACAGAATGCAGCATGAAAAAGATATTCAATCATAGGGTACAATAGACGGAGGTAGATATAAAGACGTATGTCTCAGTGCCCAATTTCTTCCTCATACCCCTATAGTACCACTTTGAATCAGGGAAGTTAACCTTTTTTTTGAAATATTTGTCGTAATAGCGAAAATTGCGTGAATTGTACTTCATATAGAATGAAATGGTGTCCGTTTATAATATGTGATAGGATGTAAACCTATAGATAATGAGGAAGTGAGCCTATTGATTAATATTACCGTGCCAACACCGGATGTAACCATCACAAAGCAGGCTGATCCACAGCTTAGCCACATTTATGGATTTACTGATTTTCACCTGATTACCCGGGAACTAGGCGGGATTTTCATGTTTTACAATGCCGCTGGAGAATTGTTATTTGTCGGGAAAGCACGAAAGTTAAGACCCCGCATCAAAAAGCATTTTGAAGACACGGTATCACCAATTAAGAATCACCGCGAAGAAGTAACGAAGATTGAAGTATGCCTGGTTGAAGATCCGGTAGATCGTGAAATTTACGAGACGTATATCATCAACACGATGCGTGCGAAATACAATGTAGATAAAGTCTTGTACAAATAAGACGCTTAAAAAGCACATGAACATGCAATGTCTGGGACATATGTCCTAAGTGTTGCGCCAGTGGGTAAGGATGTAATCGAAGGATTGCATCCGATTCCTTCTGGTGTCATCCCGATCTTTTCGAGGGAGTAGCTTGTAGAATTTGAAACGTAGTAAGCCCAAGCTTAGTATCACAGATATACCAAATACATATGAAGAGGTGATTGTGTTGATCGGTCGTAGCGGTAACCCTACACTTAAAGACAGCACGTTTGAAAACAGAGGATATGGAGAAGATCGGTATCAGAATTACATGACGATCAACGGCACGGTGAACAAAGCGTTTATTACGCTTGTGATTCTGCTGGGCAGTGCGTTTGCAACATGGATGATGTTCTTTAACGGACAACAAGTGATGCCGCTCGCTTATGGTGGATTAATCGTTGGTTTCATTCTGGCACTTGTGATTTCGTTCAAACCCGTAGCGGCACCTTATCTGGTACCGGTCTATGCCGTGGCAGAAGGCCTGTTCCTTGGAGCACTCTCTGCAACCTATGAGTCCCTGTATAACGGAATTACCTTGCAGGCGGCTCTGTTGACCATGGCTGTATTCATCGCTCTGCTGGTGGCATACAAAACCAGATTGATCAAAGCTACGGAGAACTTCAAGCTTGGGGTCGTGGCCGCAACCGGCGGTATCATGATCATGTATCTGCTGAGCTTTGTACTGAGTTTCTTCGGAGTTTCGATTCCTTATCTGCATGATAACAGCTTGCTCGGCATCGGTATTTCGGTCGTTATCGTCATTGTGGCTGCCCTCAATCTGGTCCTTGATTTCGACTTCATTGAGGGTGGTGCTGAACGTGGTGCGCCCAAGTACATGGAGTGGTACGGTGCATTTGGATTGATGGTTACACTGGTATGGCTGTACATTGAGATCATCCGTCTGCTTGGCAAATTGCGGAGCAGGGATTAGTCCTATCCAATACGTCAGATAGACGTAAACGGAGTGTGGATTTAAAGCTAAAAAGCTAACGCGTGATACTCACGTCGTTAGCTTTTTTGATTAACATTAGCAGGATTTTCTTAATGGCGGCCTCTTACAAAACTCAACTGATTCCAACTCGTTGAGGCCCAGCACCACTCTATACTAACTCTGTATACAGATCCTCCAAGGTGATGATCTCGGGCTGGCTCGGCAGCTTTCCCCCAGCCGAACATGCCGCAAGCATATGTCCATCATCCAGTCGCTGACTGAGAAAGAGATATGTCCCGGCCTGTTTGCAATGCCAATCTCCCCGATCATTGGGAAGGATGGCGAAGGAATCCAGTGGTATGGACAACCCCATACCCACTGCCTTAATATAACTTTCCTTCAGCGTCCATAGACGGTAGAAGGTCTCCAGCCGCCGATCGTCAGGCTCGGCGGCCAAGAACTGGCTCTCCTTAGGAGAGAAGAAACGCTCTGCAATCTGCATGTCAATTGGAGCTATTTTTTCTACATCCACGCCCAGTTCATCTGTACTTCCAGAGATTAGAGCAATCCAATCACCAGAATGGGAGACGTTGAATGGTACATCCGAATAGTGACAGAGCGAAGGTTTGCCGTAGGAATTACGGGTAAAAGAAAGCTCAGCAGGTCTCAGTCCAGTTAACTTGCTCAAAGTTACACGAGTCAATATCTCGCCCAGCACGGAGCGATACGCGTCAGCCTGACGCACAAAACGCGAAGCCTGGGCACGTCGCTCCGCAGAAACTTGCGACAGCAATTGGTTCCAGTTCGGCTCGGGCAATACTTCTGGAACTTGGAGTACACGAATAGTTATCATCATTAATCACCTGAGGACATATTCGGCGTGGATCAGTAACTTTCCTTTATATGGAACGTACCCCTCAACTTCCTCCCAAATCATCACTATACGGATGCCCCTAACAAGCAAGCCGATTGTCTCGTTTTTCATGTTAAGGCCTCAGGTTCTGTATCTTCCTCTTCATGCTTCCTGTACTCGTTTCCATTCTGTATGTGCAGACTGCACTCGCTCCCACATATCTTGGCATTCCAGTTCGCTGTAATTCACCAATGGTTCATGAAATATTTCAGTTAATACGTTACGCCACTCGGTATAATTCCGGATCTCCGTTTTCTGGATTCCTTCGATATCATGTGTTCGGAGCATACATCCACGTAGTTCATGACTGCGTTTCTCATCCCGCTGACGAAGCAAAAATACGTTATGCCAAGGTGATTCGGCAGCCCGACTGTAGAATTCATGTTTGGGAATGAACTCCTCCAGATCGTGGACTACCTCGGGAGCATAGTCGACTCCTTCACTTGGCCCATTTGGCTCGTACTCAAGCCTCCATCCCCCAGCCACAACAGATGATGGCATCAATTGGTACGTGAACGGAGCTGAACCATAGGTTCCATAACGAAGTGACAGAGGTTCAAAGGGCATTCCGCCCAGACCTACATCTACAATCCAGCGCTCAACTGTCGGGTCAGCATCCGGCAGAAGGACAGACAGACCGAGATGGAATGAGTTCACACGGGGTTGTTCCCCATGAGGCTGTACTCCACCGCGATGCCAATCAACCGTATAACCCAGCGAGCGGAGAAGAACACTAAATGCACCATTTAGATGAAAGCAGTAGCCGCTGCGTCCCTGTAATATAAGCTGAATTGAATCTTGAAGACTGATTCCCGCAGGACGACCCGCAAAAATATCGACCGTTTGCCAGGATAAATATTGGACATGTGCTCGCTGGAGTTCAAATAAGAATTCCAGTGTAGGTTCTTTTATATCATCTATGCCGATCCGTTTCAGATAGGCCTGTATTTCAGCTGTATTCAATAGTTCAATCATTATCCAGATCACCTCACGTCATATAGTGGGATGCAGCCCAAATTTTTATAAAACTTCTGCTGCCCTGAGTTCATTGTAAAAGTCAACGGGTGAAAACAACATCATCAATTGAGCCGATTGTAACGGTACAATTCATAGGATAGCTTTTTAAAATCATCTCAAGAGATGGACATGATTTTGATGTCATTGAAATACAATATATGGATGAGCTATTTCTTTTTCTGGGGTATGCTAACCTTTTGGAGTGGATATAGGTTAGAATATAGATAGATAGCAGGATTAGGAGATGGAAAAATGGCTAATGATGAAGTGATTTTGACACAGGAAGGCTTGGAAAAGCTGGAGGACGAACTGAAGGATTTGAAGACGGTGAAGCGTAAGGAATTGGCAGCTCGTCTGAAACTCGCGATCAGTTACGGTGACCTGAAGGAAAATAGTGAGTATCATTCAGCCAAAGATGATCAGGCCTTTATGGAGACCCGAATTTTGATCTTGGAGAAGATGCTGACAAAAGCAAGAGTCATTTCTTCAGACAATATAGACTCCAACAAAGTGAGCATTGGATCGACGGTGTTGCTTAATGACATTGAGTTCGCCGAGAAGATTGAATATAAAGTGGTTGGCCCTGCCGAGGCCGATGTTGCGAATAATAAAATTTCGTACGAGAGCCCGCTGGGCAAGGAGATAATGGGCAAAGAAGTGGGCAGCGTCATTCATGTCAATGCTCCGATGGGCGTTATCAAGTACGAGTTACTTCAAATTAAAGTGTAATTCAAAAAGAGAGGTGCTTCGCAGTCATCCAAATGGCTGAGGGGACACCTCTTTTTGATTCTACTGGGCTTTGAACGGTTGGGAATGCGGATTTGTTGAAACTCATACGGTTGGACTAACGGACTTTATCACATACTGTGTTTAAGGAACTTATGAGATGAAGATTTCCGTGTGTTTTATATGTAAAAAAATAACATTTCGACAAATTTCGAATTTCGAATGACCTGACAAGGTGAGTAGTATATAATTACGGGAAAACTTTAAAGTGATGGAGTAGATACGATGAATTTTAGTAAGCCTAATCTAGATCAAGACAACGCTGGCAAAGGAGAACGTTTCTCCCAAGCTGGATTTATCCTGGCGGCCATTGGTAGTTCGGTTGGTCTGGGCAACATGTGGAAATTCCCGTACATTACGGGTGAGAACGGAGGGGCTGCGTTTTTCCTGCTCTTCATCGTTTGTTTGCTGCTCATCGGTCTGCCAGTTCTTCTCGCTGAACTTGCGATTGGTCGCAGTGGCAGAGGTTAGTGCAGCTACGGCTTTTATCAAAGCAGGTGGACATAAAGGTTGGCTCGCAGCCGGTTTGCTGCAAGTATTGACGCCGTTTATCATCCTGTCCTTTTATGTCATTATTGCAGGCTGGACCCTGCAATATGCAATTACGTCATTCAGTGGAACATTGTTTAACAATCCGGATTATGCCGGACAATTCAATTCCTTCATAGGAGGTTATATGCCGATTGTGTGGCAACTGGTTTCAGTTCTGATCACAGGCTGGATTGTTGCCAAAGGGGTATCTAACGGAATCGAGAAGTTTAACAAGGTACTGATTCCAGCGATGTTGGTACTGCTCATTATCCTGATGATTCGTGCAGTTACATTGCCGGGTGCAGGTGCTGGGGTATCCTTCTTCCTGAATCCGGACTTCTCGCAGCTTACGACGGAATCCGCACTGGTAGCGCTTGGACATGCCTTCTTCTCCCTGTCACTGGGGATGGGTATTCTTGTAACCTACGGTTCGTATGTGGATAAAAATCAATCTCTCGGTGCGGCAACCGTCGCCGTTGGTGCAGGTGACCTGATCTATGCATTCATTGCTGGTCTGATCATCTTCCCAACAACATTCTCGTTTGGTATTGCACCGGACCAAGGACCGTCACTGATTTTTGTGGCACTTCCGGCGGCCTTCTCGGCAATGCCACTTGGTTTCTTGTTTGGTGGACTGTTCTTCATCCTGCTGGCTATTGCGGCATTAACGTCAGCAGTATCCTTGCTGGAAGTTCCGGTGAAATATTTCATGGAACGTTTGTCCTGGAGCCGCAGTCGTGCGGTATGGGTGATATCACTCGCGGTCTTCATCGTGGGACTTCCTTCGGTGTTGTCGCTCGGCTTGCTGCCTGAATGGACGATTGGATCGAAGAGTGTGTTCGACTGGATGGACTTTGTAGCATCCAACATCCTGCTGCCTGTAGGTGGACTGCTTGTAACGATTTTTGCCGGATACTTCTGGAAAACGGCTGCGGAAGCTTCCGGCCTGCGTTCCGGATGGTTCCGGGTGTGGTTGTTCATGCTGCGTTACGTAGCTCCGATCCTGGTTCTGCTGGTTCTACTGCACACATCCGGTATCATTCACTTCTAATGGTGAAGACCCGATAGGGTGAAATATGGTCTGTTGTGCAGATTTACCATGGATAAAACCTCTTGGAAGAAATGCAAAAGCCCTTGTTTTCCCTCGTCAATTTTGGGACAATACGGAGTAGAGGTTTTTTGGGTAGGACCGATAAGCCATATGCTTTTTTGCGAAAAGAGGATTATACAATGAACAAATCATCCATATATGGATTAACATTAGAGCAATTACGTTCCTGGCTGCCGGAGCATGGGCAGAAAAAATCCCGTGCATCCCGGATCTGGGAATGGTTATATCAAGAGCGTGTACACGATTTCCCCGCGATGTCCGATGTCCGTCAAGAATGTCTGGACGTTCTCTCTGAGCATTTCACAATGAACTCGCTGAGCGAACATGTGAAGCAGGAATCGGCAGATGGTACCGTGAAGTTTCTGCTTCGGATGCAGGACGGCAACCTGATTGAGACGGTATTGATGCGGCAAAAATACGGACTTACCGTCTGTGTGACCACACAAGTGGGCTGTAACATTGGCTGTAGCTTCTGTGCGAGCGGTCTGATCAAGAAGAGCCGAGACCTGACCGCTGGAGAGATTGTGGAACAGATTATGCATGTGCAGCGACATCTGGATGCAGCGGGTCAAGACGAGCGGGTAACCAACGTAGTTGTGATGGGAATTGGCGAACCGTTTGACAACTTCCAGCACATGAGTGATTTCATCGAAGTCATCAAGGATCGCAAAGGACTGGCACTTGCCGCCAAACGGATTACTGTTTCCACGAGTGGCCTTCCGGACAAAATCAAGGAATTTGCAGACAGCAGTCTGCAGGTTAACCTGGCGATCTCTCTGCATGCACCTAATAATGAACTGCGTACACACATCATGAAGATCAACCGGGCTTTCCCGATTGAGCAATTGATGGATGCGGTGGATTATTATCTGGCTAAAACCAACAAACGCATCATGTTTGAGTACATCCTGCTACGTGATGTTAACGATCAACGTGAGCATGCCGCGGAATTGGCTGAACTGTTGTCTAGTCGCAGAAGTATGGTCAGTGTAAACCTGATCCCATACAACCCGGTGGATGAGCACAGTCAGTATCAACGGAGTACAGAAGAATCGATTCTGGGCTTCTATGATACGCTCAAAAAGAACAACATCAACTCCACTGTACGTATGGAACATGGTACGGATATCGATGCTGCCTGCGGACAGTTGCGCAGTAAACAAATGAAGAACAACGCTGCCGAATCCGAGCCAGGCCGTCTGGCACTGGGATAAAACACAATGCGGATCTGGCAAGTAAGTTAGGGATACTTGGTTGTTATAATCAGTGCCTGTACTTTTTACGTGTCATTTACCGTTGTTGAGTCACTAATGAATGTGTTGCCTGAATGCAAAACGCCTCTGTATATCACTGAGAAGTGATAACGGAGGCGTTTTTTGGAATGTCATGATTTCAGTTTTTTGGTCATCAGCAGATGGGGAATGCCGTCTTCCATAAATACTTCCGACGCGGGTGCATATCCGAGACGTTCGTAGAACCCGGAAGCTTGTACCTGTGCGTGCAGCTTGGCTTTCTCAAGACCATCAGCAACAGCCATCTGCTCCAGCTTGTCGATCAGCACACGGCCCAGGCCGTGTTTGCGGTAATCAAGCATGACACAGATCCGTTCCAATTTGGCGACCTGTTCCACAATGCGCAGTCTGGAGGAAGCAGCAGGTACACCGTCTACGTAGAGTAGAATGTGGCGCGCCTCCGCGTCTAATGTATCATAAGTATCGAATTCATCCGCTGCGGGTACGCCTTGTTCTTCGACAAAAATAGCAGTACGAATGGCGAAGCAGGCATCGAGCAATTCCTGATTAGTAACTTCAACAATCGTTGTATTCATGAATGTTTCTCCTTTGGGTGATCGTAATGTTATCCTGACGTGATAAACTGGTACATAACAGGAATGTGGAACACATCTCGTTCTTTTACAAGCTTTAAGTTATCTAGCTAAAATTAAAACCAATTCAACAGTAGTTATACCATCAATTATGTTGCGAATGCAACAATTTTATAGGGGCGTGAATGTGTTGACTGAGAAAAAAGAAGTGCTGCGTGAAATTGGTATGATTGCCCGCTGTCTGGATTCAATCAGTAATGTGGAGTTTCAGCATCTGAACCTGTCCCGTGGACAATATCTATATCTGTATCGAATCTGTGAGAATCCCGGGATTATTCCGAATCAGCTTGCTGAACTGATCAAAGTGGATCGCACAACGGCGGCCAGAGCTATTAGCAAACTCGAATCCGATGGATTCATTATTAAACAGCCAGCAATGGGTAATAAGAAGAATAAGGTGTTGTATCCCACCGAAGCTGGGCTTGAAGCATGGGAATTCATTCGTAAAGAGGGCGTACATTCGGATCAGGTGACTCTGGATGGTCTGACTGAGGAAGAGATCGAGACCGCGGTCATGCTTCTCCGTCGAATGCGCCATAATATCGAGGTGGACTGGAAATTTGTCAAAAAGGGTGGACGGCGATCCTACATGGATAACCTTGAATAGATGCGAACTTTAGATGTACCTCAGTCACTGACCAAAAAATTCAGGGGTTCACAGTCGTATACATGTGGGAGGAATGGCGTGAAGTTCATATTTCGAAAAAAACGAACGTGGCTGATTCTACTGCTGATCAGTATTACAGCAGCCAGCGTGTTGTTGATGAGGGAGCGGTTCCAGATGAACGAAGTATCCCCAACGGTATCTTTTATCAAGGATGATATGACCAACCCGAACGGAACACTGGCCACCTACTTACAGGATGCAGCTTCGGAGGAGGCAGATACTGTTGCGGGTAGAGAGGCGTTGTCGGAGTCACTCGGCCTGTGGATGCAGTATGCTTTAGCAAATGATGATCAGGCTTTGTTTGAGCAGAGCTACGAGCAATTGAAGACCTATTTTCTCACGCCGCCAAGCCCTTATATAGCCTGGAAGCTGGATGCCAAGGGTGAATCCCATGTAACGACAAATGCACTTGGCGACGATCTTCGTATTATAGGTGCCCTATTGGAAGCAGCAGATCAGTGGGAGCAAGGGAGAGAGGCGAAGTTAGCGACCGCAGCCGCTATTTCCCGTGGCTTAACACAATCGGCTCAGCAACAAGGATATTTGGTAGATTTCCATGATTTTGCAGGTGGACATTCAACGGATACATTAAGCCTGGTCTATGTAGATCTGCCTGCACTGCAAGCGATGGAAAAACATCAAATGGTGGAACCCGGAACCTACGCGAAATACGAAGCTTTACTGAAGAAGATGCCTGAAGATGAATTGTTTTATCCGAAGACCTTCGATGTGGTCCGTAAAAAATATACGTATGATGATACAGTGAATCTGATCGACCAGTTGATCGTGGCGAATCATCTAACCGTGACCGACCGCAAACCGGACAAGCTCATTTCTTTTTTGAAAAAGGAGTTCAACACCCGGCATCAGCTGCCCGGACAGTATAAGCGAGAATCACGCACACCTGCCGTCTCTTATGAATCCTCCTCAGTATATGGCCTCGCCATCTTGCTTGCTGTTCGTTCAGGTGATCCAAAATGGGCCAAACAGTTGTATAACCATATGACTACGTTGCGTGGTCAGGACTCTCGTTATCCGGGTGGATATGTATTTGACGGTAACACACATCTGTTTGACAATCTTTTTCCTTTATTGGGAGAAGTTAATTTACAGAAAAACATTACAAAGTAAGGATTTTGTCATTTCATGAATTGTTCAATGTGGTAGCATAGTTTTGTCTAATGATGTCATAAATTGTTGAAATATAAAAGACGTGAGTTTGAACAAGAGTTCTAAAACTTTCAACGGAGAGAAGGAACTATGAGAAATAAAGCACCTACCCACCGTATTGCATGGGGATATGCCCTTTTAATTGGACTCGCCCTCATGCAGCAACTGATGATTTATCTTAAAGTGTACATGGATCAGAGCTACACTACAGGGGATATGATTTTTAGTATCGTGTCGCTGGGTGCATTGGTTTTTGGTCTTTTTCTGCCTGTTGGAGTATCCGTCGTGGCGGGGTTTGTATATCTGGTCTCTTATTTTGTGTGGCTTGTTACTTACGCTGATGCAAACGTGCTTGTGTTCTCCTGGTGGTTGCTCATCCCTGCCAACGTCGCTGTGGCTGCATTCATCAAGGCAAGTCTGCTGCGCAGTGCGCGTGTAGTGGAACGTCTCCAGGAGATGCAGGATCGTAACCCGGAAATCGATCTGGATACCTCGCTTGGTAATAAGGGAGCTCTGGCAGATACGTTAATCAAACACAGTAACCTTGCTCGTCGATACTCCGAAAAGTATGGATTCAGCATTGCCATGTTCAAGATCGAATTCTTGCCACTGATGATGGAATCCCTCGGTTCTGTCCGGTATGCACAATTCCTGCTTGAAATCTCGGGTACGATCCAGAAGCAGATTCGATATGAGGATTATAAATTTTTCGTGGATCGTGGGCGGTTTGTCATCATATGTCCGATGGTGAATGTGGAATATCTTCCACTTCTTACACAGCGGATCAAAAAAGCCATAATGGATCTTCATATTATTGATAAAAAGGGAAATGAGCTGCAAACGGTGATACGCTCTGGTGCTCTGGTATTCCAAAAGGAGCAATTCAGCAAGTACGAGGACATTGACGCGGTTATTGCTGCCCTTGAACGAAACACAGAGACCGATCTCATCGGTGAGTATATATAAGTTATATAGTTCAACTAATCATTTACACGTTAACGGAGGGGACAGAAATAATCTGAAGAAGCGAAGCGTTCGCCTAAAAGCTTTCTGAAAGAAAGCTGCATCGGAAGCATACGCTTATCCCTGGATTTTCCCTTATGAAGAAGGGAATCAAAAAAATCTGGGGATAACAGCGATCGGAAGGTTGTTCTGTCCTCGGAGTGTCAGTGTAAATAATCTTTAGTTGAACTTATATAACGGGAAGGAGAGAGGCGCTGTGGACTATATGTCCTGGTTCATCCCGATCTGTATCGCCGTCAGTTCTTTATTTGCGGTATTCACGATTTGGTTAACAATTGCAACCCTTCGCTTTCGGTCGAAAGTTATTCGCAAGTATGATCGGAGGAAAGTAAGTGGCTGATTTTATTTTAATATTATCCATATTTAGTATCTGGATTGCCGTATTCGAGTCGATTGTTATTATGGCAGGTGCGATTCGTTTTATTAATAAACAGGACAAAAAAGGGATTCAGATCCCTGAAGATATGGATCATTATCCAACAGTCACGGTCATGGTACCTGCGCATAACGAGGGTCTGGTCATTGTTGCGACGGTAGAGCATATTCTGCGCCTGAATTACCCGGAGGATAAAGTTCAGGTCATCGTGATCGCGGATAACTGTACAGATGATACCGCAGAGAAGCTGAAATCGTTCCTAAGTCAGACCAGTTATATGCATCGCAATGTGACAGTAATGGAGCGTAAAGGAACAGGTGGCAAGTCCGGGGCATTAAATGACGGACTGGACATAGCCACGGGCGATTGGATCTGTATCTTCGATGCAGATGCCGCACCTGAACGGAATTCATTAATGTTTTTGACCCAAAAATCGCTTGAGAATCCTGAACAATATGGCGTGGTTTTTGGCAGAAACAAAGCACGCAACAGAGGACAGAATTTCCTCTCCAAATGCATCAACCTGGAGATCATTACTTCGCAACGTGTGTATCACACAGGACTATGGGAATTGTTCCAGCTTGGTTCCATCCCGGGGACGAATTACATTATCAAAACCGAGTTGATCCGGGAGATTGGCGGCTGGGATGTGACAGCCATTACAGAAGATACGGCATTATCATTCGAGATTTTGAATCGCGGACAGTTTGTGGCGCTTGCGCCGCAAGCGGAAGCCTATCAGCAGGAGCCCGAACAGCTTAGTGTATACATGAAGCAGCGCGAACGCTGGGCCAAGGGGAACTACCAGGTGGTACTGGATAATATCCATAACCTGTTTAACCGTTCCAGTTGGCGTAATAAGTTGCTGGTCATCTATTATGCCGTCAGTTATTTCTGGTTTATGCTTGCGATCATTGTATCGGATATTATATTTCTCGTGAATCTGGTCTATCGGGTCATTGCCATATTTAAACCAGAGGTAAGTTCACCGTTCCAGTTTGCCGGCGATGCATATGTGTTCCTGGTCATTGGTTGGGCACTCATGTACTTTATTTATGTGTTACAGATCAATCTGGCACTTGCCGCAGATATTGGACAGAGCAATACTCGTAATTTCATCTATGCCTGCGTATCCTATTTCACATATGCACAGCTGTTCATCCTGATCTCGATCAAGGCATTCTACTCCTTGATTATGGACAAGATTCGGAAACGCGAAAGCGAATGGTACAAAACAGAACGTTTTGGCTAAGCGACGAAAATTGTAGAAGTGTAAGGCAGAAAGGCTTTTGCTGGACAACTCCAGACAACAGCCTTTTTTTGTTATAGCCAGGTACATCCATATTCTGTATACTCTTACAGGCTGTAAATAGGAAGCATGCTTATCCGAAATGGAGGGTCACGGAATGAAGGACAGAGGATCGGACTTTTACGATGATGAGGCGAACTTTGAGAAGTATATGGAACGTCGCAAGTGGCAGGAGAACGCCAATGATACATTGGAGAAGCCGGTGATGCTGGAGTTGATTGGAGATGTTGCCGGCAAGAACATACTGGACCTTGGTTGTGGAGATGCAAGGTTCGCCGCAGAATTGCTGAGTAGGGAGCGCGAAGGTGCGACGTATACGGGGATTGAGGGTTCTGTGAATATGATTCAGGCAGCTAACGAATCGGTAAAAGGATTAAATGCCCGGATTGAGCAAGCGTTCATGGAAGACTGGACCTATCCGGCCGGAGTGTACGATCTGGTTATATCAAGACTGGCTGTTCACTACATTGAAGATGTGGAGAGCCTGTTCCGCAACATATACAATACTTTGAAAGAGAACGGGACATTTGTATTCTCGGTAGAACATCCTGTGATCACGTCCACACTGCAACCCTCCGGGACTCGAACGGATTGGGTGGTTGATCAGTATTTTGTAGAAGGATATCGGGAGCAGCAGTGGCTGGGCGGTTCTGTGAAAAAGATGCATCGGTCCATTGAATCATACTATATGGCGTTGCAGCGGGCAGGATTCCATGTAGAACATTTACGCGAGTCAGCACCACAGCGTGCTTATTTTGTAAACGAGGAAACCTATCTACGAAGGCAGCGTATTCCATTGTTTCTGTTTTTAAGTGCCCGGAAGTAGATAGTGATAAAGCGTATAGATAAATAGAAGGACATAACCAAGTTATACTCATAAAATAGAAAGTTCTACACAGAAAACGGTGGATAACACTAGATATAGGAGTAAAAAGCCCGAAATCTATCCACATGTGGATAAGATCTTGGGCTTTTACTGTTATGTTTCTACACCTATGTTACGTTTGCTGTGTATAACCCCACAATTCATGAATCCGCCGCAGCTCTGACATAGACACGTTCTCCATGCCGATCAACTTCCACAGGTGCCTCGAAGAAGTTGCTAAGCACTTCTGTGTTCATCAGATTGTTAGTTAATCCGCTATGGACTATTTCACCCCGGCGAAGCAGGAGGCTGTGACTAAACACAGGCAATATTTCCTCAGTGTGATGGGTGACATAGATGAGCGAAGGGGTATCTGGACGCTGTGATAATTCACGGATGCTATCCAGCAGTCGCTCTCTTGAGAACAGATCCAGTCCATTGCAAGGCTCGTCCAGAATAAGTACGCGTGGATTGGCCATAAGTGCTCGGGCAATAAGAAGTTTCTGTTTCTCCCCTTGAGAACAGGTACGATATTCGCGATCCCACAGGTGCTGACAGCCCAGCGTTTGCATCAATTCCTGTGCCTGATCCAGATCATCATCTGATAACTTGTCATACAGGCCAATGGTGGCGTGTTTACCGCTGATCACGACATACTGCGTGCGGTCTGTGCCATGCAATTTCTCTTGCAGAGACGAACTGACCCAGCCGATGGACTTGCGAAGCTGTCTTAAATCCACATCCCCATATTCATGGCCTAACACGGATATCTTGCCTTCGGTCGGCCAGAGATACCCGGTGATCATGTTCAGGAGTGTTGTTTTGCCGGAGCCATTCAGGCCAAGCAACGCCCAGTGTTCACCGTCATTCACCTGCCAGTTCACATCGTTCAGCAGGGTAAGTGGTCCCCTTTTCCAAGTAACATGCTGTACATCAATAATCATGCGTTATTCCTTCCTTCTGATATCCTCGAGTGTCTTAGGTGTATTGTAGTCACAAAATCAGTGAGGTTTCAACGGTTATCACGCTGTTCTTGGTTGGTCCTTGCGCAGAAATACAGCACACACACCAAGCAGTGGCAAAAACGAACATAACTTGATAACAAACGAAATACTGGTCACGTCAATTAAGGAACCTAACACAACCGAGCCAAGTCCAGCCATGCCGAACGACAGGCCAAAAAACAATCCGGATACTGTTCCAATATGACGAGGAAGCAATTCCTGTGCGTAGACAATGATAACGCTGAAACCGGACATCAGGATTAGTCCAATCATTCCGCACAAGACCATGGATAAGACGGGTCCTGCATAAGGTAGCAGCAGGGAAAACGGTGCAGTGCCTGCAATGGAGAACCAGATCATCGGTTTGCGTCCGTAGCGGTCAGCGAGTGGTCCACCAAGCAAGGTTCCGACCATGCCTGCAAATTGCAAAATAAACAGACAGATCTGTGCCTGGGAGAGAGGCAAGCCATATGCATCGGCATAATAGAAGGCGTAGTACCCGGTCATGCCTGCAATATATACGAATTTGGAGAACAGCAGCAGGATGAGAATTCCCATTGTAAAAGCGATGAATCCCCTGCTCACAGGCCGAGCTGCTGGCTCTGCGCCGCTTGATTTTAGAGGGCGTTGCTGACGAATGCGAGTCTCGGCAAGCTTGTCTCTGTACCAATGACTGACAAAAGACTGAATAAAGATGCCGATCAGGGCAAAGCCCATCAGCCATAGAAAACTTCGCTGTCCATGTGGCAGCAGGATGAAGGCGACCAGTAATGGAGCAATAGCCTGTCCTGTGTTGCCTCCCACCTGGAAGATCGACTGCGCCATTCCGCGTCCTCGTCCGGCTGCCATATGAGCCACGCGTGAGGACTCGGGGTGGAGGATGGATGAGCCTATGCCAATCAATGCTGCCGATACAAGCAACATCCATAACTCGGAAGACAAGGCTAAGCCAAGAACACCGATCAGGGAGAACAACATGCCTCCAGGAAGCAGAATCGGCATGGGTTTGCGATCCGACATATAACCGACCAGTGGCTGAAGGACGGATGCGGTAATATTCAGGGTGAAGGCAATCCAGCCCATCTGGGCGAAACTGAGCTGCATGGTCTGCTGGAATAGTGGGAAAGCAGACGGAACCACCGTCTGCATCGCATCATTCAGCAGATGGGCGAAGCTGACTCCGGCAAGTGCCCAATTGGCGGAGGAGTTGATTTGCATTTTACTTAAAGTGGCCTGAGCCATGGGAGATCACCTCGAATTATTTTTTTCTATGATAAAAGATGGGGGAAGATCATGTCTTTGTGAAAAGTGCTTGGAAAGTGAGCACGATTTGCTATAATGTCAGCAGGTGAGCAAACGATGGAATTAAACATGACGCTAAATGGGTTGGAATTATGGAAAGCTACCGGAGGGTTTGCGAATGAGCCGCATGTACATGACGACTGGTATCAGCTAACGCTGCCGGTCAGAGGTCAATGTCATCTGGTACAGGAACGGCAGGCATACCCGCTAAAAGCAGGCATAGGGATTATTGCTCATCCCCAGACTGAGCATTATTTTGAGATAGGGTCGGATTCGGCTGTCATTGTGATCAAGTTCCGTAAACCACCATTAGGCAGTATCGAAGGTGCGGAGTTAAGTGGGGGACGAGCTGAGTTTCGACCTACCCAGACTTTTGATCCTGCTGAGATCAGCAGTCTGTTTCGAGGCTGGAATTCCATTTTGTTAGATGATGTGCCCGAAATGCTGCAAGTGCAGGAAACAGAACTGGCGATCGAGACTTATCTAAGACGCATGTTGACGGGGCAGGAAAATGGAAAAAGGACTGTAAATCCCAGTACATTCATTGATCCTCATCTCCAACGAGTGCTGGACTACATTCACAGTGCCTACACAGGTCCAATGGATATTGATTCGATGGCGATGGTCGCGCATCAGAGCCGGTATCATTTTATGCGTTCTTTCAAGGCTCTTACAGGAACAACACCGTATCAATATCTGCTGAATTTGCGCGTAGAAGAAGCGTCCAGGAGGCTCCGCCATACAACGGATTCAGTGACCACAATCAGTTATGAACTGGGATTTTCCAGCGTCAGTCAGTTTTACAGAGCCTTTCAGCGAGTGTATGTTATGACACCGATGGAATATCGGAATCACATTTAGATTTTAACGGGCAGTCTCGCATATGCGAGACTGTATTTAGTACGTTATAACATGACACTGATTTTTGTTGTTGCCAAATATTGAAGACTTTGCTAAGATGGGAAAAAGTTTATGTAAGCGTATACATTTAGATTAAAATTACAACGTTGTAATTATGGTTATGGCAAGTATTGAAAAGAAAGAAATACGGTGTGAGGAGGACTATTTCAAGTAATTATCTCGTTATTACGCAGAATAATATAGGTTGTTACAAAATGTGAATGAGATGAATAACAAATACGTCAGAGAAATGACAGTTCTTTTTATTCAAAAATTCAAACGTTGTAATTATGTAGCGAAGGGGAGTGTTTCACGTTGAATAAACGCATGTCCACGCTGTTCAGCCTGATCAGACGGGATAAATATTTGCTACTGATGTTTTCGCCTATCTTTCTGTATTACCTCATCTTTATGTACCTTCCGATGCCTGGCGTGCTGTTGGCATTTCGCAATTTCTTGCCGGGGCAGGGCATGCTCAGCGGGGAGTGGGTGGGACTGCGCTGGTTCGAACAGTTCGTGAATTCCATTTACTTCTGGCGACTGCTGCGTAACACATTTTTGCTCGCCTTCCTGCCACTCCTGTTTGGTTTCTCCATTCCGATTTTATTCGCTGTCTGCATCGTGGAGATCAAGAACCGGACATTCAAGCGATTTGCCCAGACGGTTACGTACCTTCCTCACTTCATCTCCACTGTTGTTGTAGCCGGCATGATTATTAACTTCCTGTCACCAACAGACGGTATTGTGAACACCCTCATCGCGAGTCTTGGCATGGAAAAAGTGAACTTCATGATGGATGCGAGCTGGTTCCGTACCATCTTCACGAGTTCCGACATCTGGCAAAGTTTTGGCTTCAGCTCCATCATCTACATTGCAGCCATTATGGGGATCGACCCCGAGATGTATGATTCCGGCAAAATCGACGGTGTCAACAAATTCCAGGAGCTATGGCACCTGACCCTTCCCAGTATCAAACCAACCATTGTCATTCTTCTGCTTCTGTCGCTTGGCGGCATTATGAGTGTAGGTTTCGAGAAGGTATATCTGCTCTACAACGGAGCCACCTACGAAACGGCTGATGTCTTGTCCACCTATGTATACCGGATGGGGATTGAGGGCCAGAATTACGGCTTCGCCACAGCGGTCGGCCTGTTCAACTCCATTATCACCTTTATCCTTGTTTTTGCTGCCAATTCCATGACACGCCGCCTGACCAAGATGTCACTCTGGTAAGACTATAACCCGGACCAAAGGAGACCTGTATGCAAAAATCGAGAAGTGACCGTTTGTTCTACGGATGTGTCTACCTGCTGACCATACTGGCGGTTGTTGTCACGTTGTATCCCTTTCTGTACGTCATTAGTATTTCATTCAGCTCGGTGGATGCCATCGACAAACAAAAAGTTGTATTGTGGCCCGTTGGATTTACCCTGTCAGGTTACCAAATGGTACTGCAATACAAGGAGTTGTGGGTTTCGTTCTACAACACCCTCTGGTACACCGTGGTAGGCACACTGTTGAACATCGTGGCAACATGTCTTGCCGCGTTTCCATTATCCAGACAGCAGTTTTTCTTACGTCGCAAGCTGAATTTCTTCATCGCCTTCACCATGTATTTCTCGGGTGGACTCATTCCGGTCTACATGCTGATTACCTCGCTTGGGCTGTACAACACCCGCTGGGTTATGGTGCTGCCTGTGCTGTTGATTACGTTTAATGTCATGATCTGCCGCTCGGCCTTCGAAGGCATTCCGAATGAAATTTTCGAAAGTGCCAGTATAGACGGGGCCAACGAGATGACGATGCTGTATCGTCTGGCGGTTCCGATCATCAAGCCAACACTGGCTGTGCTCACGCTGTACTATGCGGTATTCCACTGGAACAACTTTTTCACGGCCCTATTATATCTGGGCAAACAGGATATGCAGCCCTTACAGATGTTCCTGCGAAGAGTGCTGATCATGGCTTCGCCGGAAGTGATGCAGAAGATGGGCGGTACGATGACATCTGGTGCGCTGGCGGTCTCCTCCCTTCAGGTTCGTTATGTATCCATTGTGGTCAGCATTCTGCCTATTGTTACGATCTACCCGTTTATCCAACGGTACTTCGTTAAGGGGATTACCCTCGGAGCCGTGAAAGGATAGCTTTACTTACTTAAGTGTCATGTCATTCAAGGGAGTTCAAAATGGTTCATACCAAGGAGGAATGATGGATGAGATTTAAAGGGGCAGGAAGAAAAAGTGTAATCGCAGCGATACTGGCAATCAGCCTGGCGGGATGTAGCGGCGGAACAGGGGCGGGAACCGATGCGGGGAGCACCCCGTCCAGTTCGGAGCCAGCCTTCAATTATACCGGGGCAGGGCCAGTAACGGATCAACCGGATGCCAAGCTGTCCATTCTCGGCACCAACGCTTGGACGACCAATGTGGACTTGTCCACCGCAGCTATCGTTAAGAAAATTGAGAGCAACGCCGGTGTAACGGTGGATTGGGATCTGATTCCGCCGCAGAACTATGCGGATGCCGTAAATCCGAGGCTGGCTGCCGGTACCGGCTTGCCCGATATCGTGTACCTGCCGGATCAGGATCAACTGATGAAGTACATTAACAGCGGTCTGTTCATTCCGATTAATGAACTGGTAGAGAAGTACGGCGTGAATCTTAAAAAAATATATGAAAAGTCGCCTTCGGTCAAAGCCAGTTTAACAACGCCAGATGGTAAAATGTATTATATCCCGCAGCAGACGTTAACCCGCAACTACATGCCGGTATTTATGGTTAATGTGCGCTGGCTTGATAAGTTGGGATTAAGCGAGCCGACCACGCTGGATGAATTTACGGCGATGCTGCGCAAGTTCAAGACAGAGGACCCGAACGGCAACGGAAAAGCCGATGAGATTCCGCTGTCCATGGAAGCCAAATTTGTGTCCATGGCCTTTGGCCCGGCATTTGGTCTCGACCTGTCCAACCAGTTCTACGCAGATGATCAGGGCAAAGTACATTTCAGCTATTATGAGCCTACCTACAAGGAGTACTTGACCTATCTGAATGGACTGTACAAGGAAGGTCTGCTTGGGGTGGATTATGCGAGTACCACGAGTGATCAGGTCACGTCGCGCATCTCTCAGGATGTGACGGGAGCAACGTTTAATTTTAGCTGGTATATGTCAATGGTCTACAGTCCGTTGTTCAAGGATTACAATCCAGAAGAGCCAATCATCAAAGGCATTTTACCACTGAAAGGACCGCATGGGGATCAGTTCTATGTAGGACGTACACCAGTGAGTGGCATCTTTGGCATTACACGCGATAGTAAAAATCCTGAACTTGCTTTCCGTTTCCTGGACTATGCCGTAAGTGAGGAAGCACAGACGTATTATACGTGGGGCATCAAGGATGACACGTATACGGAAGAGAATGGCGTGAAGACATTTACGGACAAAGGCAAGGACAATGAATACATTCAGAAGCTCGGCATTGGTCCGGTGAATCTGCCGAACATCCAATCCACCGATTCTGCTGATTCCGTCGTAGCCCCTTGGCATGCGAAGATGGATAAAGAACTGGAGCCGTATGTGCGCGAACCGTTCCCGTTTGTCTATGCCCTGCCGGATGAAGCGAGTGTGGAGAGCATGGCGATGCCTGACATCACCACATATGTGGAAGAGATGAACTTTAAGTTTATTAGCGGTGACGCCGGTCTGGATCAGTTTGACAGTTATATTGAGACGTTGAAGAAGATGAATA
This sequence comes from Paenibacillus sp. W2I17, assembly GCF_030815985.1. NCBI lineage: Bacteria > Bacillati > Bacillota > Bacilli > Caryophanales > Paenibacillaceae > Paenibacillus > Paenibacillus sp. W2I17. The sequence continues at coordinate 4,830,876 of NZ_JAUSXM010000001.1, forward strand.
TAGAGCAGGTTATTGCGGGCAGACAGGCACAATATGATCGTTATAAGTCTGCACAGAAATAGAAAATTAGGGTTTCAGGCGTATGAGAGGTGTTGATTGATTTTGATAACCATTAAAGATATTGCCAAACTGGCGGGGGTGAGCTATAGCACGGTATCGAAGGCGCTGAATGATGATCCCGCGATCAAACCGGCAACAAAGCAGAAGGTGCTTGCGGTCGCGGAGAAACATCAATATCGGAAAAATATGTTGGCCCGGCAGCTCTCCACCGGCAGAAGCAACATCATTGGTTTTGTGCTGGATGAGCTGAGCAATCCGTTATTCTCGAACATCTCCGGCCGTCTGCACACCGAGCTGAAGAAGCGGGGATATCAGATGATCCTGGTTGTGGCGGATGATGGCGTGGATGTCTTCAGCCAGCTGCGCGTGGACGGATGTATTCTGTGGGACTATGCACTGGACAATCGGGAGATGTTCTGGAAAAAGTTTGCAACACTCAACATGCCATGTTTTGTGCTGGGTACAGATGAAGCGCCGAACTCTCCTTACATCAAGATTGATCGCAAAGAAGGGCTGTTCAAAGCAGTGGAGCATCTGAAATCGCTGGGCCACAGCCGAATCGGATTCATCGGCAACTCCCAGCACATCAAGCTGGAGGGTTACCGGGAAGCGTTGCAGCGTACGGGTCTGGATTTTAACGAAGACCATGTGCTGCCAGCGCATTCCTCCTGGGAAGACGGGTATTTTGCCATACGTAATCATGCGTTTGGGGCGGATTCGCCGACAGCTTTTATTGGACTGAACAACCTGGTCACCCGAGGTGCACTCCGGGCTTTACTTGAGGCAGGTTACAGTGTTCCACGCGATATCTCGTTAATCGGGTATGATGATCTGCCGGATATGCAATATGCGGAAGTGGCCTTGACTACAATTGGCCCGCCTCTGGATGAACTGGCCGTGCAGGCAGCAGAGCTGATTGTATCGTTAATCCGTGATGAACAGGTCGATGTTCCGGTAGTTATTCAGCCCAAGCTGAACCTTCGCAATTCAACAGCAGTTAGTCATACATGTATTAGGTGAGTACAAAATTCAAGGAGGAATTGCTTATGCAGGTACAGACACAGTTATCCTGGTCTGAGCGAATTGCAGCAACGATCATCCAGCAATGTGACGGGGACGGTTATCATGCGTTCCCTTCGGGGCGATGGGCATACGTGGAAGGCATGACCTTGATGGCGATGGCACGAACCGGGCAGTATTATGGCAAACAAGAGTATGTTGATTTTATGAAAAAACATATGGACCTGTATATCCAGCCGGACGGCTCTATTGGCACCTATACTTTGGAAGAATATAATCTGGATCAGATTAATCAAGGGAAAAACCTGTTTGCAATACTGGATGGTGCTGAAGATCAGCGTTACGCAGAAGCAGCTCATCTCCTGGCAGCACAGCTCGCAGGGCAACCCCGCACGTCGGAGGGCGGTTTCTGGCACAAAAAAATCTATCCATTCCAGATGTGGCTGGACGGCCTGTATATGTCCTCTCCCTTTTTGTCCGAGTATGCGAAGACATTTCATCGTCCCGAGTTATGGGATGAAGTTGCACATCAGATTCTGCTGATCGAACGCCAGACCCGTGATCCACGGACCGGGCTGCTCTATCATGGCTGGGATGAATCGAAGGAGCAGGTCTGGGCAGATTCATCGACAGGGTGCTCGCCACACTTCTGGAGCCGGGCGATGGGCTGGTATTCCATGGCGATTGTAGACAGCGTGGAGCATTTCCCCGTGAACCATCCAAAGCGCGGAACCATCATTGGTATCTTCGAACGGATATGTCATGCTTTGGTACGCGTGCAGGAGCAGGAGAGCGGGTTATGGTTCCAGGTGCTGGATCAGGGCTTCCGCAAAGGCAACTATCTGGAAGCATCCGGGTCAAGCATGTTTGTATATGCACTTGCGAAGGGTGTGCGGTTGCTTTATCTGGAGCCACATTTCAGAGCTGCGGCAGAGAAGGGATGGCAGGGACTGTCCTCCAGATTGGTGGAAGAGACGGCTGAAGGCGTTCGGTTACACGGGATCTGTCATGGCGCAGGACTAAGTCTGGACCGGGATGGCTCGTACAACTATTATGTAAGCGAAGCGGTTGTAAGCGATTCCTTTATGGGGGTGGCCCCGCTTCTGCTGGCAGCGCTGGAAATGGAGCGATTGCCATGACGCAGCAGAGATTGCCAAATACAGCATTGGAATCATCGGCTCCCTGTCTGACTGTTGCTTCAGACGGGACAGGGGATTATGTGACGATTCAGGCTGCAGTTGATGCGCTGCCGGAGAATGGCATCGGAACCGTTCCAATTCGAGTGAAGGCTGGTGTCTATCATGAGAAGCTGCATATGGAGAAGCCGGGCATCCACCTGATTGGTGAGGGGGCTGAGCAGACGATCATTACGTATGATGATCATGCACTCAAGAAATTCGCGGACGGGTCGCCATATCATACGTTTCACTCCTATACGGCTTTCATTGGTGCTGATGATTTCACGGCAGAGGAGATTTCCTTCGTAAATGCTGCCGGGCCGGGCAAGCAGGTTGGCCAGGCGCTGGCCGTTTATGTGGATGGAGACCGGGCGGCCTTTCGCCGCTGTCGTTTGATCGGTCACCAGGATACGATCTTCACCGGCCCGCTGCCGGAGCAGCCCATGGATCGCAGTTATTTTGGCGGGCCACGCGATGGTGCTGAGCGGCGTAAACTGCGGCAGTATTTCGAGGACTGTTACATCGAAGGTGATATCGATTTTATTTTTGGTTCGGCTACGGTGGTGTTTAAGGGCTGCGAGATCTTTACGAAGAATCGCCTGACTGAAGTGGAGGCTGCGGATGGACAAGTGAATGGTTGGATTACCGCAGCCTCTACGCCGGAGGATGTGCGTTACGGCTATGTGTTTCTGGACTGTGATCTGACCAGCAATGCTCCGCCGCAGTCGGTGTATCTGGGCAGACCGTGGCGCCATCATGCCAAAGTCTGTTTTCTGAACTGCTGGATCGGCGCTCATGTGAAGCGGGAGGGATGGCACAACTGGAACAAGACAGATGCAGAGCAGACCGTTCAGTATGTGGAATATAACAGCGCCGGGCCTGGTGCCGGATGTGCTGCTGAACGTGTGCCTTGGGCCAAAATACTGACCGAACAGGAAGCGGCCGAGTACGCTGTACCTCTGATTCTGTCCGGCGTGGATGGATGGCAGCCTTTTGAAAGGAGAGGGGAGTAGCGGCGGTAAGATACGCCCTCTTCTCTGCGCAATATCTAACAAAGGTTTTCTTTCAAGTCTCCTAAGGAGTTGAAAGAAAACCTTTTTTGTGCGCTATATTACATTTTTCGCCCCCAATAGAACTATTTTATCCCTTATCTCTTTTGCATTTTACTGATTAAATACAGGGTGAGGATCTGTAAATTCCCTGTAAAATTTGGATGGTGCCTGCAAAAAAAGAACACGAGAGGGAAGGTCCATTTTGGTAAGGGAAGGGAGTGAAGTGACACGCAACATCAGATGGCTGAATGAGGCTGGCACTAATCGATCACAGATCAGATGCAGGTGGACAATTGAAGTTTTGTTTGCAAGGTGAACGTATCCTTAGTACAGGAGGGATTTTGCTTGAATCAAGCTGTTCGATTCCGCCCGGTCATTACATTTGCTTTGGCATTTCTTCTACTTATTTCGTGGTTTGCACCGAGAGCCGATGCCGCCGCCCAGTGGCAGGCAGGCACCGCATACAAGAAAGGAGACCTCGTAACATATCAAAATAAAGATTATGAGTGTATTCAGGCACACACAGCGTTGACCGGATGGGAGCCCTCTATTGTGCCCGCGTTGTGGAAATACGTCGGGGAAGGTTCGGACGGGGAAACGCCAACGCCAGATACGGCACCACCTTCTGTTCCTGCGGGTCTGACTTCATCCTCCATCACGAACACCTCCGTGAGTCTTTCCTGGAATGCATCCACGGATAATGTGGGCGTAGCGGGGTATGAGGTGTACCGGAACGGCGTTCTTGTGACAAGTACTTCAACTACAACAGCTGTAGTCACTGGACTGACAGCTAGCACGACTTATGCTTTTACGGTAAAAGCCAAAGATGCCGCAGGCAATATATCCGCTGCGAGCACCTCCCTCAGTGTGACAACTTCCAATGGATCTTCCAATCCTGGGCCAACCGGCGGCAAATGGCTGATCGGCTACTGGCACAACTTCGATAATGGTTCAACAAATATCAGACTTCGTAACGTATCAACAGCCTATGACGTCATTAATGTTTCCTTTGCCGAACCGATTTCACATGGCAGCGGAACGCTTGCTTTTACTCCATATAATGCAACGGTAGCCGAATTCAAATCCGATATTGCCTACCTTCAAAGTCAAGGGAAAAAAGTACTGCTTTCCATGGGGGGAGCCAACGGTACCATTGAGATTACCGACGCGACCAAGAGACAGCAATTCGAAGATTCGTTAAAATCAATCATTTCCACGTATGGTTTCAATGGTCTGGATATCGATCTGGAAGGAAGTTCCCTGTCTCTGAATGCAGGGGATACCGATTTCCGTAGTCCAACTACACCGAAAATTGTTAACCTCATCCAAGGCGTGAAAGCGGTTAAGTCACACTTCGGCGCGAATTTCATCCTGACGGCTGCGCCGGAGACGGCCTATGTACAGGGTGGATATCTGAGCTACGGCGGCCCTTGGGGAGCTTACCTGCCAGTCATCCATGCCTTGCGTAATGACCTGACTCTGCTTCATGTACAGCACTATAACACGGGCTCCATGGTGGGGCTGGATGGACGCTCTTACGCCCAAGGAACAGCTGATTTCCATGTGGCCATGGCGGAGATGCTGCTTCAAGGCTTTCATGTAGGCGGTAGCACAGGCCCTTTCTTTAGCCCCTTGCGACCGGACCAGATTGCCATCGGCGTACCGGCTTCCCAGCAGGCTGCTGGAGGTGGTTATACAACGCCAGCCGATCTGCAGAAGGCACTGAATTATTTGATCAAAGGTGTGTCGTACGGCGGTTCCTATACTTTGCTCCAGCCTGCGGGCTATGCGGGGATAAAAGGGATTATGACCTGGTCAATCAACTGGGATGCATATACGAATAACCAGTTTTCGAGCGCACATCGTCCGTTCCTGAACGGGCTGAGTACGCAAACGACAAAGGAGGTTGTGTATTAGATGATACATTTAAATAAACACACTGCTGTCAAGAAAACCGCGAAGTTTCTCCTGGGTCTATCCCTGCTCTTATCCGTCATTATTCCTTCTTTTGTGCTCCAACCCGCTACGGCAGCAGCTGCAGATTCTTATAAAATTGTTGGTTACTACCCGTCCTGGGCTGCGTATGGGAGAAACTATAATGTAACGGACATCGACCCAACCAAAGTCACGCATATCAACTATGCGTTTGCCGATATTTGCTGGAACGGTATTCATGGAAATCCGGACCCTTCGGGCCCTAACCCGGTGACCTGGACGTGTCAGAATGAGAAGAGTCAGACAATCAATGTACCGAATGGAACGATTGTACTTGGCGATCCATGGATTGATACCGGCAAGACATTTGCAGGGGATACGTGGGATCAGCCCATTGCAGGCAATATCAATCAGCTTAACAAGCTGAAACAGATCAATCCTAGTCTGAAGACAATCATCTCCGTGGGAGGATGGACATGGTCCAATCGCTTCTCCGATGTAGCTGCGACTGCTGCAACGCGAGAGGTATTTGCAAACTCTGCCGTCGACTTCCTGCGGAAATACAATTTTGACGGGGTAGATCTGGACTGGGAGTATCCGGTATCAGGCGGACTTGATGGTAACAGCAAACGTCCTGAGGATAAGCAGAATTACACACTGCTTCTGAGCAAAATCCGTGAGAAACTGGATGCTGCCGGAGCTGTGGACGGCAAGAAGTATCTGCTTACGATTGCAAGCGGTGCATCGACGACCTATGCTGCGAATACTGAGCTTGCCAATATAGCTGCCATCGTCGACTGGATTAATATTATGACATACGATTTTAACGGGGCCTGGCAAAAAGTCAGCGCGCATAACGCGCCGTTGAACTATGACCCAGCGGCTTCGGCTGCTGGGGTGCCGGATGCCAATACATTTAATGTGGCTGCCGGAGCACAAGGGCATTTGAATGCTGGCGTACCGGCCGCCAAACTTGTGCTTGGTGTTCCATTCTATGGCCGCGGCTGGGATGGATGCGCACAGGCGAGTAATGGTCAGTATCAGACCTGCACGGGGGGTTCTTCCGTTGGAACATGGGAAGCAGGCTCCTTTGATTTTTATGATCTGGAGACCAATTACATTAACAAAAACGGGTACACGCGTTACTGGAATGACACGGCCAAGGTGCCATATCTCTATAATGCGACCAACAAGCGTTTTATTAGCTATGATGATGCGGAGTCTGTAGGATATAAAACCGCTTATATCAAGAGCAAAGGACTTGGCGGAGCGATGTTCTGGGAGCTTAGCGGTGACCGGAACAAAACACTTCAAAATAAACTGAAAGCCGATCTGCCTACCGGAGGTACAGTGCCTCCAGCAGATACGACGGCGCCAAGCGTACCCGGTAATGCCCGCTCGACAGGTGTGACGGCCAACTCGGTGACGCTGGCCTGGAATGCTTCAACGGATAATGTAGGGGTTACCGGTTATAACGTCTATAATGGCAATAATCTTGCAACATCCGTCACCGGAACAACAGCAACGATCAGTGGACTTACTGCTGGTACTTCTTATACTTTCACGATCAAAGCAAAAGATGCAGCAGGCAATCTGTCTGCAGCCAGTAATGCTGTAACCATAAGCACTACCACTCAGCCGGGAGGTGATACGCAAGCGCCAACTGCACCAACGAACCTGGCATCAACCGCGCAAACAACATCCAGCATAACGCTGAGCTGGGCGGCATCCACGGATAACGTGGGTGTAACGGGTTATGATGTGTATAATGGAGCGGCTCTGGCGACATCCGTGACCGGAACGACAGCAACCATCAGCGGGCTTGCAGCGGATACCTCGTATACATTTACTGTAAAAGCAAAGGATGCAGCGGGGAATGGTTCTGCTGCGAGCAATGCGGTGACCGTGAAAACAACAGCAGGAACGACGAATCCGGGCGTTTCCGCTTGGCAGGCGAATACAGCCTATACTGTAGGACAGCTGGTCACCTATAGCGGCAAGACGTATAAATGTTTGCAGTCCCACACTTCCTTGTCTGGGTGGGAACCATCCAATGTCCCTGCATTGTGGCAGGTTCAATAGTTAAAATATGGATTACAACATTTTGAATTGAAGCGTGCAGTTTTAGCGAGGCTTAGCTATAGGGAAGAGAATATAACGAAAAAACACCGGCTACTGGTCCGGTGTTTTTTCGTTATGCTATGTCAAACAAAGCAGGCTCCAAAAAGGCTATTCATTAGAAATCGAAGTTGTCCGGATCAGGTCCAACGCGTACATCTTCGTTCAGAGCACTGATCTGATCCATCTCTTCATTTGAAAGTTCAAAGTCGAAGATGGAGGAATTCTCAATAATCCGCTGTTCCTTGGTGGACTTCGGAATAGTAATGACTCCATTTTGCAGATCCCAACGCAGGATGACTTGTGCAACCGATTTGCCTTTGGTTGAAGCAATCGCCGTGAGCACTGGGTTGTCCAAAAGTTGACCTTGCATCAGAGGGGACCAAGCTTCAAGCTGGATACCATGCTTCTCACAGAAAGCTTTAAGCTCAACCTGAGTCAGGCGAGGGTGGTACTCTACCTGATTGATCATCGGTTTCACTTTGGCATCCTGCATCAGGTCTTCGAGATGATGAATCTGGAAGTTGCTTACGCCAATAGCTTTAATGCGACCAGCCGCGTACAGTTCCTCGATTGCTTTCCAGGCTGCTTTGTATTTGCCTGCCTTAGGCCAGTGAATCAGATACAGGTCAAGGTATTCCAGTCCCAGTTTGTTCAATGTGGTATCAAAAGCGGCAAGAGTCTCTTCATATCCAAGGTCTGCATTCCATACTTTAGATGTAACAAACAGTTCTTCGCGTTTCAGGTTGTTTTCTTGCAAAGCTTCTGCAATTGCTTGGCCCACACCAGCTTCATTGCCGTATATTGCAGCAGTATCAATGCTGCGGTATCCATGTTTAATCGCATTTTTCACGGCTTCAATCAGTTCAGATCCTTCTTCTACCTTAAATACACCAAGTCCGAAGCAAGGCATAGAAACACCGTTATGCAGAGTTACTGTGGATTGTAAATGTTGTGCGGTTTGAGCTGTTGTCATGAGATTTCCTCCTTAAAGTGTGTAAAAATCAGTCATATTAAGCTGAATTTTTGTTGTTTTATCATACAAAATTAAATCACAGTAGATCAAATTGGGTTCAACGTATTATAGTATAATAAAATACCATATGAAACCGGTTCCCCTCGAAGGCTGGAACTGATATATATAAGAGTGAGACCCATGGTCGGAATGGAAATTAGAACGAAGAAGCTTTCTCCATTTCGACTGATGCATGTTGATCCTTGCTTTCCAGCATTTTAGCCCATGCGGTCAGGATTACAGCTACGAGAACCATCAAGGCTCCGACCCATGTCGTGTGAATCAAACCGATGGAATCATTGATCACTCCACCCAAATAGGCACCTATAGCGATCCCTGCATTAAATGCGGCGATGTTAAAGGCTGAGGCTACATCCTTGGCCTGTGGTGCATATCGTTCAGCCAAGGTTACAACGTACATCTGAAGACCAGGCACATTCATGAAGGCGAGCAGGCCCATACCCAGAATGGTGAGCAGTGCTGCCAACTTAAACGGGACGGTGAAGTACATCACGCCGAGAATGATGGTCTGAATGATGAACATGTAGAAGAGCGCCTTGAGCGGGTTGCGATTGGCTGCTCTGCCACCGATGATGTTGCCAATAGCGATGGCTATTCCGTACAACAACAGAATGAACGCTACTGTTTTCTCGGAATAACCGCTAATATCATGCAACAACGGGGACAGATACGTAAAGACAACAAATGTTCCTCCGTACCCAACAGCAGTGATGGCAAAAGCAAGCAGCAAGCGTCCACCTGTAACGAGCTTCAGCTGATCCCGAAATGCCGTCCGTGTTCCTCGCTTCAACGTGGATGGCACGAGTATCAGGTTCCCGATCATCGCAATGATGCCAACCACAACAATCAGGATAAAGGCAGCGCGCCAGCCCCAATGTTGGCCGATGAGTGTACCGAGAGGTACACCGGTTACTGTGGCAATGGTTAGACCGGAGAACATGATGGCAATAGCACTCGCCCTACGGTTGGCAGGCACCAGATCGGCTGCAATCGTGGAGCCTATGGACATGAACACCCCGTGTGCCAGAGCGGACACTACTCGTGCAATGAGTAACATGGTGATGCCCGTCGATAGTGAAGCCATCGTGTTACCCGCAATGAAGACAATCATGATGGCAAGCAATAGCGTTTTGCGAGATATGGTAGACGTCAGTGAGGTCAGAACAGGAGCCCCAAAGGTAACGCCTAATGCATATAAAGTAACGGTCAGTCCCGCTGTAGTTACGGAAATGCCCAGGTCATCTGCAATGAGGGGCAGTAGCCCAACGCTGATAAACTCTGTGGTACCGATAGCGAACGCACTGATAGCCAGCGCCAGCAGCGCCCACGTGCTGCGTTTTGAATCTTGTAACATTTCTTGCTCAACTCCCCCGAATGTAGATTTACGTACCGGCAAATGCTATTATGAGTTATTCGGTATAGATTGAATAGTACGTACTTTTTAGTACCCTACGTACTTTTTGGTGCCTATACAGCATGCGACGGATGTAATCCAATTCATCAGGGAGGAAGCAAGTTATGGTTAGAAAAAAATATAACATCTCGGTTGAAGCTACCCTAGAAGTGATCGGTGGGAAGTGGAAATGCGTCATTCTCTGTCATCTGACACATGGGAAAAGACGAACCAGTGATCTCAAGCGTATTATGCCCGCAATTACACAAAAAATGTTAACACAGCAGCTGAGAGAGCTTGAAAACGACGGAATCGTGAATCGAATCGTATATAATCAGGTCCCTCCCAAAGTAGAATACGAATTGAGTGATTACGGGAGAAGTCTTGAACCGATTCTCAATGCGCTCTGTAACTGGGGAGATCAACATATTGTGAAGGAATACGGAGACAAATCAGCAGTTCTGGAAGATAATGGACTCAATGATTTTAACTCTGACAATAGGGAGCTGGTGCAACCGTGAACTATGAGATTTTATATGATGGTGCTTTTGCGATGCTCAAGGTACATTTGCAGCGGGGAGAGCGATTCAAGGCCGAGAGTGGCGCGATGGTATCTATGACTCCTACGGTTGAACTGAAGGGTTCGGCAGAAGGTGGAATGTTTGCCGGGTTCGGTCGGATGCTGAGCGGGGAGAAGTTTTTCTTTCAGGAACTGACGGCTGCGGGCGGGTCGGCAGAGATTCTGCTCTCACCTTCAAGCATGGGCGATGTAGAAGCTGTTGAATTGGACGGTTCCTATTCACTCTATGTGCAGAAAGATGGATTTCTGGCAGGAACCGAGGGCATTCAGGTGAATACCAAAATGCAAAACCTGAAGAAAGGTCTCTTTTCGGGAGAAGGTTTCTTCATTATTGAGATCAGCGGACGTGGAACGGTATTTCTATCTTCCTATGGTGCCATCCATGCGATTAATCTGGCAGCAGGTGAAGAAATGATCGTGGATAACGCCCATTTGGTGGCATGGCCTCATTATGTAGATTACCGTATTGAGAAAGCTTCACAAGGCTGGTTATCCAGTGTTACAAGTGGAGAAGGACTGGTATGTCGGTTCCGGGGAGAAGGAACCATTCTTATACAGAGCCGCAATCCGCAAGGATTCGGACAATGGGTGAAGCAGTTTATCCCTGCGCGCTAATTATTTTTTTGAGAAAGAACACACAGAGTTGCAACGGATATGTTTCCATCATCGTTATATGAATAATGGATTTACTTCATTGACTGACGGGTATATATTCTGTTGCATAAGGTCGCACATCATGGAGGTATGAGATGACAAGCTCACGGTATAAAAACGCACAAGAAAGTCCGGGATATCTGTTATGGCAGGTTACAGCCATGTGGCAAAAGGAAGTACGCAGGGTGCTGGAGCCCCTCGAACTGACACAACCTCAATTTGTATTATTGCACGCCTGTTTATGGCTCAATGAACACGATGAGGAAGGCAAGGGAGTTACTCAGGTTCAAATTGCTCAGTTTGCCAAGGTGGATGTTAACGTGACTTCTCAGGTTCTACGTGCGCTTGAAAAAAGGGGATTAATTACCCGCGCTCGTCATCAGACAGATACGCGTGCCAATATTATCACAACAACGGAAGAAGGAACCCGATTGGCTGTGGAGGGAATCCATCTTGTCGAGGAATCGGACAAGGCATTCTTCGAAACTTTGGATGATCGCAAGGAAGAATATATGGAGATTATGCAAGAGTTTCTTCGTCAAAAAACGGAGAGTTGATCCGTAATATATCTTTTTTTAATTTATTAAACTACAGAATGTAGTGGAACTGGAAAATTTTCTGATTATTAATAATTATAACACCTCTGTAAAATACAAATAGACCTCCTGACTTTATCTTGTCGGGAGGTCTATTTCGGTTGCTCAATCGATTCGATAGGATGCAAATGGCTCGCGGCGACGGAAAGAGTCACTGATCTGATCCAGATCGGCCAACAGCTCATCAGGCAGTGACATGTCCAGACTAGCCAGATTATGTTCCAGCTGTTCGGTGCGTGTAGCGCCCACAATCACTGTGGATACAGCTGGACGTGTCAGTAGCCATGCGAGCGATAGCACACTCGGGGAGCAACCATATGAGGCAGCTTTAGCACTCACCTGTTCACTCAGTTGGATATTATGCTCCAGCAGGAAACGGTTGAAGGACGGATCGGTGTCTGCTCTGGAACCAGAAGGCACACTGGTCTGTCCGTTATATTTACCGGTCAGAATACCACCTGCCAGCGGGAAATAAGGGATAATGCCTACACCCTGATCCAGACACATTGGTACCAGTTCAAGCTCAGGTGTACGGTCTGCCAGGGAATAGCTGGTTTGGGTGGAGATGTAGCGCACATAACCTTTCTGTTCACTGATGCCCAGAGCTTTCATCAGCTCCCAAGCTGCATAGTTGGAGGCCCCGATGTAACGGACTTTGCCGGAAGTGACCATATCATCCAGTGTGCGCAGTGTCTCATCCAGCGGTGTATGCGGATCAAAAGTATGGATCTGGTACAGATCCACATAATCCGTTTGCAGACGCCGCAGGCTATGTTCCAGCTCTTGTTGCAGATGGTAGCGGGAGGAACCCCGCCCATGAGGACCATCATGCCGGGGTAATCCAGCTTTGGTAGCAAGCACCGCGTTTTCCCGTCGACCTGTGAGAGCCTGTCCGATGATGCGTTCCGATTCCGTGCCTGCGTAGATATTGGCGGTATCGATAAAGTTGATTCCCTGATCCATCGCTGCATGAATAATGCGGGTAGAAGCCGCTTCATCCGCGCGTTTGCCAAACGCATTGGTGCCAAGCCCCAGTGCCGACACACGCAAACCACTATTGCCCAAACGTCGATACTCCATCCTTCATCGCTCCCTTTATGTATATTTATGTAATGCAGATTATAACGTAATCTATTGAAAACGTGTTATTAATATAGTTAAATGATTCTAAGAACCCGTTATTAAAGGAGATATGATGGAAAACAGTGCTGCACATTTAACAAGACGGAAGCCGAAGAAACCGAAGAAGAAATGGAAGAAACCATTGATCATCACCCTAAGTGTGCTGCTTGTGTTGGGAGGACTCGGATTTATTTATCAAAAGCAACTCGTCGTGTTTGCCTTTAATATGTTCGCTTCAGCTACGGTGAAGGATGCCTTGGATGACTCCTTTAAACCAGCTGGCGATAAGGATGCCCCTGTCGTGGAACATACGGACCCGTTCTCGCTCTTGCTGCTAGGGATTGACCAACGGGATAATGAACCAAGCCGTTCGGATACCATCATCTATTCCGTCGTGCGTCCAGAAGACAATAAAGTGCTGCTGCTGTCTATTCCACGCGATTCCTATACCGAGATTGTCGGCCGGGATGTGAAGTCGAAGATCAACTCAGCGTATGCCCATGGTGAAGCCAAGATGGCGATGGATACGGTGGAGAATTTGCTGGGGAACAAAGTGGATTTCTATGCCGCGATTAATTTTAACGGGCTCAAGGATATTGTTGATGCGGTGGGTGGCGTTGAACTGCCGATCAAAAAGAATATTGAGAACAAGCTCAAAATTCATGAGAAGCTGTTTGTTGAAGCGAATAAACCGATCTATAGCGGTGAAGAAGCGCTTGGTTATGTGCGTTATCGGGAAGATTCCGATTTCAATCGGACGATGCGTCACCGGATTTTCTTAAGTGCCTTCATGAATCGTGCGCTGGAAGTCAAAAATCTGACCAAGATCCCGGACGTAATCCAGATTGCCGGATCGAATTTTACAACCAACATGACTTCGGACTTTATCGTGAAATTTGCCGAGTCCTTATATATGAAAGATAGCATACCAACGATCAGCAATTACATGCTGAAGGGGGAGGGTGCAACGCGCAGTGGCACATGGTACTACGATCTGTCGGAGGACGATCTGCAGTATGTGCGTGGCATGATCGCCAGTTGGCTGGACCCGGATGCGACCGAGATAATTGAGCCCGAGTCAGCGGACCAATCGGAGACGAGTGATGCGGCATAAGCATCCATTCTTGTGCAAAAAGCTCATATGAATATAAGTCGGGAGAAGCGGTTGCTTCCCGGCTTTTTTGCGTTTGAGATCCTGCGGATGAAATATTGCACAGATATATCTAATGTTTAAACCTCTTTTTATGGCATACATATAGTAAAATATAGGGAAAAGATTAAACATCAACCAACGGAGGAAGCTCATGAAGGAGTTTAAGGATCGGCTTCAACAGGTTCAGGAGCAGCAGAAACAGCTGGCGAAGGAGTATCACGCCCTGCTCCAGGAATACCAGTCCGATGACCTGATCGTTCAGAATGAACAGTTACAGGAACAGTATGAAGCTCACAAACTCAAGCTGCAACAGCTCGAACTTCGCTCACGCAAGATGGAAGAAGAGAATGCGCGTCTTCGCATGGCGTTATCCGAGCAGATGCTGGATGAAAAGCTGAATCTGATCCGGGTATCCCGGGAGAAGATGGAGACCTATTTTCAAGGGAAAACAGCAGTACATAATGATCGAATTGCATTCCATGAACATCGAACCAAATCCAATCTAAACGCGCTGTACAACCAGGCCGCACAGGAGTTGCAAGAGGATTCCCACGAGGTGAAGGAGAGGATTGCTTACCTTGCGGCAGAGGTGAATGAGCGCATTGAATCGCACAGACGAGCCGTACGGGATAGAGAAGAGGCTCTGCGTGGGCACATGGAACGTGGATATGAGCATATGGCGGAGGAAGGGTTGAGCGAAGAGACTATTCAACGCCGGATCAAGCAGAATCGCATGGAGATGAAGATTGGACTCAGCTGGATCAACAAAGTAGCCATCCTGCTCCTCATTCTGGGGGTTGGAGCAGCGTTTCAATACTCGTACTCGACCTGGTTCAATGACGAGATGAAGAGCGGAGCCTTTTTCCTGCTCGGTGCACTGATGCTCGCTGGAGGAGAGTGGCTGTTCCGCCGCAAAAGGCAGACGTTTGCGATGGGGCTGCTCGGCGGTGGGATATCCGTGTTGTTCGGCTCCGTCTTCTATAGTTACTTTTTACTGCATATTATCGGGTTATATACGGGACTTGCCCTGTCTGTATTGGTATCGGCAATCTCCGTATTGTTGTCCCTAAGGTATCAGTCGAAGACCATCTGTTCATTGGGTCTGGTAGGCGGATATCTTCCGCTATTCTCCTACATGTTCTCGTTCGGGCTTGAGGGCCCTGCTGTCTATGTAGCCATGATCTACCTGCTGCTCTTAAACGGCATTATTGTGTTCATATCATTCGGCAAACGGTGGCCGGTGGTGCACTATATCAGTTTCCTGTTCAACACACCATCCATGCTTATCTTATTATGGCTGTCGCCAAGTGAGAAGATTGGCATGTTGTATTCCATTGTGACGTTTGCATTATATCTGGGCATTACACTGGCATATCCGTTCAAACACCGGATGAAGTTAACTTGGTGGGATTTCGCTCTGCTCGCTATGAATACAAGCATCAGCTGTCTGATGTTATACGTATTATTTGATGTGGCGGGTTGGAATGATGCTCAGGGCTTGCTGGCGTTAATCTTCTGCGTGGTGTATCTGGGCCTCGCACGATTCGTTCAGCGCAATATGGCTCAGGAGAAACAGACCATTCTGCTCTTCTATGTCACTTCCCTGACCTTTGCCATTCTGATTATTCCGTTCCAATTCGGGGCCAAGTGGTTATCGATGGGTTGGTTAATTGAAGGGGTTCTGCTGGTTACGCTTGGACATCTGAAGCGGCTCAAGTCGGTGGAACGTGCCGGGTGGGGCATTGTGCTTCTATGTCTAATCACTTTTGTGTACTACGATCTGCTGGCGCTATTCTTCATCGGGGAACGTTCTTACTTTATGTTAAAATACACCAGCATTACGCTGGGAACTGTGCTTATTACACTGTATTATGCCTGGGCAGTTCACAGCAACTCATCTTCCAGAGAGAGATTCAATTACAGCCCGCTGGAGCTGGGTTTCCTGAACGGATTCAAGTATGTGACACTTGCGAATCTGTGGTTATACGTGCTGTATGAGTCGAATGAATTGTATACCAGAGCTGTCGATGGGACGTTCCTGTTATACATGTTCTACAAGTTGCTCATGTTCGCAGCGCTCACCATTGCATTGGCCTATGGACTGAACAAGGTGAAGCTGCTGCGTGATCGATACGTGCAGGTGTATACCACCTTCTTGCATGCTATTGGCTGCTGTATTGCACTGGCCGTAACCTTAACCATGCCAGCGCTTCAGCCGGAAGTTCAACAGCATACAGCGGCAGAGATTGTTGGTTTGCTGGTGTTGATTATCTTTAACGTAGGGGTATTCTTTGCAGGAAGGGATCTGCTGATTGCAGGCATCCGCGGGCAGTTCAAGAGCATTGAATGGTACCCGGTTATCGCAGGGTTGTACCTGCTAGGTGTCATCACCGTCTTCCTGACGATCCAGTTCCAGTGGGGTGATGTGGGGCTGATGTTCAGCCTGATCTATCTGCTGCTCGCGATTCTCTATATTGCCTATGGATTCCGTAGAAAATATGTCATGATTCGGCGTCTCGGCCTTGGCCTAACGTTGTTCGCTACGGGTAAGATGGTGTTCTATGATGTGGGGATGCTTACCTCGGGCAGCAAAATCTTTGCCTATTTCAGCTTTGGCGTACTATTGCTTGGGATCTCTTACCTGTATCAGAAGGTGTCCAGCCGGATGGAGGAAATACAGTCCAGAGAGACAGTGAAGCTTGACGATGAGCCGACTGTGCCGGAGGAAGACCAAGATTGATTTGGGTTTTGAACGACTGTATTTACCTTTGCGATTATCGGAGGAGTGATTCTTGAAATGGGATTTGACCTAAAAATCATGCTTTGGCAACTATTATGGATTGCTGGCCCTGTAGCTCTTGTCGTGTATGGCTGGAGGAAATTCGGCGCGAGAAAGAAGCGGCATTGACGTGAGTGTGGGTGAGATGTTGGGAATGTCCGCTGTCCACTTCACTTCGCTTTGGGAAATAAGTCATGTAATATAGATTTTTTGTATTAAAATGAGGCTCCGGGCTGCTGTGACCAGCAATCTGGGGCCTTATTGATGTGAGTCTATGGCTTAGCCTAATATGACATTCGTGAAACGTTTTGTGCAGAGATCACGTTATAATAGAGTAGACTTAGGGTTGGATCTTCATTTGTAACCATGAGGTTTCGGCAGCCGAGGTGCCTTTCAGTGATTCTCCGCGATCATCATGCATACGGGAGAGCACGGTTAATGTCATGGACAGGGCAAAGGCGAGCAATACGTATATGAAAATGTTTTTTTTGTTCATTAGAAGGTACCTCTCTTGTTGAATGAGCTAAAAGTAGACATCCGGCCGTCATGAGAAAAAAAGCACAACGTCTGGTATAGTAGAGTGAGTAGAACCGAACATAAATCGTTCCTGTATATCACTATATGGATGTATAGCGGTGCAAACAATGGAACAAATCTGATGATCTTATCATTATTGTTACGAAATGTTTATAGAGATCGATTGATCATTGAAGGTGGGAGAATAACATGCGGGAGACGGCAAAAATCGTCATTCGTACGCCAGGACAGGAAAGTGACGGCTCATTCGCATATGTAAGCCAGGGTCGCTCCATTACGGTGGGACGTTACACAGGCAGTAGTGAATTGGACTTGTCTATCTATAATCAGATGATATCAAAGCGGCATTGCCGCATTCATTATGATGTACAGCAACAGCTATGGATTGAGGATCTGGATAGCAAAAATGGAACCGAACTGAACGGGCAGCGCCTCGTTCCCTATGAGAAATATCCGTTTGGTGAGGGAGACAGCCTGACGTTGGTCAACGGCTTGATCCAGCTTCGCGCTGAAGGGGATCTTGGAGAGACCAGGGAATATCGTGTGTCGGATCTACTGGGTGAGGGCGTACGTTTACTGGATCACCTGCAAACCGTACAGATCGGTGAAGTGGAGATTCCGCTGTCCAAGAAGGAATATCAGCTGTTTAAGCTGCTGTATAGTGAACTGGACCATTTTGTGACCCGAGAGCAGATTGTGGCTCAGGTGTGGCCGGAACGGAGCATGCTGGAGAGTGAAGCGGTAGGGATCGACGAGATTAACTCGCTAATCTATCGGACGAATCGCAAGCTGGGTGTACACTTTACCATCAAGTCCGTTTATAAAAAAGGTGTATATATGAAGTCTCATGTGCCGGAATGAATGAGTGATAACAAAGGGATGAGTTCATGTTCATCATTTACCTGATTCCATGGCTGATTGCCGTGGTGACATTGATATGTGTCATATCCATCGTACTTGTCAGTTGGAAAAACGGGATTTCCCCGATGCCCACATCCGGCCGTGTCAGGCAGGTGGTCATTCAGGAGGTGAACCGTATTCCAGGGTACGGGGATGTGCTTGAAGCTGGCTCCGGATGGGGCACACTGGGACTGGATGTTGTAAGACACTGCCCTGGTAAAAGGCTGACCGGTATTGAGAATTCTATCATTCCCTTATGGTGTTCCCAACTGATTGCCTATCTCAGTGCTCGCTTACGTCGAGCCAAGGGAAACAAGCACTCTCTCAAGGGCAGGCTGCGCTTCATGCGCGGGGATATCTACACCAGTTCCTATGAACATGCGGATTGTGTGATCTGTTATCTGTTCCCGGGTGCCATGACCCGGCTTCTGGACAAGTTCAGTCGGGAGCTTCCGCCGGGTGCCAAGGTGATTAGCGTCTGTTTTGCCCTGCCAGGAAAAGAACCGCTACGCACCATCACATGCCGGGATGCCCTGCGTACCAAGGTGTATGTGTATTCCTTTTAAAGAAAAGAACAGGAAAGTGATCACCAGGTTTTGCTCAGCTGGAGTGCTGTAAACCTTCTGCCATAACGTTAATGGATGAAAGAGTGTGCTCCATATCATAGTAATGCAGATACCACGTAAGAACGAGGATGCGAAAAAGGCCCCGAACTCACTATGAAGTGATTCGGAGCCTTTTTGTCTCGCCTTTGAGTTAGGGCAAGAGATTGCTTGATTATTGCTTACCGCACGTATTATTTTGGAGAATCGGTAGTGCCTGTGCTGTCGGATGTTGTACCGGATTGCGATCTGTTTCTGCCGCCTCCGAATCCGCCTTGTCCACCGTCACCAGGACCACCCATACCTGTATTGGCTGTGGTTACACCAGATTCATTCACCCAAGTTACGTTGCTAGTCGATTGGAATGCAACCACTTGAGTTCCGCCACTATAGGTACCGTCTGTGTAGAGTCCATCCACCGCTTTACCTGTAGACGTACCACCGGAGTAGATCACGTATGAACCATCTTTCGCAAGATCCGGTGAGCTGACAACCACGGTTTGATAATCTTTTGCCGGAGCGAATGTCAGAATGTTGTTGCCTTCGCTATCTTGTACATGTACAAGTGTTCCAGCTTTTTGCGTGGCAGGGAATGTCATCACAATGGTATTTTGCGTAGACGCATCGGATGTTCCTTGTGCCATACCTGAGCTGCCAGCAGCCACGAGGTATCCACCGCTGATTTCAAATGTACCGTCATAATCCAATGCTCCGTTACCGCTATCCGTCGGTCCGTTCACAATAACCGTCCCGCCAGTCAAGTTAATGGAACCATTGGAATCCAGTCCGTCACCACCTGCGTTCACAGTGAGTGTACCGCCGTTAATGTGGAACTCGTTATTACTCGCTGCTGCACCGCCCATACCGCCCGGTCCACGTCCTTGCTGAGTAGTAGCTGTACCCTGGGATGCCTGATCGGTAGTTGATGTTGTACCTGTCGTTTCAGTTACAGAGATGTTGGATGTAGCAGCGGCATCGGTTGCTGTAGTAGCGCTATCTGTACTTGCCGCTGTATTCACAACTGTTTCCGTCTCGCCACCTGCAGCATTTACGCCATCATCGGATGCCGTTACATCCACATCCCCATCATTCAGGGTGATGATTGCACCTTCAAGTCCTTCATAGCTCTTTGCAATCGTGATGGTTCCGCCGTTAATCGTCAGGGCCTGATCGGCATGAATGCCGTCATCACCGGATTCAATGTTGAATGTTCCGTCGTTGACGGTCACGTTATTGTTGCTGTGCAGGGAATCATCCATGGAATCAATGGTATACGTACCGCCATTAAACGTAAGGTCTGTGCCTGCTTTGAGCGCTTTGGCACTTGTGGACTCCGTTGCTGTTGTAGCTGTGTCAGCATCGGCATTAGAATCCGTAGCTGGTGCTGTACTAGCAGAGTTGGATGCTGCTGCGCCGTTTGTATTAGCACCGGCACTCGTACCGCTGTTACTTGGCATCTCTGGCATATCTGCAGGAGGTTCGCCATCTGGTGGTGTGCCCATATCCGCTGGAGGTGTGCCGCCACCCCATCCACCGCCACCGCCGCCAAATGGACCTTCTTCTACTTTGGCTGGTGCATTGGCGCTACCGCCACCCGTTACAATTTTGTATGTGCCGCCATCCGCCACGAGTGCGGTTTCGGCTTGGATACCGTCGTTGCCACTCTGAATATCGAAGGTACCTCCTGCGATAGCAACGTAACCTTTGGTGGTATCTGTGTCATTGGTCGATTTAATACCGTCGCCTTCGGCCTGAATAGTAATCGTACCTGCTTGAATGGCGACCATATCTTTACCTTTAATGCCGTCATCGGCAGCTTTGACACTGATGTTACCACTAATGATTTTCAGAGCATCCTTGCTTGTAATTCCTTCATTATAGTTACCTGTGACGGTCAATTGACCTGCACCGTTGAACGTAAGATCCGCTTTGCTGAAGATCGCAGCATCCGGCTCGTCTGTCGTAGCGTCGGCGTACACATACGTTTTACCATCGGAAACGGTATTCTTGGTTCCTTTTTCGAGTGTAATCACCGCTTTACCGGCCTTCTGAATGTAGATCGCTGCACTGTCATTATCATGAATGGTAGCTCCGTTTAAGACGAGATGTACGGTGCCTTTATCGGCAACATTGACCACGATCTGGCCATCAGTTAGCTCACCGCTAAGTACATAAGTGCCTGCTTCCGAGATGGTTACCGAACCATTCGCTGCTTTGGCACCCGAACCGGTTACCGTTGCCGTTGTTCCGTTCAGCTTAATCGCTGTGGAATCTGCCTCACTCCAGCTAATATTGGTATCTTCAGCATCCAGTGAGACCAGGTCTGCATATTTAACAGAAGTTTGCTCGCTGACCGATACTGTTTTGGTTGTTCCTGTCGTTGACGTTGCGGCATTGGCCGTTGTGCTTGTGGTTGCTGGTGAACTGCATGCTGCGAGTAGGCTGGTAATCATGGCGATGGACCAAAGTTTGCTACCTGTTATCATGTTTTTCTTCATATTAGATCGTTCCCTTCGAATTAAAAATTAATATTCCGTTGTTGGACTCATGGTTAACGAGATATCCAGGTTGCCGTTCCGGGTACGGATTGCATCGAGGAATTCCTTTTGGCTAACACTTTCGTGAATGGTTACACTGTAGACCAGCTCGTACAGACTGCCGAGTTCAGTGGTTCTGATTTTTTTCAGATCAAAAGGTACGTTGAATTTATGGAACACTTCATTAAGTGCTTCTTCATAGCTCAAGTTCTCAGGGATGGTGACTTTCAGCGTTTTAAGCTGACTTTTCTTGCCACCAAAGTTGAAGCGACTCAGAACAAACATCAGTACACACAGGATAATGGTGAACAGCACCGCGTATCCAAAAGCGCCTACACCGCAGGCAAGACCGGAAGCCATCGTGAACAATACGTAAGCAATGTCCTTTGGATCACCAGGGGCACTTCGGAATCGGATGATCGAGAAGGCACCTGCCAAGCTGAAAGCTCGTGCGATGTTGCTGCCGATGAGCAGGATGATGATGGCGACAATGACGGGCAGAACAACCATCGTTAAGGTGAAGCTCTGGGAGTATGTGCTTTGGTTAGTCTTCATGTAGGTAAGGCTGATGACCAATCCCAAAATGATAGCAAGACCAATGGTAATGACGGCGTTGTTAAACGTCAGGTTAGTATCGGTTAGGGCTGAACTGAATAGTGAATCAAGCATATAGGACACGCTCTCTTTCTATAATCGTTTTATCTTGTTCTATGGATGGGTTGAAATCGGTACCTGGTACAAGAATGCGCTCCGTCTGGTAATTCAGGTTCGTTGTTCTCGCGAGATGTCTGTACTCGTTGCCGTATTTGGAGAATCCGGTGCGGTACAGTCCATGTTCGGACAGCAGTTGTGACAGCCACATCGGAACGGTTTTCTCGGCTTTCACTTCCATCAGCCATCGACCGTCCTTCACCAGCGGCTCACCGTAATCTCCCTGTTCCAGCTTCAGATCGTATCTGCGACTGCGGATGTTGGTGTCAAAGGTAATGCGGAGATCGCGGCTGTTCTTGTCGAAGAGCGCTTTGCGTTCATATGCCAGATACACTTTCGGTTCCAGATCGTATACCCGAAGGAAATATTTGATCTCTTCGACAACTTGTTTGTTCATGTAATCCGCCAGCTCTGGCGCCTGTCCCGAACGGACGAATTCGTAAGCTTCATCCAGCTTCAAGGCTGTTCTGCGCTTGTTCACCAGGCCAAATACTTTCTTTTTGATCTCCAGATACACTCTGGCATTCTCTTCAGGGATTCCATAAGCTCGCAGTCTCAGCTTCTCCTTGTATTTTGGTTTGGAGAGACTGGCGCGGATCAGCGAATCTTGTGGAGTGTCGAAGTACAGGTTACTGATGGAGTAGTACTCATGTTTCTTGTTGTAGGCATCCAGCTCCATGTATTTCAGCAGGTCATTGTAGAAATGCGCGTACTGCTCATCCGTCAGAAGGTACTTGCTCTCATATCGGTTGAATACTTCAATAGCCATGTGGGACTCATTCCTTTCGTTGGTGGGTTGTATGTTTTGTTGCATCGTGTATTGCTTCCATGTCTGTATCTTAGAGCCCCAACCTTGAATGAATCTTAAATGGTTTTACATTGCGTTAACATTTTTTTACCTTCCTATAATAGTGCGCATACACAAAATGAATTAAGATTGATTCAAGGTTTGATTGATAAAATAAGAACATATAAAACAAGCCCATTGAGAGAAATAATTCAAGCAGAGGAATGAATAGATGATGAGAATATTAATTGCGGAAGATGAGGTTCATTTGGCAGAGGCTGTATCGCAGATTTTGAAAAAAAACAACTACTCCGTGGACATGGTCCACGACGGCAGGTCAGGACTCGATTATGCGCAGAGCGGCATCTACGACCTGTTACTACTCGACATCATGATGCCGGAGATGGACGGGATCACCGTCCTGAAGAAACTCCGCAGTGAAGGGAATCATACGCCTGTCATTCTGCTTACTGCGAAAGGTGAACTATCGGACAAAGTTACAGGACTTGATTATGGTGCCGATGATTATATCGCCAAGCCTTTTGCCACAGAGGAACTGCTGGCCCGGATTCGTGCAGCCTTAAGGCGGAAGGGCGAAGTGGTTCCCGAGGATGGACTGAAGTTTGGCGACATTGAGCTGAATACAACTCAGTTGAAGCTGAGCGTTCAGGGTAAGGAGATCAAGCTGAATCTGAAGGAGAATGAACTGCTGGAGCTGTTGATTGCCCGTAAACAGGCGATTACTTCCAAAGAGCAGATTATTGAAAAGTTATGGGGATTCGATTCGGAAGTGGAATATAACAATGTGGAGGTCTACATCTCGTTTTTACGCAAAAAGTTAACCTTCCTGAACTCTGCAGTCCGCATTAACACGATTCGGGGTGTGGGGTATGTACTTGAGGTGACGTCCTGATGTTCAAGAAACTCCGAAATCGATTCCTGATCGTGAATCTGGTGTCCATCTCCATTATGATGCTGGTGGCATTTGCGACGATCTATACGATTACGTACCAGAATGTGCAACGTGAGACAAATATGGAGTTGTACAAGGTGTCTGATTTCTATCACAGTCCTTATAATTCATCCAAGATGCCACGCGGGGAAGGGCAGGGTTCGGATACAGGTGGTAGTAAAGGCTCAGGTTCAAGTTCCGGTTCAGATTCGTTTCCCTCCGATGCCATGGGTGGTGATAATAGAGGTCCGGGAGGGGATCCCAACTCACCTCCGGCACGTTCCGTTTCGTTCATGATTAAGACGGATGATCAGTGGAAGATTACGGATACACATTCCCGATTTGATATGGAAGATACGTTCTACACCGAGGCGCTGCAAAAGGTTGACCAGAATAAAGTTGGTGATTCGGAACGGCAGACGGGGCAATTTGCGCTGGATGGAACGGACTGGGCCTATGTGGTTGATCCGAGTGGTGCCGGGCACATGATCGTATTTATTGATGTGACGGCACAACAAGGCATTCTGACGAATCTGATCTATACATTTGCTATTGTTGGACTGGTCATGTTGATTGTGATCTACTTCCTGAGCCGTTATTTTGCGAATCGTTCCATTGCACCGGTCAGGGAAGCGTTTGAGAAGCAAAAACAATTCATAGGAGATGCTTCACATGAGCTGAAGACACCTCTGGCGATCATCAATACCAACGCTGACGTACTGCTTGCGAATCAGGAGGATACAATAGCAAACCAGGCGAAGTGGTTGCACTATATCAAGTCGGAAACAGAGCGCATGACCGGACTTACAAATGATCTGCTCTATCTGACACAGATGGATGACTCACGCTCCACGATGATTCATGCGAAGTTTAATATGAGTGATGCGGTAGAAAGTATTATTTTGCCGATGGAGGCCGTTATTTTTGAGAAAAACATCTCCCTCGATTACAACATTGAGCCGAATCTTAGAGTTCATGGGAACAGTGAGCAGATCAAACAGGTCATTCTGATCCTGCTCGATAATGCTGTGAAGTACTCCGGTCCCAAAGGGTCCGTTAACGTTACGCTCCAGAAACAGAATAATGATGTCATGCTGGCCGTATCCAACACAGGTGAAGGTATTGCGCCGGAACATCTGGATCGGATCTTTGATCGATTCTATCGTACGGATTCGTCAAGAGCACGCAAACATGGTGGGCATGGTCTGGGGCTGGCGATTGCTCGTTCCATTGTGGATCAGCACAAAGGAGAGCTGTACGCTCGAAGTGTAGTCGGAGAGGGAGCTACATTTTATGTGCGGTTGTCGTAGGGGCGGAGTGATGAGCGAGCTCCACACTAATCCTTCGCTCCCGCTCTATAATTGTTCTTCAGGCATAAGTTCTGCCTGTAATGGGTTAACCTATGCTACAATGGCAACAGTATGTATGAATCAAGGAGATGACTGAACGTGGCAGAAGCAAACGCAATTAATGAACAAGAAATGATGCAATATATTGCAGATAAAACGAAGGCAAGTCAAGCGAACATCGCTCTTGTGCTGAAGCATGAGCAAGCGTACATCAACAAGGCGCATGAGAATGCCAAAGGCAACGATGTTGATATTGACGGCGATGATCTGGCTGACTATATTCTTAGCCGCAAAGATGTAAAGCTGGACGAGTTGACCGTGGAAAGCATTCTGGATGCTGAAATGGACTACTTGATGGACAAGGGTCACGCAGGATACGTCGATTAAGTTAAGTAGGCAAAATCTAACGAATCTCACACGCGCTATTCGGGTATTTCTCGCTCGTTTGAGAATGTAACGAATCTGAGACGTGTTATTCTCTGGATTCCAGGACTTTTCGGTGCAATGGCAGCATTTCTGCGGAATTAGCGTGTCTGAGATTCGTTAGTTCGGGAAATAAGCTCTATTAGCCGATATAAGGTGCCCTAGGTTCATTAGAGTGATCACAGAGTGTAACGAGGCGTTAATGGTTATTCCAAAAGTGGAATTTTATCTATGCATCCATCTGCATACGATGTGTTGTACTGAAAAAAGACCTCAACTCCACAATACTGTGGTGTTGAGGCCTTTTTTAGATTGTAGCGACCAGGCATCCCTTCGGGAACACCTGTCGGTGTAGCTCTACTAAAGATGGACTTGAAGTTCTATCGACCCAATCTATCGAGCAATCCTACCGTTTGCAGCTTCTTATTGACCCATCATGCCGCCATCTACAGTGTAGAGGGAAGCTGTTACATAAGATGCTTCTTCGGACAACAGGAAGTTCATCACCGCAGCGACTTCTTCTGGTTCACCGTAACGGCCCATTGGAATGCTGGACACGGTTGCTGATTGATAATCTTCCACGTTACCGGAATTAGCTTCGATCTGACGCATCATGCGTGTATTGATTGTACCTGGCAATACAGCGTTAACGCGGATATTATAAGGTGCCAATTCATTTGCAGCGGTACGCGTGAGACCAACTACGGCATGTTTGGACATAATATATGGAGATACAGCAGGTGCACCCATCAGACCCGCGAGGGAAGAGGTATTAAGAATCGCACCGGATTTTTGTTTTTTCATCACTGGAATGACATTTTGCAGACCCAGGAATACTCCACGAATGTTGACGTTATATACGGTGTCGAGTGCTTCAACACTCAGGTCTTCGATCAGCCCTGTTGGACCTTCAATTCCGGCATTGTTGGCAAAATAATCGATTCGACCAAAAGCATCCAGTGCTTTTTGCACATAGTTTTTCACGTCTGCTTCTTGGGATACGTTCGCTTTTACGGCGATGACGTGCTCTTTGTCGAGGTTTAGATCGGTAATTGTCTGCTGGATGGCTTCTTCATTCAGATCCACCAGAACCAAATTGATTTTGCGCTCAGCGAGGCGGCGTGCCAATTCTTTACCAATGCCTCCGGCTGCTCCTGTAATAACGGCTGTATGTGTATAAGATGTACTCATGATATATCCGCTCCTTATTCATTATTGGCAGGTATTTCTCAAAAAAAGTTTCAACCTGTCGTCTATCTTTCCTGTCTCAATGTTAAGATATACATAGCAATGTGACAATAATCATTGACAGCGCATATGTCAGCTATCGGACAGAGGTGTAAGCGGTGTTCATTTATATTACAATAATGAACAAAGGAGGCGAAAATGTTGATCATTGAACATCCTCAGGACCGGAGAGCACGAAGAACGCAGGATGCGATCATCGCTGCGGCGGTTTCTTTGATATTAGAAAAGGGAGCGGATGCCCTCACAATCCGGGATATTACGGAACGGGCGGATTACAACCGTGGAACCTTCTATTTACATTTTCCCGGCAAACCGGAGTTGTTGCAGTTCATTCTGGATGATTTCATGCAGGGAGTGGGGCGAGCTTATGCAGAACCATACGCACAGCTCAAAGAAGTGGACATGACTGTATTGCTGCCATCCACGATGCCTGTATTCGAATATATTGAAGCCCATCAGGATATCTTTCGTGCATTAATAACGATGCATTCAGATATGAGCTCCCGGCTGTGCAATATGTTTAGAACGTATCTAACCGAAGATTTTGTATTGGTGACCGAGGATAGTGAGTGGACGATTAATTACGACATCATGTTAAGTTATCTGGTATCTGCAACAGTAGGGGTAATCATGCATTGGGCGGAGATTGGATTCAAGTATTCTGCGCATTATATGGGAGAGCAACTTACGGCACTGATTAACATCAAACCGACCCGTCTGCTGATTGAACCAGGGCAGAAGGGTCGGACTATTCACGAGCGTATGCTGTTGGATTAAAGTACCGGATTATCCGGTCATGGAGGCATTAGCCGCCTGTTGCATCTGAAGCAGTTGTTCGCGAATCAGGACAGACTCTCCGATCATGATTAATGCCGGATTATTCACTTTATGCGACAGGGCGAGGGAGTGCAGTTCGGCAAGTGTGCCGGTAATGATCCGTTCCTCCGAAGTGGTTCCCCGTTCGATTAAAGCCGCAGGGGTGTGTCCACTTTTGCCATGGTGAAGCAATTCATGTTGAATCTGGGGCAGTTGGCTAATGCCCATGTAGATGACCAGTGTGTCCACACTATGGGCGAGCAGGTCCCAGCGAACCGAAGATACACTTCCATCACTGCCGGTTCCCGTGACACATGCGAAGGATGAAGCAACCCCGCGATGGGTTAACGGAATAAGGGATGAAGCGGATGTACCTACAGCTGAAGTGATGCCAGGAATGATCTCAAATGCAATCCCTGCTTCCGCCAGCGCAAGCGCTTCTTCACCACCACGGCCAAAGATGAACGGATCGCCACCCTTGAGTCTTACGACTTGTTTGCCTTCCGCTGCATGGGCAGCCAGCATCCGTCCAATCATCTCCTGACTCATGGAGTGAAGGCCTGGAGCCTTGCCGCAGTAGATGCGGAGTGCTCCTTCACGAGCTTCAGCGAGCAATTGATCATTCACAAGCCGATCATACATAATGACATCTGCGGACTGAATACGTTTCAGGGCTTTTACCGTAATCAGATCCGGATCTCCAGGACCAGCGCCAACAATACTAACCAGGCCCCGGCTCATGATCGTGTCCCCAATTTCGGTGCAGCATCAGAACTTGCCAATCCTGAACGACCACCCTGAATGGTCGCCAGTTTGTTCGATAGCTTTACTGGATTTCCCCAGTGGTGTGCAGCATATAGACCGAGGCCTGTAAATACAGCTCCGCCAATGAGGTTACCCACCAACACTGGGATCTGATTCCACAGCCACCAGTCAGCGACACTGACCTGTGCACCAAGCATCATGCCTGCCGGAATGACGAACATATTTACCACAGCGTGCTCAAATCCCTGAGCGAAAAATATGGTAATGGGCAGCCACATCGCTACGATTTTGCCCAGTGTAGAAGTGGACGTCATTGCCATCACTGCCCCGAGTGTGACCATCCAGTTACATAGAATGGCTTTGATGATGACCAGTACAATGCCAGCCCCACCCAAGTGCTGATACCCCAGGGTCTTGGTTTCACTGGTTTGGATGAGCGTTTGAATTAGAGGGTTGCTCATATCCGTACCCATCTTGGTAATGGTCAAGCCGTATAACAGAGCATAGAATGCACATCCGAGCAGATGTCCTGTGATCACCCAAAAATAATTTCGGAGCATCTCCATCCATGTAATTCTACGTTTCATCACTGCGAGTGGAAGCACCGCAAAGTTTCCTGTCACCAATTCAAGACCCAGCAGAATAATAATGACGAATCCAGCCGGGAATATCAGTGCACCTGCCAAACCAACGGAAGTTTGAGATACAGCGGTATATGCCAGTGTGGTTGCAAAGGCAAGGATAGCCCCCGCCAGAAAACCGCGGATCAGCATCTGTACCCGGTTCATTCTGGCTTTGCTCTCACCAGCTTCGACCATTGATTGCAGCACTTCTGCAGGTTTAACAAAATCCATAGCGCACGCCTCCTTGATGTCAGGGTATCTCTAGCCTTTAACCCGCAATTGTGATGAAGATTTCTCCGCTGTTGCCGTCCACTTCTGTTTTGTAGGTATTCAAGCAGCCTTCATCCGGCTCGTGTACCTTACCATTACGCAGATCAATCTTCCAATCATGCAAAGGACAATGAACCGCTGTCCCGCACACCATGCCTTCCGACAGCTTGCCGCCCTTGTGAGGGCAGCGATTCTCGACGGCGTGCAGACTTCCGTCGCTCAGTTTGAAGACTGCAATTTCGGTATCCTGTATCAGGAAGGTCCGTGCTCCCTTTTCATCAATATCTGCAAGGTGTCCAATTCGGAATTTGTTCATCGCTGTTCCTCCTCTTCTAGTGGGTTACCGGCTCGGCACCGGACAATGGGGTGAAGTTTTTACGCAATTTCTCGTCTTGAATGATTTCTTTCCAAGGATCAACCGTGTGACCCAGTGTAACTTCCAGACGTTCGACCAGAGCGAGACGTACATCCCGATCAGCTAATGCTTCCTTCACATGATCCAGACCTACCCGTTCAATCCATGCCGCTGTTCTCTCATTCCATTTTGCATTCTCTCTATAATATTGAAGGTAAGAGTAAGTCCACTCTTCCACTTCCGCATCGGTCTTCACCGTACAGAGCAACTCGGCTGCACGAACCTTAACTCCGGCGTTACCGCCAACATGAATCTCCCAAGCGCCATCAATGGCGACAACACCCAGATCCTTGATGGTGGCTTCAGCACAGTTCCGCGGACATCCAGAGACGGCAAGTTTCACTTTGGCCGGGGCCACCATTTTGTCGAGTTTTTTCTCCAGTCGAATACCCATCTCAATGGAATCCTGTGTACCGAATCGGCAGAACGTATTACCTACACAAGTTTTCACCGTACGCAGCGCCTTGCCATACCCGAAACCGGAAGGCATATCGAGTTCTTCCCAGATCTTCGGAAGGTTCTCCTTCTGTACACCGAGCAGATCGAGTCGTTGTCCACCCGTGAATTTCACCAACGGCACATCGTATTTCTCTGCGACAGTTGCAATCTTGATCAATTCCGCCGGAGAAGTCACACCACCATAGATCCGTGGAATAACGGAGTAGGTACCGTCCTTCTGGATGTTGGCGTGATAACGTTCATTGGTGAATTTGGATACACGCTCATCCGTGTATTCAGCCGGCCAGATCATACCGAGATAATAGTTGAGGGAAGGACGACACTTGGAGCAGCCTTCCGGTTCATTCCAACCGAGAACATTCATAACTTCCTTCACACTTTTGAGTCCCATCTCCTTGATCTGAGCAACAATCTCATCCCGATCATAGGATGTACAGCCACAGATGCCTTCTTTGGTCTGTTCGCCTACATTATCACCGGCATAATATGTGAGCAGGTTTTCGATAATAGGTTTGCACCCACCGCAAGAAGCGGAAGCTTTGGTACAGGATTTGATTGCACCGAGTGTATTACAGCCTTTATTCAGAACGGCGTCCCCGATGGAAGCTTTGGTAACACCGTTACAACCACAGACGATCTCGTCATCCGGCATGCTGGCCATACGTTCTGCGACAGATGGGCCAGATCCGGAGCCACCGGAAGGTATGCCGAGCAAAATTTCCTTCTCCCGACCGCTGATGTTCTCACCACTTTTAATGAGGGAAAATAGAGAAGCGCCATCTGTGGTATCTCCGAACAATACAGCTCCAATGAGCTGTCCGTCTTTGATCACCATCTTTTTGTACACACCATCAACGTCATCCTGAATACGAATGCTGCGAGTGTCCGCACCGTCTTTGAATTGTCCGGCAGAGAAAACGTCGACACCGGATACTTTCAGCTTGGTAGAAGTGACTGAACCCTCATAGCCTTCAGTTGCCGCGCCAGCCAGGCGTTTTGCGAGCACCATGCCTTGTTCATATAATGGAGCAACCAGTCCGTAAGCAATACCGCGGTGTTCTGCACATTCGCCAACGGCAGAGATGCCAGGGATGCTGGTATGCATATAATCATCTACAATGACTCCACGATTCACATCGAGGCCGGTATTGCGAGCCAGTTCAATCTGCGGACGAATCCCGACAGCCATGACAACCAGATCCGCTTCAAGTACCGTTTGATCAGTGAAACGAATGGCTTTTACCCGTTGTTTGCCTGTGATTTCTTCGGTATGTTTGTTCAAAAGGAACTTCATGCCCTGTTCTTCAAGCTCACGCTGGAGCATCAGTCCTGCCGGCAAATCCAGGTTCCGGTCCATCAGATGACCGTTAATATGGATGACTGTGACGTCCATGCCCAGATTGAGCAGCCCCCGCGCTGCTTCCAGTCCTAGCAATCCGCCTCCAATGACGGCAGCTTTGCGATACTTTTGTGATGCTGCCATCATGGTCTCGCAGTCTTTAATATCTCGGAATCCGATAACGCCTTCCTTGTTAGCGCCGGGAAGCGGCAGGATAAACGCCTGTGAACCGGTTGCCATAATCAGCTCATCATAGGCTGCGCGTACACCATTTTGAGATACAACTTCCTTGCGCTTGGGATCGATCTGAACGACCGGGTCACCCGGGTACACCCGAATGCCGTTATCTTCGTACCAGCTCCACTCATTGATTACGATATCTTCGATGGATGTTCCGCCAGCCAGTACAGAAGATAACATGATCCGGTTGTAGTTGGGATGCGGCTCTGCGCCGAAGACTGTAATTTCATAAGCGTGTGGAGCAAGCTTAAGGATATGTTCGATTGTGCGGATTCCCGCCATGCCATTGCCGACCAGCACCAGTTTTTTCGTTGTACTCATTATGATTAGCCCCCTTAGGTCCATTCTGCAAACTGCCTCGAAACCTTGTCTCTAAAATCGAAAAAGCCTGTTATGCCTCGGAGGACTGCGCATATACATACGCATCCCTTGCTCCGAGATTGCAAAACAGGCTTCATTGCCGTTTCAACCAGCTACGCCGTTGTAACTGTGATCGATTCAAATATGGAGTTGTTATGGCTTAACTATAAAAGATTGATCTACCCATGTCAAGATAGTTAACATAAAAAAGTATTTGAAATTTAAAGTTAATTATGTTTACATGAGTTTATTGGAATATCGAATGGACGACGAAGTTTTACGGGTATATCTTCTTAGTTTGAAGGATTTAGATAAAGTTAGCACGCTGGATACGATAAATACTGTAGAAAAGGTGCCATGTATAGTGTTTTACCCTTTTTTTATTGCAACATGATGAGACATGAAAAGATCATTCTAATGTTGAAAATAAGACGCATAATCGTCACTGCTTAATTTTGTTAGGTAATGTAACATGTTTATTGCTTTCATGTATTAACGTCTTAAATATTGTGGACTCTGATTATACGCAATAAGGGAGGGATTGATCCATCATGCGATCTTTATTGGTCATCCGTGTTCAACCAACGATAGCTGCCTCATCCGATGCAATCCCTCTGACACCGGAGAGGCTGCTGGGAGCAAACGGGTACCATGTACAGGTGGCGGGCAGTGAAGCGGAAGCGGTGAAGCTAGCTCGTGCGGCCGAAGCGTCCATTTTGCATCTGTCGCTGACTGATGTGGAGTACTGGGTGAACTGCCTGGGAAAGGGGAAGTCGGATTCGCCGCTGCTTTGGTGGTGCGCGCCAGATACAGCCTCTTCCTCCGCAGAATCCTGCGAGGTCGAAACCTCATTTGATGGAATACTTACACCATCCATGACCGGGCCCGAGATTCACTGGACTCTTCACTTTGCAGCCCGGCGCTACATGGAACGCAAACAGTGGGAGCAGGAACGGAAGCAGCTGCAATCCAGGCTGGAAGATCGGAAGTGGATTGATATGGCGAAGGCTATCCTTAGTGATCTGAAGCAGATCTCCGAGGCCGAAGCCTACGACCTGTTACGCAAGAAAGCGATGGATGAACGCAAACGGATGGTTGATGTAGCTACAGCGATTGTGAAGGCACATCAACTGCTCCAGTCTTAATCGGAAGGAGGGTTCTGCATGGATATGTCTCAAATACTCCGAGAGGTCGGACGTGGGAAACGAGGCTCGCGTGATCTGAATTATACAGAGGCACTGACCGTAGCAGAGAAAATCCTGAAACAGGAGGTCTCCCCTGCCCAGACGGCTGCGTTTCTTATGGCTGAACGTATGAAAATGGAAAACGTCGAGGAACTGGAAGCTTTTGTTCATGCTTGTCGTAACAGTGCGGAACGTTTCTCGGTATTTCAGGACGGTTTGGACTGTGCCGGTCCTTATGATGGACGGACAAAGTCGTTCATGGCCACGTTTCCGGTTGCATTTGTACTCGCGGCGGCCGGGTTGCCGGTGACTTTGCACGGGAGTGATCCTTTACCACCCAAGTGGGGCGTCACGTTGTCGGTACTTTTGAAGGAAGTGGGTATTGATACACACAAGATGGATCGGGAAGATGCCCGGAGCGCTGCATTGCGTTCGGGTGTCATGTACGTGTCCTCCGAGGATTGGTGCGCACCCCTTCGTAAGCTTCGTCCGTTACGGGAAGAGTTGGGTTTTCGAACGGTGTTTAACACAGCAGAGAAACTGATTGATTATAACCATTCACCGTATTTGGTGTTTGGTGTGTTTCATAATACCTTCCTGGATCGGATTGCGAAGTTGCTCACCCGGTTTAACTATCGTCGTGCTTATGTTGTACAGGGAATGGAAGGTTCTGAGGATCTGTATATTGATCGGCCAACCCGCGTATACGTCGTGGAAGACGGCGATATGAAGCTGGAATTGGTTGATCCTGCAGCCTATGAACTGGATATGCCCGTGCCGGAGCTGGTCTGGACGGCTGCGAAGCAGCTTGAAGTGGCGGAAAGCGTGTTAAGCGGTGATGGTCATATTGCTTTTGTGAATCAGGTCTTGTTAAATGGAGGTTTCCGCTTGTATGCGGCGGGGCGTGTCAATTCCATCGAAGAGGGCATATACACTTGTCAGGGGTTGCTGGAGAGTGGGGCAGCGTATCGCATCTATCAGCAGTGGTGTGTCTCCATGGGTGGTGAACTGCCGGATAGCAGAGCGGTGTCCATCTATCCGGCATCGACCAGATAATGTAATGCTGGTGTTCAATCTTGTTATGGTTTAGCGTGTTTTTATTCCCAAGGATAAGTAACGGTCAGGAAGTCAGCGAATTTCTTGCTCTCTTCCCGCCGTTGTTTCCGCATGGCCGCCCGATCCGGAGCGGTCTCGTATAGTTTCTTCTCTTCTTCCGTCTCCGGGATAATGCGGGGTACGATCAGTTTGCGATTATTTTCGTCCAAGGCCACAAAGGTCAGAAATGCAGTCGCTGCAATTTTCTTCTCTCCGGTCTTCAGATCCTCTCGAATCACTTTCACAAAAATCTCCATGGAACTGCGTCCTGTCCAGGACGCGAACGATTCAAGCGTAACAGAATCCGTTGGGTTAATCGGATACAGGAAATCGACAGAGTCGGTTGAAGCCGTTACGGTATTGACCCGGCATAGCTTGGAAGCTGCGATGGATGCAATATCATCGATGTAGGACATCAGCTTGCCGCCGAATAACGTATTATGATTGTTGACATCGGTTGGGAACACCCGTGCCGTCTTGAAACAACGTGTTTCGCGTACATATTTTTTCTCCACCTGATCCATCTCCGTTGGTTTCGGTATCTCTCTCATGTTTTTTCCTCCTTACAGTATGGCTGCTGTGACATTTCATTTCAGGTGTTGCAGGGTCTTTTTTTATCTGTTATCCCTAGTATAGGTGTCGGTCAGATACATATTCAAATGAAGTTAGACTGCAAAAAAACCGCCAGGCGCGGACCGGCGCGCTGGCGGTTTACTGCTGTATATTAAGCCTTGGGCTTGAAAATGCCGGACGGTTTGCCGATTGGCAAGAACGCATAACCGAAGTGAGCGTTCAGTACCGAAGCACCTGTACCATACAGGGACACAATTCCGATAGCCAGTTCAGCGTATGCTGCAATGGTGTGGAAAATGTGAGGAGCTACACCGAAAGCATCAAAGGTCAAGCCAAGGAACAGGAAGTCAATCAGAATGAAGATGATAAGCAATACTTTATTCGCTTCAATAGCACCGATCGTCATGAACAGGGTGAATACAAGGTATCCGGCAAAAGCAAATCCGAGCTGCTTGCCATCGGTCTGTTCAGCAAGAGTGGAGCCAAATACGCCCATTTTAATCATCCAGTTGGCAGCCATAGCGAACCAGAAGAATGCGTACGCGCCAAAAGCCGTTGTGCCAAAGGTGTTGTTACGTTTGGAATCTTGAATACATGCGAATAGCTGGGCAAAGGCACCCAGGAAGATCGCCCAAGGAATAGCGTAGCTAAGTCCTTCTGTAATGCCAAGCTTTTGGGAAGAAGCGACCAGGGTTACGATAGCCAACCCAAATAATCCCATTGCGCTGGGATCGGCGTTAACAATTTTGACTTTAGTCTGTGAATCGGTCTGCATGGTGATGATAAGCCTCCAATAATATCAAATCAGGATCAATGGCCGTCGTTGGCCGTCCTCTAAATTACATCATTTGTATCCGCCGGGTCCGGACACACACATCGCCCTATTGTACCTGAATGACCCCATTATGGAAAGGGATTTTATTACCTTTTGAACCAATAGACTTTTTGTTTTTTCAATATACACATTTACGACACAATCCGTTCTGGCGGTGAATGATGAGGCCAGACGCTAGAAGCCAACCCTCGTTATTACCACTAAAATTGCGTCATATCAGCCATTTTCGGATAAGCTCTTGTGTGATAAAATAATCTTTATCAAAATTTGGAGAAGAATACAAAACATCCTTGTCTCCTATGCCATATGTTAATCCAACTATAGATTGACAGGAAAAACTAAAATGGTTCACAGAATAAGGAGGTATCAGGGGTCATGGTTATGAGTTTGGATTTGAAAAATAAAATAGAGAAGGCCAGACATAACCTTCATATGCTGGTAGAGCATAACAAGGGTGGTCTTGGGCATCCCGATGTAATTCGGCAGTCTATGGCATTGGACGAATTGATTAATGAGTATAACCGAATTAGCCGAAACCATTCACGGGCCTAAACCCAAAGCGATTTAATTTTATACACGGAACAAATCACATAGATTGTAAAGCTTGATCGTACAGACGGGCATGAATATAGCCGGTATGGACAGCCTCAGTTGAAGAGGCGGTATCCTACCGGCGTAATATTCATGCCCGTTTGTTTTTGCATCGTATCCATCATGCATCTGTTTAATGCAGCAATCGTTTGGCTTCCAAATATAGGACCTGCACAAACTTTTTTGTATTAATGCGTGTCTGGGACAAGGAAGGCTCCACATTGTTTTGCAGTTCCAGCATTTTTTTGCGGATTTCGGTGAAATCGAAAAATTTGGATGCATAGTTCTCGAACTTTGGATGTGTATAATCTGTTAATCCCAGAGAAACCACATGGCTCAGAGTCTGGAAGATGGCCCTGCGAACACGTTGTTCCGATGCCTTGATCTCCTTGTTCACCTCTGCGAGAGAGGCGTCTTCTCCCAGTTTACGTATCGCTACATTCTGGAAGATGTCTTTGAGGGATGGGAACGTATAGGGGGACAGCTTATGTTCATCTGTCTCTACCTGCTCCAGATATTCCAGCATGTCCAGCAGATCCCTGCTGCCCGCTTCGCCGATCATGCCCATCTCGGACAGCAGGAAATGTCCTGCTGTAGTAATCGTTTT
This sequence comes from Paenibacillus sp. W2I17, assembly GCF_030815985.1. Classification (NCBI taxonomy): domain Bacteria; kingdom Bacillati; phylum Bacillota; class Bacilli; order Caryophanales; family Paenibacillaceae; genus Paenibacillus; species Paenibacillus sp. W2I17. Next base: position 4,867,770 of record NZ_JAUSXM010000001.1, read on the forward strand.
GTCCGGAACAGGAGCAGCAGTACGTTCGGTAGAATTCAAACCGGACAATCCCTGCAATGTCCGCTGAATATCTGCGATGGACTGCTGCATCCGAAGCCTTTCGCTCACCAGCCGCAGAACAGATAGAATTTCCAATCGGTTAATCGGCTTCGTAATATAATATTCAATGCCTAGTGAATAGGCTTCTCCGATCATATTTTTCGACTCGATCTGGGAGATCATGACGATCTTGCCCTCGAACCTTCCTTCAAGCGCCCGCACAGTCTGGATCCCGTCTCGTTGTGGCATCAGCAGATCAATCAGCAGGATATCCACCTTATGCAGTTCCAACACTTCCGCGTGAATATGTGCTCCGTCCTCAGCTTCCCCGGCAATATCGCCAAGGCCTTCATCCTCAATAATATCCATCAACATGGAACGAACGCCAGGATCATCATCCACGATAAAATAACGCATGTCAGTCATTCCCTTTCTCTGCGAATGGTGTGATTGATAAATCTATGGTAAAGGCGGTTAACTCCGCCATGAACTCTCGTTCCAGTGTAATCGTTCCTTTCCTTCTTGCATAGAACCTGACATGTCAGGTTCTATGACAATGATTGGGCGATCAAAGCCCATTTTTAAAATAAATGTATAGATTGCATGTAGGTATTTGTCGATTTCCGTAGATGCCCTTGTAGTATAAGTAACATCCCGAAGTCTGGGGCTAGTGTTGTGCAGAATGGTACAAACTTTTCGCGTAACCATCTCTGTGCTTGAAATACACCATAAAAAGGGGCATACCGATGGAGCAAACAATACAAGATATTGTCGTCATTTTCAATGATTTTCTATGGTCCAAAGTGTTAATTATATTATTGGTAGTATGTGGTATATACTTCACCACCAAGACCCGATTCATGCAATTCCGTATGATTGGAGATATGGTGAAGGTGCTTCTAGAGCCAAAAAGCAAGGAACCAGGCAAAATTTCACCTTTTCAGGCGTTCTGTATTAGTATGGCGGCCCGTGTAGGTACAGGGAATATTACCGGTATCGCACTGGCTATCGCACTGGGTGGACCTGGTGCTATATTCTGGATGTGGATCATTGCAATTATCGGGTCAGCCTCCAGTTTTGTGGAGAGTACGTTGGCTCAGATCTATAAAGTGAAGGATAAGGGCGGATTCCGCGGGGGTCCGGCGTATTATATGGAACGTGGGTTGGGCAAACGCTGGATGGGGATTCTATTTGCCATTCTCATTACGCTTTCATTCGGTTTGGTCTTTAATGCGGTGCAGTCTAACACGATTACCGTTGCATTTGAGAACTCATTTGGCACGGATCGGTTAACGGTGGGTATCATTATGGCTGTGATATTTGCAGGAATTATCATGGGCGGTGTCAAACGGATTGCAAAAGCATCGGAATACATCGTTGTTGTACTGGCCGTATTGTACATTGGGGTGGCAGCTTTTGTGGTGCTGGCGAACATAACCCAGCTTCCGGCCATGATTGCGTTGATTGTCAAAAATGCCTTTGGCATCGAACAGGTTGCTGGCGGAACGTTGGGTGCTGCACTAATGAACGGTGTGAAACGCGGATTGTTCTCCAATGAGGCGGGCATGGGTAGCGCCCCGAATGCTGCTGCAACGGCGGATACAACACATCCGGTGAAACAGGGACTTATTCAGGCGTTTGGCGTGCTGACAGATACGTTAGTGATATGTACAAGCACTGCCATGATTATTTTGCTATCCGGGGTATACAAAGGTTCCAATCTGGGTGGCATTGAATTAACTCAGGCTGCATTAAGTGTACATATTGGTTCATGGGCATCGGGATTCCTGGCGGTTATGGTGTTCCTATTTGCCTTCAGTACACTAATCGGAAATTATTACTATGGAGAAACCAACATTGAGTTTATCAAATCCAACAAAGTTTGGCTGTGGGTATACCGCATTTGCGTTATCGCGATGGTGGTGTTTGGTGCGGTAGCCAAAGTGCAGCTTGTATGGGATTTGGCTGACCTGTTCATGGGGCTCATGGTGGTGGTGAACCTGATTGCAATTCTGATGCTGTCCAAGGTGACTTTCGAAGCGTTGAAGGACTACAAAAAACAGAAGGCTGAAGGACGTGATCCCGTCTTTACCCGGGACCGGATTCATATTCCGGGTGAAGTGGAATGCTGGCAGTCGGAAGAAGAAGTGATAGGAGATAAATCAATACATGTAGCCAATTAAGATTTTATCTGAAGTAGTTGGTTATATAAAATGGGCACAACAAACAACAGGACTTGGATTATCCATCATGGGCAACCCGAGTCCTGTTTGTTGCATATAAAATGTATCTTTGCACTAGCCAAAGTTCATCAAAAGATATGTTTTGATTAGTTTTTAACGGAATAGCTGATCAGTTGTTCGGACAGAACTTTCATTCGCTCCCCTGTTTCATTAAGCTGCTCTATCACATCCGTAAAGGAGGATACAAGCGTTGCTTGTTCCTGTGAAGAGGCTGCAATCTGGGAGACTTCAACTTCCATCTGTTTGATGACCTGTTGTACATCTCTCAGACTGGTATCGATATCACTTGTAGCTTGTTTGGCATCCACAGAGAGTTTGCGTACTTCGGAAGCAACCACACCGAAGCCGGCACCGGCTTCACCAACACGAGCGGCTTCAATAGCGGCATTCAGGCCAAGCAAGTTGGTTTGCTCAGAGATTTCACGAATGAACCCGGCTACTTTGTTGATTTGGGAAGAGTTCTGAACAGCAAGTCTTGTGTTCTGCAAGATCTGCTCACTAGTTGCTTGCAATTCTTGGGCATGAGCGGCGACATGCTGCACCATATCAACGAGGTTACCATTGATGGTTTGATTTTCTTGTATAATATCCTCAAGTTGGTTCTGGTTAGATTGGTCGTAAGATACACAGAAAACAGCAACAACTTTCTGGTGATCATCAAAGATCGGAATGTTCAAAATATCCAGTTCGATACCATAAACGTCCTTGGAGAGAGTAGCGAGAGTAGCTTCTCTTCCATTTTTTAAGATGGAAAAGTTTTGATATGATTCCAAGAGTGGCATTCCTTTTTCAAAACCAAGGTCAAACTTGTCGGTGGTAATAACCTCCAATACCTTTTCGTGATCATATACAGTTAAACTAGCTGGTTCTCTCAGGATCAGGCTGATATAAGGCATTACTTTAAGCAGGGCATCTACAACGTTCATGGAAGAGGACCATCCTTTCAATATTTGAATGTATTATTTTTAACGATCTATGGAATGCTCTATCTTTCATCGGACGGAAATGGCTTTTCGTGAACGGCATTTTACATGAAAGAATGAACATTTTATGATTAAATTTTAAAATATTTCCCAGTTGAAATGATTTACTGGATATAAGTGTTAGTTGTAACTATTTTTATATCAAGATATTTGTACGAATGTATATCAAATATGGGACATATGTCCTTTTACATAATATACGACAACGGAGGGGAAGTCGGAATGAAAGAAATCATGGACTTTGGACTTGTGCGGCAGCTTGCCCGTGAGAATGGGTTGGATCAGGTGCTGGACGAGCCTGCACTCGCTGAGTTGCGACTACTTGAAGCTGCGAAGGGCGAGATGATATGTGCCAAAGGTGAGCGACCCGAGCGATTGTATTTTCTCGTGCAAGGAAAGCTCAAGATCTACACTACCCTGCCTAACGGGAAGTCTCTGTTGCTTCGTTTCAGTACACCACTTGCGCTTGTGGGAGATTTGGAACTGGTGAATGGCAAGGAGGCTATGAATACGGTAGAGTCTGTGAGCAGAAGCCTGCTGCTGGGTATCAGCTACCGCGCTCTCCAGAATACATATGCAGAGAACCCTAAGTTTCTCCACTTTATGCTGAGTCAAGTTACGCATAAATTGTACACCTTTTCCAACCTCTCGAGTCTGAATATGTTATATCCGGTCGAGAGCCGATTTGCCAGCTATCTGTTGTCCACAATGGGCCAGGACGAGTCTTCTTCGGAAGAGATCCAGACCTCCAAGCTCACCGAACTGGCCGATATGCTGGGCACTAGCTATAGACATCTTAATAGAGTCGTTCAAGATCTGTGTAATCGAGATATTATTCGCAAAGTGCAGCGAAAGCTAGTGATCTGTGATCTGGAACAGTTGCGTGTCATCGCAGGAGGCAATATATATGAGTGATGGCATTTTAAAATAAAGACCAAGCCTGCATATCTAAGCGACATGACGCAACACAATAAAATACAATATGGCACAACAAAGAGCACCCTCCCGAATATACCAAGGGGTGCTCTCTTTGCTCTGCACTTCAAGTGAATTAGATATCTCCGCGTTGCTCGAACAATTGAGCGATCTCTACAATGACACGGGTTGCCTTCACCATATTGTCTACCGATACATATTCGAATTTGCCGTGGTAGTTCTCACCACCAGTGAAGATATTTGGTGTTGGCATGCCCATATAGGATAGCTGGGAACCATCTGTTCCTCCCCGGATGGGGCGAATAACAGGTTCGATATCCAGTCGGGTCATGGCTTCATGGGCAATGTCGACGATCTGGCGTACGGGTTCAATTTTCTCACGCATGTTATAGTACTGGTCATTCAATTCAACCGTTATGCTTTTCTCTCCATACTTGGTCTTCAGTTCGTTCGCGATATGGAGCAGATTTGTTTTACGCTCTTCAAACTTCGCCCGGTCGAAATCACGGATAATGTAACTCATCTTTGTCAGCTCAACGTCACCCTCCAGAGACAATAGATGGTAGAACCCATCATAACCGTCCGTGAATTCAGGAGCTTCCTCCACAGGCAGGCGTCGATTCAATTCCATCGCAATTTTCAGGGAGTTCACCATCTTATCCTTCGCAGTTCCGGGGTGCACATTGGTGCCTCGTACGGTAATTTTAGCGGCAGCTGCGTTAAAGCTCTCGTATTCCAGCTCACCAAGCGGTCCGCCATCAACCGTGTACGCATATTTGGCTCCAAAAGCAGCTACATCGAACTTGTGCGGTCCACGGCCAATCTCTTCATCCGGGGTAAAAGCAACCCGAATCTTACCGTGTTTCACTTCCGGGTGTTCAATCAGATAGGCCATCGCCGTCATGATCTCGGCAATGCCTGCCTTATTATCTGCACCAAGCAACGTTGTACCATCGGTTGTGATCAGGGTGTGGCCTTTATACTCATGCAGTTCCGGGAAATCCTTGTTGGACAGTACGACATCCAGTTCCGAGTTCAGCACAATATCAGCACCGTCATAGTTATCGATAACCTGTGGTTTGACATTTTTGCCAGTAAAGTCGGTCGCTGTATCGAGGTGGGCCAGGAAACCAATTACGGGAACATCCTTGTCGGTATTGGATGGCAGTGTAGCCATGACATAACCGTTATCATCCATCGTTACATCTTGCAGACCAATGGATGTACATTCTTCAACGAGCAGTCTGCCCAAGGCCAGTTGGCCGGGTGTGGAAGGGCATGTCTCGCTATTTTCATCGGATTGGGTATCCATCTGAACATAAGTACTCAGTCTTTGAATTAATATATCTTTCATCTATTATCGCTCCCTAGCTTGAGTAGTATATAAGTTGAACTACTTGTTTTACACTGATCCACTACGAGGCCAGAATAACCTTCTGATCGCTGTTATCCCCAGATTTTTGGATCCACTTTTACAAAGGTGAAAATCTGAGGATAAAGGTGAAGTGTATGCTTTCGAAGTAGCTTTCTTGCAGAAAGCTTTTAGCTCCGCTTCTACAGGTTATTTCTGCCCTCTCCGTTATCGTGTAACCGTTAGTCACAACTTATGTAAATTGGGTATAGTAATTATTGTGGTTCTCTACGGTTATCATATCATGTTTTGCAGTCATTTCCAGAATGGGGCAGAACCGAAATATGAGGATTTCTAGGTATCAAAAAGGGTACTAGGTCACAAAAATGTACGTACTTGTATTTCTATAACTGAGGTTCATAATAAATGATGAAGAAAGGATGAGTCCTAGACATGCCATTTATCACTGTTAAGGTATTGGAAGGCAAGTCGGTTGAGCAGAAACGTCAGTTGATTGAACGTATGACTCAGGTGGCTTGTGAGACACTGGATGTTGATCCGAGCAAAGTCTTTATCTTCATTGAGGATTTGGAGAAGGACAATTACGGCAAGAACGGAAAACTGTTTTCGGACTTAGACAAATAAGTAAGGGTTCATATATATCATGATCATGGAACAGGAGATGTAACATCAATGACTGAACAATTATTTTCCCCTTATCAATTCAAGAGCCTGCAATTAAATAACCGTGTCGTCATGGCACCAATGTGCCAATATTCTGTCACTGCGAAGGACGGCATTCCGAACGATTGGCATCAGGTTCACTATGTGAGCCGTGCGGTTGGAGGAACAGGACTGATTGTAATTGAGATGACCGATGTAGATCCGGATGGACGTATTACCGATAATGACTTGGGTATATGGTCAGATGAGCATGTGCCTGCCTTCACCAAACTTGTAGATGGAATCCATGCCTACGGCTCCAAAGTAGGTATTCAGATCGCACATGCAGGACGAAAAGCAGAGGATGCACCGCAGCCGGTTGCCCCATCGGTAGTTACATTCCCGGGAGAAAAGTACAAGGAGCCTCGTGCGTTAAGTACGGAAGAGGTAGAAGCCATGGTGCAGAAGTTCGCAGACGGTGTTCGTCGCGCAGTACAGGCTGGAGTAGATACCATTGAGCTGCACGGTGCACATGGATACCTGATCCACCAGTTCCATTCCCCGCTGATGAACCATCGTGAGGATGTATACGGGCAGGATCTGTCCCGTTTTGGCGTAGAAGTCATTCGTGCAGTGAAAAAAGAAATGCCAGCAGATATGCCACTGATTTTGCGGATTTCGGCTGTAGAATACGCGGATGGTGGATACGATATCGACCACACCATCAATATCGCTCGTGCCTACCAAGACGCAGGCGTGGACATGTTCCATATCAGTTCAGGTGGCGAAGGTCCTTCTGGACAGCGGAAACCGGGGAACTATCCGGGGTATCAGGTACCATTTGCCCGTCGCTTCCGTGAAGAACTGAACGTTCCTGTAATCGCAGTGGGTATGCTGGAGGATGCAGCATTGGCTCAGGCGGTGATTGGAAACGGCGATGCGGATCTGGTTGCCGTTGGCAGAGGGATGCTGCGTGACCCGTACTGGGCGAACCATGCGGCTCTGGAACTGGGTGTCAGTAAGGATCAAGCCGCCATTGCAGAGCAATATTCTCGTGGATACTAATTTGCTCTAAATTATACGTACACTTGCCACTCCGATGACAGAATAACCTTCCGATCGCTGTTATCCCCAGATTTTTTGATTCACTTTTTCAAAGGTGAAAATCTGAGGATAAAGGCGAACGCTTCGCTTCTTTAGGCTATTTCTGTCCTCTGCGTTCTCGTGTAAATGTTATTGCAAATCTTATATAGTAAAAAAGGCCACAGCAGGGGTTAACCTTATGCTGTGGCCTGATTTTGGATATTGAGAAGCATATGCATCCAATTATAGATGACTACGCTCTTCGAGTTGCTTCGTATACGAATTTTTGATTCGACTGCGTGGGTGGTTGATCCGGGTTAAAGTCGGCGTACACTTTAATGTCAGAGAAACCAATGTGTTCGAGAATTAGGCGTAACTCTTCTATGCCGTACCAACGTAGGGTGAGTTGTTGCAGCTCCGTAGCAACAAGAGCACCCTGATGCCATTGTTCGTAACGGATCAGACTCACTTTGTACTGTTGAAGAAGGTTCACTTCAATGGTTTTCACTTCTACCGTGATCGTATCACCATCGGGTAATGAAACGGTTGATGTTTCCACAGAAGAGGATTGTGTCACATCGGGCAGAAACAGATCAAACACGAGCCTGCCGCCAGGTTCTAAATGCTGAAATAGACTTCGTAATGCGTTAATCGACGCCTGTCTATCTTGGATGAGGAGCAGAGAACCTCCGGGAATGATAATTGCCTCGTATCGATATGGAAGGTCAAGCTTCTCCAGATCGGCAACGAACAGCTCAGGCATGGGTAATGCCCGCTCCATACAACGAGAACGGCAGGAGTCGATCATATCCATTGAATAATCAATTCCATCCACCTTCAAGCCTGCTTCAAGCAAAGGAATGAGCAATCGGCCTGAACCAGACATGGGGCTTCAAGGATACGTCCTTTGCAGCGCTGAAGATAACCGCGATAGAATTCAATGTCTCCTCCCAAGGAGTGTCCCACAGGTTTCGTTAGATCATACACGGCGGTGCATAATGGACCGTAATAACTGAATGACATAGTATAGGTGTCCCCCACATGTAAATGTATTAAAATGAAAACGTGGAAGGGGGATGAGCAGGATTATCCCTTCCGGCAACGGTTGGAATTGGATTTTTCAGAGCAGACTATCATAGGATTCACGCACCTTTTATGGAATATGCTCCAATTATAGGGTGGGGGTAAAGCGGAGGTCAACTTCTATTCGGGTAGTTATACGAAATGAAATGTATAAGGAGGTGATTCGAATGGATTCATCATCAAGTTCATCAAGTGCACTGCCAGATATCCGGCAGGAACTGGTGCTTCATGCACCTGTAGAGAAGGTGTGGGAAATGGTCTCGACCGAGCAGGGACTGAAAACCTGGTTCATGCCAGGCAAGCTGGAACCCGTGGAAGGTCACGAGTTTATATTGGAAGCAGGCCCCTTCGGCCAATCACCATGTCAGGTGACGGAAGTTCATCCGCTGCACAAGCTGTCATTCCGCTGGGGTAAGGACTGGACGTTGACGTTCCAACTGAATGAACAGCCCGAAGGTACGGATTTCACACTGATTCACAGCGGTTGGGATGCGGATAAACTGACCGAGTTTGGACAGGCCCACGCTATCGTACGCGAACGTATGGAACAGGGATGGGCCGGAATCGTTCAGAAGCTTGCCCAAGTTGTTAAATAAATCTTCATTCAATCAACCCCAGGTCATTTCGCCCGTTCATTCCGGTGAAATTCGGCCTGGGGTTGATTGGTGTACCAAGAGCTGGCGAAAACAGATAGAGATCCTTAAAATTATAAGGAAGTTGACCGATTATGACGGAAACTATTTCCGTGAGCACCAGAAACGTGTAACATGAATTATAGGAATAAATCGACAAAATTAGACGTCTCTCGCCATTGTGGATGGAAGGAATACATAGATGAGAAAACACTGGATTATGCTGACCATAAGCTTCATTATGGGTAAGCAAGGAAATTCTGCTGGATAAGCTGTGGGGTGATGTTTCTCAGGAAAAGGGATTAACCCATCTACATACTTCCGTGTACCAGATTCGAAAGCTGCTTAAGGAATGGAACATGACAGGCAAGCTGGAGTACAATATGAACCGTTATCGTCTGTTATCAGGCAATCTGGTAAGTGATGTGGATCAATTTGAAAAATCCATGGTCTACAACGTCATCACATCAGACAATGTTGATGACTTGAGGCATATGATTCCGCTTTATCGTGGCGATTATCTGGAAGAGCATGATTATCATTGGGCACAGGCCAAAGCAAGGGAACTCAGACGCAAGTATACAGCGCTGGTTATGGATATCGCGAGATGGGACATGGAGCATGGTCGTGGCAAGGAAGCGATTGAGCAATTAACGATATTGCAGGAACGGGAGCCTTATTCGGAAGAAATCTGCCGACTCATGATGGAAGTGTATGCATCCATGGATGATCAGCAAGGCATACTTCGTTTGTATCATTCATTTACATTGACATTAAATGAGGATCTGGGGTATCAGCCGGAGCCCGAAACAAGCAGGTTATATCAGAACCTGACGGACAAATAAATGTATGTAACGTAAGTTCAGACAGGAGGGTGAGGCATGAAGCTATTCATACACCGCAAAGACTTGCGTACGGATGATCTGGCCGCATTCGATTATTTGCGGGAACACCAAGAAGAGAGTGTGCATGTTCTCATCTATGATTCATTCCTCCTGCGGCAAGGCCGAGAGAAGGAACACAGCGGTGTGAATTTCAGGCAGCACGCAGCGGATATAGGCAGACAGTATCTTGAAGCCAAACGAAAACTGCATGTTGCTTACGGCAAACCGGCTGAAGTGGTTGATTTCATCCTGAACGAATTCAAAGGTGAGATTAACGAGATTGTGGTTCATCGGGACATGACGCCCTATGCAATCGAGCGGGATAGGGCCATACGCAAAGTTAGTGAGGCGCACGAGGTTTCGTTCACACAACTGACGGATCATCTGTTGATGGATCTGAATGGATTTGCCAATTTTACAGGCAAGTCGGAGCCATATAAGGTATTTGCGGCTTTCCATCGGCGGTGGGTGGAATTCATGAATGAACATCCCAACCCTCCTTCGGCAACAACGGTTGCAGAGTTGAAGGTGAGTGATCGTCAGATTGAATGGCCGGATGCAATGCAGGTACCTCCGGAGTTGCTGGAGGGCAGTGGTTCGAATGACGAGGACCCGCATCTGCTGTTGGATCAATTTTTGTCGGATCGAATTGCTGAATACGGCGATCATCGGGATGAATATGAGGCGTACGAGCCGAGTCATCTCAGTTCTTACGTAGCTGTGGGGGCTGTATCCATTCGCAAAATGTATGATGCGGCGAGTCGCACGGCTGAGGCTGGGGAATGGATCAGGCAGTTGTGCTTCCGCGACTTCTATCTGTATCGAGCGGCCTATGAGAGTCACTATTTTACATATGAAAAGGTGTACGATCTCTCGGCTCTCCATGATGATCACTTTGAACGGTGGTGCAAGGCGGAGACAGGCATTCCGATTATTGATGCAGCGATGACGGAACTGAATGAAACCGGACATATGCCAAACCGGCTGCGGATTCTCACGGCGATGTTTCTCACCAAAAACCTGCAATGCCCATTCACCTTGGGCGAAGCTTATTTCAGGCGCAAGCTGAGTGACTATGATAACATTCAAAACCGTGGTAACTGGTTATGGTGTGCCTCGCTTGGGGAGAATGCGGCTCCGTATTTTCGCGTGAACAATCCGGTAACACAATCCGAGAAGTATGATCCGCAAGGTGATTATATTCGCAAGTGGTTGCCTGAATTGAAGGATCTGAATAGCAAGGACATCCATCAGCCGCGCAAGGATGCCATTGTTGATCTGAAGGCATCGAGACAGGTAGCTATTGACGTGTATAAACAGATTCTGGCGAGTCGTGCGAAGTAGACTCAGTCAGGGGCGGGATGCATGCCCAAACCCAAATTTACCATTCTCATCCGGTTGATCCAATATTCATTTGGTTGAGAGCAGGATGTTCCACAGACCGCGTACTCGCGGTCTTTTTTACATATATAGACATGAAAATAGTGTGAAATGTGTTTGAAAATTTAGGAATTGTCAAGAAAATGGACTACCCATCTTAAGCATTATGGCTTTTAATAGATAGAGAGCTTTATTGTATTAAGTCATATCTGACATATTGACGAACACATTAAGGAGAAACGTAAACATGAGTGAAACACTGAAAAGAGAGCGAATTCCAGAGCTGAATCTGGTGCGTGCCATGGCAATTATCGGCGTACTGTGCGTGCATTCCACGTCCTATGCGACGGTGGACATGACGGGTTCAGGCTACTACTGGCTGTACAACTTTATTAATATCTTTATGAAATATGGTACGCCAACCTTTATTTTTATGAGCAGTTTTGTACTGTTCTATAACTATTATTCCCGTCCGTTGGATAAGAAACTCGTGAGTAACTTCTACAAGAAAAGATTTGTGTATATTTTGCTTCCGTATTTCCTGTTCTCATTAATGTATTTTGTGTTGCTGCATTTCACGCATTATCAGGGCCGACCTTTCGGCGAATCGGCAGTAAGTTTTATCACGAAATTGTTTACAGGTAAGGCCTATACCCATCTGTACTTTGTGTTTATTAACATGCAATTTTATCTGTTATTCCCATTGGTGTTATGGTTGCTTAAGAAATATCCTTCTGTGGTGAAATGGTCTGTTCCGATTGGACTATTGATTCAATGGGCATTCATCGTAAGTAATAAATATGGATTCCAGGTACCCAACAAGGGAAGCTGGGCGTTCTCATACTTTTCCTATTTCATGCTGGGTGCTTTTATCGGGGTATATTTCCCTAAAATCAAGCAATGGTTTGTCATCAGTCGGGCCAATGCAACCAAAGGACGTGTAGCTTCATGGATTCTGCTCTGGGCGGTATGGATCATTGCCGGACTTGGCCATGTGTATATCTACTACCTGCTGCGTCTGAAGATCGCAACGTATAACACACTGTGGTATGAATTCTTCTGGAATGTGCATACCTTTGCCTGTGCGCTGGTGCTTATCCAGATTGCCTATCTGCTCTATCGCAAAGGGCCGTCACTCATCGTCAAGCCGCTGAATCGGCTTGGGGCATTGTCCTTTGGCATCTATCTGATTCATCCATTCTTCCTGCTGGTGTATCGGAATTATCCGCCTCAAACAGGAGTATCGTGGTTAGTGCATCTATGGTATGCCGGAGGATTCGGTGTAGCTCTAATCGCTTCGTGGATCGTCGTTGGATTGACGGCAAGGTTTGTTCCATATGCATGGGTCATCTTTGGCAATCTGCCAAAACCCAAACCACGTCTCGTCCCCCAACAGAACTCAGGCCAACTGGACGTTCGTTAAGATGTATTTCCAACACAGGAATAATAAACCGTTTCTTGGTCGACCTTAGGGGAGAGCAGGGAGCGGTTTTTTCGTCTATACAGATATGCTGGATGTGGGGAACGAGTGTTTCTTTTTCATGTATGTGGGGTAATCATAAGGCGGAACGATAATACATTATGGATAACAGGATTAAGGTGAATATAATGACAACATGCGAAAAATGCGGGAGACCGATGCAGGATATATTGGAATATGTGGAACACATTCTTCACGAATGCAGTGAACAGACACAGGAATACAACTCGAAAGATTATCAGGCCTATGGCCATGAGGGTGTTCACGAGCAGATGTGATACAATAGAAAGAAACCGGATTCATACGGAACCGAGGTGACAACATGGAGACGGGTCCAGCCCCTTTCCGGCAAGGAAAGACGGAACAAGAAGCGCGACTGAGCAAAACGTGTATGTATTGCGGACAACAGCGGCCGATGTCCGAATTCCGGCGCAGAACCGGAAAGCGGGCAGGTCCCGGAGCCAGGCGGGGAGCCTGCCGCAGCTGTCGCCAGCTTGGTGGACAGGCTGACCACGAGTCAGGTTCAAGCGTCGGACGAACGAATGAACGGATGGAGCGTCAACGGGATGGCTTGGATACACGTGCTGTTACTGCCAGCCCCTCTGCATCTGCGAGAAATGAGGCAGGTCGTACCTCCCATGGTATGGAGCAGGGATCTGCTACGGTGTCTGAGTCTGACAGAAGTCTGATGTCTCAACCATCAGTAGACTCGAGTTCTTCGAATGACGATGAACGCGCTGAGTTGGTGACTTCGCCACCCTCTTCTTCGGGTATACGGAAGAAGAGGAGAAGACGGAGGAAGAGCAAGCGATCAGAGAGCATAACGGGCAATGAGCTTAGAGAGACGAGTCTGGAGCAGGATGGCTCGGCAGGTGAGGTAGGAGATGAGCCACAGCCAGGTGAGCACTGGCGTGGGGAAGAAGGGCATTCGCAGGGGTATGCTGCTGCGAATGAAAAGGGCAGTGCACAGCGGGCTGGCGCGCGAGCTACCGCTGCAGTGCAGGCCGCCGAGCAAGCGGCGGCAGCCCACCAAGCTCTGCTGCCAGCTGAGCCGCAAGGCCCGGCAGCAGAGCCCATGGCTGCGGATCAACCGACCGCAGCCAAACGCAAGCGCAAGCGGCGCCGCAAGCGTGCTGCCGCGCCCGCGCCCGGCGCAGGGCAGGCCCGCAGCGTAGCTGCTGAGGCCCATGCGCCGGCACTGAGCGACCGTGGCGATGCCACCACGGTCGCTGCACCTACGGCGGCGGAGGCACAGCCTGCCGCCACCGGGCGCGAGCCCGGGCAAGCGCCGGGGGCTGCTGCCGAGGCAGGGTCTCCTGCGCCCGTGCGCCAGCCTGGCTCGCCAGGGTCCAAGCCGCGCCAGGCGCGCAAGGAGCGTGCGCCCAAGGCGAGCGGGGAAGATGCTGCCCGCGGTGCATCCGGGCAGCGTCCCGCGCATGCCAGCCGCAGCCACGGGGCTGGCACGGATGGCCGTCCCCGCCGCCAGACCCCGTCGGCCCCGGTCGCTATCGACCCGGAAGATCCGGCTTCGCTCCGGACCAACCGGCAAGGCATGGTACGGATGCGAGGCAAGACGGATAAGGGCAGACGCTGGCATCAGGAAGTGGACATGGAGCTTGCAGTCACGCTGGTGAAGGAAAAAGCCGCTGTGGTGGTCAATCGGTACACGATTCGCCGATTGTTCAGCAACAAGGATTTCAAGCGGTATATTCTGACCCGGGATCACTACACCTGTTACTTCTGTGGATCGTATGGAGATACGATTGACCATCTGCTGCCGCGTGCCAAAGGTGGACATACCACCCCGCTCAACTGTGTCTGCGCCTGTAATCTGTGCAACCAGTCCAAAGCAGCGATGGATGCCGAAGAGTTCATGCGTTCCGGTATTCCCGAATGGAATGCTGCCCATCAGGCAGAACTGATTGAACTGGCCATGCAGGAGGCGCAGCTGGAAGAAGGATAATATGCCCCCGAAGATGGAATCGGGGTTTTGATATAAAGAGCACACCAAGACCAAAGAGGTCGAGGTGTGCTTTTTTGATTTAATTTTGATTTGGGTGGGAAGTGAGTTTGCCGTGCAATAATTTCTTCAAATTGACAACGGTGTTCATCGAAGATGTACGTTATACTGGGAGGGAGTTACTAAAGAAGCTTCATCATCCATATGAATGATGAAATGTATAGAGAACATCAAACCTGAGAACTTAGACTGTATAGATTGGATGGATGCAGATGACCCCGGCAGCATTGGACATTATGTCATATATTACGGAAGAAAATATTCGTTTTTGGCTGGAGAAGTTTCGCTCCCTGGGCCCGTTACCGGGAATTTTGCTTACGTTTATGAAATCATTTGTACCGCCACTTCCAACGCTATTAATTGTAGGCGTGAACGGTGCGGTATACGGTCTGTGGGCAGGATTTATATATTCATGGATCGGCATGGTGCTCGGTTGTACCGTTACATTCCTGATCGTACGGGAGATTGGGAAATCCGCTTTTGTAGAGCGATGGGCACGCAAACCTCGTGTGCAACGCAGCATGGTATGGATTCGAAGGAATGCATTCAGTTATGTTTTTCTGCTGAGTATCTTCCCGGTAGGTCCGTTTGTCATTATTAACGTGGCGGCAGGTATCGCGCGAATGCGATTATTATCTTTCCTGCTTGCGGTGGGCTGTGGTAAAGCGATCATGATCTTCTCAGTTACGTATATCGGTTCCAATGTGGAACAGTTTCTGGAGCATCCTGTACGCTGGGTAGGCGTATTGCTGTTTATTGCGGTATCCCTGTGGGCAAGCCGTAAACTGGAGCGACACTTTACCCGGTCATCGTCAGATGGAGAAGATCTACATGATCTGAATCAACCCTCTGGAAAATCCATTTCCTCATAAAAAATGATCAGTACGCAGATATAGGATGTCAGTAATCCCGTTAGATCGAAGGAGGACCCAGCATGAATGATAATATCTATGCATTCAGCCGAACGATAAATCGTATGAGTGAAGATGAACTTCGTTCAGTACTGCGTGTGCTCTATATGAAATCAGCACACGTGGTCAAGCGGCAGGCAGAGCAAGGAGAAAGAGTAGATTTCGCGGAAACAATGCAATCCCTGTTTCGGGATCTGGATACACCTCTGGATCTGGGGCGTCTGGAACAACAAGCTCTCTCCGAGGTCGACAAGCCAAATGAAATTCATATTACGTTTGGAGAATCACCTCTGAGTAGTCTGAAAATGGGAATGAGTACATTACCTGATCAGGAAAAACGGAGTTTTTTCTCTATAGATGATAATTATGCGGTAGGGCCGTTAGGTGATCTGACCCGGCGTGCAGACTTGCAACGCAGGCATCTCTGGCTGACCGAACGAATGTGTCTCAATGACCGTGAGGCATATGGCATGCATGAACTGGAATCATTATTTGAGCTCAACGCCACAATACAGTCCTTTGATTCCAAGACGTCGATCATTATCTGGTATGCGAATAATGCACGGGAGAAGACGGGACTACTCTATGCCATGTATCTATTGCGGAACACCGAGAGTCCCATATATCTTATCGAAACGAGTGGCTTATATAAGCAATTATTTGATAGACCTGACGTTCAATACGATGTGCTCCACACAGGCGAGATTCTTCCGGAAAAGCTTCTGGCGATGTGGCACGTCTGCTCTGAGCAAGAGCCGCTGTCCAAGGGAGAACGCCGCCAACTGGAGCAGGATTGGCTGGAACTTTCGGTACAGCCTGGGCTATTACGTATGATGGAGAATGGCGTGATTCGGAGTTTAACTGAAGATGCGTTGGACGAGTACATTATGCAGAAGGTGAGGGAACTGACACCGAACTGGGAGCCAGGCAAGTATATCCGAGCAGCTCGTATTGTGGGTGAAGTGATTGGTACAAGTAGCCAGCATATAAGTGATGCGTTCGTGGAGTACCGTCTACGACAACTGGTGCTGCAAGGCCAACTTGAAATGGATGGAAAGCCACTTGCAATGAGGTATTACAGTATTCGGCTTGCTGAGCGCTGAAAGGGACTAAGGCTGAAACGCACGGATAGAAAAACAAGCGACGAGATCGCAAAGTTTGAAATAAGACGGAAGATTTGAGCAGTTCTTTGCCCATATAGGAAGATGATCACGAAGTGTTCCCGATACCAGCTGTTCAGACTTAACACTTAAATAGACTGTTCCACCGGTGAGTAACTCCTACATGTCCGGGGAACAGTCTATTTTTTTCTCATTAAGTACTGAACTAACTTCGCTTGTACATTGTCCATCAATGTTCTTCTTTATGATCTTCATTTGTATTATGACTTCTTCCCATTCCAAATTTCCATGAGTGGCCCGTTCTGTCCATAGACCGGATCAGTCCGCGGGATCGGAACTTCTTGGATTTCCTGAAGAGCCTTGTGTCGCTCGCCTTCCTCACCTGTGCGTGTGTTGTAACTCATGCCGCCCGGATAAGCACCGGCAATACGAAAATCAGTGCTGGACTCCAGACGTTTATGCCCTGTCCCAGCGGGAAGCACGACAACATCGCCTGTTTGAAGGTAAACTTTCTGACCATTTTCTCCGCCTAAAATCAGTTTCACGAATCCACTCACCACAGCAAGAGCCTCATGAGCATTACTATGATAATGATGATAATTGAACACACCATTCAACCAGCTATTTCCCCATCCGTTACGGTTCAGCAACGTTTCTGCATGAAGAGCCTCTTCAGCCCATACATTCTTATACAAAAGCACAGGCAGGGTCGGATGATTGGGAATTACACCGTCATCCTGAAAGAATAACGTCTCTATGTCCTTTTTCCGTTCGTTCATCTCACATCACCTCACTATAAATTACCCTATAACCTCAAGGACGAACAAAAAACAATTGCAAAATGATACAAAATGTATCATTTTAAGGTTATACTCAGTACATAAACTCTCTTCAATGCACTCGTTGTATAAATCGCAAGGGGGAATCGTGTGTGAACATTGTGATTACAGGGGCTTCTGGATTTGTGGGATTTAATCTTTCACAGTATTTGGCGCAAAAGGGGCATCGAATTACCCTTCTGGATCGGGATGATTACTGTCAGAGACTTGTTCATATCTCTCCTCTGCATGAGATGCCGTTCATCTGTTGTAACCTTGCCCATGACCGGATTCATCTACCTTCAGGAACAGATTACATTATCCATCTGGCGGCCATGCCACACGTGGATTATTCGTATCATCAGCCAGGGGAAGTTTTCCGCAATAATACACTTAGCACACAGGCTATCCTGCAATATGCTACGGAACATCACATTCCAGTCTTGCTGGCTTCATCCGTTGAAGTGTATGGCGGCGATTGGGGCAGAGTCTATCATGAATCAGATCCGTATGCACCCGTCTCTCCTTATTCTGCATCCAAAGTTGCCTGTGAAATGCTTGCTCACTCCTATGCTCAATGTTACCAACTTCCAGTCAAACTCTTTCGTTTGACCAACCTCTATGGACCATGGCAATTACCAGACCGTATTATTCCCCGAAATTTTGGTCGGATGTTGGACGGACTGCCTCTGGATATTCAGGGATCGGCAGTGCGTGATTTCTTGTATGTAGATGATGCCCTCCGGGCCATTGAACAGATTATGCTGAAAGGCAAAGACGGACAGGTCTACAACATATCGACAGGGCTTGGAACAACCATGCAGGAGATCGGGGAGATATTGAAGCCAATGGATCGATCCGTAGCTGCTGTAGAGATTCGGGAGCAGGAACCAACCCAATCCAGAGGATCCAGTCTGGTCGTGCACTCAGGCAGATTGCGAGCGGAATTGGGATGGTTACCGCAAACCACGTTGGAAAAGGGATTGGAAAAAACCTTCCGTTGGTATCAGGAACATCCCGAATGGATCAGACAGTTCAGCCGTGAATACCATACAACAAGGGAAACGCGCAGTTTCATTATCGATATGGCAAGATACGCAGTTCCAGCAGTATAAAATACACAAAAAAAGCCAGGGAAGGGTGTATTGAGTAACACCTTCCTTGACTTTTTTGCGCCTCCGTCTCATTTTCGAATTTCATCCAAACACGGACGGTCAGGCTATTTTAAAACGATCTATTGCACGAAATCTTCGTGCTTTCTGAGTTTTACATCAAAAGGATCTAGTGATCTCTTTTAACGTCGGCAATTTTATCCTGTACAGCACCTTTGGCTTTGTCTTTTTTACCCTCAGCCTGAAGGGATCTGTTATTGGTTGCATTACCGATCTGATCCTTCACTTCGCCTTTGGCCTTGTTTACGCCTGCTTTGATTTTATCGCTAGTTGAATTACTCATATCGAACATCTCCTTCGTTTCTGGTGTAGTCCTTATTAACCGGGATGTCCGTATTCTAAACGTTCACTATTTCATGGCGGTCAGAAATTACTTCTGGATATTCTGTCAGAAATGATCTGTACGAAGAGTCAGTATAAGTATAGGCATTGCTTAATCGCGTGCTTCATTAAAGGAATGAGAGGGTGTTATGATATGAGCAATTATATTGGAAATGGTGCGTATTGCTACGCCAATTCAGCTTCAATGCTGCTGTCGTCGATTGGAGAAAAGATAGATCCCGGTCTGCTTGAACCCATCGGTGGCTTTTCACTAGGGGCCTTTCGAACGCAGGAAGATATGCTTTTTTTTGATAACTGTACCTCCAGTCCTGATCTGGCCATCAGCAAGGCGATGAGCATTCTGGGATTTAGTGTGCGCGAAAGTGTGCAAGCACGGGGTACAGAGATGCCTGTAGATGAGCTAAGAGAGGCTTTGAAGCAGGGCCCTGTGATGATGGGGCCGCTGGATATGGGCAAACTCGTCTACAATCCCAACTCTCCCAATCTGGGTGGTTGCGATCATTATGTAGTGGCGCTCAATATGAGTGGCGATGAAATATGCCTGCATGACCCGGCTGGATTTCCGAATGTCTTCCTGACACTGGGTAAACTTGAGGAAGCATGGAAGTCTGAATTCCCATGGAGTAGCGGTGTGTATCGACGATGGTGGAGTCCTGAACGCATTGAACATCCTGATCTGGAGGAGATTAACCGCCGGGCTTTCACTTGGTTCAAATCAACCCTTACAGAACAGACCCATGATATTGCTGCACAGGAAGGACGAACTGGAGCTTCAGCCATTCTGCATAAGGCGGAACAGGTTCGTGCTGGAGCAATCGATGATAATGAGTGGGCTCATTATGTGTATTTTGCTCTGCCAGTAGGCGCGCGTCGTGCCCATGATTATGGTTTGTTTTTTAAAACAATCCATCCTGACCTTTCTGCTTTGAAATACGCACAATCCCGTCAATTCGGGGAATGCCAATCCCGTCTTGTCTCTCGGAACTGGGAGGCTGCTGCGACAATCATGGTGGCACTCGCGGAGACGGAAGCCATGATCGAAGCTTCTATTTTGAAGATGGAGTAATGAAAGTGAAGCAACGTTATAGAGGGAGATATAAATGGATGGATACTAACAATCGCCATATCAGGCCAGGGGAAGATGAGACATTAGAGGATCGGCAAAAGGAGCCGGATATCACGCTTATCCAACGAGCCCAAACGGGGGATACAGAGGCCTTTGGAGAGTTGATTCACCGTTACCGCGGGCAATTGTTTCGTTATGTACGAGCACTTACGTATGATTCTTATCTCGCAGAAGACATTTTACAGGATGGGTTGATTCGTGCGTTCATTCATATGGGACAGCTTCAGAATGTTGAGCATTTTATGGCCTGGATGCAGCGTATTGTACGTAATCAGGCGTACTCACACATGCAGCGCCAAAAGCAGCAGAGGGAACAACATTTTTCTTCGTTCTTTGCATTTGGATTCGGAGCCGATGATGCCTCATGGAGCGATCAAGACTCGCTCGACATGACGCTGAATCATCTTTTGAATGACACCGATCGGAGATCGCAGGAGACAGACTATGATCCGTATCAAGCTGTTGCTCAGCAGGAAATGAGGAACAATCTCCACAGGCTGTTGGGTTGTCTGAATGAAAGAGAACAACAGGTCTTCACATCATATTGGATGGAGCAGCTGTCACCGCAAGAAATGGCCTGCAAATTCAATCTGACAAGTGCCAATGTGTATCAAATTCTGTCCCGTTCACGTAAAAAAGTGTCTCAGCTTCATATTCATTTATCTGTAGAAGAAATGCTGGCAGAGTGGAATTCACTCGGGCAAAATCGAGTGACTCTGGAGGAACCCCTTTCGTTTCGGGCTCCCCAAACCTGGAACTCGGCAGCAGCATCCATTCACGAGATGTTAGGTTATATCGGTCCATCTCCGTCTCTCCCCATGGTTATGGGGATGAGTGGACTTTCTTTTCGTCTGACCATCCTGCCTCAGGACATACATATCGCTGGACCCACCGCCTATAACTTCAAAGAGGTGCTTACCAGAGGATTGCAACATATGGGTTATCGTTCCCATGCGGTCGAGGCTTTGGCGAGCGAAGCGGGACTCAATGCCAATCTGGTTGATCCTTCGATGCTAGAGGAGAAAGCGAAGGGTAAAAGGTTGCTTAATCCAAGACTTGTTCAGGCCCTCTCCCTGATACGTTACTCCATTCATCGGGGAATTCCGGCCGTCGTGTGGGACCTGAATATTCCCGAATTCGGGTTGATATATGGCTATGATGATGCAGCCAGGACCCTATACGGTACCGATTTCAATAAATCAGGAACAATTCCCTATGATCATGTAGGGCGGGGTGTGAATCAGGAAGTATTTGTACTGGCAGCGGAATCAGATGGCATGATACGAGAAATGAACTTGCACGCGGCACTGACGGCTGTTTTGGCTCATTATCGTGGGGAGGACCCGTATACCTTGCCGAACACAGTCAGTGGTGTGGCTGCCTATGCCGTCTGGAGAGAAGCCCTAGAATATAGACGGGTAGAACCGAACGGTCACGCCTATAACATTGCGGTATTGTGGGATGCAAGACGTTATGCAAGTGAGTTTTTCAAAGAACTTTCTCTACAGTGGGCTTCGACTGCCTGTTATTCCAGCTTGATTCCATTCTGTCTTCAGGCAGAAGAGTTATATCGAAACATGTCCCAAAAGTTAAATACACTCGCGGAATTATTTCCTTTTCCAGATGGAGGACTGCCTAATGAGAAGCTTCATGCCGATCAGGCCATCTCGATACTTCTGGAAGTGGAAGAATTGGAGCGAGCCGCCGTCGTTGCAATAAAAGCATTGCTTGAAGAAATGGATCAGCATTCCCCAGAAATAGTTATGGTGTAACCTAAATGATTCAATCGGGCGAATAGTAAAGCAAATATCAGGAGGCAGGACGATTCGTCAGGCCTTCTTTGTGTCTTTTTTGCTTTCATGCCAGAATAGGTTCATACTTGAACAAGAAATGATGTCATTTCAGGAATAAGGCTGCACCCCTAGCTGCATAATAACGACAGTGACCAATTTCGTTGCATGAAATTCATGGTTTTGGAAAACAATTCCTGAATCATTCAGTTGAAAAAATCCTTCCTTGTGTACATATCGCACATATGGTCATATGGGATCTTGTCTTCATACCACATGTGGTAGTATGACGGATCTGGGACAGGAGAATAATCGATTTTAATCCGACCGCAATGCTTGACAAAAAAATCGATTTTGCTACAATGTTCACAATATCTTCACAAGTGTAAAAAATTTCTTTTTCATGTTCATGTGTAAGAGGTGTAATATAAGGGTATAGAGTTCGGTTTCGGCCTGCTTGTCGTTTTGTGCGTCAACACATGTTGTCCGCAATAGATCCAAGATACAATGCATGATATGGGAGTGGCCCTGAGCTACGCTCATCCTATTGTGTGAAATTTGGTACATTTAAATGTATTCGATGTATTTTGTGGTTCGGCTCTGCTTGACAGGCATCATGAAAGTCGCGGACTTCTATCCCAAAGTAAAGGAGGACTTTCTCTTATGTCACAATCGCCTACTCAACAAGAGGTGCCAGTTACAGAAGGTGCCAACGTTTCCGAGCGCCAGTCCTTGGACGTTCTGGATCAACTGATGAAGCCTGAGGTACAGGAGTCTTTAACCGTTCTGGTGGAGAACCTGCCTAAATTGGCTGAAATGGTTACTGCTATGACAAAAGCTTATGACTTTGCACAAAGTGTAGCAACAGACAAAGTTCTGATCAGCGACACAATGAGCGCAATGGGCGAGTTCGCTAAGCCTGTTGTAGACAAAGCTAAAGGTGTAGCTTCTGCTGCCATCGAAGCCAATGACCGTGCGCAAACAGAGCAAACTTCAGTTGGCTTGTTCGCTATGCTGAAAATGCTTAAAGATCCAAACGTACAACAATCGCTTCGTTTTGCTCAATCTTTCTTGAGCATCTTGAACGAGCGTCAACAACCGAAACGTTAAGACTTAGAAGAACGGAGGATGGATATGTCGAAGCAAATTTTGATCTTGGGTGGAGGATACGGCGGTCTGTTGACTGCATTGACTGCGCGTCAATACTTGTCTCCGGAAGAAGCGACAATTACTGTCGTGAACCGTTACCCTACACACCAAATTATCACGGAACTGCACCGTCTTGCAGCGGGAAGCATTGCTGAACAAGCAGTTGCTCTTCCACTCGAAAAATTGCTGCGTGGCAAAAACGTGAACTTGAAAATCGATACGGTGGATACAATCAAGCCGGACGAGAAAAAAGTTCTGATGACCAGCGGCTCCACATACTCTTACGATGCACTTGTCGTTGCCTTGGGCAGCGAAACGGCATTCTTCGGAATTCCGGGATTGCAAGAGTACAGCTTCACGCTCAAATCGGTTAGCGATGCAAACCGTATTCGTGCACACGTTGAAGCACGTCTTGATGCTTACAAACAGTCCGGCAACAAAGCAGACGCTACGTTTGTTATTGGTGGCGGCGGCTTGACAGGTATTGAGCTTGTTGGCGAATTCGCTGACCTGCTTCCTGCAGTATGTCAAGAAAAAGGCATCGACTTCAAAGAAGTATCCCTGTACACAGTTGAAGCAGGTCCTTCCATCCTGGCAGGATTCCCGCCGGAACTGGTTGAGCGTGCTAAATCAAGTCTTGAGAAACGTGGCGTTAACTTCATCGTTGGCGTAGCGATTACCGAGATGAAAGAAAACGAAGTTCTGCTGAAAGACGGCAGCTCTATCCCTACGAACACACTCGTATGGACAGGTGGCGTACAAGGCAACGCTGTTGTTGCTAACAGCGGAATTGAAGTGGATCGTGGCCGTGCGAAAGTTACGGAAGTTCTGCAATCTACTTCTCACAAAGACGTGTTTGTTGCTGGTGACAGCGCAGTGGTCTTCCCTAGCGAAGGCGCTCGCCCTTACCCTCCAACAGCACAATTGGCTTGGCAAATGGGTGAGACTATTGGTCACAACTTGGGCGTTATGTTCAAAGGTGGCGCAATGGAATCCTTCACACCAGTATTCTCCGGTACGCTGGGAAGTCTGGGTCGTAAAGATGCTGTCGGCATGATCGGTGGCAACCAGACTCGTCTGAAAGGTCTGCCTGCAACCATGATGAAAGAAGCAAGTAACATCCGTTACCTGGCTCATATTCACGGTTTGTTTGCACTGGCTTACTAATCTTAATGCCATTCAAGGGCGCCCTTTTGGGCGTCCTTTTTGGTTGTCACCATTACAAAGAATAACAGATATTCAGATGGAAAAAAGGTGCGGCAGAAGTGGTCGATGTGAGGTCGCGTATAAAGTACCTAGGGGATATGGCATATTAATGGGACAACGGAAGACTTCACATTTCATAGATGTACTGAACGGACATGAACCTGGAAGCCGGCGCTTAGAAGCGCCGGCTTTCGTTTAAATTATAGGATGAGCATCTTTAAATAAAAGGAACGGATAGCAGCAACAAGCCATCCATTCAACTGAGAGGAGAAATGACGTATGAACGTTTTAGTTATAGGAGCAAATGGACAAATCGGCAAGTTTGTGGTGGAGCAGCTAGCACAGGAAGGCAAACATAAAGTAACGGCCATGATCCGCAAACCGGAGCAGGCGGATGCGCTGAAGGAACTCGGTGCAGATGTGGTGATCGGTGATCTGGAGGGCAGTGTGGAGGACTTGGCTGAGGCAATGAAGGATCATAATGCCATTGTGTTTACGGCGGGTTCTGGCGGATCTACCGGTCAGGACAAAACACTGCTGATTGATCTCGACGGTGCGGTGAAAACGATGGAAGCCGCAGAGCAGCAAGGAGTCTCCAGATATATTCTGGTCAGTGCGTATGGCGCAGATCAACGGGAGAAATGGTCAGAGTCCATTAAGCCTTATTACGTGGCGAAACATTATGCGGATCGTGCGTTGTTTGCAAGTGATCTGAATTACACGATTATACGTCCAGGTGGTCTCAAGAATGAACCGGGCACAGGCAAGATTGCAGTTGGAACCGATCTGGAGCCGGGGAGCATCCCACGTGAAGATGTAGCCCGTGTAATCGTGGCTTCTTTGCAGGAAGAGAAGACGTACCGGATGGCCTTTGATCTGATTGCCGGGGAGCATCCGGTTGAAGATGCTTTGGGCAAATTGTAGATGTTATTGTAAGATAACGGGAGAATGAAATGATGGGGATGAGGGGGAGCGCTGCATGAACGAAGCCGTGCTGGTTATAGAGGATGAGCCCAAAATAGCACGTCTGCTGGAACTGGAACTACAGTATGAGGGATATCAGGTGGGCAAGGCTGGTAGTGGAACAGAAGGACTGGAGAAGTATGCTGAAGGACAGTGGGATCTGATTCTGCTGGATGTGATGTTGCCTGGTCTGAGTGGAATTGAAGTGTTGCGGCGAGTTCGTGCCAAAGATGCTACGGTTCCGATCATTATGCTCACTGCCAAAGATTCTGTAGAAGACAAAGTATCCGGCCTGGATCTCGGAGCCAATGACTACATCACCAAGCCGTTCCAGATTGAAGAGCTGCTTGCCCGAGTTCGGGCTGCATTGCGGCTTAGTGCAGTGGTGTCTGTTGTTTCTGCTGCTTCTGCTGCTTCTTCTACATCTGCTGATACGGGGAATGACTTTCCTGGGCATAAGGATGAAGCTGAGGCGGGCTGGTTGACGGCTGCCGGGTTGAAACTGAATGAAGGAACGCGAGAGGTATCCCGAGATGGTGTGGCCATTGAGCTTACTCCACGTGAGTTCGACCTGCTTGTGTATCTGCTTCAGAATCAACGTCAGGTGCTCAGTCGTGACCAGATTGTACAGGCCGTGTGGGGATACGATTATTATGGAGATACCAATGTGGTGGATGTGTACATCCGTTATGTGCGCAAAAAGGTGGATAACGGATTCACACCGCCCTTAATACATACCGTACGGGGCGTTGGATACGTCCTGAAGGAAC
Organism: Paenibacillus sp. W2I17; assembly: GCF_030815985.1. NCBI lineage: Bacteria > Bacillati > Bacillota > Bacilli > Caryophanales > Paenibacillaceae > Paenibacillus > Paenibacillus sp. W2I17. The sequence continues at coordinate 4,893,915 of NZ_JAUSXM010000001.1, forward strand.
AGTTATGAGTCTGCGCAGTAAAATCTACGGATATTCGTCTGTATTATTTGCTGTGCTCTTAATCGCGGTGAACCTGTCCGTCTACATCGTGTTTGAACGGATGTCGATTGATAACGAGGTTAATCGGGTGGAAGCGGAAGCAGAGTCTATTGTCAAAGGAGTACGTCAGTCTGCCGGCTCCATTCCGCCCGACGACTTGTTGCGGGCCTACGCGCCTGTGAACGGCATGCTTCGGATTGTTAATGAAGACGGCACCAGTTCCCCGGTGACAACAACAGCAGCTTCCGAGCAGCTGAGCAAGCTGCCCTATAAGTACGAAAGTGAGAAGAAATCGGAGTATACCCAAGTTGAACAGATTGGTTATGTGTGGGTATCAGTCCCGGTCATCTGGCCTGATGGCGAGGTGGTGAATGTGCAGGTCACCGAGAGTGTAGCAGAGACAGAGAATCGCCTATCTGTACTGCGAACTGTGCTTGTGGCGGTCACGATTATTGCTCTCATTCCAGCCATTATCTCCAGCCGGATTCTGGCGAATCGAATGACCAGACCGATTCAGCAGATGACACGCACGATGACTGATATACAGTCCAGCGGCCAATTCAAGCGTCTTCCACTGGAGGAAGGGTCGAAGGATGAACTGAAAACGATGGGACAGACGTTCAACCGGATGATGGACCTGCTCGAATCCAACTTTGATCGACAGGAACGATTTGTATCCGATGCATCTCATGAGCTAAAAACACCGTTGACCATTATTGAAAGCTATGCCAGTCTGCTACAGCGGCGAGGGAAAGAGCGGCCCGAGGTATTTGATGAGGCGGTGGAAGCGATTCTGTCCGAATCGGTTCGCATGCGAGAGATGACCGAGCAACTGCTACTGCTTGCGAAGCAGCCAGAGCAGTGGAATGTGCAGCTGGAGCGTGTGGATATCACGAGACTGGCTACAGACTCCACACGTGCGTTTCGCGAAGCCTATCACCGTGAAGTCCGGTGTGAAGATCGAGGTCCAATCTGGGCGATCAGCGATGAGAGCAAGCTGAAGCAACTGTTGTTTATTTTGCTGGATAATGCCCGAAAGTATAGTGAAGATGCAATTGAAGTCAGACTGGAAGCCAAGGGGCAAGAGTGCCGTATTCGGATCGTGGATACCGGGATTGGTATGCGGGAGGACGAGCTGGAGAAGGTATTTGACCGATTCTACCGGGTTGATCCGGCCAGAACACGCAGCTTAGGCGCAAGTGGTTCAGGTCTGGGATTGTCACTTGCCAAAGAGCTTGCAGGAGCAGTTGGAGCACGGATCGAACTGACCAGCACCGAGGGTGAAGGCACCGAGGCTTCGATTATTTTGCCATTATCGGTTCAGAACGGGCCGCTCTCATGAAATTCTCATTCTTCTCTTATATACTGATAAGCATCAGATCAACTGGGGATGATAAGAGAGTGCATAGGGGGAAACGTGATGACAGAGCATGAGCAGCGACCACCGGAGATGAAACGGCATGAACAAGGGAACAGCGGATGGGCGAAATCGCGAAGGTCACTCTGGTGGGGTGCAGGGCTTCTCGTTGTGCTGATTGTGGCAGCCGTTGTGTGGTGGAAGCCGTGGCAATCGACGGGTGCGGTACTTACGGCAGATGCGGCAGCACAATCGGTGCTTGATCAATATCCAGGTGAGATTGTGAATTCCACCTTGAAGGACGGGACGTATATCATGCAGCTCCGTTCGGAGACCGGCCTGTATGATGTGCAAGTGGATGCCGTTACAGCTGCTGTGAATTCCATTAAACGGCTGGAGTCGAACCCGCAAGCGGAAGAGAAAACGTTATGGAGCCGCGAGCAGATTAAGACGGCGTTGTTAAAACAACAAACAGATAACCAATTGGTCTCGCTTGAACTTGTGGAGCAGCAAGGAAGTCCGGTATACACCGCGGTAGTAAAGGCAAAGGATAACAGCCGTGAAGAACTCACGATTGATCCATATACCGGAGAGACGATAGCTTCCAAAGCAATAGCAGCCCCGACAACTGAACCAACCAAGGATGATCCCAAACCTCAGTTTCTGAGTGAGAAACAAGCCAAGCAGAAGGCACTTGCGGAGGTCCCGGGGGAAGTGGACGACATTGAACTGCGTGGAACCAACAGCGGGAATCCATATTATCTGGTTGAAATTGATTTGGAGGATGGCAGGGAAGCCATTGTGCAGGTGAATGCCATCTCGGGAGCGATTCGTTCGGTGACTTGGGATGAGGACGATGATTAACATTTGTACAGGAATCCATTGAATATAGAGTTACACCTTGTTGGATAGATGATTCCTAATTTAGGGGTCATCTTTTTCATTTCTTTTAGATTACATACACAATAAACACTCATTAAATGAGCATTCTCTTCATTTTCTCATCAAATTCTAATCTAACTCTCGCTAATCTCTCATTCCTGCAGGTTATTCTATAAATGTAGACGAGAACGAAAACAACAACGAGGAGATGAATGATGATGATGAACAAACATAAACTTTGGATTGGTAGCTTATCAGCAGCAGTATTACTTGGTGGATCAGCCGTAGCGGCTAGCGGGAATGTGAACGGACAATCGGTGCAAACTACACCAACGTCAACAACACAATCTGTAACACAGAATCAGAACAGCACAGGTAAAATGCTGAATGCATCACAAGCGAAAGCGTTGGCGTTAAAAGCAGCCGATGGTAAAGTGGATGACGTGGATCTGGAGCGTAGAAACGGCCAAACGTTCTATGAAGTTGAGATCGACAGAAAAGGAACCAATGATGTTGTCGTTCGTCTGGATGCTTATACAGGCAAAATCCTTGCAGTCGTCGATGATGAAGACTACGATGATGACGACGATTATAAAGGTACTGTATCAGGCAACACGTCTAATACCTCTGCTTCCAAGCAGGTCAAATTGACGGCATCCCAAGCTTCAAACATTGCGTTGAAACAAGTTACGGGTGGTAAAGTAACCAAAGTCGAGCTAGATCATGATGATGGTCGCTATGTGTATGAGATCGAACTGAGAACTGCTCAAGGTGAAGCAGATGTAGATATCGATGCCAACACAGGTAAAGTGTTATCGTTTGACCAGGACTTTGACGACCAAGATTAAGCAATAAGGGCGAGTATACGCCGATAAAACATCATATAAAAACCTGCCTATGAACAGCCTCACACAGCCTAGAGATTGTTACATCATGGAGGGGCAGGGCAGGTATAGCAGAGGACGCTTCGGGGGAAGCGTCTTTTTACTGTTGATCGAGAGAGCGGAGTATAAAATTGTACATCTTCCGCCGGATTGTTCACTATTCGAGCAGGAACGTGGCGGATACAATCGGAATCAGGGAAGTGAACGCTCAGCCAGTATTGCCAGGAATTCTAATGCTGAAATGCATCATCGATCGGAGGCAGATGAGACATATCGATTTTATTTTATGTAAGCGCTTCAAAAAAACATGGAGGTGCATTACGATATGGCTATGAACGATGGATGGTTGAAAAAGAATACACATTCACGTCGCTTTACCCTTCGCTTGAGCTATCTGCTTGCTTTGGTTTTGGCGCTGCAATCCATAGGTATGCTGCTTGCACCCGGACCGGATGCTTCAGCTGCTCCGCTTAGTGTAACGAACGGGATACAGTTCAAGGATACCAATGGCAATGTGGTTCATGCTCATGGGGGCGGGATGATCAAGGCAAATGGATATTATTATTGGTTTGGGGAGAACCGCAATACGAATGGAACGTTCAAGGCAGTGTCCGTGTATCGTTCATCGGATCTGAAGAACTGGGAGTATCGCAATGATGTGCTGACCAGCAGCTCGGCAGCCGAGCTAAATATCTCCAACATTGAACGCCCAAAAGTTATCTATAACAGTTCGACTGGCAAATATGTGCTGTGGATGCACAAGGAGAATGGTCTGGATTATGGCGAGGCTCGAGTGGCTGTAGCTACTTCGAATACGGTTGATGGCAATTACACGTATGTGGGCAGTTATCGTCCACTTGGGTATGATTCCAGAGACATGACGGTATACAACGATAACGGAACCGCTTATCTGATCTCTGCGACCCGAGTGAATGCTGATCTGAATATATATAAGCTGACCCCGGATTTCCTGGGTGTGGAATCCCTAGTCACAACGCTGTGGCCCGGACAATATCGTGAAGCGCCTGCCCTATTCAAAAAAGACGGCGTCTACTTCCTGATTACTTCGGGTGCGACCGGCTGGAATCCAAATCAAGCCAAATATGCGACAGCCTCCAGCATTACAGGCACATGGAGCGGCCTAAGCAATTTTGGAGACAGCACAACGTATGGTTCCCAATCTACCTATGTTGTTCCTGTAGAAGGTTCACAGATCACATCCTATCTCTACATGGGTGACCGCTGGGCTGGTGCATGGAGCGGACCTGTACAGGATTCCAAGTATGTCTGGCTGCCACTTTCATTCCCAAGTGCAACCAGTCTGGCGATGAACTGGGCCAGCAGTATTACGATTGATACAGCAACAGGGACCGTGACCGGAGTGAGTACATCGGATGTATGGGACCCGAATGCTTCATATCAGCTGATTAGCCGTAAGAGTAACAAATTGCTGAATGTCATTGGGGGTTCTTCCGCCAACGGTGCGGATCTGGAGCAGCGAGCAGATGGGGGGATGACAAGTCAACAGTGGCAGATTACCGATGCGGGTGGCGGTTATGTCAAAATCATCAACCGTTCCAGTGGCAAGCTAATCGGTGTGGAAAATGGTTCCACAAACGACGGGGCTGTCATTGAACAGTGGAATGATGGTGGCTGGGCCAGCCAGCAATGGCAGCTCGTCCATGTAGGTGGGGGTTATTATAAACTGAAGAACCGTAGTACAGGCAAAGTATTGGATATCTCCAGTCAATCCCTGGCAGATGGGGCTGCGGCCATCCAGTGGATGGATAATGGCGGCACGAATCAGCATTTTCAGATTGTTAAGGTGCAATAAGACGTTTTAGATATTATAAAATAAGGTTCAACATAAAGTGGAAGCCCTTGTCTCTTACCATAAGGTGGGACAGGGGCTTTGTGATGTATTTACGCATGTTACGTGATGCTTTTACTCGAAGGGGATATCCTGTTGATGGCTCATATCGTGACCTATTTCCGATCATTACCATCCCAATCTGTGGTAAACTAGTAGAATTGTAGAAAAAGATAGAGACAGGAGCTGGATAACGAAGTGAGTGAACAACAAGTGCTATCAATTGAAAGCTTGCGTATGAGATACAACGGACGTTATGTGCTGAACGGCATCGATCTGGAAGTAAATCGCGGTGAGATGATTGGATATATTGGTCCAAACGGGGCTGGCAAAAGTACAACGGTTAAGATTTTACTCGGGCTGGTTGAAGGATATGTAGGTACGGTGCGAATCTTTGGTAAAGATATTGCGGATGGGGATGTGGAGTATAAACGCAGAATCGGCTATGTCCCGGAGGTCGCGGAATTGTACGAACAATTAACGCCCGCGGAGTATCTGACTTTTACGGGAGAGTTATACGGTATGTCCTATGAAGATGCGGATTACAAAGCCAAGCTATTAATGGATTGTTTTGGACTGGAAAAATCATATCATTCCCGCATTGCCTCATTTTCCAAAGGTATGCGTCAGAAAGTGCTGTTGATCTCTGCGCTGCTGCATGACCCGGATCTGTTGTTCCTGGATGAACCACTCAGCGGATTGGATGCCAATAGTGTGATGGTGGTCAAAGAGATTTTGTCACAATTGTCAGCCAAAGGCACAACGATCTTCTATTCGTCACACATCATGGATGTGGTGGAGAAGATCAGCAGTCGAATTGTACTGATCGCTGAAGGACGCGTAGTGGCAGACGGTACGTTCAAGCAGCTCCAACAGCAATCCATGGAAGGTACGCTGGAGGAAGTATTCAATCAATTGACAGGCTTCAATGAACATAAAGCCATTGCTGAGCGTTTTGTATCCATTGTGCAGGAGGTGTACTGATATGGAGGAGTCCTCCGACTTCCGCACGCTCAAGATTCTGGATCGCTTTCGGCCAATCATCGCCAGAACAGGGGCTGATTATGATGTGCTGCGTCTGATCTTGCGAGTGAAGTTCCAGATGGATCAACGCAGAGTACCTACCATTTTATCCAACAATTCAGGGAAAAAGGAGCGCAAGGAAGGTAATCAGTTTCTTCGATCCTTATGGTTGTATGGATTAATGGGACTGATGATGGTTCCCTTCATCGTCTGGGATACGGGGCATTTCATGCTTCAGATGGGACTTGTGTTTGGCATCTTAATGTTTATGATCATGACGTCCATGATCTCAGATTTTTCCTCCGTGCTGCTGGACATTCGGGATCGTAATATCATTATGACGAAGCCCGTTAATGGGCGAACGGTGGGGATGGCCCGAGCCATCCATGCAGGCGTTTATCTGCTATTGCTGACGGGTTCATTAACCGGTATACCGCTAATTGCCGCGTTGGTGACGCATGGAATCGGATTCTTTCTGATCTTCCTTGTGGAACTGATTCTGATCAATATGCTGATTCTGGTGACAACGTCTCTGATCTATCTGTTCATGATGAAGTTTCTGGATGGTGAGAAGCTGAAGGATATGATCAACATGGTACAGATTCTGCTTTCGGTAGGCATTGCGATCGGTTATCAGCTGGTCATCCGTTCGTTCAGTATTATTGACTTTGGTATGGTATTTACCCCGGCATGGTGGCAGTTGCTGTTACCTCCGTTATGGTATGCGGCCGCATATGAATGGTTGTTTGCAGGGGGTGGGAATGTGTGGATCTATACGTTCACAGCACTTGCAGTCTTGGTTCCTGTGGTGAGTATGATCGTATATGTGAAGCTTATGCCTTCCTTTGAATTGTATTTGGAAAAAATGGCACATTCGGGTCAGTCCTCCGGACGCAGGCGCGGAAGATGGGATCGGTTGATCTCCAAGGTGGTCAGTCGTTCCAGAGAGGAACAGGCTTGCTTCCGTCTGTCAGCCAGCATGATGCGTAATGAACGGGAATTCAAGCTGAAGGTGTATCCATCGCTTGGTTTATCATTTGTTTTACCTTATGTATTTTGGTTTACTGAATTGCAATCTTCTAGTTGGGCGGAGTTTAGACAAAGTTCGTTTGTATACACCTTTTACATCGTACTGATGCTGGTTGTAACGGTTGTAGTCATGCTGAAATTTTCAGGACAATATAAGGCATTCTGGACTTTTCGCGCTGCACCGATGGCGAATGATAGCGCGTTATATAAAGGCGCTCTTAAGGCATTCTTATGCAACATGTTCCTGCCTATATTTCTGGCAAATGCCATTTTGTTCACCTGGACATTTGGATTACGGATACTGCCGGATATTGCAATTATTATGCTGACAGCTACGGCGTTTGTGCCACTGGCAGGCAAGTTGTTGCTGCGTAAGCCGCCGTTCTCCCAATCCTTCAGTATGGCGCAGCAAAGTGATGGCTGGTATGTATTCGCCGCCCTCCCTGTGCTTGCCATGTTATGGGGAGTCCATGTCTTTTTCCGATCAGTGTCAGGGGGCGTATGGATCTATGGTGCGTTACTGATCGTGGCGAATGTGTTGCTGTGGACGCTGCTGTTTCGGGAGAAGAAGACAGCGGCTAAGAGGCCGGTTGCAGTTTGAGAATAGAGTAGTAGAGAAAGAGAGTAAGAGCGCTAAGAGATAAGAGAGGGTAAAAGAGCTAACCTAGACGCTGATGTCGAGGTTAGCTCTTTTGATAAGTGATACTACCCCATAGAAACCTCGTCCGCAGCGCTAACGAACCAGAGACAACCTATTGGTGGGAATAATCAGAAAAATAAATTCTAACGAACCTCAGGAACGCTATCATTCGGAAAAGTAGCTATTTAGCTTGAAAAAGAACCTATCCAGGCACAATAACGTGTCTGAGATTCGTTAGATTTAAGATCCATGCTAAAAGGGGCTAATAACGTGTATCAGGTTCGTTAGAATGGAGTGAAGCAGTGGAGGTTCCCCGGGAAGGGGGCGCCCTATCTTTTATGGCCTGATCGGAGGATGGATTCCGCTAGCCGATCGGCTGCATCCGCTGTGGAGATCGCAGATTGCGTAGCCTCTGCGTATACCTTGCTTAGCGTGCCTGCAATCCCCGCCACTTTTTGGCGGATCAGGTCAGGCCCGGCGCCTTCCAGCTCGTAGGCGGTGGAGATGATTCCGCCTGCGTTGAGCACATAATCAGGCGCGTACAGGATGCCGCGCGCCTGCATGCGGCCTGCAACCAGCTGTCGTTCACTCAGCTGGTTGTTGGCCGCCCCGGCAACGATGGAGCAGCGCAGCTCCTCCACCGTTGCCGGGGTCAGTACGCCCCCTAGGGCACAGGGGGCGAAGACCTTGCAGTCAGCGGCGTGGATATGGGCCGGATCGGCCGAGATGGCGCCGCTGAACTGCACAAGGGCACGTTGTACACGCTCCGGTACAACGTCTGCCACAATGAGCCGTGCCCCGGCTGCATGCAGGTAACGGCACAGGGCATACCCGACCTTGCCCAGTCCCTGGACGGCAACGGGAATGCCCTGCAAAGATGCAATGCCTTGCTGGCGCAGCGAGGTCACAATGCCGATGTGTACGCCGTAGGCGGTCATCTCGGCAGTGAAGTCATCCTGCGCCCCAAGCGAACCCGTGGTGTCCGTCACATGTGCGGTCTCAAGTCGGATCTGGTCCATGTCTGTCGCCGTGGTACCCAGATCAAGACCGGTCACGTATCGTCCGTTCAGCCGCTCCAGACAACGACCCAGTGCGCGAAAGCGCTGCGCCCGCTTGGATACGTCCGTATCCAGGCTCTTATCTATACGATCAGCAACCTGATTGGCGACGACTTCCCGTTCAGCGGCAACGCCCTTTTGCTGCTCTACCCCTAGATCTCCAGCGACCTGCTCAACACTAAGAGATCCGCAACCATCCTCATCCGGTTTTGTATTCTTCACAAAAGGTACATCCCATATGACCACTTTCCCGCCACCATACGGCAATCCGGAGATTGCATTTTTGTACGTCATGCCTTTGGCAAGTTTCACAGCATCCCGAACAGCTTCTTCCTCGGACGCATACGTCCAGTAGCGGCATCCACCGAGCGCAGGTCCAAGGACCGTGTTATGAATGGCAATGACCGCCCTCAATCCACTATCTGCATCATGGCAAAAAATGAGTTCCTCCATGCCTTCCCGCTCCATCTCCTGCCATAGCTGCATGACGGCACCCCCTTTTGTTTTGACCCATCCATCCTGGTTTTGACCTGATATCCTGTGCCAGCGTGCTTGGCTTTATGATGATACAGCATATTCAAAGACCCCCGTTTTCGACCCTGGGACCTCCGCCGGGTTGATAATCGGTACAAACGGTTCTATAATTGCAGTTCCGGCATGCCAGAGAGCAGAAAATGCCTACGGATTTACATTCAACCGTTTAGAATGAGGGCATAACGTCCAATGATGGAGATAGAGCGAACATATCGGAAGCATAGATGAAACGAAATCGTCGAGGATATGCAGCAAAGGGCCAATTCCGTTGTGAAGGCCAGGAAAGAGGGATTGTGATTGTTTAAAATATTGGTATTTATCTTTTTGATCCAGATTGTATATGTATCGGCTTATACATTACGGATGATTCTGACACTCAAAGGACAGAAATATATCGCCGCACTGATCAGCATGGGTGAGATTGTGATCTATGTGCTCGGTCTGAATCTGGTGCTAAACTATCTGAAACAACCGGAGGCCCTGATTGTATATGCGGTAGGTTACGGGTTGGGTGTGCTGCTCGGAGCGTGGATTGAAGAAAAGATTGCGCTCGGTTATATCACCGTTAAAGTAATCTGTAATCAGCTGGATGGAAGCGTCGCGAATGCCCTGCGGGATAAAGGGTACGGTGTTACTGCGTGGGTGGGTAGTGGACGTGACGGGGATCGGCTTGTGATGGAGATTCTGGCGAAACGAAAAAACCAGAAACTGCTCTATCAGACGATTCTCAGCTTGGACCCCAAAGCATTTGTCATTACTGTGGAGCCCAAACAGTTCCATGGCGGCTTCTGGACACGTTCCATCAAAAAGTAAAATCGAGCAGGTCTGCGGCAGATGCAGTCCTGCTTTTTTAATTTCATCCCATCTGGAATGTTTTTGTTGCCACGATATATCCCTGAAACCTTACTCCCCAAGTTAACTCTGTACGATTCAAGGTTGCTTACAGTACAAACCCTTACCATACCAGCCTTTCCTAACCACATGTGAGATAGGGATTATTGTTGTAATCGCTTTCAACACTTACATTGAGAACATGTCCTTCGTAACACGGCATGGCAGCGATGGGCGAATGTAATCATCATATATTGGGAGGAATGGAATCGATGAAAACTAAATTTCGAAGTTTATGCAGCACAGCCCTGGCTCTAACGTTAGGGTTAACTTTATTGTCCGGCCCGGCAAGTGTGCAGGCAGCGGGTAACGCAGACTACAATCTAACAGGCTTCTCCCAAGGGAATGCGGGCGGCGGCATCATTAGCGAATCAAACACAGCCACGTATAAGAAAGTGTATAATGCGACCGATCTGGCATTGGCTCTGAAAAAGAACTCCGGTGTCAAAGTTGTTGAGATCATGAACGATCTGAATCTGGGATGGAATGAAATTCCGAGCGCAGCGCAGACTTCTCCTTTTGCCAAACATAATGATGCGTTGACGCATCCCGTATTAAAACAGACCGGTGTCAGCAAGCTCACGATTGACGGGTTCAATGGACTCACGATTTTCTCCGCTAACGGCTCCAAGATCAAACACGCTGCGATCAGCGTGAAACGAAGCTCAAATGTCATCATCCGCAACCTGGAATTCGATGAGTTATGGGAATGGGATGAATCCACCAAAGGTGATTACGACAAGAACGATTGGGATTACATCACTCTGGAGGAGAACAGCAACGTATGGATTGATCACTGCACATTTAATAAAGCCTATGACGGACTCGTCGATTCGAAAAAAGGAACCAGCGGCGTGACCATCTCCTGGTCCCTCTTCAAAGGGGATGACGGCAGCTCAAACAGCTGGGTTACCCAGCAGATTAACGAATTGGAAGCAAACAAGGCTTCCTATCCCATGTATAACTACCTGCGCAGCAGTGCGGTAGGTCTCAGCAAAGCCGATATTATCGCCATATCGGGACCACAAAAGAAAGGACATCTGGTCGGTTCGACCAGCCTGGAATCAGCTAACGCCAACCTGTCCATGACGCTTCACCATAATCTGTACAAAGATATTCAGGACCGGATGCCACGCCTGCGTGGAGGCAACGCACATGCATACAACATCGTGATGGATTCGACAGGGGCACGTGCCGCTAAAGCCAAAATTACAACGGCGATGGCAACAGCGATTGCGTCCAAAGGTTATAAGTTCGATATCATTGGCAATGGGGCAATCTCCACAGAGAGCGGAGCCGTATTAGTTGAGAAATCAGTCATCAAGGACGTGCTGTATCCTGTGCGCAACAATCAGACCGATCCGGCAGATCCAACCTATACCGGCAAAATCAGAGTGACCGATACTATGTATTCTTTGGATGGAAGCTCATTCCGTGGCAGCAGTGATACGTCTGGCAGTCCACTGGCGCCAATCCCGGCCGTGGTGAAATCGTTCTCTTGGAACGGCTTCTCGACACTTCCTTACAGCTATACCACGGATGATCCATCTACGTTGAATGCACGCCTCACGGCTTCCAATGGCGCGGGTTCGGGTAAATTGACCTGGTCCAAGGACAATTGGTTGAAGACAAGTTATTGATATCAGAGTAAACTGTTGCTTTTACGTTCTTCAAATAAGGAAAAGAGTGCTCCTGCAGCTACGATAGCCGGGGGTGCTCTTTTTATATAATTTAGCTCCATATACAGTTTGGCGGGCCGCTTGAAAAGTGACTCCTTGTTAGGGTGGATCATCTCCAGCTACAGCATGTGTTGGTCTCCCCGGTGATCGTTGTAAATCTTTATTTATCTTCATTACCTTTGTGAGTAATTTATGACAAATTAACCATTTATGCAAGTACGCCTTGTAATTTTACTTACCGGTAAATATAATTTATTAGAATTGACCAATAAGGATGGTGAAGCAGCTTGGATGTATGGATATACTCCGCACTTACGCTTGTTTATTTGATACTTGTTGTTCGGATGGGCGTCGATTTAACCCAGAGGAAGCAATGGCTCGCGTATTCCAGTTTTCAGCTATTTGTAGCGTTCAGCTTGGCATATGACAATGGAATTATTGCTGTAGGTAATTTGATAGGGGATGGGGAAGTGTTAATGGTCCTCAGTAGCCTTCGATTTTGGCTACATGCCTTTGCTACCCCTACCCTTATTCTTGTTGGCTACCATATCTTGCGCAGCTCAGGTGCCAAGTTTGCCAATAGAAGTATAACGAGTGTGGTGGCATGGCTGATAACTTTAGGTTTGGTTATCTACCAGATTGTAGGTTTTACTTTATCCGAGGTTAAAAATCTCAAGGTTATAGAAGAGTATGGAGTACTGAGATATATGGCAGAAGGTCATGGAGGTCCGCCGATGATGGTGATCATCGTGGGGATTGTTCTGTTATTTGTTAGCCTGGTCGTTCTTTTCAAACATAAATGGGTTTGGCTGTTTGTTGGAACTGCCTTGTTGTTTGTAGGGCAGTTAATCTCCCTGCCAGTGGAAACCGGTACTTTAACCAATGTGTATGAGTTGATCCTCATCCTCTCGATTTGGAGAACGACTACATTTATGAAGAATTCAACAGATCATCGCCGTCGTTAAGCTCCGATGCATCAGAAAAGACTGGCCCGTAAGATAAAGGCCAGTCATCTGTGTTCGTTTATTTCATTTTTTAATTCAGATATCCATAGTATCTGATGAGGCAGACACAGCACTCACCGAGTCACGATAGATGATGTTGCCTTTCACGTGTACACGGCCGAAACTGCGGTTTGGGTTGTCGACCTTTTTGAGCATGGACTGAACTGCGGTACGCGCCATCTGTTCCACATCCACTTCGACGGTTGTGAGCTTGGGATCGGAGAGCATGGCATAGATATCATTATCAAACCCAACAACAGAGCATTGGCCAGGAACCTGAATATCCATTGAAGTCAGTTTTTGAACGAGCAGATGAGCGACCTGATCACAGTTGCATACAAAAGCGGTTGGCAGCTGTTCCGGCAGATCAATCTCAATAAACGTACCCCGTTCATCCCGATCATTCAGAACCAGATCCGGATTCATCGGCAAGCGATGTTCCAGCAAGGATTTGTAGTACCCGAGGAATCGGTCCTGGATACTGCTCGTGGAATACAGGTTACCTACATAAGCAATGTTACGGTGGCCCTGCTGAACCAGATAGTTCGTCAGCTCATAGGCAGCGTAAAAGTTATCGGTAACGACGGAATCGATATCGGAATGTTCATCGTAAAAGTCGAGAAACATTTTGGGAACTTCCATCGATCGCACCAGTTCAATATACTCTTTGCTGATCTGTCCGAGCACGATGAAACCATCGACCTTGTTGTCACTGTACAGCTTGGGCAACGTTAATTCTTCCTCATCCTCCACATTCAGAATGTGCAGAATACCGTAGTAGCCCTGTTCCTCCAGATGTTTGGTGATGCGCTGGAACACGCGTACATAGAACGACTGCGTCGGCCCGGTAAAACGCTCCGGGATAATTACGCCAATATTATGGGTTAAGCCTTCCTTCATGGAACGGGCAGCAGCATTATACCGATAGCCCATTTCAATAGCAAGCACTTTAATTTTTTCCTTTAATTCGCCACTCACGCCATCTTTATCATTCAATGCTTTCGAGACGGTCACACTGCTGACCCCGAGCCTGTCGGCGATATCCCGCATGGTGATATTGTTCTTCAGTATGGTCGCCTCCTTCAAGCCGGTATAGGCACAATGTGCTGTCATTATGATGAGCGCTTTCTCCGCACATAATAACAATCCATATCAGTATACATCGTTACCAACTTGGAATAAAGCAATTCTGACGGTTGTTTCGCTATTTTCGGCATTTTTCAGGTTTGCATGAAAGGTTGTTATAGCGATGTTATGTTAATTGTTTCTGTAAAAGCTTCTCATTCTGTTCTATCAGCTGACCCCGCTGGCTGGCACAGTCCAGGGAACGATATGGATCAGCCGGTGTATTAAAAGTATAATCGACTAATTTTTCCAGCGTGGTTGTTGCCAGATGACAGCGGGTATCACTGGAAGCGTAATAGATAAAGACTTCTTCCTTCTCATTGACCACAGCACCGTTGCAGAAAATAACATTGGACACATCGCCTACACGCTCATCGTCATAAGGGGCAATGAAGTGGCCGCCCGGCTTGGCGATAATACGCGCCGGATCATTCAGATCCGTAGCGAAGGTGTATAACACATAACGCAGGCCTGCTGCAGTGTTCCGAACCCCGTGAGCAATGTGAATCCAGCCACGATCCGTCTTGAGCGGAGCAGGGCCCTGACCGTTTTTGACCTCATATACCGTATGATATTGCCGTTCGTCGATAATGGTCTCTTCATGAATGACAGGGTTCAAGATATCCTCACACAGACCAAAGGCGATTCCGCCGCCGCTGCCTGTCGAGATGAATCCGTCCTGTGGACGGGTGTAGAAGGCATATTTTCCATCCACGAATTCCGGGTGCAATACGACATTGCGCTGTTGAGGGGAATTCGTTGTGATGTTGGGCAACCGTTCCCAGCTTGTAAGATCCCGTGTACGAACCAGTCCTGCCTGTGCCACTGCGCTGGATGTATCAAATGCAGGAGCCTCCGGGTCTTTGCGTTCCGAGCAATAGATGCCATAGATCCAGCCGTCTTCATGTTGAACAAGGCGCATATCATACTGATTGGTTTCATCCGCATCGATATCATCCCAGACCAATGGTTTACCCGTGAAACGGAACCCGTCAATTCCATTGTCACTCTCGGCGAGCGCAAAGATCGATTTACGATCCAATCCTTCCGTACGAATGACCATGACGTATTTGCCATTGAAATAGATGGCTCCTGGATTCAGTGTAGCGTTGATACCGAGACGCTCCATAAAATGCGGGTTCGTCGTCTCATCCAGATCGAATCTCCAATGCAGCGGTACATGATGGCGAGTGATAACCGGATATTGGTACCGATCGTATATGCCGTTGTAGAAGGAAGAATTGATCTCATTAGGGCGACTAAGTAACTGCTCCTGTTTCTCCAGTAACTCCTTGTATTTCGGGTGTATCATTCTGATCCCATCCTCTCGATTAGTTCAATACAGAATCTGCTATTGTGATACGGGCATTTCCACGGTCCGGCAATTTCGCTCTGATCCGGTGTTCCGTTCCCATCAACCGACCAGTACCATTCCCCACCAGCGCGCTGATCAATGATGTTTTCTTTTGTATAGGTCCACAAGCGCTCCACTCTCTCCAGAAACATTGAATCACCTGTACGCTGATACGCGTTATAGAAACCGACCATCGCCTCGGCTTGAACCCACCAAATTCGCTTCTCATCGATATGTTCACCTTCTTGCTCATTTAACAGGGAACCATCCGCATTCACGGCTACATTGGAGATGTTATAGGCAATATCCGTTACCATCGCTGCATACTTCGGATGTTGTTCTAGCCTCAGCACTTTTAACGTTTCGTCGATCAGCCAGCTGGCTTCAATGTCATGTCCGAACGAGCGCAGATCGATGATGGATTCCCACTGTTTGTTGAAAAATACCCCGAGAAACTTGGTGTCTTGGTCATACACCCGTTCATATAGAATCCCGAGCAGGCGTTCCAGCGCCGCCTTCACTTGTTGATCCGGCCACACTCGATAGAGCGTGGTGTAGGCTTCCAGCACATGGATATGCGTATTCATTGTGTAATCCGCAATCACCCCGTTTTCGCTCAGCATTTCATTGGGCTGTTCCTTCCATGTGCGATCAAATTGTTCCTTGTACGCAGGTAGTTCGGCATCCAGACCTTTGTCCTCGATTAGAGAAAAAAGCGTTTTCGCAAGTTCTAATGCAGAAGTATCCCCGGTAGCACGATAGTACTCACTGAGTGAATACACACCGAATGATTGCGTATACACATGTTTGCTCGTATCCAGTGCTTCCCCTGTGTAATCTACCATCCAGTACATGCCGCCATATTCGGTATCCATCACATGGTCAGCGAGAAAACGATAGGCGTGCTCCGCGTGATCGCGCCATCTTTCGTTTCCGGTTACCCGATAGGCTGCTGCAAAAGACCATAATTGCCGTGCTGTGGCGATCCCGCCTTTGGGCGCCTGTTGATTAACCTGAAGATCATTGCCAACCCAACCGTAGAATCCACCGTGGGTTGTATCTTTAAGGTTGGACCAGAAGGGTAAAATCTGCTTTTCCCAATGCGCCTTAATTTCAGATTGAAGTTCGATTGTTTTTGTATTCATAAGTGAGCGCTCCTTCAACGTGTTACATCAATCTCAATTAGTTAAGTTAACGGTAACTTTATTAAACAATATTAGTGCCCTGAAAAACAGATGTCAACGAATTAACTCGCAATTTTTCTTGTTAAGTTATAAATAATTTAATTGACAGGTAAGCGTTACCATAATAGAATTCATTTTGTAACCTTAACGATAACTTAATTTATTTAAGAGAGGGGCCGAAACAATTGAGAAAAAACAAAGGTTGGATGATGTTGCTGACGATGCTGTTCATCACTTCACTACTTGCTGCATGTTCATCCGGAGGTGGATCTTCACAGGCAGGGGAGGAGATCAGCACAGATCCGGCAGATATCAAAGGTGAAATAACTGTTCTGACGCAACGGACAGATATAGTGGATACCGTGTTCAAAGACTATGCGGCTGAGTTCAACAAGGAATATCCCGATGTGAAAGTAAATTTCCAGGCACTGGCCGACTACGAAGGACAAGTGAAGATCCGTATGAGCACCAAGGATTACGGTGATGTACTGATGATCCCGACCAGTGTTCCGATCGCGGATATCCCGGACTTTTTCGAGCCGCTCGGCACGTACGATGAATTGAAAGACAAATACACAGCCATTGAAGAACGCATGGTGGATGGTCAGGTCTACGGTATTCCTACCGTAATTACGTTCTCTGGAATCATTTATAACAAACAGGTCTTCAAAGACGCAGGCATTATGGAAGTTCCAAAAACACCGGAGCAATTCCAGGCTGCGCTTCAACTGGTCAAAGACAATACAGATGCGGTTCCACTTTACACCAACTATGCATCCGGCTGGGCTCTCACCCAATGGGAATCGGATCTGCCAACCGTTGCAGGCAGTGTGGATTACGTTAACGTGGACCAACCGAACACAGATGAGAACTTTGTGCCTGGTCAGCCGCATTATGAACTATATAAAGTGCTCTATGATGCAGCCAAGAACGGTCTAATCGAGAAAGATCCAACAACAACCGACTGGGAAAGCTCCAAAGCGGATCTCGCCAAAGGCAAAATCGCTACGATGGCACTGGGCTCTTGGGCGATCACACAGATCCAAGGAATGACGGATACTCCGGACGACATCGGATTCTTACCTTTCCCAACCAATGCAAGTGAGGTTGTGGTTCCGCTCTCCGCCGACTATAACATCGGCATGAACGTGAACAGTGAGAACAAACCTGCTGCCAAAGCCTGGATTGACTGGTTCCTGGCGAAATCGAACTACGCAGTTGAACAGGGCGGCGGTATGGATGCAGACAAGAATGCTGAATTGCCACCGATTTTGGATCAATACAAAGATGTGAAATTCTCCACGCTTACACCTGCCAAAGAAGGTCAGGAAGGTCTGGTCGACAAGATTGATAACGAAGGTGAAATCGGTCTCTGGCAGCCTGACTTCAAGAAACGCATTATCGAAGCAGGTATTGGGAACCGCAAGGAATCGTATGACGACATCATGAAAGATCTGAACGACAAGTGGGTAAGAGCAAGAGCAGAACTCACGAAATAATTGGATTAACGTAAGTGGATCAGGTGATGAATGAACTGCGGGGATATAGGAATCCATTTATGAATGGAGCATGGAGTATGTGGTATTTGAAAGCATGATACCCATGCTCTTCCCCGGCAGTGTTCCACCAGGATTCCATTGGACGGGAGTCTTTCGATATATAGGCGGGAGAACCGCTTGGAGGTGTGGAGAGCATGAAGTACTTAAAACTTTCGAATTGGGGCTACTCAGCGCAACGCATATTTATCATCTGTGCCTTCTCAATTATTCCGCTGGCGTTGCTGTTTACGTTTGCATACTTACCAGTCATCAACATGTTCAAATACAGTTTCACCGATTGGAACGGATACAGTAAGAGGTTTGATTATGTTGGCTTTGAGAACTACACGCGCATATTCAGTGATCCCGAATACTTCAAAGTATTTATTGTCAGCTTGTACTACTTCGTGGCTACGTTCTTACAGATGGGCTTGGCGCTTTACTTTGCCACCATTCTGAGTTTCAAAGTTCGAGGCAAAAACTTTTTCAAAGGCATATTGTTTTTCCCTTATTTGCTGAATGGGGTAGCCATCGGTTTTATCTTCCTCTTTTTCTTCAAACCGGACGGTACACTCGATATGCTCATGCATGCTGTAGGGCTGGGACAATACACGCAGCTCTGGCTCGGTAATCCGAATATTATCAACGTGTCACTCGCAGGTGCATCAGTATGGAGATACATGGGCTTCAACTTTATCATTTTCCTGGGTGCAATCTCCTCCATTCCAAAGGATGTGTATGAAGCATCCGATATTGATGGCGCCAATCGCTGGCAGCAATTCCGCCACATCATCCTGCCAAGCATTACACGTATCCTGCAGCTCAACCTGATCTTGGCGATTAGCGGCGCAATTAGTGCGTTCGATATTCCATATATCATGACCGATGGTTCCAACGGCAGTATGACATTTGTAATCCAGACGGTTCATTTGGCGTTTAAATACGGCAAGCTGGG
Source organism: Paenibacillus sp. W2I17 (assembly GCF_030815985.1). NCBI lineage: Bacteria > Bacillati > Bacillota > Bacilli > Caryophanales > Paenibacillaceae > Paenibacillus > Paenibacillus sp. W2I17. Next base: position 4,912,961 of record NZ_JAUSXM010000001.1, read on the forward strand.
ACTGGCATCCGCCATGGCTGTGGTGCTGCTCTTAATCGTTATTCTCGTTACGCTTGTGCAGCGCGTCACCATGAAAGGGGAGGAATAAACGTGACACAACTCAAATACACCCTTGCGAGCGTGGTTAAATATGCTTCCCTGGTGCTTGCGGCGTTTATCGCGCTTTTACCCATCGTGGTCATCCTGTTTGCATCTCTCAAAACGAATGCGGAATACGCTACCAGCAGCCCGCTTGCCCCGCCAGCCAACTGGCTGAACTTTGCAAACTACGCGAAGGCTTTTGTGGATGGCAACATGCTGGTTGGTTTCAAAAATACCATTATTATTCTGATCATCTCTATTATAGGAGCGACCTTAACGGGCTCCATGATCGCGTATGTACTGGATCGGTTCAAATTCAAGGGCAAGAAAATCATGGTCGCGGCATTCCTGCTCGCTACCCTGATTCCGAGTGTTACAACACAGGTCGCCACATTCCAGATCATCAACGCGCTCGACCTGTTTAACACACGCTGGGCGGCCATCGTGATGTACCTGGGTACAGATATCATCGCGGTTTATATCTTCCTACAGTTCCTGGGCTCCATCTCAAGTGCACTGGATGAATCCGCCATGCTGGACGGCGCGTCGTACTTCACGATCTACTGGAAAATCATTCTGCCACTGCTGAAACCGGCCATTGTAACGGTCATTATCGTGAAGGGTGTGAACATCTATAACGACTTCTACACACCGTTCCTGTACATGCCGAAGACCGATCTACAGGTCATATCCACCGCCTTGTTCAAATTCAAGGGACCGTTCGGATCGCAGTGGGAAGTCATCAGCGCCGGCATCATGATCGCCATTATTCCAACGATGATCATCTTCCTGCTGTTACAGAAGTACATCTACAACGGCTTCGCGCAAGGCTCCGTTAAATAAAACCCGAAGGGAGAAATGAAAATGTCAGTTGCTGAAACGAAAAACGTACACATTGTTGGGGATGCTTTGCTGAATATGCCGTGGGAGAACAAACCGGAGGGAACGGAAGGCCCGGTATGGAGACACTCGGCGAATCCAGTGGTTCCGCGTAACCCGGTCAAAGGCGTTGCCCGCATTTTCAACAGTGCCGTTGTTCCTTATGAAGGAAAATTCATTGGGGTATTCCGTGCTGAAACCGTTAATGGCCGTCCGCATCTTCACATGGGGGCGAGTGAGGACGGTTTGGAGTGGACGATTGAAGAAGAGCGCATTGCATTTGTAGATGAGAATGGCGATCCGTTTATGCCGAACTATGCGTACGATCCACGTTTGGTCAAAGTCGAGGATACGTATTACATCATCTGGTGTACAGACTTCTACGGCGCAGCACTGGGCCTGGCCAAAACAGATGACTTCAAAACGTTTGTCCGCCTCGAAAATCCAATGCTGCCATTCAACCGTAATGGTGTGTTGTTCCCGCGCAAAATCAACGATAACTATGTGATGTTATCCAGACCAAGTGACAGTGGACATACTCCATTTGGAGATATTTTCCTGAGCGAAAGCCCGGATCTTGTGTACTGGGGCAAGCACCGTCATGTGATGAGCAAAGGCGGTCAGGGCTGGTGGCAATCGGTCAAAATTGGTGGCGGTCCTGCTCCAATCGAAACGTCCGAAGGCTGGCTGATGTTCTACCACGGCGTCACGGGAACCTGTAATGGATTGGTATATAGCATGGGTGCGGTCATTCTGGATCTGGATGAGCCATCCAAAGTAAAATATCGTTCCTCCAACTTCGTGCTGACACCGGAAAAATGGTATGAAGAACAAGGATTCGTTGATAACGTCATCTTCCCGTGTGCAACACTGCATGATGCCGATACCGGACGTATCGCCATCTATTATGGCGCTGCCGATACGTATGTGGGCGTGGCGTACACGACCATCGAAGAGATCGTGAACTATGTGATCGAGACGGATGAAGTCATCGCCGGAGATCATGAAGAGGGCAAGCTGTAATGCATATGGATTATATCAAGGGATTTACATTTGGCTGGATGAGTGGCAGGGGCGACTTCCGCAAGCCGGAAGCCAAAGAGTCTTTGCGTCTGATGGCAGAACGTACAGGCAGTTCTCATGTTATTTTTGCACTGGCGGCACATCAGGATCATCCGCAGGCGGTAGAGGTCAAGTATCGGGGTGCACATCAGGTGGAGGATGATGAACTGGTGGACATGATTCGTTATGCCCGTACACTCGGGCTGCATGTCATTCTGAAACCAACCGTTAACTGCACCGATGGCACATGGCGTGCACACATTAACTTTTTTGATATCGATGTGCCGTGTGAGCCAAAGTGGAAGGATTGGTTCCGCAGCTACACGGCATTTCAGAAGCATTATGCAGCGATTGCAGAGCAGGAAAAGTGTGAGATGTTCATTGTAGGCTGTGAGATGGTGCAATCTGAACGTCGGGATCAGGAGTGGCGCGAGGTGATCGCCGGTGTGCGTGAAGTGTACACGGGACTGGTGTCATACAACACGGACAAATATCAGGAAGGTCATGTGAAATGGTGGGATGCCGTGGATGTCATCTCTTCCAGTGGTTACTATCCCATCGGAGATTGGGAGGCACAGCTGGATCGCATTGAACAGGCGATTACTCCCTATGGCAAACCCTTTTTCTTCGCGGAAGCAGGCTGTCCCAGCCGCAGCGGATCAGCCCACGTACCAAACGATTGGGGGCTGGAAGGTGAAGTCAGCGCGGAGGAACAGGAGCATTTCTATGAAGCCATGTTCCGGCATGTCAGTCAGCGTGACTGGGTACGCGGATTCGGTCTGTGGGATTGGAGCGCAAATTTACACGCGGAGAAGGATGCGCTGACCGATGACGGATATGGAGTGTACGGCAAGCCAGCGGAGCAGGTAATTCGTCGGTTCTATGAGGGCATCGCTGTAAAAGTTTAAACGAGAAACAAGAAGGTGTATGTGATGATGAATCTCAGTGATATATCTCCATATGTACTTTCGTGATTTCCATGCTGTGAGCAAGGAATAACAGATTATGGTGGAGCTTATTTTTTCAGTTGTGATTCATATGCAGGTCGAGAGGCTCTTCCTCCTACAGGAAGGGCTTTTTTGGCATATTTAGTAGTGATGCATACTATGTCGAATTTTGTTGACAAAATGAGGGCTCCTGCCTATTCTTAATGGATGAATATGATAATCATTATCATAAAATAGAGAAAAGGGGTTCAACATCCATGTCTGTACAACATCGCAAATCTTCGGCCTTCACGCTGGCAACTATGCTCTTGTTGTTATTCGTTATTGTGGGTTGCAGCAATACAGGAAGTGGAGATGAATCCTCATCTGCTGCTTCGGATCAAACATCTACGAAGTCGATTACGATGTCATGGCCACGTGATATCGGTACAATGAATCCGCACACGTACAATCCTTCGCAATTATTTGCCCAATCGATGCTCTATGAGCCGCTGATCAGTTACCAGAAGGACGGAAAACTGGAACCTGCCCTGGCAGAATCATGGACCATCTCCGATGACGGTAAAGTATATACATTCAAGCTTCGCCAAGGTGTGAAATTCTCGGATGGTACGCCATTTAATGCTGAGATTGTGAAAAAGAACTTTGATGCTGTAATGAAAAATAAAGATACACATAGCTGGCTGGGCATTGTAGGTGTGCTCGACAAGACGGAGGTTGTGGACGATCAGACTTTCCGGTTGACACTCACAGAGCCGTATTATCCGGTCTTGCAGGATTTGTCTGTAGTTCGTCCTTTCCGCTTCCTGGGTGAAGCCGGATTCCCGGATGACGGAGATACTTCCCAAGGCATCAAAGAGCCGGTGGGTACTGGCCCGTGGATGCTGGCTGAATACAAGCAGGACGAATATGCCGTCTTCAAGCGTAACCCGAACTATTGGGGAACAGCACCGAAGGTAGATCAGATTACGGTTAAGATCATTCCTGACGGTGAAACCCGTGTCCTTGCTTTTGAAAAAGGTGATCTCGACCTGATCTACGGTGAAGGTGTGATCAGCCTGGATGCATTCCAACAACTTCGTGACAACGATGAGTATGTAACGCAATTGTCTGATCCTGTGGGAACTCGCAGTCTGTTGCTGAACTCTTCCAATCCGAAGATGTCCGATGTCAGAGTACGGATGGCGCTCCAACAAGGATTCAACAAAAAGGCGATGGTGGAAGGCGTCACTTCTGGTTTGGAAGAACCAGCCGATACCGTATTGTCCAAAAACTATCCGTACACTAATGTAGACTTGGAACCGATCACGTATGACGTGGAGAAATCCAAAGCTTTACTGGATGAAGCGGGCTGGAAGTTGCCTGCAGGTGGCACGGTTCGTGAGAAAGACGGTCAGCAGCTTGATTTTGAGATGATTTTTGACAAGACGGACCCGATTCAGAAAGCGATGGCTGAGACCATTCAGGCAGAATGGAGCGAGCTTGGGGTTAAAGTAAACCTCACTGGATTGGAACTGACGGTACAGATCAAACGTTTGAAAGCCAATGATTTTGACCTGTATTTCTGGTACAACTATGGTGCGCCATATGATCCACATTCCTTCATTAATGTTGTGGCAAGCCCTGGATTCGGGATTTCCGAGACCCTGAGTGCGTTGCCGATGAAAATGGAACTGGACGATCAGGTGCATGCAGCCCTTTCATCCACAGACGAGACGAAACGCCAAGAGCTATATGGCTCCATCCTGAAAACACTTCAGGAGCAGTCGGCGATCGTACCGATCTCTTATATTAAGAAAACGGCTGTATATCAGAAGAAAATCTCCAACTTTATTTTCCCGGCGAACCGTGATGAAAATCCGTTTGTGGGCATTGAATTGGGCAATTAATAAGTAGTGACTTTGAGAGTGGTAAGGTCAGTAGCTTGATAAAAGGGAGGAACGTTTGGTGATCGGTTATATTGGTAAACGAATGATCGCGATCATTCCTATCGTTTTTATCGCTACACTTGTGACCTTTGCGCTTATTCATATATCGCCGGTTGATCCCGCCGAGGCTTATCTGACAGCCGCTCATATCTATCCAACACCGGAGCTGCTTGCGCAAAAGCGGCATGAGTTCGGTCTGGATCAGCCTATGTTAACCCAATATGTGCATACGATTCAGAAGATTGCCAAGCTCGACTTTGGCACCTCATATCTCACCAACAAACCCGTATGGGATGAAGTGAAACTAAGGATTCCCGCTACGGCTGAACTAGCCTTCTGGAGCATGTTGTTATCCGCTTTGGTGAGTATTCCATTGGGAATACTGGCCGCGGTGTATAAGAATAGCTGGATTGATATGGTCAGCCGGGCGATTTCCTATTTTGGAGCGTCGATCCCGCAATTCTGGCTCGGTTACCTGCTGATCTTCTTTTTCTCGGTGAAACTGGACTGGCTGCCTGTGGAGGGGCGTGGATCGTGGGAGAATCTGGTTCTGCCTACGATTACACTCTCTTTGATTCTTATTGCGGTCTACACCCGATTGTTGCGTTCCAGTGTACTGGAGCAATTGCAGGAGACATATGTACAGTACGCGAGAACACGCGGGATTCGCGAACGAGTCATTATGCTGAAACATGTCCTAAAGATCGCCATATCTCCCCTTATTACGGGGATGGGGATGAGTATGGGCAAGCTGCTCACAGGCACCATTATTGTAGAGCAGGTGTTTTCCTGGCCTGGGTTCGGGCGTTATTTTGTCGATGCGATATTTAACCGGGATATTCCCGTGATTCAATGTTATGTCTTCCTGGCGGCATGCCTGTTCATCGTATGCAATCTGCTCGTTGATCTGGTGCAGCTCGTTATGGACCCACGGATTTCAGCGAAAGGACGGGCAGAACATTGATAAACAAATGGCGTGCGGTATTTAAAGGACAGAGAGCCATCCAGATATGCTCGGTGATCATATTGCTTTTCTTCATGGTAGCGTTATTAGCCCCATGGATTGCTCCTCATGACCCTGTGAAGGTGAATCTGTTACAGAAGCTGGCGAGTCCATCGCTCGAGCATTGGCTCGGAACGGATCATCTGGGACGCGACAATCTCACCAGGCTGATGTATGGCGCTCGGGTGTCGCTTGGATTTGCTACCCTGATCTTCCTGTCATCTTTGCTCATAGGTGTCATTGTAGGCTCGATCTCCGGTTACCTTGGTGGCTGGGTGGACAGTCTGCTGATGCGCCTCTGTGAAGGCATCATGGCGTTTCCGAATCTGGTGCTGGTGCTGGGTATTGTGGGGATTTTTGGCCCAGGTCTGATGCAGGTGCTTCTAGCACTCATGATGGTACAGTGGGTGTATTATGCACGCATCTGTCGGAACATGGTCGTGAGTCTGAAGGAACGGAACTTCATCGCAGCGGCGCGGATTAGCGGCTCCTCTTCGTGGACAATTATCCGCAAACATATCATCCCCAATGTACAGCGTCCGATTGTTGTGATGGGCACGCTGGAGATGGGCTGGGCGATTATGGATATATCCGCTCTGTCCTTCCTCGGACTCGGTATTCAACCACCGAATGCAGAGTGGGGCGCCATGATTCATGAAGGGACGGGTTACATTCGCAGTCATCCGGAGTTGATGATCTATCCAGGTGCCTTGATTTTACTGGTAGTTATTACGTTCAACATCTTAGGTGAAGCGTTATCCGAGCGTTATGGTATAGCAAAAAGGTAGTGGTTCGGAACCAAAGGCATATGGAGGTGAAAGTAACGATGGATGATGCAGCGAAGGTACTCGAAGTTCGTGGTCTGCAAGTGAATCTTAGAACAGCGGAGGGTTCAGTCCCGTTACTGGAGCCCATTGATTTTGAATTAAAAAAAGGTCGTGTCTTCGGTCTGGTTGGTGAGAGTGGCAGCGGCAAGACCATTACATGTAACGCGTTGCTCCATATGCTTGATCCGCGCAGGATGGAAGTGTCGGGCAGCATCCGCCTGAATGGACGGGAGCTTGGCTCGTTGTCAGGCGAGGAGATGCGGCGCATCCGCGGCAAGGAAATCGGATTTATTATGCAGAATCCGATGAATGCTTTTACACCCGTGTACACGATTGGATCTCAATTCATTGAAACTTTGCGTACGCATACGGGAATGTCCAAAGTAGCGGCCCGAGAGCGGGCTATTGCTGCCTTGGCAGATATGAACTTGCCCGAACCAGCTAAACTGATGAAGCGATATCCATTCCAACTGAGTGGGGGCATGTTGCAGCGGGTGATGATCGCCATATCGATGTGCTTGCGACCAGCCCTGGTCATTGCTGATGAACCAACGACGGCACTGGATGTCGTGAATCAGTTCAAGGTGCTTCAGGAATTGGATCGGCTACGTACGGAGTATGGCACATCCATCTTGCTCATCTCCCACGATCTGGGCGTGATCTCGCAAATGGCGGATGAAGTCGCGGTTATGCAGAAGGGACGAATTGTGGAGCAGGCGGATGTGTACCAACTGTTCGATCACCCGCAGCATGAGTATACCCGGATGTTGTTAAATGCCAGACCCAGTATGTCTTTGGGACGATAGGACGATAGCGACTAATAAAGAGTGGAATCGTTAGTGAATGTAAGTGTAGAACTGGTGTGAGCTCTGTTTGAAGCGGTTAGGCGTAGTGGTGGAATGAACATGGTGATGTGTAATTTCGGCTTCTTCAGAGATTGTTTCTGCCAAGTACAAGAGAGGAGGATGACCTAATGCTTCAGGTACGTGGAGTAAGCCATAACTATCGCAAACGTAATTGGCTGGATCGTTCGGGAGCACGTCCTTCTGTGTTGGCAGACATCTCGCTTACGATTGAAAAGGGTGTGTGTCTGGGACTGCTGGGTACAAGTGGAGCAGGTAAAAGTACCTTGGGTAAAATCATCCTTGGTCTGGAGAAGCCCAGCCAGGGTCAGGTTTTATTTCAAGGTCAGGATATCTACCGCTCCAGCAAACCCGTGCTTAAGGGATTACGACGTGATTTGCAGGTCGTGTTCCAAGACTGTTATTCGGCTGTGAATCCACTCATGACTGCCGCGCAGATCATTGGGGAGCCGCTGGATAATTACGAGCGATTGTCGGCAAAAGAACAACTTCGTGTGATTGGACAACTGCTTGACCAGGTCGGACTTACACCTGAGGATGGGAGCAAGCTTCCGCACCAGTTCAGCGGCGGTCAATTGCAGCGAGTTAACATTGCACGAGCCATCGCGCTCAAGCCAAAGTTAATCGTACTGGACGAGTCGATCAGCAGCCTGGATATGGTGCACCAGACACAAATCCTATCCTTACTGGGAGAGTTAAGAGCATCCTACGGGTTGTCTTACCTTTTTATCACACATGACATTCGAGCTGCCATGACGATCTGTGACCGCATTGCCGTGATGGATCAGGGAAAGCTGGTATATAGCGGTGATGCCGGGGATCCGGTGATGCAGTCGGATCATCCGGCTGTACAGCAGTTGATTACAGCTATTTTGCCTGAGCATCCATCGGGTCGTATTTCGTTTAAATGAAATTTATAGTGAAGGAGGCTCCTTACCATTTTGATGGTAAGGAGCCTCTTTTTTCACATCTTATTTATCAGTTTAGGATTATCCTAATTTCCCCGATCTGCACGCTCCATACGATATGTATACTTCACAAGCTCAATCTGTTGCTGCTTGAAATCTTCAATCCATTCTCCTAAAATGTTCTGGAAACGATCCATCTTTCTTCGCAATTCTTCTGCAGATTTACCTTTCCAATCTCCAATACTCTCATCAATGGATCTTACATGACGTTTGTTAGCTTCAAGCATATCCATTAAATCATTGATTTCCTTCTCGGCATTCATCAAATCAACTAATTCTACAACAATGCTCCGTGACATAGGCTTCGTCGCTCCTTTTTCAACCCTCGTCGGCTTGTCTGAAATCTTCCGCTTTTTGATTAATATACTCTGCAATGATATGTGCTTCTTCTTCATACCAGCGGCTAAATTTATGCAAATCACTTGTTAACCGATCCACAATAGGTTCAAGAAAGCGGCTATCGCTGGACTCAATAAGTCTGAGAATGGCATTGGTTGCTGTGGGGAGGCTAGATTGAAATTCATTTACATGCTGCTTCATTTTTTGTCCGGCTCTTTGAAGATTCTCTAGTGAGAGTTGGATGCCCCAGCACCGGCTAAATGTCGTATCGAGTTTAGAATTGTTTAATAATCCCATAAAACCTTTTCAAATTATGAAAATAATGTTATTATTGGTATATTGATTTGGGAATTAGTGTAGTAAAATTGAAATTTTTAAGAGTTTATGGAAGGTATGGGTGTAAAATGAGTGATAAAAGAAAAAAAATAAATATTGTTCTTATTAGTATTGTAGCTGTACTTGTTTCTGTTTTTATTCTCTTTAATCAAACCTTGGTTGATAATGAAACTGAGGGTATTACCAAAGAGGAAGTGCTATCTATATCTCAAAATGAAAAAATTGAAATTTTAAACTATGAAAATATTAGTAAAAAAAACTCATTGATTACAATAATTTCCTACAAATCCGATGATGAAATTGGATCAATTGAAGCCACTAAAAATGGTGATAAAGTAGATTATAGTAAAGTCGTAAGTGTTCCAATCATTAAGAATAAAAAGATTGAAGTAGTAGGGACACAAAGTTTGGGATATCTTATAGTCACATTTTTTGATAATGAACTTCTTAATAAAACAAGTAACATTAAGGTTACTTATAATAATGAGATAATTAATAGAGATATTAATACTAAAAAGAGAAGTGTAATAATTTCTATTCCCGATTATTTGCTAGAAGATGGAAAAGTATATCAGCCTTATGTAGAATTGTATAATAAGGATAGTACTATGATTTATAACTACCCAAGCGATGAAAGCGGCGCTTTATTAGATAATGTTGATTACTATGATTTTTACTATTCTAAAAAAACTATGAATTTGCTAAAAGAAGAAAAAGTAGATACTAGAATAAACGAAAATACAGCTTCCATAAATGACAATCCAGGTATGTACGATTTATGGCTTTATGTCATGTCGGTGAATTTGAAAGATGACACTAAAATTATTAACTTTGTTGAGGAGTTATATTCGGGAGACGGATTCTACTATTCTAATTTAAGAGAAATAGATGATAATAATAAAAAAAATCCATTTTTGTATCTATTAGATACAAAAATGGCTTTAGAGATATACAAGAAAAGAGGGTTAGAAGTTCCTGAACAATCCAAAATAATAAACTATCTAAAAGATACAATTCAGAATTTAAATGCTCAAAGTGGTCTGGATTTTGTATCGAAGGGTAGTTACATATATCTTATTTCACAGATCGAAGAAATAATCGGTCGAGAAAAACCGAGTAAAAACATTGAATTAATATACTTTAAAGATTTAACATCACTTTATTCTAAGGCTCTTCCTTCGCTTGATAAATATTATACCGCAATAAATTTGTTGACAGTTTATCCGGACTTGGGAATAAAACTAGATAATGAAGATGTTTACAGATATATAAAACAATTGCAGCTAGATAATGGCTTTTTTAATATCTCAGGCTACTCGGAAGGGTACGATATATTGGCGACGTATATTGCTGTTGATATCCTTCGAGTAATACACAAGCAAGTTCCGAGAAAAGAAAAATTAATAAAAAATTTAGAAACAATAACTGACGGTATCAAATAAATTGATATAAATAAAAAAAAAGGAGTTTACAAAATCATGAAAGTAAAAAAAGGTATAATCTCGTTATGTTGTGCAGTACTTCTCACAGTACCACTAAGTTATGCAAGTGCAAAGGAAAATAGCTCTCTTACTTTAATTGATACTAAATCGTATGAAGTAGAAGGTGAAGCATTTGATGTGCAAACATGGCTTGATGAATATGGAAACAAAACATTTACTATACCAAGTGAAGTGAAAAATAAAGAACTAGTTTCAGAATACGTTGATAATCTACTAGAGAAGGAGCCAACGATTTCAACTTTCGGAACTAAATATGATTGGTCAAGAAGTGGTGTAAATGAGTTGAATGCCTTTGCACCAAATAGTAGCAGTGCTAAAATAACTTGGGCTACTAATGGGTATAGTGAATTAGCCTATCTATATCCAATTACAACAAATGTTTTAAAAGTCGATTCAGGTTCATTGAAGACATCTTGGTTAGGTACTGGCAATGCTGATAAAATTGTTCTTTCTTACAAATATAGGTTTAATGGTGTTACGCTATCTATTTCATGGCCTTTTGCTGTCACACCTAATAGTGATACAGTAACTTGGACTTCCTTGCCGCAAACTGGAACTTGGTATTTGAATACAACGAGCGAGTCTGCTACTGCAGAATCCAGAACCAGTATTACCAGTGTTTTACTAACTGCATCCTCAGATATATACAAAGGATCCAATATATATAGACCAAAAGTAGAATCAAAAGTCTCTTTTTTAGGGAAGTAGTAGGCTAATTTGCTTTCAAAAATTGTTGTCATAACCATATCAAATCATAAGACTTACTTGACCGTTTCCTGGTATTTTTATAGGAGACGGTTATTTACTTTTTGAAGTGGCTTTAATCTCAATAGAATAATTGATCCACTTGGACTGAGCTTTTCATAAATATGTATAATAGGTTTCGCGTTAACTATGAAAGGTCGTATTTACTATTTTGTATTTCTCACAAATAGACAACACAGCCTACCATACTTGCTAGAGGCTGACACCTGCTCTTAAAGTCTCTCAAATTTTCAAGATGCACTATCTTTTTTGAAAAAAACCTTTTAGTACATAACACATATAAAAAAATGGATTTACCCCTTTATCCAAGGTGATATAGATGAATCTTATTCTTTTTCATGTTCCGCACTGATGCCGTCATACAAGGGCTTGTTTCATGATATCTTCAAGCATCGGCTAAATTTTGCTCAATCGTATCTTTCGTTTTCCTTAATTGGCTGATTAGGCTATCTCGTACATGTTTTTTGTCTTCTCAAACATGGAAAGTTACTAGACGACGGAACACGTTACAGTTGCTTCATATTCAAACTTCCATTTTGAGAATAATCCTTGTTTCGGGTGAAATATTTGTGAGAAATAAAACAATTTCACCAAAGTAGCTTTAAGGATGATCATATTTTTAATAGGGGTTCAGCCTGTCTATAATAGATACTCTAGGCAGGCCTACATACTCTAGTAAATATTGTTTTTTGTTTATCTAGAACTAGCAATTAAAGTAGCTATACTAGTCAACTCATCTTCCGCCCAAGCTGTTCAATCTTATCCAGCCAATTCTTTCTCTGTTCATCTGACTTCTTACCAACTTGATCTACAGTTGTTATCCGCACAGGTTTGATGCCGGTGAGTCCAAATGTGGAGATTTTCATCATTTTATGTGCGGGCTCACCTTGGAACCATTTGAAATACCAGCTTGGGCCATCCATGGTAGTGATCATGCGGGCGGTGCGGCCTTTGAGCAGCTGATCCGGGAAAGGTTTTCCTTTTTGATACTTGAAGGCATAACCTGGCATGAAGATTCGGTCAACGAAACCTTTCAGCAGGGCAGGTGGTCCTCCCCACCAGATTGGGAACACCCATACGAGATGCTCGGCCCACTTGATCGCTTCTTGGGCTTGTAGCAAATCCGGTTCGAGTGGAAGTTTATTACGATATCCTCCCTCCAGATTCATGTTGAACGCCAACTCGTTCAGGGTGATCATGCGGACGTCGGCACCAGCCTGCACCGCACCTTTGCGGTACGCCTCGGCGATTGAGCCGTTATAACTGGGTGAGACGGGATTGCCTTGAATAATTAATATTTTTTTCATGGAAGATGACACGTCCTGACTATTTTAGTTAATGAACACTAACCTCATGTGCAAAAAGAAAAGGTCACGTGTGACCCGGTAATCCATTCTTATATCCTGATGGTATGCTGACGATTCTCTTTTAGAAGTTGTTCAAAGAGTCCGTTTTTGATTACAAATCATGCCTAGCGGCATCATCCGCATCGAAGATGGGATTCAGCCGAAATAAGCGGAAACTTACGAAGGTTGTTTCCTTCGGAAACAATGTAGTTGCTCACGCCGTTTTCCCTACGCTCCGCTACTCCATTTCTAGCTTCATCCCATTTCCATCGTTACTCCTGAGGTAAGTGCCCCAACATCGATGCAAGACGGTGAACCGTTTCCCCCGTATAAGGTACCAACAGCTCCGGTAGTTCACCTTGCATACTGGAGACCGCCATACGTGTAATTGCACCGATCACCAGCACGGCTGTGAGCCGTGAATCCTGCTGAGGCAGTTCGCCCCGCATCATTCCCTGATCAATCAGATCCATTAACGCATCCAATGGCTGACGGTAATCCTCGCTGCTTCCGGCTTCAATGAATATTTCATGATTCTGTGAAATCAGCAGCAGTCCGTAGGGATCTTCATCATGCAGATGGAGAACCTCGGTAATCAGTTGCTTGAAGCGTTCCAACACCGGACCTTCCTGTCGAACATACCCGTCAATCAGTGCAGTATAGTCCGCGCAGTATTGGGTGAAGGCTTCCAGAGCAACGGCATCTTTGTTTTTAAAATGTTTGTAGATCGCCGCATCGGTTACTCCGGCGGCGTCACCGATCTCTTTGACGGATATGCCGTCAACGCCTTTGGTTGCGAACAAGCGCATCGCCGCTTGTAGGATATCTTTCTTTTTGCTATCCACATGAGATTTGTTCTTCATGATTGTATAGTAAGTGATTACTAACCAAAATGCAATAAGCAATTTTGAAACTTTGAATTGAGACACTGAATAAGCGCTTATGACCAAAGCTTGCAGGCTTGTGAGCGGCAACGTATGATGAATAGAAATCATAATCGGAGTAGCAGGGAGAACGAAATGGATGGTGGGTAGCGTGAACGAAGAGTTGGATGCATACAGCTGGGTGACGCCCGAAGGAATGCTGAATGATCAATATATAACAAGCCGTGAACAGTTGTATAAAGGAATGAACGGACGATATGTGGAGCGATTCGCTGTTCCTAGCGGTGAAAGTTATATTTTCAAACCACTGACGAATCCTGCGCAGCATGGACGGGAACGATGGACGTACGAGCGTGTGATGTCTGGTCTACCTCCAATCTATCCGCAACTCATTGCAGCGTCGGATCTTACCATTGCTCCAGCAAAGAGCTGGATGATCTACGAGGATCTGGGGCAACTGGTGCATGATTCGCAAGAAGCGACGATGCTCGGCGCAGCGGCACATATGGCAGCATGGCATGCATTGCCTGTTACGAATTGGAGCGAACTGCCTCGCGTGGGTCAGAAACCGTCCATTCGCACAATGTTGGATGAGTTGCAAATGCATAGGCAATCTACCGATGAACTGTTATCCAGATTGGATATGCAGCTATCCGCATCCGATTGGGATAAGATCACCAGGTTGATCCTCACGGCAGAGGAAGAACTTCCAACCGTTTTGTGTCACGGAGATTTGCATCCGGGTAACATGGCGGAGGTGGCCGGCAGACTGGTCATCTTGGACTGGGAGCATGCCCATCTGAATACTCCGCTGTGGGACGTAGTTCATCTGGTGGATCTCTCGCATCCGCTGTTTCCCAGAACGGTTATGCCTGCTTTGCGAGAGCGAGTTATAGATGTGTATTTGGACAAACTGGGGAGCCTGGGCATGCAGATTGAACGGGTTTCTTTTGCAGGATGGTACGATGCCTATGCTATTGTATTCTCACTCTGGATGCTGCGTTTGATTGATGGTGACCTGAGAAGTGAGGAATGTGTGTGGCCGAAGAAACAGTTGAGTAACCAGTGGTATGAGACGGCAGCGACGCTGGAACAGTGTATGAAGCACATGGGTGAGGAATAGAAATGAGGGGTGAGAAGCTTTGCGTAAAGTCGGACTTGTTATGCGTAAAATTCAATTTACAGAAGCTCAGGGGCCACGCGTATTTGCGGATCGGCTGAAGCAGATTGGTCTGGAGCTGGGCGTGGATATCGTGTTCATCTCGCCGGAGCGTCATGTCAGCGGATACGACTGGTTGCCGGGTTATGAGCATGAGAAAGGTGACCTGGTGAACTACGATATCGTGCTGGACCAGATTCATAGCCAAAATATAGAGCATGTCATCTACACCGTATCCGGGTTTACGTTTTTGAAGATGTTCTTACCAAAGAGTGTATTGTTCCCGCACAGTTTCCCCGATCCCGCGCTAACGGGATATGAGATGATGAAGCCATTTTATACGATGGTGGATAAAGCAATTGTGCAGACGGAGTTTTTGAAAACAGAGCTGGGTCGCAATTTCGGCGTACATGACGTGAACGTCATCCCGATTGGCTTTAGCGAAGAGCTGGCGAACCGGCACTATGACCCAAGTCAGGTTGTGCATAATCGGGTGCTCTGGATCGGTCGGGATGAGGCGAACCGTCGCCCTGACCTGGTCCTGGAATATGCCCGGCAGAACCCGGACAAGGAAGTGTATATGGTGTTCGGCGGTGTGCGCTATCAGGAAACTATGAAGAAGTACGACATTCCTGCCAATGTGAAGCTGAAGTTTGCGCTCACGCAGGATGAGATATTTACTTTGATGAACTCATCCAAGGTGTATTGGAACTGTTCGGCCTTTGATACGTTTGGGATGCCGCTGACGGAAGCGATGGCGATGGGTAAAATGGTCGTGAAACCGGAGCACGCGTGTTACGGACACATTCGATCCACGCATGCCTTTGCAGGCAATGAGGACAATTGGTTTGAACTGGTGAACATGGCTGCGGCTGCGCCGCGCAGTGTGTCAGAAGACAACCGTGAGTATGCGTTTGGTGCTTTTTCGCGTACGAAGATGAAAGAAGGATACCGGAACTTTTTCTCGGATTGGTTGAAGTAACGTAATGTCTGTAACAAAGGGCTTGATCCATCCAGCAACAGGAGGGGAACCTTATGGAAGTACTGATCATGTGGACATTGGGAATGTGGGCGGTGCAGCTGCTGATTGAATGGCTTATCTATCGGTTGCAAGGACGGCGAATGACGTGGGTTCAATATATATTGCCATGTGTGGCCTTGCTTGGCGGTGCCGTTGTAATCATGATCAGCATCAATATTGGCGGATGGAACGGCATCGGATATGCCCTGCTTGGCGCATCACTGGGTACCTCGGGAATGTTAACACTTATTACGGTGGCGATCAGGGATGTAATGCTTCGGCGACGGGGCAGGGATTAATCAGAGCAGTAGCTACTGTGGAGTAAGGATGAATTGGGCGATGGGATGGTTGCAGGAATGCATTCGTCTGTGATATATTGACATTAATTATGACAGGGGAGGTGAAGACAGGTGAATCACGAGATGCTTAACAACCGTATTAGCCAGCTGCCGATTGCTATGGCTGGCATTGTTCATACTTTTCTGACCAACGGGAGAAGTCTGTCCAATTTTGAATATACGGAAGTTAACATTTGCGAGAAGATGCCTGCCTTGACCTCATTCGGACGATAAGCGATATTGCTTGAATTCTGAAGGGCCGCGGAGCTAACCTCCTGCGGCTCTTTTTGTGTTGCGGTCAGGATCTTCCATACCATAGGAGGAACCTTATTATGATGATTATTAGCGCGCAACAACTGACTCAATACCACGGAGCACATCTGGTGCTGGACGGCATTACGTTTGAAATTATGGAAGGTGACAAAGTCGCCCTGATCGGCCGCAACGGAAGCGGCAAGACCACACTTATGCGCCTGATGGCAAGACTGAACAAGCCAGATGAAGGGCAATTGATGATCAAAAAAGATACACGAATGGGATATGTGGCTCAGGTTCCAGAAGGATTGGATGACCATACCGTACTGGATGTACTGAGTCTTGGATTCAAGGAGCTTATGATATGTCGCACGCAAATGAAGGAAATGGAGCAGCAGATGTCCGATCCGGCATGTGCAGCAGACCCTAATCAATTGGAGCGCCTGCTGAAACGCTACGCGGCACTGCAAGACCAGTTCGAGCGTGAGGGTGGATACGAAATGGATGCCCGGATCGATCAGGTGGCGGACGGTCTGGATATCGCCAAGGTGCATTATGGTTGGCGCTTTGGTTCCCTGTCTGGTGGGGAGCAGACTCGGGTGGTGCTTGCTTCACAGCTAATCGTAAGACCCGACCTGTTATTGCTGGATGAGCCGACAAACCATCTTGATCTGGAGCGGGTTGAGTGGCTGGAAGGATTTTTAAGAGAATATCCCGGCACCATTGTCCTGATCTCGCATGATCGTTATTTTCTGGATCGGGTCGTGAATCGAACACTGGAGCTGGAGGATGGAGAAGCAGAAACATCTGCTGGCGGTTATACGGAATATATGAAAGTGAAGGAACAACGGCTGTTGCAGCAATTCGAGGAGTTTAAAGAGCAGCAGAAGGTTATCAAAAAAATGAAGGAAACGATCCGCCAGCTGGAGGAGTGGGGCCGAGTTGGCGGCAATGAAAAGTTCTTCCGGCGGGCCGCTTCTATGCGCAAGGCGCTGGAGCGGATGGAACAGGTGAAGCGTCCTGTACTGGAGCGCCGTAATGCCGAATTCGATGTGCGTCCTACGGATCGAACGGGTAAACGGGTAGCGGTATTGGAACAGGTCGAGAAGAGCTATGGTGAGCGTGAAATCCTGCGCGGAATCTCGGGTCTGCTGGAATATGGAGATAAAATTGCACTCATTGGCCGCAATGGTTCCGGCAAGACGACCTTGTTCAAGCTGTTGCTTGGTGACGAGCAGCCCAATGCGGGCAAGCTGGAGTGGGGGGCGCGTGTGGATGTCGGGTATCTGGCTCAACAGGAGGAACCCACGAATCCGAAACTGAACGTACTTGAATACTTCCGTCTGGAAGCAGGCGTGGAAGAGGGAGAGGCTCGCGGAATTCTGGCTCGATACCTGTTCTATGGAGCGGATGTATTCCGCTCGGTGGGACAGTTATCTGGTGGGGAATGGACGCGCCTGCGTTTAGCTTTGCTGGTGCAACGCAAACCCAATGTACTGCTGCTCGATGAGCCGACCAACCATCTGGATATCGCATCGAGAGAAGCGCTGGAAGAGTCACTGGTTGATTTTGAAGGAACCGTACTTGCCATCTCGCATGATCGGTACTTCGTCAATCGCCTCGCTTCCCGTGTCTGGGAACTGGAGGACGGACAGATGACCGCTTATCTGGGAGACTATGAGGCGTATCGTGAGAAGAAGCTTGATTTGCAAGCTCGTGCGGCGGCGACAACTCAGGCTACAGCAGGAGTGGGTGTTTCTTCTCGTGGGAACGCCAAGTCAGAGATGAAATCAGGGTTAACGTCTGCGCCCGGCGGGACTGCCAGATCAGGAAAGAAACCAGAAACAAACTCGACAATGAACGGTTCCACTGTTGCGGCTACCGAAGGAAGTCGTTATTATGAAGCTTCAACTGAATCAGGTAAGGCGATGGCCTCTTCGGCAGCAGCTGCATCGAAACATAGAAGTGGCAATGGCAACAAACCATCTGCGGAGAAGCTGGAACAGACGTTGGCTCGTCTTGAGGCACAGATTCAGGTGCTGGACCAACAGTTGGAAGTTGTGCAAAACAATCCGCTTGAACTGGAACAAATCTGGAATGATCGGGAGCAATTGTCCGCTGAATATAATGATGTTTTGGCCCAGTGGGCTGAGTTATAAGTCAGAATAGTATGAGCATAAGATTAAACAAGTGCGGTCGGAGAGTCTTCTCCGGCCTTTTTGAACTGGATTGCGTACCAAAACAAAAGTAGAAAACAGTATGTTATTTCCTGCTTCGTTAATCGGAGAACGAAGGTAGCCAACATGTTCTTTATTACATGTCATGGTGAATAGAATCAATTTCATAACTCATTAAAAATGGAGTTTTGTAACTAGACATAGACAAATTAAACCATTTTGATCTATGTCTAGCCTTGATTTGAAGCAGCTAAAGGTACTATGAAATTGATTCACTAGTGTAACTTTTTTCCTTCTGATGCGTTAAATACGTTTGTATGAATTGAAACGGCTCACCTAAGAGCTCGCAAAAAGGGAGGTTATCGGTATCTATTATTCATTGACGTATCGGAGTTGGTCGGATGATCGACAGGCGGAGACAGGGGTGCTGGAGCAGACTTCAGTCACGCGTGATGAACTATTCATGCGCAAACTGGTGGATGCCACCTTGGTGAAAAACAAACTCTGGGCGCATCTGTCCAATGAATGCCAGGATGGGCGGGAACATGCAGTATATGTAACGGCGTATGAGCAACAGATGCCGGATGAGTACGGTGCAGCCATTGCGGATGCTGCGCTGGCGATGTGCAAAATGTCTTCCATGTACAGCGCAGAGTATATGCTGTGGAATGGAAGTTCGTTTCAGGAGTTGGAGCTTTCAGCGTCATCGACCTATACGATGGAGCTTGCCGAGCAACTGCTGGACCATTACATGGTTCGCGGTGGCAAGACGTATGAGTTCCTGTATTCTGTGCTAGATGCGGATCGTAAGAAAGTATTGTTTTATATGAAAGAGGTGGATCTGTGATGAGTGACCAAGAGCGGGGGCAAGCATCCAAACCCGGATCGAAAGCGAAGCTGGTTGCTTTCTCCCTGATGCTGGCGGTTCCTGCCGTGTTATCCGGTTGTGGCAGCAACAATGATGAATGTGACCCGGAGTATGATACCGGATGTGAATATGATTCCAGCAGTGGGCACTATTACTACGGTGGGTCGTCGTATCGAAGCAATAAGGACAGTAACAGCTCCTATAGCAAATCCAAGTCCAAATCAAGCGGCTTCGGTAGCTTCTTCCGCAGCTCGGGAGGATAACCGGATGAGGCAAGTGGTTCAACTGCCGTTAAGTCACGAAGAGGTATTTCAGGGTGAAACGGAACAACAGATTCCATATCATCGAATGTATGGGAAACAATATTGTGTGCCTGCATTGACGGTCTATTCTCCCTCGGAGGTACAGGAGCTGCGTATTGCAGCCGAGGCGGTAGACGGCATTTACTGTAAAGTAATGCGATTTATCCAGCAATATATGCCGGACTCTTTTTTGGAGCATCAGTTGGGTATCCATCCCGGGCTTATTCCGACGGCACGTATGGAGATGGTGACTGGAGGCATTACCCGTCAGGATTGGATTATCGGAGAAGCTGGGCCCAAGTGTATTGAAAATAATACGGACACTCCTACGGGTATACCGGAGGCTGCTGCATTGGAAGGTATTCTGGTCGATCTTGCTGAGGATGCTACGCTAACTGCACCATCTGCCGAGATGGATACACGTATTCGGGAGTGTTTCAGGATATGGCTCGAATTCTATGCAAACCAAGGATTGCAGGTTCCCGTGACGTTTACTTCTTTTGGCGAACATGTCGAAGATCGAACAAATACGGAATACCTGATGAGACGTTGTCAGGAAGCGGGATACGAAGTTTTCTATGCTCCACTTGAGGAACTGGAGATTGTTCCAGGGGAGGCGCTTTACCATAAGGGTCGGGAGATTAATCTACTGTATCGCCTTTATCCACTGGAGTATCTGATCGATGATCGGGATGAGACGACAGGGGTGGACATTGGTGCTGCACTGCTTGAACTTGTACGTGAAGGACGACTGGGCCTGATGAATCCCGTTCAGCATGTACTGATGCAGAGTAAAGGCTTCATGGCGGCAATCTGGTCGCTCTACGAGCGGAACGAGCAAACCCCGGAATATTGCGGGTTTACCCTCTTTGATGAAGCAGAGATGGACGTAATTTCCCGATATCTGCTGCCCACCTATTTTTCGGCTGAGCCCTTCGAGCTGAACGGCATACCATATGTAGCCAAAAGCTATTGGGGGCGCGAAGGCAGAGGAACTCTTTTGCTGGATGGAGGAACGGACAATGCCTTTGGAAAGCAGGATATGGAGCATCCTCTTAACGAGGCGCTGGAATCCAATCTTGCAACTGCGGCAACAGACGAGGATGAAGAAATTACAGCTTATTACGAAAACCAACCCAAAATCTATCAGCAGCTGGTTCCGATGGAACAGGTCGTGATCGAGACGGAAGCTGGAGTATACAACGGTTATCTGCTTACAGGAGTGTTTGTTATCGGTGGGCGTTTGGCTGGGATACTACCACGGGTCGGGGAGAAAGTAACCGGAGATATGGCCTATTATTGCGCGGCTACGGTTAGTGAACGGATGAATGATGAGGAGGAGAAGGAATGGAAAACTTGGGATTAAACCTCGTGAATGTGGCGGTGGGTGTAGGCATTCTGCTGGTGGTATTGGTATGTGGATATTTCGCTTTTAGCAAATTGACCCGGTATAACGATAGTGAGGAAATCGCCAAAGGTAACGAGGCGGCAGGCATGTACATGGGCAGCAAATTGCTGGGACTGTGTATTATTGTGGGCATGGTATCTTTCTCGACGCATTCGTGGTTGGATATGCTGCTGTGGTCGGCGTTTGGAATTATTGTGCTGTGCCTGGTCTATATTATATTTGATTTCCTGATTCCAAAAATGCGGGTGTGTGACGAAATTGCACGAGGTAATATGGCGGTAGCACAGCTGCTGCGTTCGATTATCATCGGCGTTTCCATCGTCATTGGTACGTTTTTGATGTAAAATAAGACATAGTGTTTTATGGAGTTTACTATCAAACGGAAGAAGGAGCGCGGCATCATGAGAAGAGTCATCATCGATACAGATACAGCAGGAGACGATACGATTGCGATCCTGACGGCATTGCATCACTTTCAGGTAGAAGGCATCACCATTACGGGCGGTAACGTACAATTCGACCAAGAGGTTGAAAATGCTCTGTACACAGTACAGGTTGCTGGACATGGCGGCAAGGTGCCTGTGTATAAAGGTTGCGAGCGTCCGCTAATGGCCTACGGTAAAGCTCAGCACCGCACAGTGGAAGACGTGCATGGCGATGATGGCATGGGCGGCGCGCATTTCCCGAAGGCGGATCAGCGTCCCGAGAGCGGGCATGCGGTTGATTTTATCATTGAGAAGGTGCATGCACATCCAGGTGAAATTGAACTTCTGGCGATTGCCCCGCTGACCAATATTGCGATGGCGATCCAGAAAGACCCAACGATTATTCCGGAGATTGCTCACCTGTACATCATGGGCGGAACGAATAATGCACTGGGCAATATTACACCGGCGGCGGAGTATAACTTCTACGTGGACCCGGAAGCAGCGAAAATTGTACTGCATGCAGGCATTCCAATCACGATGGTTGGTTGGGAGATGTGCACGCAATATTCAGTGATGGACGATGACGATCATGCAGAGATTGCGGCTCTGGGTACATCGGGTGCCGATTTCTTCACTGCAATCAACAAAGTGGTTATGCAGTTCAACAAGTCGGTACATAAACTCAATGGCACCACTCATCCTGATACGTTGTTGATGGCTGTAGCGGCGGATGAATCCATCATGACCAAGTCGGGTCAATATTATGTGGATGTGGAAGCGGCAGGAGAACTGACACGTGGATATAGCGTGGTCGATATCAACGGACGTTTTGGCAAAGAGCCGAATGTACGTGTCTGTGAAGCCATCGATCAGCCCAAGTTCAAATCCATGCTGCTGGACGTTCTCTCGGCGATCCAATAAACGCAGGAATTTAACTACAGGAAAAAGAAGAAAATCCGTGCCTATCCCAGGTACGGATTTTTTTATGCCCATTTTAATCTAATCTTGCTGCAACAAAAACGAGCGAATGCCTGTCGTGACCAGATCATGGTCTTCCTCATCAGGCAGACCTGATACCGTAATGGTGCCGACCTGTCCCTCATTTTTCAGAATCAGCGGGAAAGCCCCTCCAGCCAGGACATAATCCGATGCAGGCAGATTGAAGTCTTGCTCAAGTGTCTGATTTTCGCTTCTCAACCGCAGAGCTGTATGCCAAGAGCTGGAAGAGAAATGATTCACCACGTTGTTCTTGCGTCGAATCCAGTCTTCGTTGTCGGGATGAGTGCCTTCCATCGCATGCAAAAAGAGGCGATGCCCCTCCAGGGTGATGTCGATGGTCACGGCTTGGGAGCGACGCTTCGCTTCTTCGACCAGATGCAGGCCAAGTTGGAGTGCTGTTTCAGAATCAAATGTGTCAAATACCAAGTCCGTTTCTTCCTGTTGCATTTCCTTTAATTTCTCTGTCATGGTCAGATTCAAATTACAGGCATCCCCTTTACGTATATGATTGATGTCTACATTCGACATGGATTGGTGTAGTCCCTTCTGGATGCAGTCTGAACGATGTTAGTGGACGTTATTTGCGTGGTTAAAGACCGTTCATTTGGAGACCGTACATCGGCTGTGTTAAAGTGAAGGGAACCTAATATACATAACTCTTAAAGTTAAAATAAGTTATTGCTACGTAGGCAGGAGGAGAAGCACGATGCTGTTTTATTTTGTAGCACTGCTGGTGACTTTGGTGGACCAGGGAACCAAGATTGCAGTGAGGATGTATATGGAAGTTGGCGACGTCATGAGACTGGGTGACTCGGGCATGCAGTTACAGCATTACGAGAACAGTGGAATGGCGGGCAGCATGTTTCAGGGAAATGCGCGTCTGTTCGGTGTGATTGCTGTTCTGTTCATAGCAGGTATGTTGTATTATCGGAGTAAAGGTGAGATTCGCGGTTTCTGGATGCAAGCTGGCGCGGGTTTTATGGTCGGTGGGGCTTTAGGTAATGCGATCGATCGATTTATCTATGCCCGGGTAACGGATTTCCTCGTGTTTCCGTCAGGACGCGGGATTTTGAATCTCGCTGATGTCGCAATTAACATCGGTGTGGTCATGATCATCATCGGCATGTTGATTCGTGCATATCAGAGTTATCGAGCCAAGCGTTTACGCAATGCACTGCCGAAGGTTGAGCGTTCGTAATAGGTTGGTTAAAAGCGTTACAGTGGCTGAATATAAGCATATTAAATGAGGGACATTGGATATCATCCAGTGTCCTTTTTGTTATGCCCAATTCGGGTCATGGGAAGAACTGCCGTGATTCATTTTTACCGAAACCGTTTTAGAAATAATAAAGACCTATATCATCCATTCAGATTGAAGTCGGTTTGGAAGGATTAACCAAATGGTTATTTCACCATTTGAATGGGTAAATCTTTACGTATATAAAGTGAAACTAAGATATACACGAACACGGAGAGTGCAGAACCAATCTGAAGAAGCGCAGCTAAAAGCTTTCTGAAAGAAAGCTGCTTCGAAAGCATACGCTAAAACCGGATTTTCCCTTTGAGGAAGGGAATCAAAAAAATCTGGGGATAACAACGATCGGAAGATGGTACTGCAATCGGAGTGACACTGTGTAAATCACATTAGTTCAATTTATTAAGCTGAGGGAGGTACAACATGAGAACAACGCTTACCAAGGCTCTCGGGACAATGTTGCTGTGTGGAATGATGGCTGTACTTTTATCTTCCTGTACCAGTGGAGATAGCGCGAATGGCAAAGTGCAGATTGAATTTTTCCAGAACAAGCCTGAAGCCAAAACAACCTTTGATGAATTGATCAAGACGTTCAACGCGGAGCATGACGATATCCAAGTGACACAGGTGAATCCGCCAGATGCGGAGACAGTACTGAAGACGCGTGTCGTCAAAAATGATATACCGGATATTATGGCCATGGGTGCAACCGACACCTATTCCATTCTGGCTCAGAGTGATATTTTCACCGATCTGACGGACAGCTCATTACTCCAGACGATTGATCCGAACTACATACAAATGCTGAATGATCTCACAGGCATGGACGAAGTGACTGGTATTCCTTACGCGACTAATGCAAACGGCATCATGTACAACAAAACGCTGTTTAAGGAAATGGGATTGGACGTGCCCAAGACGTGGGATGAACTCATTGCAACCGCCCAAAAGATTAAGGATGCAGGTGAGATTCCATTTTACTTCACATACAAGGATGACTGGCAGACGAGCCTGCCGTTCAATGCACTAGCCTCCAATCTGGTTGGTATTGATTTCTACCAAGAGCGACGCGATAACAAAGTGACGTTCAAGGAGAAGTACCGCGAGGTAGCTGAGAAGCAGCTGGAACTCATGAAATACGGTCACGGCGATAACTTTGGTAAAGCTTATTCGGACGGTAACCGTGCCTTTGCTAACGGTGAAGCTTTCATGTACATCCAGGGAACCTGGGCCATCTCGGAGATTCGCAAAGCGAACCCGAATGTTGACATTGGTTTCTTCCCATTCCCAACAGGCAACGATGCAAGCGAGATCAAGCTGGTGAACGGGATTGACTCCCTGTTTACCATTGCGGAGGACACGCCTAATCGCGAGCAGGCGGAGACGTTTATTGCGTTTCTATTAGAGCCTGAAAATATCGGAAGATACATTGACGAACAAACGCTGTTCTCTGCGGTAGAAGGCGTGAAGCAGGATGATCCTGCCGTACAGGAATTGATGCCTTATATCGAGCAGGGTAAAGTTATTGACTTTCCCGATCACTATATTCCGGCTGCGGTGCAGCTGAATTCCATCGTACAGTCCTTTTTGCAGAACCAAAACATCGACAACTATCTAGATACACTCGACAAAGAATGGGACAAGGTTGCCAATCGGCGCTAAGCCTTGTCTGAAGGAGGATGGAGTATGAACAAGCGTATCGCACCTTATTACTGGATGACGGTTCCGGCGGTTGTATTGTTCTTTGTATTTATGACACTGCCGGCCCTCCAGGGCATCTATTATTCATTTACGAATTATAACGGATTCGGGAAAGAGTATGATTTTGTTGGTTTCAAAAACTATTTCAACTTGTTCCAGGATGACAATGTAGGTAATGCCTACTGGTTTACGTTCAAATTTGCGATCGTGGTGACGATCCTGACCAATATCCTGAGCTTACTCATTGCACTCGGGCTGAATGCCAAGATCAAGTTCCGTAACTTTTTCCGCGGTATCTATTTCCTGCCCAATATTCTGAGTGTGCTGATCGTAGGTTACATATTTAACTACCTGTTCTCCAACGTATTCCCGACCTGGGGACAAAATCTGGGCATCAATGCGCTATCCACCAACATTCTCGGCAGCGAGAGTCTGGCTTGGATCGGTATCGTCATTGTTGCAGTATGGCAATCCGTGGCCCTGAATACGATTCTGTATTTGGCTGGTCTGCAAACGATACCAACGACACTGTACGAGGCATCCAACCTAGACGGTGCAGGCAAATGGCGTGAATTCTGGAGCATTACATTCCCACTTATTGCCCCCTTCTTCACCATTAATATGGTGCTGGCGATGAAAAACTCGCTCATGGTCTTCGATCAAATCGTAGCCTTGACCAACGGTGGTCCCGGACGGGCGACGCAGTCCATCTCTCATCTGATCTACACCGGTGGATTTGAAGGCGGCGAATATGCATATCAATCTGCGAACTCGGTTATTTACTTCATCGTTATTGCGGTGATTTCAATTCTACAAATCCGGTTCCTGCAAAGAAGGGAGATGGATCTGTAATGAGAAGCCGTACACGAATCAATTGGCTCGTTATGCTGCTCGTTGTGCTGGGTACCCTGTTTATCCTGTTCCCATTGTATATGACCGTTACGATTGCTTTGAAAAATCCGGAACAGATGGCCCAATCGGTCTTTGCCATTCCGACAACGCTTCACTGGGAGAATTTCGCGAGGGCCATCGACATGACAAACTTCTTCCAATCGTTCCGTAACAGTGCGATCGTTACCGCATCCACCGTGCTTTTGACGTTGCTCAGTAACTCGATGGTGGCCTATGCGATTGCGCGGAATATGGAGAAACGCAAGTTTTTCAAAGGACTGTATTATTACTTCGTCAGCGCGATGTTCATTCCGTTCCCAATCATCATGCTGCCGATTGTTAAACTGACCGCATCGCTGGAGATGACAAATCTGGTAGGTCTGATCCTGCTTCACACGGTTTATGGCCTGGCATTTAACGTATTTGTGTACGTTGGATATATCCGGTCCATTCCGGTAGCGCTGGAGGAAGCGGCGTTTGTGGATGGGGCAACAACCTGGGGCACATTCTGGAAAATTATTTTCCCGCTCATGGCACCCATCAGTGCCACAGTTGGTATTCTGACTTGCCTGTCGACGTACAACGACTTCTTGCTGCCACTCATTATTATCAGTGATCCGGGACAATACACGCTGCCGCTGGTACAGTATGTATTCCAAGGACAGTTTAATACCGAGTTTAACCTTGCGTTTGCATCCTACTTGCTCGCGTTGCTGCCGATGATTATCATCTACCTGTTTGCGCAGAAATGGATTATCAACGGGGTTACCCAAGGGTCTGTGAAATAACTGAAGATGTGTCACAGAAAAGGATATGTGTGAAGGGATCAAAACAAAGAGAGGTGGACTTTAAAAGTCCCCTCTCTTTGTTTTGATCCTTTTCATTTAACGTTTGGGAACTCTTCGGAGGATTGATTAACCTGTAAATTTATGCTATTTTTTAGTCGTTAGTTTAATCGGTAAACAAAGACGAGAAGAGAAGAAGATTAAGGTTCAATTTTGCAAGCGCTTTAACTATATAAATTGAACTAAACATTTGCACGAGAACGGAGAGGGCAGAAATAACCTGAAAAAGCGGAGCTAAAAGCTTTCTGAAAGAAAGCTGCATCGGAAGCATATGCTTCGCCTTTATCCCCGGATTTTCCCCTTTAAAAAGGGAATCAAAAAATCTGGGGATAACAGCGATTGGAAGGTTATTCTGTCATCGTAGTGGCTAGTGTAAATATTCTTTCGTTCATTTTATATAGGGGAACTGAATACGTAGATAAATCCGGCATCGTTTGTACCCAGTCTTCAAGAGCACGGGCGTAAGGTGGTGGATTCTTTTACATGCCAAAAAGAGAGGAGAATGGGGAAGTTGCACGGGAAAAAAGGACATTTTAACTCACTTCGCAATCAGATCTTCATTGGTTTTGTTATGGTGATGCTTGTTGTTCTGCTGCTCGCAGGCATATCGGCTTATGATCGGGTAGCTGCTCTGCTGAAAAGCAATGCGGAGAAACATATTCACCAAACCGCTGTCCAAGCCAGTGGCAGATTGGATGCACTCATTGCACAAGTGAATTCGCTGACCGCCCAGGTGGCGGATGATTCATACGTGCAGCGTCTGCTCAGCGATGAGAAACAAGGCAACCCGGCCACCTTTAATCAGCGCCAAGCTCTCTTGCAGATTGCAGGCAGTTATCAGTCTTTCATCAACGGAGCGCAAAGTATGGAGATATACACTACGGGTTATAACCGCATATTTCCGATGGATGACCGATCCCTCGATCTCAGAGTGGAGCGCAACTGGATCAACCTGGCGGATGAAGGAAAAGGCAGACTGGTATGGGCAGGCGCTGACCCTGAAGATCCGGGTGTGCTCCTGGCTATTCGGCGGATCAACCTGCTGGATCATTCTTTCGAACATGGAGGTTATGTGGTGGTGCGGATGCAGCGCAGTTTTTTTCAACTCAATGATTCGAATGGGACAGATGGTTCGCAGGACTCTATCATGCTCCTGGATGGGGCGGGCGAAGTGGTGACTTCCGATCTGGAGATTAATCTCGATCCCAAAGCCATATTGGACAGTGGATCAGTCGTCCAGAACGGGGAGGAATCCTATATCGTCGTCCGGCAAAAATCGGAGTTAACGGGATGGACACTTGCTGTCCTAACCCCGCTGCGAGAGACAACGGAAGGTGTATCCATCCTGAGAACGGCGCTGCTCGTCTCGGGAATGATTGGTGTTGTTCTGTTCCTTATCATGTCCTTCTTTCTGTCCACAATGATTACACGTCCGCTCATACGTCTGATGCGGGCCATGCGCAGTGCACAGCCGGGAGCAATGAGACCTAATCTAATGGTCAGCTCTACGCTGGAGATCAATGAACTCAACAACGTGTATAACCAGATGGTCTACAGGCAGAATGAATTGACCCGTGTGGTTCATGAGAAGGAGGTCATGCAGTCCCGGGCCGAGTTGAAGGCGTTGCAGTCTCAGATTAATCCCCATTTTCTATTCAACACCCTGGAGGCGTTCTATTGGTCCCTTGAGGAGAAGGGAGACGAGGAGATGGCACGTATGGTTGTGGCGATGTCCCGATTATTTCGCTACATCATCTCCAGTTCGCAACAGGATGAATGGGTTACGATTGCCGACGAGCTGGAACACGCCGAGCGTTATCTTCAAATTATGCAGATGCGGTTGGGAGAGAGAATGCAATGGGAGATTCAGCTGAGTGATACGGTGCGTAAGGTCGCAATACCGAAACTTCTTATACAGCCCTTGGTCGAAAATGCGATTCTTCATGGGATTGAAAGTAAACTGGGCCCGGGAAAGATAAGCGTCCATGTGGATGCTTCGACTGAGGAGAATCTGGTTCGCATTGAGGTTCGGGATGATGGTCCCGGTATGGATGAATTACAGTTACAATCTGTCATTCATGCTTTACGTGGCGGACCGGCTGTGTCCAAGAAGGGGACAGGTGTAGGTCTAATCAACGTACATCGACGACTGAAGCTTTACTTTGGCAGCCAACTTGGCGAACGTTGCAAGCTTTCCATAACAAGTAAGGTTGGGGAAGGAACTGTCATTTGCTTTGAGATTCCCATGGGAACGGAGGGTGCATATGATTCATGACAAAACGATTCTTATCGTGGATGATGAGCCGCGTACAAGAGAGGGTATTCGCAAAACACTGGAAGGATGGTCGGCAGGACGAAATCACATTCAGACTGCAGAAAGTGGCGTCGAGGCCGTGGAATGGCTCAAGAAAAAGCCGGCAGATCTGTTAATAACGGATGTTCGCATGCCGGAATTCTCTGGCTTGTCTCTGATTGAAGCCATTCAACATTTTTCGAACAAGCCTGTTGTCCTGATTATGTCGGGACATGCCGATTTTCAATACGCCCAGCAGGCCATTAAGTTGGGTGTTGTGGAGTATATGTTGAAACCGATAGATAAGGAACAATTGCTGCAGACCGTCGAAAAAGCCCTAAAGTTCAGCGAACAACAGCGACGTATTCAAACGATGCAAGAAATGGTTGACCCCAAGCTGCTGGATGTTAAGGAGCGCGGAGAACAGAGGCTCAATAGCCAGATCAGTGAAGCTTTGACCTATGTGGATGCTCATCTGGGTGAACATGTGACCATGCGTGAAATCGCTGATTTACTCCATCTCAACTCCAGTTACTTCAGCGTATTGTTCAAGGAACAGATCGGCATCAATTTTAGTGAATACCTTACTCGCAAACGCATTCAGCGCGCGAAGGAGTTGCTTGTGCAGACAACGATGCCAATCTCAGAGATTGCGGAACAGGTGGGTTATCAGACGGATAAGTATTTTATAACGGTATTTAAAAGCCTTGAGGGGCTTAGTCCAAGCAAATATCGACATTCCCTATCTGAACGAGATAACAAATAACCTCAAAAAAGTGGAGTTTTTCCAAATTGTTCTGGTCTTATAGAGGCAATAGGCCCGTGCTACAATTTGGTTAAAGCGGTTACATTAACCGAAAAAACCAAGGGGGTTGGGATTATGAGCAAAAAGACGATGGCCATTCTTCTGTCATGGACGCTGGTTCTCGCCGTAATTTTATCCGGATGTAACAGTTCAAGTTCGGATGAAGAGGGGGAAACAGGCAGCAACGGCACAGATGGGAAAGTAACCCTCAAGTTTATGCACCTCTGGCCAGCAGGCAGCTCCGCACAGCAAAACAAATTGGTCAACGATATCATCAAGCAGTATCAGACGGATCATCCGAATGTAACCATTAAGCAGGAAGTGCTGGAGAATGAACAATATAAGAACAAATTGAAAATCCTGTCTGCATCCAATGAACTTCCCGATGTGGGTGTAACTTGGGCTGCTGGATTTCTGGAGCCTTATGTGAAGGGGAACCTGTTCGCACCGGTCGATGATCTTCTGAGCGACTCGCTGGGCGACAAATTCATAGCCGGAACAACAGAAGCTTATGCCATAGACGGCAAAACATATGCGTTACCAATCGAGTTGAATATCTCCCCCATTTATTATAACAAAGCCATTTTTGCAAAATATAACTTGCAGCCGCCAGCAACATACGATGAATTCCTGAGTGTGCTGAAGACACTGACAGAGAAGGGTGAGGTGCCGATCGCACTGGGCAATAAAGACCGCTGGACCGGCTCACTCTGGTATATGTATCTGGCGAATCGGTTAGGTGGAGATGCACTGGAAAAGGCCATCAATGGCTCCGGCAAGTTTGATGATCCAGCTCTGACTCAAGCTGCTGCTGAAGTACAAAAGCTGGTGGATATGAATGCTTTCAACAAAGGCTTCAACGGGTTGTCTAACGATGAGGGTAAATCCGAATTCATGAACGAAAAAGCTGCCATGTACCTGATGGGTACCTGGGAACTACCAAACTTCACGACTAACCCGGACATCCCGCAGGAATTCAAAGACAAGATCGGATTTTTCAAATTCCCAACAATGGAAGATGGCAAGAGCGACATTAACAGCTGGGTAGGTGGTCCAGGCGTAGGGTTGTTCGTGGCCCAGAACTCCAAAGTGAAGGAAGAAGCGCAGAAGTTTGTGCAATACTTTGTGGAAAAATGGGGTGAAAGTTCGGTAACTGAAGCAGGCGTCATCCCGGCTACCAAAGTAGATACAGCTGCAGTACAGCTGCCACAGCTTTACATTGACCTGCTCAACGAATTGAATCAGGCCAGCAGCCTTACGCTCTTTGCAGACGTACAGATGAAACCGGCAGCCGCTCAGGCCCATCTTGACATGATTCAGGCATTGTTTGGCAAAGCGGTAACACCGGAGGACTTTGTGAAGAATCATCAGGCTGCGATTGATAAAGGCAATTGACGTACACACGTTTGAACGCTTGAAGGGAGGATAATGTGATGGACAAAGTCATGTCCAACCGTCTCGTTGCTGCGTTGTACGTGCTTCCTGCACTGCTTCTGCTGCTGGTCTTGGTCTACATCCCGATCGTGCTCACCGGGTATTATGGGTTGATGCAATGGGACGGGATCGGTGCAATGACCTTTATTGGATTGGATAATTACACCAGACTGCTTCAGGACGGAACATTCTGGCAGAGTGCGAACCATACTTTTTTGCTTGCTTTGTTCTCTGCGCTGAGTCTGATCGGTTATCTGATGATTGCTCTGGTGCTGTCAGGCAAGATCAAGGGGGCCAATCTGTTCCGCAAAATATATTTGATCCCGATGCTGCTCTCTTCGGTCGCGATCGCCCAGTTATGGCTGAAGATCTATCATCCCAGCAATGGTGTACTGAACACCTTTCTGGAAGCGATCGGCTTTAGCAATCCGCCAGCCTGGCTGGCGGAGCCATCCCTGGTGTTGTATGCACTATTCGTACCGATTCTATGGCAGTATGCAGGCTTCTATATTTTGATCTATTATGCGGCCCTCAAAAATATTCCGGAATCTCTGGTGGAAGCAGCCCGGATTGATGGGGCAAGCCCTTGGCAGATCGCTTTTCGAATCAAGCTGCCCCTTATTACAGAAGTCATCAAGGTGACTGTGGTACTGGCAGTGGTGGGCTCACTCAAGTATTTTGACCTTATCTACGTGATGACCGATGGCGGACCGAATGGCTCCAGCGAAGTGATGGCCTCCTATATGTATCGTCAGGCGTTCCGTAGCTTCGACTTTGGTTACGGCAGTGCTGTAGGGTTCTTCCTGCTCTTGATCTGTCTGCTTGTTACCTGGCTGCTTCGTAAAGCGACGGCATCCAAAGATACGATCCAGTATTCCTGACGTAAGTGAAATGAAAGGAGGTCCATCCCGGTGAAGACGGATACGGCCGTTAGATTGCCAACTTACCCGGGGACAGGCCGAGGTTCGGCGTGGTTAAGGAGATTCGGATATGTTCTGCTGTATTTCCTCTTGTCCCTGGTAGCTTTGCTGCAAATTTTGCCCTTGGTATGGCTGCTGTTGTTCTCGCTTAAAAATAATCAGGAAGTATTCGACATGGCGCCGTTTTCCCTTCCTGCTACTCCGCGTTGGGAAAACTATGTCAAGGTATGGACAGAGGGAAATATCAGCTTGTACTTCTTCAACAGTGTATGGATTACGGTGGTCTCGGTGGTGGTCACCGTGCTGTTTGCCAGTCTGGTGACCTTTGCCATTACACGTATGCGCTGGAAGGGTCGTTCGCTGGTGCTGGGGCTATTTATGGTGGGTCTGATGATCCCTGTGCACTCCACGTTGATCCCTTTGTTCAGCTTGTTCCTGAAGCTTCATCTCACAGATCATCCTTTGTCAGTCATCTTGTCTTATATTGCCTTTAATATGCCAATTACCATTATGATTCTACTGGGATTCTACTACGCGCTTCCCCGGGAAGTAGAAGAAGCCGCAGTGATGGATGGTTGCTCCGTGCATCGGATTTTCTTTCGGATTGTGCTGCCGATGACGTCTTCGGTCATTTCCACAACGGCGATCATCAACATGATCTATAACTGGAATGAATTCATCTTTGTTAATACGTTCATCAGTACAGATTCGTACAAGACCTTAACTGTTGGGGTACAGAACTTTATCGGTCAATATACAACGGATTGGGGAGCCATTGGTGCAACGCTGATGATTAGCATTATGCCGATCCTGATTGCTTTTCTCATCCTGAGTAATCGAATCGTGGAGGGCATTGCTGCGGGTTCTGTTAAAGGTTAAAAGGCTGAGGGCCTAAGGTCCTTCCATTACTTGCTTAAAAGCGAGTTGGGAGGGTCCTTTTTTGTCTTCTACAACCTCCGGCAGGCGTACGCAAGCGGGGCTTTATGAAAGTAGTGAAAATACCTATTTATGGAATTACAAAAAACTTTCAACTATTTTCGCAAAACTACTGCATTTTCAAACCACCTGTGCTAACATACCCTAAGAATTAAAGCCCACATGGGAAAGGTGAGAAAATGACAGCAATATCCTCAACCAAAGAGTCCCTTCGTTCTGATGCCAAGGATCTGAATCTGATTCGACTGACATGGCCTATTTTCCTGGAACTCTTCTTATTTATGTTGATGGGGAGCGTGGATACGCTCATGCTCAGCTCGGTATCCGATAATGCGGTCTCCGGCGTTGGAGCAGCCAATCAGATTATTTCTATCGCTATCCTTGTATTGGAAGTCATTGGACATGGTGCTGCGATTGTAGTCGCACAATATATCGGATCGAAAAAGTTAAGTGAAGCAGCACAAGTTACGGGTAATGCGATTACACTGAATCTTATCGTAGGTCTGGTCCTGAGCGGAATCTTCCTTCTGTTCGGAGGACAATTGTTAACACTTCTGAATATTCAAGGCGAAATTTATGATTTTGCCCGTTCGTATATAAATATCGTTGGTGGCGGGATCTTCCTCCAGGCACTCATTAATGCGCTGGCTGCGACGATTCGTACACATGGTTACACCAAAGAAACGATGTATGTTGCTGTATTCATGAACGTGATTCACGTTGTTGGTAACTATGCATTGATCTTTGGACACTTCGGCCTGCCGAAGCTTGGGGTGGAAGGGGCAGCGATCTCCACGGTGGGAAGCCGTTTTATCTGCCTGCTGATCTTCTTCTGGTTGTTGTATCGTGTGAGCGAGGTACGGGTGGATTTCGAATACTACATTAAGTTGTCCAAGAAATTCATTGGCAAAATTTTGCGGATTGGCATTCCGTCTGCGATGGAATCGATGGTATATCATTCCTGCCAGCTCGTGTTCACGCTGTATGTGACCTATCTGGGCGCAGAAGCTATGGCAACCAAACAGTATGCGGGTAATATCTCCAGCTATATCTACTTGTTCAGCATGGCGATTGGTATGGGGACATCGATCATTGTAGGCCGGCTTGTGGGTGCGCGGCGCAAAGACGATGCGTACAAACGTGTTTTTGACAGTGTAAAATGGGCCCTTCTGGCCACGGTTATCATTGATGTAATCATCATTTTTTTCCGTGTGCCGCTGATGAGCATATTTACGGATAATCCGGAAATTATCAAGCTGGGGGCTCAAGTGATTTTACTCAGTCTGTTGCTCGAAACCGGGCGTACCTGCAATATAGTGATCATTGGTTCCCTGCGTGCGGCAGGGGATGCAAAGTTCCCGGTGTACATGGGTCTGATCTCCATGGTCTGCATGAGTCTGCCATTGGGGTACCTGCTCATATTCAAGCTTCATCTGGGGCTCGCTGGTGTGTGGCTTGCCATTGCGGCGGATGAGTGGACCCGCGCGGTCATTATGTACTTCCGCTGGAAGAGTAGAGCTTGGGAGAAACATGAATTGGTGGAGCATGATGACGAAGAGGTTGGTGCACAGCCGGTACCGGCTGTCTGACGAAGAATGTTGTGCAAATAGATAAAAGGAGAGTCAATTACGGACAGGATTCCATCCGTGATTGGCTCTTTTTTGCGTTCCGGGATAGAGGCCAACCGAAGTGAAGATAGCAAAAATGATCAAAACGGCGATGACATCCTTCACGTATAGTAAGGATATGGAAGGGGGCTTTACCTCAGTTGAGCCGTTACCGTGCAATGATTCAGCAAAGTTTGTTCTTTATTGAGACTCATCTGCATGAGCAGATTGGACTGGAAGAAGTGGCATCCGAGGCGTTGTTGTCGCCATATCACTACCATCGAATTTTCCGTAATGAGGTGGGCATGACCGTGGTGGATTATATCCGAAACCGTCGGATGAGTCTGGCGTCCACCACCCTCCGATCGACGGATGCGGGCATTTTGGACATCGCTCTGGCATGTGGTTTTGAGAGTCAGGAAGCCTTCACCCGCGCATTCCGCAAATTATATGGCATGCCACCAGGACGTTTTCGCAAATTGTTTGATCTGAAATTATTCGAAGGAAGAACCAGAGGAGGAGAATTACAGATGAATCAGACGTCAACAATTACAGGTTGGATGTTAACCGGAAGTCATCCGCAGAATTATGAGATGGGCATTGATCCGGCTGAAGTGCATCAGGGGGAAAGCATCAGGATATTTGAAGGCAGTTACGCCAATGGAGCCTAACGAGTTCGCAACAATGATGCAACAGTTCAGAGCGGACAAGTATGTAGGTAAGCGGATGAAATTATCGGGATTTGTGAAGACCGAGCATGTGGATGCGTTCTGCGGATTATGGATGCGTGTGGATAATAACGTCCATGATGTACTTCAATTTGATAACATGCATGATCGGCCAATCACGGGTACGCAGCCATGGAATCAGTACAGTATTGTGCTTGATGTGCCGGAGGGCAGCGCGGTCATTTCATTCGGGGTTATTTTGAACGGCAAAGGAAAAGTGTGGGTCGACAGCTTCCGCTTCGAGGAGGTTGATCTGAACACACCGCTGACACATATGGAGACAGAGTACGAGATGTCGGACGAGCCGCTCAATCTGTCATTTGAGGAGTAAATGCTGAGGTGATCAATAAGTTGTTGCCTAAACAGTAACATGAAACGGGAATCTATAGATCAAGGGCTGATCCAATCACGGGTTGGCTCTTTTTGTTACCTTTAGGGTATAAAGAAAGTAGAGCCAAGTCCAAGCTGAAAGAATGCAAGCTTCTCATACAAATTTCAAACTCATCCATAGCTAATTAGCACAGACCTTGCTAACATAAATAAAAAAGAACTGAATATTTACACGAAAACGAAGAGTGCAGAACCAGTCTGAAGAAACGAAGTTCAAAGCTTTCTGTCAGAAAGCTACTTCGGAAGCATATGCTACGCCCTTTATCACCGGATTTCCCCTTTGGAAGAAGGGGATTAAAGAAATCTGGGGATAACAGCGATCAGAAGACGGTACTGCACTTGAAGTTATGTCGTGTAACGTAGAGGATGAATCCCATGAATAAAAAAGTGCTCGTGGTAGATGACGAATCAAGCATCGTCAGTGCCATTGCTTACGCGCTGCGGCGCGAAGGATATGAAGTAGAGACTGCGAGTGACGGTGAAGAGGCCTTGGTCAAGGTCGCATCGTTTCACCCACAGGTCATGATTCTGGACGTCATGATGCCCAGGCTCGATGGATACGGCGTATGCCGCAGGCTGGAGGACCGCGAGGATATCGGCATTATTTTGCTGACCGTCAAAAATGATATCGTGGACAAAATCGTTGGCCTGGAAATGGGCGCCGATGATTATATGACCAAGCCATTCGAGATCCGTGAACTGCTCGCAAGGGTGAAAGCGCTCATGCGCCGTGTCGAGAAAAGCAGTCCACCACCTGACGATTCGAAGAATCAGGCCATCGTGAATGGCACACTGCGTATTCATGTTGCTCACCGCACAGTGACCGTGAATGAGGAGAAGCTGGATCTGACACCAAAAGAGTTCGACCTGTTGACCATTCTCATGTCCAATCCTGAGCGTGTGTACACACGAGACGATCTGCTGGACCGGGTCTGGGGCATGGAGTATGCGGGTGGTACACGAACCGTAGACATTCACATCCAGCGTTTGCGTAAAAAAATTGGAGATACGGATCAGCAAAAATTGCAGACCGTATACGGGATTGGCTACAAAGCATCTGCACCTGATACAGGCGGGGCCATATGAGAGTCAGCATCAAGCTGAAGTTCAGTGTTTTTCTGGCAGCCTTGCTTATCCTGACCGTGGTGGTGCTTAGTTCACTGGTCCTGCGCGGTATTGAACGCAATCAGCAGTCACAGATTGAAGGTATTCTATCACAGCAGACACGGCTGGTGAATCTGAATGTGCGACAGTCTTACTACACCGAGTCCGTTCATCTCGATCAGGACGTTTTTTTACAGCGAAACGGCCGCAGGCTGGCACAGGAACTGGCCAACTCTACCGGATTGCCAATAGCACTCTATAACATGACAGGTCAGCAGGTGGGAGCATCCTTCGCCTCCGGTGAGAGTGAACTCGTTCAGGAAACGTTAGACTATGCGCTGCAAAATAAAATTGCCTATCATGAACAAGGGGACACCCTGCTCTACGCTGCACCATTGGACGGTCCGGATGGGCAGATGGGTGCCGTGTGGATACAGTATCCGGTCCAGAGTTACCATGAATTCTATACTCGCATCCTTCAATTGTTCACATGGGCAGGAATTACCGTTGTTGCGCTGAGCTTCATGTTAGGTTATCTGTTCTACAATCGCTTTGCCGTTGCGATTACCCGGCTGAAAAAGTCTGCAGATTCCATTCGCGAAGGGAATTACATTACGGAGTCTCCTTTAAAGCGCAAGGATGAGTTGGGGGAGCTGGGGCAGGGCATCTATTATATGAGTACATCCATTCAGCAAAATATCACAGCCATGATTGCGGAGCAGCAGAAGCTGCAACTGGCGATTGAGAAACTTCAGGCGCTGGAACAGCAGCAGAAACAATACATCGGTAACATCAGCCATGAGTTCAAGACACCGCTGACATCGATCAAAGCTTATGTGGAGCTACTCGACATGTATAAGGATGATCCGCAACTGCTGGAGGATGCCACGAGTAACATTGGCAAAGAAACAGAGCGGCTGTACGAGATGGTGGAGAAAGTACTCCATTTATCTGCCCTGGAGAAGTATGACTTCGAGAACCAGGCCGTAGATGTAGAGGTCAGCGCTCTGCTGGAGGATGCCTGTGGCCGGATGCGTGGGAAAGCGGAGAAGTTTGCGCTGAACATGGAACTGGATCTTGAACCGGCGGTGATCCGTAGCGATCGGGAGAGTCTTATGCATATTTTCATCAACATGCTGGATAATGCCATCAAATATAACGTTCCGGATGGTGTGATCCGGGTGAAGAGTGAACTGCGGATGCAGGAGCGTCAAGCGATCATTCGCATCTATAACTCGGGTACGCCGATTCCTGCAGAGGCGCAGGAGAAGATTTTTGAACCCTTTTACACCGTAAACAAAGACAGAGCCAGAAAAACCGGCGGAACCGGACTGGGGCTATCTCTCGTGAAGCAGTTTGTTGAAAAACAGGGCGGTACAATCACCCTGCTGTCGGGTGATCCAGAAGATGGGGAAGGTGTGACATTCCAGCTCATGTTCCCTTTGGCTGATTCAAGTTTACAAGTTCGAAACAAGTCTGAATAACTTTGGAAGTATGCGATGTGTATGCTTGGTCTATAGCAAGAGAAACCAGGGGGGACCATCATGAATTGGAAACAAGCAGCTTTGGGCACGTTCGGAGCCATTGCCCTGTTAACGACAGCGGCATGCGGAGGGACAACGGAGCCGGGGGGCAACGCACAAGGTGGGAAAACGGGCACCGACATTACAGTAAAAGATAATACCAATACGTCCGTGTACCAGAGCTTTAAGCTGGAGAAAATCGATAAACTTCCAAATATGCGCGGGATCGCATGGCTTAGTGATGATTGGATTGTATCCGACAAGGAGAACAAGTCCTTGAAACCCGTCACGGTTGAAGGCCAGGAAAGATACCCGCATAACTTATATATGTATGATCTGACGAAAGGCACAGACACGCCGCTCAAGGAAAGTGAAGCCACTCTGGGTGCACCGCTAGTGTCACCGGATGGGCAGTACCTGTTCTATCGGGAGCCGGAGGAAAATACGGGCAAAGGTTACTTCCTGAACCTGCATAACGGGGAGACAACCCCTGCCGGTAAGGAGGATGGATTCATCCAAGAGGGCGCGTGGCTGGATAATGAACATGTTGTTTTCCCCAATATGAAGGGGGATCTGATCTCGGCAACCGTGGACGGTACAACAAAGGTACTGGTGGAGACAGGCAATTTCAATGTACGGAGTATCAAGGTGTCAGGCGATATGCTCTATTATATTACGGGCGAGGACGGCCAGTTGAATGCATACGATGCGAAGACGGGTGAAGTAAAACAGGTGCTGAAAAGTGTGGAATGGGTCATCCCTTCTAATGATGGAACAAGGCTTGCGATTGTGAAAAGAACAGCGGATACCAAACGGGCGCTGGTGCTCACCGATCTGGAAGGCAATGAGAAGGCCACGCTCGCCAGAGGCACACAAATCTTTGGCACAAGCTGGTCGAGTGATGATACCAAGATTGCATACACCATTAATTCTGAGAATGACAATGAGAAAGGGCTGTTTGTCTCCAACACGGAGTCGGCAGAACAGTTCCAGATCTCGGCCGATATGGACAACGCTTCTGACCCACTCGCCTGGAGCCCGAAAGGAAATAAAATCCTGTTATCGCAGGCGGTATTGGAGAATGAATTGTATCACTTTGTAACCTCGGTCATTACGATCTCGGAATAGGGTGAATGGTGCAGAAAGATATGTTCCATATCTTTCATCCCTTTCTATACATTTATATTGACTAAGCTATTCCGCTTCCGATAAACTAGAATGCAGGAATAAAAGTCGAATGTCAGGCAGCAGTTCGAGACGATGTTTCGGGCGGCTGTTTATTTTCTTTTTAACAGTAAGGGTGCAACGTAGTCGTCTTGCCGGGTGATCCGGCTAATAACAACATGGAATAGGAACAGGTGATATACATGTGTAACAGCGCGTACCGCGTGCTTTTATATTATAAGTTCGTGAAGATTGAAGATCCTGAGACGTTTACACAAGAGCATCTGCAATACTGCAAGGACCTCGGTGTGAAAGGCCGTATTCTGATCGCATCCGAAGGCATTAACGGCACGGTATCCGGAACGCCTGAACAGACAGAGCAGTACATGAAAGACATGCATGCCAACCCGCTGTTCAGCGATATGGTGTTCAAGATTGATGATGTGGAAGAGCATGCGTTCAAAAAAATCTTTGTTCGTCACAAAGCAGAGCTGGTTACGTTCCGCGTGGATGAAGACCTTGATCCAAATGTGATTAGTGGCAAACGCCTTTCACCGAAAGAGTTCCATGAACATCTGCAACGTGATGACGTCATCGTTATCGATGGTCGCAATGATTATGAATATGAAATTGGTCACTTCCGCGGGGCCATTCGTCCAGATGTCGAGTCGTTCCGTGAGTTTCCGGAGTGGATCCGCGAGAACCTGGGTGACATGAAGGACAAAACGATTATTACCTATTGCACTGGCGGCATTCGCTGCGAGAAGCTGACTGGCTTCATGATCAATGAAGGATTCCAGGATGTAGCTCAATTGGACGGCGGTATTGTCACGTACGGTAAAGATCCTGAAGTACAAGGCCATCTGTTCGATGGCAAGTGTTACGTGTTTGACGAGCGGATCTCTGTACCGATCAACCGGACAGAAGAAGATATCGTCATTGCCAGCTGTTATCACTGTGGAACGACACATGACCGATATATTAATTGTCCAACCTGCAACC
This sequence comes from Paenibacillus sp. W2I17, assembly GCF_030815985.1. Taxonomy (NCBI): domain Bacteria; kingdom Bacillati; phylum Bacillota; class Bacilli; order Caryophanales; family Paenibacillaceae; genus Paenibacillus; species Paenibacillus sp. W2I17. Next base: position 4,954,244 of record NZ_JAUSXM010000001.1, read on the forward strand.
TGCAGCATGTAAGCTGTGAGGATTGCGAAGAGACGCATAACCGCTTTTGCTCGGATGCCTGCCGGGAGGCAGCACCGGTACACGCATAAGCAGGAGAGCAGGTGCTGATCGTGAAGCGCGAAGAGGAACGAACGACGCGTGAACGGATTTTGTTCATGTTGAAGCAGCAAGGTACATTGACCGCCAGGGAAATGACAGCTGATCTGGGTCTGACCGGCATGGCCATTCGCCGTCATCTGACGGCACTGGAGCAGGACGGCTGGATCGAGGTTCGGGAGGCCCGGGCTACGGCCGGACGTCCGTCCTCGGTGTACCAATTGACGGTACGCGGGGACAGCTTTTTTCCAAAATCATATTCCTCCCTTACGCTGGAACTGCTTGAAGAATTGTCTGACTCAGCCGGGAGCGGTGTGGTAGATGCATTGTTCGAGAGTCGCCGGGACAAGCTGCTTCGCAGCGGATTGCCACAGATGGAGGGCCAGGATCTGGCCGGACGGGTGGAGGAACTCGCGCGAATCCAGAATACCAACGGATATATGGCGGATGCGTCCAGAGAAGACGATGGAACCTACGTCATTACGGAAATGAACTGCCCGATTGTACAAGTTGCAAGTGTCTACAAGCAGGCTTGCCGCTGTGAACTGGAACTGTTTCGCTCGCTGCTTCAAGCTGAGGTAGAGCGTACCGAATGTTACGCCGATGGCGGCAAAAGGTGCAAGTATGAGATTCGCGAAGCGTCGGGGAATTAATTGGTTTATACAAAGAGATTGTTTCGATTCGTCGAAATAGTCTCTTTTTTTGGTAATGAATTACGTATAAACGCTATTTACGTATGGCGATGCGTGTTATAATGGAACTAACATCCAGTGCATGTTCGCATCCTTATATTTGCTGATACTTCAGGAGATATATCCTGTCCATTTTGCGTGTAGGAGTGAATAATAATGACAGAGTTGCTTGATCCCAAGAACGATTATGTGTTTAAACGAATCTTTGGAAGTGAAGAGAATAAGGATGTTCTTTTGGCTTTTCTGAATCATACCTTCAAAAATGCAGGTGAATCTTTACTGACCGAGATTGTGTTAATCAACCCTTATCTGGACAAGGATACACCGAGAGATAAACAGTCCATACTGGACATACGGGCCAAAACAGATCAAGGTGAGCTAATTAATGTTGAAATGCAGTTGTTTAATCAGTATGATTTAGAGAAGAGGACTTTGTTCTATTGGGGTAAACAATATTCCGGACAATTACTTGAAGGACAGAGATATAGTCAACTCAAAAAATGCGTAGCGATCAACATTGTTAATTTCAAGATGCTAGCTAATGATCAGTACCACAACGTATTTCATTTAAGAGAAGACCATACTGATATTCCGTTGACGGATGTTATAGAGATTCATTTTATGGAAATACCAAAGCTGAATGATGAAAATATTCAAATAAAGGATGGATTGGTGCGTTGGCTGTTATTTCTGAAAGGAATGACTAAATCAAGCTGGGAGGCGTTAATGATGCACGAACCCGAACCGGCTTTGAAAAAAGCCATGAGTGTATTAGAGTTTCTGAGCCAGGATGAGCAAGCACGTCAACGATATATCGACCGTCAGAAATTTCTATGGGACGAAGCTTCCATGATTGAGGGCGCACGAGAAGAGGGTCTCAAGAAAGGTGAAGCTGAGAGCAAGCGGAAAATTGCATTGAATATGCTCAATTTAGGTCTTGATCAGGCTACGATTATTAAGGCTACCGGGCTAACTTCATCTGAATTAGAGGAACTGCAAAAAGAAAAGGAATAAGCACTCTGGAGCTATCCTTTGATTGATATAAGGCGACCATACCCAAAGTACATTGGGAGGGATGCCTCTTTTTTTTGAAAATTTTAAATATGAAAAATCTCATGATGAAGCACAATACTTGTCTGAAGCGGAGAAAGCTGCCGTGATTGCCCAGTTGGATCAATTACCCATGAAGTAGCAACTATGTCACGGTGATCCCAACCCGGGTAACATACTCCTTCGAAATCATGATACCTTTATTATTGACTGGAACAATGCTTCTACCGGAAATCCGGAAGCCGACTTGGCCGAATACATCATTATGATTTGATACGCCATACTGCCCCCGCATCTGCCACATGAAGCGACGGTTGTTCTTGATACTACCAGAGAGGCCAGCATTCGCATCTTTATGGAGAGTATGAGAAGTTGTCCGGTATTGGCTATGCGGATATCGAACCCTGGATTGCGCCTGTTGCGGCACGCAAATTGATCGCGGATGCCATATCGGAAGCGGAGAAAACAATGCTTGTGGACGAGATTAGAAGAAGACTTCATACTCGACTTTCATGAGTAGGATCTTATTTTGTTGTACCCATGGCGACCATCTACAGAACAATGTGGGTGGTTTTTATGTTTTATGTAATGTTTTCTATCACAACCATACGATGAAACTAAATTGGAAGTGGTTCAACCATTGACGGATATCGGGACGCCCCTTAATATTAGGGGAACAATAAAACACCAACACGGGTCATGGACTTCAGTCGCATGAGAAAAGTCTATATTTGTCTGCTTTTGTCGATCAAAGCAACAATGCGTTGAAGCGTTTGTTTTGTCCCGCCCTATCGTGCCAATGGAATTCGATAAGGGTAACCACATTTTATAAGATGGAGAGGGGTTCTCACACATGAAAAAGAAATTCTGGATGTCACTGATGATGGTTGCTTCAATGATCGTTGCAGCAGGTTGTGGAAATAACAGCGGTACAGGCTCGGAATCCGAAGGATCGGGGACTACAACAGGTGGAGGCAGTGAGGAAAAATCATATCAGATTGCCATCTCGCAGATTGTTGAGCATCCATCTCTGGATGCTACACGCGAAGGTTTCATCGCAGCCCTGAAGGAAGCGGGCATTGAAGAGAACAAGAACCTCAAAATCGATTACAATAACGCACAAGGTGATTCGACGAACAACTTGTCCATTGCACAGAAAATCTCGGGTGATTCCAAAAATGATCTCGTACTCGGAATTGCAACACCATCTGCGCTGGCTCTGGCTCAACAAGTGAAGGACAAGCCATTGTTGTTCGCAGCGGTAACGGACCCGTTGGGTGCCAAACTGGTGACTGACATGGACAAGCCAGGCGGCAACGTTACAGGTGCATCCGACACGAACCCGGAGGCCATTGTACAATTGGCTGACTTTATCGCTAAAAATCTGCCAGATGTGAAAACGGTAGGCTTGGTCATTAACGAAGGTGAACCAAATGCGGTGGTTATGGCAGATAACGCAGAAAAAGCGCTCGCAACACATAATATCAAGCTGGTGAAAGCACCAGTTACGAATACATCTGAAGTAAAACAGGCAACGGATTCTCTGGTTGGCAAAGTAGATGCCTTCTACATTACGCTTGATAATTCTGTCGTGAGTGCGGTTGATACGATCATCCAAACGGCAAACAGTAATAAAATTCCGTTCTTCTCCAGTGATCGGGATACCGTTGAAAAAGGAGCTTTCGCAACGGTTGGCTTCAAATATTATGACCATGGATATCAGGTGGGTGAGATGGCCGCGGACATTCTGAAAAATGGTACGAATCCTGGTGATATGAAAGTCACCGTTCCGGACAAACTGGATCTGATCCTGAACCTAAAAGCGGCTGAAGCCCAAGGAATCACGGTTACGGATGAGATGAAAGCGGAAGTAAAAGACCAGGAAAACAACGTTATTCAATAATCTGACCGGAGTGTAATCCGGCTGTATGGATGCGAGGCGAACATGCAACGGGTTCGCCTCATTCTTTTCGATAGACAGGGAGGAAGTAGTGTGAGTATAAGCTGGAATTCAATTGAAGGGGCGATCGAGCTGGGGCTTCTATACGCACTGATGGCACTTGGTGTGTATATTACGTTCCGCATACTCGATTTTCCTGACCTTACCGTAGACGGAAGTTTTACAACAGGAGGCGCAATCGCGGCGGTTATGATCTCCAATGACTTCTCTCCTTGGCTTGCCTGTTTGGCGGCAATGGCTGGCGGCATGGTGGCTGGGGCTTGTACAGGTCTGCTTCATACCAAAGGCAAAATCAACGGATTATTATCCGGGATTTTGATGATGATCGCGCTCTACTCCATTAATATGCGTATTCTTGGCGCACCGAATAAATCCATTATGGGTATGGATAATCCATTCTCAGGTGAGCATGTCATGGTGTTAATTATCATCGTCGTGCTGGTGTTTAAAATTATGCTCGATCTGTTCATGAAAACAGATGTTGGACTGGCACTCCGCGCGACAGGTGATAACAAACGTATGATTCGCAGCTTTGGTGCAAATACGGATGTGACTACCATTGTAGGTGTCAGCCTATCCAATGGATTGGTCGCACTATCTGGTGCATTCATTGCACAGCAATCAGGTTTTGCAGACATCACGATGGGCATCGGTATGATCGTTATTGGACTGGCTTCCGTGATTATCGGTGAGGCCATTCTTGGAGCAAGAACGGTATTCTGGGCTACACTTGCAGCGATCGTTGGTTCAATCATTTACCGGATTGTGGTCGCACTTGCCCTACAGGTCGAATGGTTCGATACATCTGATCTGAAGTTGATCACCGCGGTGATCGTCATTATTGCTCTTGTATTCCCAACGATGCAGCGCTCCATGAAGCAGCGAAGTCTGGCTCGCAAACGAACGGAAGAGTTGATGCGATCCGGTGGTCAACAAGCGAAGGGAGGTATGTGATCATGCTGGAGATTACGCAAGTAACCAAGCTGTTCAATCCAGGCACAACGGATGAGAAGACCGCGCTGGTCGGTGTGAATCTGACAATGAATCCGGGAGACTTTGTGACAGTGATTGGCAGTAACGGAGCGGGTAAATCCACGCTGATGAACATCATTTCGGGTGTGATGAAGCCGGACATGGGTGATGTGCTGATCAATGACCGCTCCATTAAAAACCTGCCGGAGCATAAACGTAGCAGCTGGATTGGCCGGGTATTTCAGGACCCGATGGCAGGAACAGCACCACATATGTCCATTGAAGAAAACATGGCGATGGCATACAAACGTGGCAAAGGACGCGGACTGGGCTTCGGAGTTACCCGTGCCAGACGGGAGATTTTTAACACGCAACTGGAGAAGCTGGGAATTGGACTGGAAAAGCGGCCGAATGCAAAAGTGGGTCTCCTGTCTGGCGGGGAGCGGCAAGCACTCAGTCTGTTGATGGCTACCTTTACCCAGCCGCAGATTTTGCTATTGGATGAGCATACGGCGGCCCTTGACCCTTCACGTGCCGAACTGATCACGGAACTGACGGAGACACTTGTGCGTGAGATGAGACTTACTACATTGATGGTGACGCACAATATGGAGCAGGCCATTCGTCTGGGTAACCGTCTGATCATGATGGACAAAGGCCGAATTATTCTGGATGTCAGCGAAGAGCGCAAGCGTACGTTGACTGTACCTGAGTTGCTTGGTGAATTCGAACGGATTAGCGGCAAAAAAATGGCAGATGATCGTGTCGTGCTGGGTTAAGACAAGTGAATACTTGTTGGAAGAACAGATATACGTAGCGTGATCTATAATCTAAGCCAGCTATAAGATAGACGATAAAAACCTTTTGCGTTCTCGCAAAGGGTTTTTATGGTATGTTGAACACGTTGAAGAAAATGGAATGAATCTATACGATTTCGGATTAGCGAATTATACATAGTAGGAGGAACCAGGCATGTCTTTGCAATTGGATGAAGGGACATATACGGTCGCGCGGCGTACAGAGTCCATTCGCCTGCTCGCCAAGGAATTTGCACTGCTGCATTTTCTGTATGAAAACAAGGAAAAAGCCTTCACCCGCAGCCAACTGCTGGATCGGGTCTGGCCGCTTGAATATCCGGTTGAACGCACCGTGGACGATCATATCTATCGCCTGCGCAAGAAGCTGAAACGCTGGGATGAGATCCGTCTGGATACAGTACGGGGCTACGGTTATCGGCTTGCTGTACAAGAGAACAAGTCCGTTCTACCTTCTAGCCCTTCTGCTCAGGACCCAGAAATGCAGGAGGTCATTCACGGATTACTTCGTAAATATCATGTGTTTGGGCAGGGAAACGCCATACAGACCCTGGTTCAACAACAGGAAGCACTCGGTATTCAGATTGCCCCTTATTATCAGTTGTATATCCGTTTTATAGAGGGAGATCTGGAATGGCTGATTACAACGAAAGAAATTGCTTTTGAAGAGCGACTATATTGGCTACTGATTTTCGTGCACCCGCTGATCGAGCCAGCGGATAGTATTCAGTTGTATGAACAGGCGCTGAATTCAGCTGCATTGTCTGCCGATCAGCTTCGCGAACTCCGCATTCTGAATATCGTTGAAGTCTATGTAGAGGTGGGCCAATATCAACGGGCGAAAGAGCAGCTGGAAGAAACATATCGTGTAATAGACACAGATGAGCTCAAGAATTTCAGACTGCCTGTAGCACTTGCAGCGTTGTATGTGGAACTGTGGGGTGGCAGCGGTGAAGCTGTTGAGGCCCAGATGGCAGTTCTGCGGTTAGGATTGAAGGATGCCCCGTATCTGCGGGAGATCGGACGTTTTCAGGTGATGGAAGGATTATGGTTACTTCGGCAGGGACGGATTCGTGAGGCAGAGTTAAGAATGGATGACGGTCTGGATGTATTGAAAATGTCGCTGAACGTACCGCTATATCTGAATGCTGCATATCAGATTCTCCTATTCCTGGGTCATCATCGAATTGAAGGTAGAATTCGCAGTAAGTATCGTCAAGTGTATGTAGAGATCGGCAAAAGTTACGGTGTACCCGCATATGGACAACAAATTGTAGATGAAATACGTAACTTTTTATCTCCTACCTCCCCATCCTCTGATCTTCCTCTGATATAACTCCTTTATGATTACAGCCAAGGAACATACAGGCCACAAGCGGCTGTAATCAAGGGAGGAAGTACATGTATGACCGTCATTTCAAATGAACCCACATCCAATGAATCCACCGAATCACCCGCCTCATCTGCGGAATCTTCCAAAAGCTTATGGACCAACCTCCGGTTTGTCCGCATGTTTATCGCATACTCTCTGGCTACGTTTGGAGATTGGTTCGATGCACTCGCCATCCAGGTGATGGTGGCCTACCGCTGGGGCGCCGATCCGCTGATCATTGCACTTATTCCTGTATGTATGGCTGTCCCGGGCATACTGCTGGGCTCCTTTGCAGGTGCCCTGGCTGATCGACTGCACAAAGTAAAGATCATGATCCTTTGTGATGTGATCACCGTGGGATTAACCGTTGCTATTTTATTCGCACCAAGCCCGGCATGGTTGCTTCCACTGCTCGCTCTGCGTGCCATGATGGGAGTGTTCCATGTTCCGGCCCAGCAGGCGTTAACCCGTCAGGTGGTGGCAGAGGAGCATCTGTTTCAGGCATCGTCCCTAAACGGTTTTGTGAGCCAGTATTCTAAAGTGGCGGGACCACTTCTGGGTGCAGTCATTTTGGCCTTCTTTTCACCACAAATCTGTATTGTCATTAATGCCTGTACCCGCCTGTTGTCGGGTGCGGTATTATGGCCCTTGCGGCGTTTGATAGAAAAGTCGGAGTCCGTTGAATCAGACGGAAGTGCTGCAAGTGAAAAGGATGGATCGGAATCTTTGTTCTCCCAGTGGAAGCAAGGCTGGCGTTTTATACAGAGCAGTCGCACCGTGCTGAGTACGATTTTGTTCGGCTGTTTTGGACTCATGGCCATTCTGATGATTGATTATCAGTTTACGACCCTGTTTCGGGAGATCAAGCCAGGTAATGAATCACTGCTCGGATGGTTGGGGTCTTCGGCAGGAGCTGGGGCAGTCGTCACCATTTTGTTGTTAAATCGCTTGCCGAGAATTGGGTATGGGTGGGGACTGGGTGGAGGATATCTGTTCGTGGGTGCCGGAATCGCTGCGCTGGGGTGGATCGGCCCACAAACACCCGAAATTTGGGTTATTATCTGGGGCCTCTGCATTGGGCTGGGTAATGGGCTCTTTATGGTAACTCTGAATTATTTGCTGCAAAAGGAGACCCCTCCTGCCTATGTAGGGCGCGTCTTTGGCATTCAAAACTCGTTATCCAGTGTGGTGCTTGTTATTGCACCGATTGCCGGTGGTGCCCTGATTCGTGCCACAGGGGCGAGTCCTACTTTTCAGTATATTGGTCTCACTACGTTAGTCATTGGCTTGGCAGGCATAATGCTGCAGCGTATCTTGTGGGGAGTGAAGCAACCCTCCATGTCTGAAGCCAAAGAGATCATTCCGCAGGAATCGGCCTGACTGCTTTGACCCGATTCCTAACATCATTGTATCTACAGTCAGACAAACAGCGGCTTCCGGTAGTTACCGAAGGCGGCTGTTTGCTGTGCTGGAATGTTGGATATTGAGCAATCACACTTCCGCCTGCGGCACGCTCGCGCTGCTCGCCGGGCGGCAGAACCTGGCGGGTGAATGGGCCGAATCGGCCCAGCGGCAACCTACCGCCACAGGTCGCCCGGCGACGACAATCCCGCCGGGCCTGCAAACCCTGCTGCGCCTGACAGCACCCGGCGCAGCCTTTGCTGATGAATACACCAACCAGTGTAATCTTTAATCTTTAATCACTAATCACTAATCTCTGATTGCTAGTCTCTAGTCTCTAGTCCCCAACCCCCAATCCCTTTAATCCCGAACTGTTTCTCAATTGGTCTCCGATTGAAATTGCAAAAGCAACGGAGCTACCGGTAATCGGAGCATTGCCCGAACCGTGTATTGTTCCGTTGCTAATGGGTCGAGCCCTCAAGCCCTCAATTTTCCACTCTGCACTTAACTCAACGTAACCCAATTCGTCTCAACCTTTGCATATCACCGCTCGAAAACAGCGGATCGGCGTGCCGTACATGTCAGACCAGATGGCATCGTCTGGCTCTTTCACATTCAGCTTATCTTCAATGGTTAATCCGGTGACAGCCATGATTGTCTCCAGCAGATCAGGCCGCATCTCGGGCACATCGAAGGTAGCGATTAACTGTCCGTTTGGTTTCAGCACCCGAGCGAATTCACGAAACGCTCGCAGCATCGTGCCTGTATCCAGATGCTCCAGTACAGAGATACAGAACACCCGATCAAACTTACCCGACTCGTACGGAAGCTGGGCCAGATTAGCCTGTGCACGGTGCAATCGGACGAGAGTTGATTCCGGCAGATCCTGAGCGGCTTGCTCTCCAAAATCAGAAACAATATCCAGTCTTATCGCCTCTTCAGACAAAATACGTTCATCCCAGTCACAAGCGTGAACCTCGCGGCAGTGTTCTGCAAGCCAGAATTTGAACGGATGGGAGATGCCGCAGGCTGCATCAAGGACGACATCATCTGGACGTGCAAACCGCCGGGCCCATTCATATTCGTAGGGACGGCTCCACCATGCCGGATGCAGCGGGAAGACCAATGTGTCCGTTTTAGGATCACTTTGCCGAATGTATCTTGATTCCATGAATTCCGTTGCCTTGGGCATATCCATCATCCCCGAATTCCCTCCTTCAATCCTGTCTCTGCCAAAAAAGATTCCAACACCGTGCTCCAACGGCTCCGCCACCTGGCAAGATCATAGGACAGTGCGGTCTCGCGCGCATAGATTCCCAGTCGTTCTCGCTCGGCCCGATCCTGTACAAGACGTACCAGTGCGGCGGTTAGTTCCTGCTCGCCAGGAGGTACCAGTAGCCCATTAAAACCATCCTGAATCAGATCATTCAATCCGCCAACATTGGAGGCAATTACCGGAAGTCCACAGCTCATCGCTTCCAGACAGGCATAGGAGGTGCCTTCCGAGAACACAGTTGGAATCACAGCGATATCTGCCTGATGGTAGGCCTCCCGAATATCCCGGAAATCATACGTGCGCTGGTTAATTCGTTCCGCATGTGGATGAGTACGATGCCAGTAACGAAAGACTCTCCCGACCGTACTGCCTTCGACCAGTTCCCCGGCAAATTCAATCTCCAGATCCGGAAAGGCTCCAAGTAGTTTATCCGCCGCCAACATCATTGGAATAATACCCCGCTCCATGCTGATGCGGCGCGGATAGATAATGCGAATTGGGTGGGGAGAGGACACAAGGGCATCCACAGTTTTCTTTTCAACCTGTCCCTGAATCGGACCTTTAACCTGATACTCAGCATCTGCTTCTACTAGAATCTCCTTAGCCCAATCCGTTGAATTCCGGTGGTTATGAGCAAACCTATACGTTTCGCCATCTGCCTCGACTTCTTCCAGTTTCGATAAATTCAAATGGAAATCTACCGTTCCTTTCCCCTCTCGTTCTGGATCGCTATCTGTATCCCCACCTCCATCTCTGTTAGCCTTACCACTGTTCGCTCCAGCACCACTCGTTCCATCCTTGCCTTCTACAGCTTGCACTCCTGATATAACAGCACCAACATTTTCTTCATGACTTGCCAGATCATTCTTCCATGCGACAAGCCATTCGTCTTCCTGTTCTTGCTCAAAGGTTCGCGTTGGTGGGGCAGGTGTGAAATAGGACGTATCCACCGCATTGGGAATCAGGACAACCTGCCTTGGATCGGTATAGGTGCACGCAGCCCGGCAAAAGGTCTGGAAATGGGAATCCACGGATACAATGCACACGAGTCCATCCAGAGCCAGTTGAATATGTTCCGCGACTTGTTGTTTGGTCTCCAGTGGCAGTCCGGGACGATCCCAGTTAATGCCGTGACAGATGCCAAGACTGCCGGGTTTGTAGGTGATGGGTTGCCACAGACAGCTGGCATAAATCACTGGGCCGCGCGCTGCTGCTGCCATCCGGTCAAAGGCTTCCGGTACATTATCCATGTCGTACGAATAACCAAATACGTCAATCTGCTCCGTCCGAGTCTGGAATGCTTCAAAATAAGAGAGCTGATGAACTTCGGGAATATGCCCGAGTCCACGGATGACACTGCACAGATCCAGAATGTAGCGTTCCAGTCCACCCCCAAATACACGACCGAATTCCCGGTTGTACCCGTCGGTGAAACTATGCGTCAGAATACTCACCACGCCCATCTCACGGTCCCTCCTTCCAGGGGATCAGCCGAGGTTCCGGATCGAGAATAGACTCGTAATGTGCAAGATTGCCCCACTCACCGCTCGGATCAATACGTTTGTAGCGCAAATATTTACGAACCCGGTCCTCCAGACTGCCTGCCCAGCCGAGATGCTGAACCTTCAGTTCCGTGCTGACTCCAGGCAACACGGTGCAGGACAAGGGGAGGCGGGGAACATGATGATTCTGTTGTGGATAAAAATAAGGATATCCAGGCATATACCGTACAAGTGAAGCGGTATGCCGTTTGTGCAGACACCAGAGATCATCTTCCCGGTAGTGGGTCCGGCCACCCCACATATCGTAGAATCGAAATGCAAACCAGTCCGCATACTCCTGATTAATCAGAGTACGTATGGCTTTCTTGGCCTCTGTGCTGTACAGCTCATCCGCATCAACTGAGAGCAACCAGTCGGGACATGTTCCCGCCGCCGCTTGCCATAAGGTGTTGCGAAGCCGCCATTCCTCGGCGAACAGCGGTTTCTCCAATACCTCCAGACGGACCACCTTTGGATAGGCTTTGCATATGTCCGGGGTTCCGTCTGTGCTGGCATCGTCCACAATCACGATCTCATCTACGAACTCACTCAGATCATGCAATACTTCTTCAAGGTATCGGCCACGTTCATTGCGAACCTGGAGCATAGCTGTCAGCTTGTTGCCTTTGCTTTTGCGAACCCGACGAATGGAGAAGGGCTCTTTGAATACGCTCGTTTCCTCCTCTATGGAAGTAGTGTCCTGTTCGAATTGACCATGTGCGTCAGTCCAGAGATGCACTTGGCTTCGGGAGTCATGTGATGGTTGTGCATGATCCGGCGTGTGATCGCCATTTTCCAATAAGTTTATATGTGTCCTATCCACTGTTTCCGTTGGCGTGAAAGTGGTTTCGGTTCGGATATCCCTGTGCACCATTGGCCCATTCAACTGTTGTCTACGCTTCTTCGGGTCCAGCATCATGGCACCTCCCCAAGCAATTGCTGTACAGCATGATCCAACAGCTCCAGCTCGACAATCCGGGCTAGCGCATCTTCATCCTCCAGTGCTGTCTCAAGGAAATGTCGGACTGCCCCGTGTCGTTCCCCTCGCAGTGCCAGCGCACTGCCGGATAATTGCTGGTAATCCCGGCGACTGGCATCATCCTGAATATCGACTGCATGCACCAGAGCCAGTGCTTCTTCCACACGTCCAGTCTCCTGGTAAATGCGGAATTTCCAATGTCTCGCCGTTTCTCCGCCAAGTTCGTCCAGGATACGCAGGGCGTTTCCGTAATCATCATTCATACGCAGTAGTTCCGCTCGTACAAGTTGATCTTCTCCTGCCTCAAGCCAGCGACAGAGCTGTTCATAATGATGCCGTTCCTGTTCGTCGGCTGCACTGATTCCATACACCAGCAGGGCGTCCTCCAACTTGCCGGTCCGGGCATGAATGGCAGACAGGAATCTATAGTGTGAGACTACACAGTCACTGCGACCATTCAAGACCGCATGGGAGAATGCCTCTTGAAGTGAATTGATAGCCCGAGGATCTTCAAGCAAGTACTCATAGGCTGCCAGCAAAAAGGATATCGTCTCATGTGCACCTGCTTTGGCACGGAGCTGTTGGTAGAAGTCGGCACGTACACTGCATTGAAGCAGTGTGACGCTATCTGGAGTGCCTGACAGGATCTGCCGCAGCGCATGCAGGAAGAGCAGTTCGTAGTCCCGGAGGGGGACTTCGAGATCATCCTTTTGCATCGTCCCCGCAGGTGCAGGGTCTTCGCCGCCCAGCCAGATGGCACGTACGCCTTGGAATAACAGCTTCATATAACGTGTTTCGGAGGATGTGCCGACCAGATCGGCGATGCCGACGAGTTTGGAAATACTGCTCTCCCATAACGGAGATTCTGCTTCGTTTCCAGCAGGCTCAGGGAGCAGGGCAATACATAGCTCAGGCTCCAGCGAAGCTGTAGCCATTAGCCAGTAGGGATGGGCGACTACGGCTACGGTGCGAGGTTCCAGCAATAGCTGCTCGGCTTCAGGGAGGGAGATGACGGTAATGACCGGAGGTACATCTTCTGTTTGCGTCAGGCTGCTGACATAGTAGACCTCTCCCTCGATCGACAGCAGTGCAGCAATATCGGGATAGGGAAAGGATGACCAGCCTCCTTTGCGAGGGAAGAGAACATACCGGACAGGGGGCTGTGTTGTACTGGCCTTATCCAGGCTGACTTCGGAGTCTTCACCTGGTAGTGGTGCAGGTTTTTCCATAAATAGTTCACCTCACCTTGACTGTAATATGGTGCGTCATTCACTCTGCATGTACTTCATGCTTTCACTTCATATGTAAAGCCCTCACGGTACTTCGCATGATATGCCTGAGACTAACATATGGGCATTCCGTCCCAAACATGAGTATCTTCCATGAATAGATGCAGTTGGCAAGCTGTGATAATAGGCTGAATTTTATCTTTTATGTGACCAGGATCACTTTTTTTTGCGCTAGAGACGAAGATTGTGATAATTCTCACATGTATAAAATAGGTAATCTGGCACAATACGTTCATCAACGTATTTGGCGGACAGACAGCGAAGGTGCAGCTTCAATGCCAAATACGCATACTGCGAAGTGAACAGAAAGAAGGGGTAACGGTATGGATCCGATTATGTTATCGCGTATCCAATATGCACTTACAACGATTTTCCATTTCTTTTTTGTCCCGCTATCCATCGGTCTTGTACTGTTGGTTGCAATCATGGAGACGTTGTACGTTGTTAAGGGTAAGGAGATTTACAAAACGATGGCCAAGTTCTGGGGCAAGCTGTTCCTGATTAACTTTGCCGTCGGGGTTGTCACAGGTATTCTGCAAGAGTTCCAGTTTGGCATGAACTGGTCCGAGTACTCCCGATTTGTCGGAGATGTGTTCGGTGCGCCACTGGCTATTGAAGCGCTACTGGCGTTTTTTATGGAGTCTACATTTATTGGATTGTGGATATTCGGATGGGATCGTTTGTCCAAAAAAGTGCATCTAGCCTGCATCTGGCTGGTGTTTGTCGGCACATTCCTGTCCGCGCTGTGGATTCTGGCAGCCAATTCGTTTATGCAACATCCTGTTGGGTTTGAGATTAACAATGGCCGAGCCGAGATGAATGATTTTTTTGCACTCATCACAAATGGTCAGCTTCTCGTTGAGTTCCCACATACAATCTTTGGGGCATTGATGACAGGGGCCTTCGTTGTAACCGGGATCAGTGCCTACAAATTGATGAAAAAGCAGGATGTGGAGATCTTCCGCAAATCGTTTAATATCGCGATCATTATCGCTCTTGTTTCCTCATTTGGCGTCGCTTTCTCCGGGCACTTCCAGGCGCAATATCTGGTGGAGACACAGCCGATGAAGATGGCAGCCAGTGAGGGCACATGGACAACGACAGAAGATCCGGCACCATGGACGGTGGTCGCTTTTATTGATCCGGATAAACAGGAGAGTACGGGTGAGATCAAAATCCCTGGATTGCTCAGTTATCTGTCCTACAGCAAGTTCTCCGGTAGTGTCAAAGGCATGAAGGAGCTTCAAGCTGAGTATGAACAGATGTATGGACCGGGGGACTATATCCCGCCGGTACGGACAACATTCTGGAGTTTCCGCATCATGATCGCAGCGGGTGGTTTAATGATTGCACTGGCGCTATACGGTACGTTCCTAGCCATGCGTAAGAAGCTGGAGGTCGCTGGAAAGTGGTTTATGCGTCTGATGGTGTTCGCCATATCTTTGCCGTTTATCGCCAATACGTCAGGTTGGATTATGACCGAGGTAGGAAGACAGCCATGGACAGTATTTGGCTATATGACAACCGAAGCCGGGGTCTCGCCGAACGTATCCGCAGGAATGATCCTGTTCTCGACCATCGCTTTTACCGCTGCGTATACGGTTCTCGGAATCGTGATGGTATACCTGTTCGTACGTGAGATCAAAGCAGGACCGTTTGCGGTCGAGAACCCAGAAGATCACGATGAATCGGCCGATCCGTTCGGCGTGGATGGAGGTTATTCCGTTGTCACTAAGTGAGTTGTGGTTTTTGCTGATTGCCGTATTGTTTGTTGGTTTCTTCTTTTTGGAAGGTTTTGATTTTGGTGTGGGGATGTCTACAGGCATTATCGCCAAAACAGACCGTGAACGTCGGACTCTGATCAACTCGATCGGTCCGTTCTGGGATGGTAATGAAGTATGGCTGATTACGGCGGGGGGAGCAATGTTTGCTGCCTTCCCGCACTGGTATGCCACGTTGTTCAGTGGTTTTTACCTGCCACTTGTGGTGGTGTTACTCGCCTTGATTGGCCGTGGAGTTGCTTTCGAATTCCGCAGTAAAATGAAACAGCAGCGCTGGCGCAAAACATGGGACATCATCATTGTTGTCTCCAGCGCGCTCTTGCCTTTCCTGTTCGGAGTGGTCTTTGCCACGTTGATGAAAGGTCTGCCCATTGATGGGGAGATGCAATTGCGTGCAGGATTCCTCGATATTGTTAATCCGTACACCGTGATTGGCGGCTTGAGCGTAACCCTGTTATGTCTGGTGCATGGATTGCTGTTTGCCTCACTACGGACAGTAGGTGATCTCAGAGAGCGTGCCTTGAAGACAGCGCAAAAATTGATGCTGCCGCTGGCTGCACTACTCGCTGTTTACGCGTTAATGACGTATTTCATGACGGATGTGTTCGCCGTACGCGGCTGGGCTCTCTGGATCATGGTTGTACTTGGTGCAGTTTCGCTTGCACTTGCGGCATACTTTGTTCGTCAGAAGCGTGAAGGCTGGGCTTTTGGTATGACTGGAGCAGTTATTGCAATTGCCTTTGCCTCGGTCTTTATCGGACTTTTCCCAAGAGTGATGGTGAGTTCCTTTGGGGCGGCGTATGACCTGACTGTATACAATGCCGCATCGGGTGCGTATTCATTGAAAGTAATGACCATTGTAGCTTGCACATTGCTGCCGTTTGTTCTTGGCTATCAGATCTGGAGTTATTATATCTTCCGCAAACGTCTGAACGAGCAGCACCACCTGGAGTACTGATATGGGACGGGGGCTGCTGAAGCTGCCGGGCATCCGGCCTGTACTTGCGCTGGCATCAGCGCTGGTGTTGCTACAGGCGATGACGATCATTATGCAAGCCAAATGGCTGGCACAGGCCATCACGGCATTGTTTGAAGGTTCATCCGTAACGGAGCAGTACCCGGTACTGCTGCTGTTCCTGGCTGCTTTTGCCGCCCGCTACGCCCTATCCTTCTGGTTACAACTCGTGACTTCACGATATGCGGAGAAGACAGGGACTGATCTGCGCAGACAGATGGTGGAGCAGTGGTTCAGACTTGGACCGCGTTATGCCAAGACGGAGGGCACAGGACATCTGGTTACACTGGCACGTGAGGGAACAGCCCAATACAAGACGTATCTCGAACTATTCATTCCTCGCATGCTGGGCATAGCATTCACACCCATCGTCATTCTGCTGTATGTGTTCAAGCTGGATCTGATGTCCGGGGTTATTCTGATGCTGACACTCCCAATCCTGATCGTGTTCATGATTCTGATTGGCCTCGCTGCGCAGCGCAAGATAGACGGACAATTCAGATCCTACAAAGCACTCGCCAACCATTTTGTTGATACCCTGCGTGGGCTGGAGACGCTGAAAACATTGGGACAGAGCAAAACACACGAAGGGTCCATTCTGCGGGTCAGTCAGCGGTATCGGAAGGCAACGATGTCTACCCTGCGCATGGCTTTTCTTTCTTCGTTTGCACTCGATTTCTTCACCATGCTGTCCGTTGCTTCCGTAGCAGTTGGTCTGGGATTACGTCTGACGGAAGGGCATATGCTGCTTGGCCCTGCGCTGACAGTACTGATTCTGGCACCGGAATATTTCCTGCCTGTACGTATGCTCGGCGCTGATTATCATGCCACATTGGACGGTAAGGAAGCCGGAGCGGCCATTAATCAGGTGATTGAACGGGGGAAAGTCGCCGAACAGAAACAGAAAGAAGCCTATGCAAATGTTGTTGCACATCCGGTTACGTTAGAGGACGAAGTTGGATCTGTTGGATCTACATCATCATTATCTTCGGGTAAAAAGAAAGCTACTACTTCAGCCATACGCGTCGTGTTGAATGATAAAACGGCTGCGGGGCATCTTGCTCCTGATCCTGTTTCTACTACTCCTGAGCTTGTTTCTTCCTCTTCCTCAGTGTTCTCTTGGAATGAGAATAGTAGATTGGCTCTAACGGATGTACAGGTACGACACGATGATGAAGGTCCTTATTCGCTAAAGGATGTCACATTTCAGATCACAGGTCTTGGCAAAATCGGTATTATTGGCGCCAGCGGAGCAGGCAAGTCCACGTTGATTGACGTATTGGCTGGATTTCAGCTTCCTACTTCAGGCCAAGTATTAGCCAACGGACAGCCTGTGACACAGGATATGCTTGAATCCTGGCGAAGACAGATGGCAGCTATCCCGCAGCATCCGTATATTTTCAGTGGAAGCCTGGCCGATAACGTTCGTTTCTATATGCCGGAGGCTTCGGATGCGGAAGTGACCAAGGCCATTAGCGCAGCTGGATTAACCAAGCTACTGTCTTCATTATCCGGTGGGCTGCATGAGCTCATTGGGGCTGGTGGCAGACAGCTCAGTGGTGGGCAGGAGCAACGGGTGGCTCTGGCAAGAGCTTTGCTTAGTAAACGAAACATCCTGTTGCTTGATGAACCGACAGCTCATCTGGATGTGGAAACAGAGTATGAACTGAAACAGACGATGCTGCCACTGTTTGAAGGCAAACTTGTATTTTTGGCTACCCATCGTCTGCACTGGATGCCACATATGGATCAGATCATTGTCATGGATGGCGGCACGGTGGCAGAGACGGGAACACATCAGGAATTACTGGCACGACAAGGTGTATATTATCAGATGATTCAGGCCCAGATGGAGGCGATATAAAATGAAGTCCGGATATGAGCATATGGAGACCGTCCGTAACGGAAAAGAAAAAAATAGCTGGATTGCTCCGTATGTGGCACAGTACCGGTGGAGATTCATTGCAGTCATTGCGCTAGGTACATGCGCTGCCTTGTGTGCGGTACTGCTGTTGTTCACCTCCGGATTTCTGATCTCCAAGTCTGCGCTGCGTCCTGAAAATATTTTGATGGTGTATGTACCTATTGTTGGGGTACGTGCATTTGGGATATTCCGCGCCGTGTTTCGATATATCGAGCGATTGGCAGGACATGATGCCGTATTGCGGGTGTTGGCCGATCAACGGGTGAAGCTGTATCACATTCTGGAGCCACAGGCCCTGTTCCTGCGTTCTCGCATGCAGACCGGAGATGTGCTCGGAGCACTGGCCGATGATGTGGAGCGGCTGCAGGATATTTATCTGCGTACAGTCTTCCCCGCCGTTACCGCGCTTGTTATGTACGGTGGGGCTGTGATTGCCTTTGGCAGTGTTGATCTGGGATTTGCGGTGTGGATGGGCTTGTATATGTTATTTCTCGCTGCCGTGTTACCTGTAATCTCTCTGAAAGTGACGTGGAAATGGCGTGTGCGGCTGAAAAAGGAAAACAGCAGGTTGTATACCCGTCTGACCGACGGTGTACTTGGACTGGGAGATTGGCTTGCAAGTGGACGAGCAGCAGAATTTGTTCAGCAGCAGGAAGAAGCGGAGGAACAGGTCGACGCAGTTCGTCGCAAGTTGCGGCGTTGGACACGCTGGCGTGATCTGATGGCCCAGTGCGTCATTGGCCTGCTGGTGGTATCGGTTACGTTATGGGCCGGAAATGCCGCTTCTGTCGGACAATTGCCTGCCGTGATGATTGCTGCTTTTGTGCTGGTACTATTTCCGCTCACGGAAACACTCCTGCCTGTAGGGGATGCTGTGGAGCATCTTCCACAATACCGGGAATCGCTGGACCGCTTGAAACAGCTCGAAGAGAAAGAGCATCTTCCGTTGCAGAATGGAGCCGGTGATGCTGACGGAACGGGCGAATCGATCTCTGTAGTAAAAAACGGCAACGGATTGGCTGGACAGCCATCGGAGTCCTTGCCAGCTGCGAATGCTATTCTGGACAGACGAATTCGTCTTCGCATTCCACCCAAACTCAGAGCAGACATCGAGATTAATCGCGTAAGTTACCGTTATGCAGCGGATGATGCTTATGCCGTACAGGACGTCTCCCTTCATCTGCCACAAGGTAAACGATTAGCCATCCTTGGACGAAGTGGCGGCGGCAAATCGACCTTGTTGAAGCTGATACAGGGGGCTTTGCTGCCGTCTGCGGGGAAAGTTTTAATCAATAATATGTCTGTGCAGACCTTGGGTGAGAGTGTCACTGATGTCATTGCGGTGTTGAATCAGAGCCCACACCTGTTCGACACCACGGTAGCCAATAATTTGCGGATTGGTCGTCCACATGCAACAGATGAGCAGATTCGTCAGGTGGCCGCGCAAGTAGGGTTATCCGGTCTGATCGAATCCTTGCCGCAGGGATATGATACACCGATGCTGGAGACGGGGCTGCGTTTCTCCGGTGGGGAAAGGCAACGGATCGCTCTGGCCCGGGTACTGCTTCGGGAGACACCTGTTATTATATTGGATGAACCAACCGTAGGGCTTGATCCGGTGACGGAACGAGAGTTGATGCGCACCATTCTGGACAGCTTGCAAGGCAAAACGATGATCTGGGTCACCCATCACCTGATTGGTGCGGAACAGATGGACGAACTTATTTTTATGGAAAATGGAAAGATTGTCATGCAGGGTTCTCACGAACAATTGCTGGCTGGGGAAGAGCGATACCGCCGTCTCATTGAACTTGATCGGCCGGGGTGGTCTGACTTGCAGACAGTAGAGGGCAAGCTGCCTACTGCCGCTTCCAGATAGCAGGAACTTTCTCGGCAAATGGAAGCGAATAACGTGTCTCAGGTTCATTAAAACAAAATAAAACGAACAAGGGATGTCCCCTGTCATATTCATGACTTATGGGACATCCCCTTTTTGCTTTTTGGTGTGGAGTTTTATGAGAAATCGCTATGTCTATGATGTGAATTGATCTGCAGCAGCCAGTCCCAAAGACTTAACGCTCAGATCTCCTTTGCCAGCAGCATGGCTGTGCCACAGGATTGACGCACAACCAGTTCCGGCTCTACTTTAATGCAACGATTATCCATTTGTTTGTTCATCAGATCGAACAGAATCATGGCAGCAAGGCGTCCAATTTTATCCGTATCCTGCTTGACGGTTGTTAGCGGAGGATCGGTATAACGGCAGGCTTCGATGTCGTCACAACCTGCCACAGCTATATCTTCTGGAATGCGTAACCCCACTTCCTTAAAGGCGCGAATAGCTCCAAAGGCAAGTAGATCTGTGGCTGCAAACACGGCACGTGGCAGAGTTTTGCAGGCGAGCATTTTCTTGGCCGCTTCGTATCCATCCGCTGCGGCATAATCTTTGCTGTATACAACCCACGCGGGCTTTTCATCAAGACTAAACTGATTTAGTGAACGTTTGAAAGCCATCTCTCTCTGTTGCATCACAAGAGAGGCGCGCTCCAGCCCGATAAAACCAACATCTCGATAACCGTTCATATAAAATTGTTCTACAACTTTGGTTGAGATCTTATCGTTATCGGACATGATGTAACAGGAGCTTTGTCCTGTTAGCTCGATATCTATTCCGATACAAGGAATCGGGCTGGCATCCAGGTCGAATATGCTGCTCTCGACCTCATCCCCCGCAATAATAATACAGCCATCCACTTGAAAATACTTGGATCTCGCCAAGTAGTCCTCACCCTGATCCAGAAACTTCTCATTCGAGAAGAAGAGTAGGTCGTATCCAAGCAAGCCAATTTGTTTTTTAAACGCATTGATAACCTGTACGAAGAAAGGGTGGCTGAAATCCACGTTCAGCTTCCCTGCAAACACGACGCCAACGAGGCTGGATTTTTTGGTTGCCAGTGTTTTGGCTGAAGAAGATGGACGATAGCCTGTCTCTTCCATAATTTTAAGCACGCGCTGGCGCGTTTCCTCGCTAATATCTGGATAGTTATTGATAATCTTGGACACCGTGGCTACAGACACGCCGGCTAAACTTGCTATCGTTTTGATATTCATAAATATCCCTCGGATTCCTAAACTGGTTTCGTAAACTGGGGCTGTATCGGTTTTTTCGCTTTCTTGCAAGTATTCTATGCTACATAGACCGGAGAGTCAACAGAAGAAGGGGGGGATCACACTTGAAATAATATGCATCCATAGGTTTGAAGCGATCAAGGAGGTTTGTTGCGAAAATAAAGACTAATTTTAGCTCGTAATCTTAATTGTTTTACAGATTTTGAATCCATTTAAAGGGAATACCGGGTTATCTGGGGTTGTACATGAATTTATGTAATGTGCTGTGTTTCGTAACTTTCGTAAAGGTTACCTTGATTTCAACGTATACAGCAATAAATAAAGCTTTTATCAAGCGGGTTGGAGCATGGAAATCAAAAAAACAAAATGACTATTTACAAAATAAAGATCTGAAGTCATAATAAGGGTGGAATTAACGAAACTAATTTCGTAGATTTAATTCAAAAATATGGGGGACAACGAAAATGAAGAAAATGACTTTAGCCATTGTACTTGTAACCGCTTTATTATGTGTGCTCGCCGCTTGTAGTAGCAGCTCTTCGGAATCAGAAGGAACTCAGGCTACAGACAGCAGCAAAAAAGTTACCTTGAAGATCATTCACTGGCAGCAAGAGAATATTAACAACTACATCAAAGAGTTTAATACGAAATTTGAAGCGAAATATCCGGACGTAAAGGTGGAATATACTACGGTTCCGGCAGACGCGACTTACGATCAGTTGATGCAAACACGGATGAACGCCGGAAGTAATGGGGACGTAGATATCATTCCACTCAAATCAAGCTTTGTAGGCGCTCCGCAGGAATGGTCCAGTGGTGCTGCTGATCCGATGTGGAAGCAATGGATCGATGCCGGGTTAATCAGTGATCTGTCTGATCAATCTTTTATCAAAAACTACAATGAAGCGGATGTACAGAACGCAATGACGTATAACGATAAGGTGTACGGTGTAAACATGGGCAAGGTGGCATTCACAGGACTGTTCTACAATAAGGAACTCTTCGCAAAATATAATCTGGAGATCCCTACAACCTGGGATGAATTGCAACATGTTATCAAAGTGTTCAAAGACAATGGTGTCGAAGCGCTGGGTCTGGCGGGTAAAGATGTATGGCCAATAGGTCTTGCGGTGCAAGGGCTTCAGGCCTCTATTCATGATGATCAGCTTGCTTATATCAAAGGTCTATGGACTGGTGAAACCAAGCTGACTGATCCGGTTCAACTTGAAGTCTTGCAGAAATCTCAGGATCTGATGAACAATGCAATGCCTGGTTTCATGGGTATTGACTACGGAACATTGCCCAGTTTGTTCGCTACAGGCAAGGTGGCTATGATTGCTGACGGCACTTGGGATGCAACAACAATTCAAACGGCCAACCCTGATTTGAAGTTTGGATATTTCCCAATTCCAGGTAGCAATGATGCAGCCAAGAACAAAAATCTGGCGGGTAAATACGATATGACCTGGATGGTGGTGGATAACTCACCTAACAAGGATTACGCAATGAAATGGCTTGATATGTTATCGGAGAAAGAGAACTACACGGAATTTGTGAATGCAGCCGGATTCCTGCCAACACAGCCTGATGTGGAGATGACAAGTGAGTTTATCCAAGGCATTCAGCCTTACCTGGAGGACTTTAAACTTTCTTGGGATCAGTTGTTCATTAACCGTCAGAATGTAGGACAGTACATTTCTGAGGCCAGCGTTCACGCAGAGATGCTGAAGCCAGCCGGACCGATTGCAACACCGGAAGAGCTTGCAGGTAAATCCCAAGCGGACTGGGATGCTGCTGCTCCAAAGTAATTCATAATCATTCATATTCATGGCACAAGTTGGCCGCATGCGCCGGAATAGCGCTCGGGTCTGAGCCTTCAGGCCAGACAAGGCTGTTATTCCGGTTTTCTTATGTCTTAGTTTTACCCCATGAAAGGTGTGAGGACGATGTATCCGTTTGGGAAAGGTAAGGCAAGACTTATTCCTTATCTGTATTTGAGCATTCCGTTGTTACTTTATGTCGTGTTTGGCTTCGGTCCATCACTTGTGACGATACTGTTTTCGTTTACAGATGCTACTGGTGTTCGGGGCCAGGAATGGAGCTTTATCGGCTTTGAAAACTATAAAACATTTTTTGGTGCATCCAATGCTGGAGACCGAATGGATGCTATTGGGCGATCCTTATACTTTGCGTTTGCTGTTGTGATCATACAAAATGCAGTGGGTTTGTTTATAGCGATTTTGATCAATAAAAAGCTTAGAGGCGATAAATTATATCGCGCGGTATTCTTTTTGCCAGTGGTGCTGGGGGTTACTGTGTCTGGACTCATTTGGCAACTCGTTGCAAATCCGCTGGGCGGACCGGCCCAGTCCTTTCTGAATTTCTTTGGTACCAGTTCCAACTTTTTTGGCGATTATAATATCGCTTTTGAACTGATTATTTTTGTTCAGATCTGGATGTACATGGGTTACTCCATGACGATTTTTCTTGCAGGTCTGCAGTCCATTCCGAGCGATCTGTATGAGGCGGGTTACATGGATGGTGCTTCGGGGTGGAAAGCATTTACGAACATTACATTCCCCATGATTGCTCCTGCATTCACGGTTAACATGCTCTTGTCTATCATAGGGGCATTGCAAACCTTTGATATTATCTATGTACTTACAGGCGGCAAGTTCAATACAACGACGCTTGCGTTTGATGTTTATGCTACGGCATTTGGCACAGGAACGGCTGATTACGGTTTGGCTTCTGCTGTCGCGATGATTCAGTTCCTCTTTGTATTTACCATATCGATGGTCGCTTTATTTTACCTTCGCAGAAGAGAGGTGGAAGCGTAATGAAACAGAGCCAAACGTCCAGAATGGTCAGCTACGTTATCGTTCTGCTCATGCTTGCGTTGTACGTTTTCCCTCTATTCTATCTGTTCAATGTATCCATGAAGACACAGACAGAGTATCTGCTCGATCCTGTAGCTCTTACTGAAGGGATCCGGCTTGAGAACTTTTCCGAAGCATGGAACAAAGGGAACTTCTCTCAGTATATGTGGAACAGTGTGCTCTATACAGGGATGTCCACCCTGCTGACGTTGATTTTATCTATATTTGCTGCATTCCCGCTCGCACGCAGATATGTTAAATTCAGCACACTCATTTATATTTTCTTTCTGATTTCCATGTACCTTCCCAACCCGCTCATTCCGCAGTTTTCCCTGATCAATAATCTGGGTCTTTACAACACCCAAATCGGGTACATCTTATTGAAGACGACAGGTACGGGCATTGCCTTTCTCATGTTTGTGGGTTATATCAAATCAATATCGCGTGAACTGGATGAGGCCTCTGCCATGGACGGGTGCGGGTATACAAGGTATCTGTTCACCATCCTTGTTCCGTTAATGAAACCAATCCTGGCAACAGGTATTATTCTTACCGCGATTGGTGTATGGAACGATATTATCGGGCCGACCATTTATTTATCTGATCCGAATTATCAGCCGGTAACCAAAGGACTCTTTACATTTTATGGACAGTACATGAACAACTGGCCGCTGCTCGCCTGTGGCATTCTGATTGTTACCTTGCCACTGGTTGTCCTGTATGTTGCTTTGCAACGTTTCATTGTTGGAGGTGCTATGGCAGGGGCTGTTAAATCGTAAGTTAGAATCACTCCGCTTTAACTGAAACGAAAAAAAGTAAGCGATCCAAAAAAACATCATAAGAAAGCCACCCTCAACGCTATGAAGGTGGCTTCTATTATTTTCATCGTTATTTTGGTTTTATAACTCCACTAACATCAGAATAATGGAGGATAGACACAGACATGTGCTGACTAGATACAGCACACCCACCACCTGATTTTGATTCAATCCGGCACGCAGCAGTCGATAATGGGCTTGACTTGCATCGGCCTGATAGATCGCTTTACCTTGAATGAAACGTTTGATAACGACAAAGATGTTGTCGAAGATTGGCACACCCAGCGCCAGAATCGGAATGAAGATGGACAACATGGTTGCTTGTTTGAATGCACCATCCAGAGCGATAACCGCCAGAATGAAGCCAAGGAACGTAGCGCCTGCATCACCCATGAACACTTTGGCAGGAGCTTTGTTGTACTTCAGATAACCAATCGTTACACCGACCAGAATGATCGACATGAGTGCGGAATCACTTTGACCTTTGGCAAGTGCCACGATGAACAGGGTGATCGCCGAGATGGCCGATAATCCGCCAGCCAGTCCGTCCATGCCGTCCGAGAAGTTGATGACTGTTGTCACCCCGAAGATCCACAGGATCGTGAGAATGAATTGCAGCCAGATTGGAAGCATGACATATTCCGCGTTGAAGGGATTCACGAATCCGGTGAACGCAATGCCAGAAGCAAATACGAGTACTGCCGCAGAGACCTGTACGAGCATTTTGGGCAGGGCAGGAAAATCTTTGCCTTTTGTTTTGTACCAGTCGTCGACGGTACCAATCGTTAGCAGAAGCATACCACCAGCTACCAGAGCCGCTGTTTCCCATGTGATTTCTTTGGTCAGAGCAATGTATGTCAGGAAAAATCCAGTAAATATCGCGTAACTCGCCGTGAGCGGGATAGGTTGCCTGTGTAGCTTACGCTCCACATCTTCCCGAGGCTTGTCCACAAAATCGAGCCGGTGAGCCAATCGACCAAGCGGCGGAATAAGCAGAACCACGACAGCAAATGACACTATAAAAGCCAGTATGTATACCATAAACTCGCTTGTTTCACTCCCATCTACCAATTTCCCCTTATTATACGAGTTAAACAGGAAATCTGTCGATGTCATTATTGTAACCAGACGTACGCAAAGGTGAGCAAAAGTTCAGGTTTTATTGTATTTGAGGAAGATAGGAGCAGAAATAATGTTTTACGGCTTCTGCATGATATCCATCATCACCTTGCCAGGTTGCTGCAAAGACAAAATCACTGGAACCACCTTTGCGTTTTCTCGGTTTATCTCCAGGAGTCAGTATGCCGGCTGCCGCCCAGATTTCCAGCAGGGCATCTCGCTCCTGTTTGCTGGAAGGGAAGAGATCCTTCCACTTTTTCTCAAGTGAGCGAGCACTGTCTTTGGGGTCTTCCGTCTGAGCTGCTTCAAGCAGGTTGACCAGGATGGCTTGGTCTTCAGGAGTTACTTCATAGTTTGCATCGTTGTCCTGAAGCAGTAATTCCAGATCCATCAGGCAATAGAGAAGCCAGCCGTGACGCACGCCGCCCCACTTGATCCGTTCAAAATTAAGGACGTTTAAGTCGACGTTGAAATATTCCTTGTCTGACTGCAAACGCAGGAAGTTACAATCCCCACAGGCACTGGTGTTAGGGTGAAGGGCAGGGCGTTCCGCATAGGCGTGTAAAGGCATGTTCGATGTTAAAGCCCAGCTGGATAATGCGCTGCGTAGATAGACTTTTTTGGTGGACAGACTATGTAAAAAGGCCGAAATCACCCGTTCCTTAAACGAGTCATCCTGATGCATGTCGTATAGACGCTGGACAATCTCGTCATGCGTGATCGTGAGTGGATCGAACATGACACCTTTGCTTTTGGCATATTCAAATTCATCTCCGGAGAAGGGTAGAGAGGTTGTTTTCCAGCCACCACCTCCCCAGAAGGTGCTCAGCAGTATCTTTGCCGCTTTTTTGTCCATATGGTTAGCCTCCTTTATGGGAATTGCGATCATCATGAAAGTAGTTCTTCAATCTCAAACCTGCTTACTTTAATATACGTATTCCTCGGTTGAATTCAGAATCATCTCGACGAGGCCTGGAAAACGTGCGTTTAATTCTTCCTTTCGTAGGGAGTAAAAGTGCTGTTTACCTTCAATGCGTGGCTGGATCACGCCAGCTTCACGTAAAATTTTGATGTGATGGGACAACGTGGATTTGGAAATATGGTCTACTTCGAAGGCGGAACAGTTTTTCTCGCCAGAGCTGGCCAGACAGTGTGCAATTTTCATGCGGATCGGATCGCCCAATGCATTGCAGACCGTGGTCAGCTTCAATTCCGAAGCCATAGGTATCGTTGGAGTTCTCATATCTATGACGTTAGCATATTCGGCTGTACCTTTCAATGTTTGAAAAATTTCGAACTATCTCTTGCAGGCAGTATAAGAAGTATGATACATTTCTTTTCAATAGTTCGAAAATATTCGAACTGAAAGATTGGAAAACGGCTTTTTATTTTAGGAGGAATATAAATGAGTACTATGAGTACCACTACACTGTTGAACAACTATTTCCGTTTATTTGATGCTTCACGTACAGACGAGCGCGCCATGCAGGACTTATTGTCCCTGTTTACACCTGACGCAGAGATTGTGCTTAACGGCACCAGCCGAACAGGATTCGATGGTTTTATGAAAGCTTTCTACGAATACAATAAGGATGTTAAACATATGTGGGACGCGTGGGTGCAACAGCCTGACGGCAGCTACCAAACTAACTGGGCGGTGTGCGGACAAGCGGCAGACGGAACGGTATATGCCAAAGCAGGCATTGATATCGCGCGAGTAAATGATGCGGGGCAGATTGTGTATCTGGAGAATGTACAGGCCGATCAGAATGCGTTCAGCAAGTATAATCAGTAATTAAAATCTAGGATTTCAGTTCTATAGTTGTTAGAAATCTGAATCCATAAAAGATAGGAAACCTTAACTCCACCGTTTTTTCAAGCTGTGGGGTTTTGTTATGCTCAATCATTCTTTTTAGGGTAGGATTAGAGTATAGGGATGAACGTTATAATTCTTATTTGTTGGAATAAAGAGGAGTGAACTACATGAACGAAGTTGGGAAACGAAACGTCATGGAACCTTTAGAGGTCATACCCATGGTCGGCATTGGACCATTTAAGTTGGGAATGAGTAAACCAGAGGTAGAAGAGATCATCGAGCGCATCACCCCGGAGATTAGTCAGCTCTATAACCGATTGGAGTATAATTTGGAACATAAACTCTATTTCATTGAAGTAAGTAATCCACACGATTATCCACCTGATGAATCTGATGTTGTCCTTACATATGATAATATTGATGTTTTTCGAACAAAGGCTGATGATCTCGTTAAGCTAATAGATAGTAAGACACCATATACTCGAGACATCGATGCGGAGTTGGGATTTTCTTTTATTTTCAAAGACATCCAATTGGCTTTGTGGAGACCTAGCGTGATGACCGAAGAAATGTTGAATTCAGTTGAGTTTCTGACCGAGTTTTCGCCAGAGAATCAGGAACTGGAAAAGAGATTTTTCTATTTTAGGACGGTTGCTGTGGCGTCCCCTGGATACTTTAATAGAACATAAAAGGAAGCTCCAAGTATGCTGAGAGATATATTGATCCAATCTAAATAGAGTTTATATAGTCTGTGCATGAAAAAAAGCCCATCCCATATGGACATAACCATGGCGGGGTGGGCCTCTTTAACTTACGGCATCTCGTATTAATTCTAACGAACTGTACACACGCTATTGGAGGGTATTTGGAGAAAATAATTTTCTAACGAACCAGAAACACGTTATTAGGCTCCATTTTCAGTTCTTGTGCAGGTTTTTACCCTTGTAAGCTATATAAGGTGGCCCATGGACCTATGTCAAAAAAGTAGACACTACGCTGCGGATTTGTCCGTAAATTTCATCGCAAAACGAGCAGGGGAAAGATACCCTAGCGCGCCATGCATTCGCTTGCGGTTGTAATAGAACTCAATGTACTGGTAGATGGCAGTATAAGCCTCTTCCGGTGTCTTAAAACGAGGGTTGCAGTAAATGAGTTCCTTCTTTAAAATACTGTGCCACGACTCAATACAGGCGTTATCATAACAGTTTCCTCGTCGGCTCATGCTTGATTCCATTCCGTATGATTTTAGTTGCTCCACATATTCTTTTGACGTGTATTGAGAGCCCGCGATCCGAGTGATGGAGTAATCCCGGAGCAGGGCGTTTGGCCTTGTAAGCTTCCTCCAGTGCACCCATCACCAAACTGGTTTCCATATGGTTATATAGACGCCAGCCTACAATTTCACGTGTGCACAAATCCAGAACGCTGGCGAGATATAGGCGACCTCCTCGGCAAGGAATGTAGGTGATGTCGGTAACCCATACCGTATTCGGTTTGGACGTTTTAAATTGCTGATTCAGCGTATTTGGTGCAAGGGGATGGTCGTGTTTGGAATCCGTAGTCTGAACGCGATATTTGGGCATGACCACAGAACGTAGATTCATTTGACGCATGTATATACTGACGGTACGGGAAGAGATTCGCAACCCTTCTAAATGGAGCAGATACGTAATTTTAGGGCTTCCACACCGCATCTGGTGGTCGTAAAAATGATACCGAATACGCTTCATGACCTCGTCTTTGCGGTTCTGTCGCATGCTGGTTCGGTCCATTCGCCATTTGTAATATCCGCTCCGTGATACTTGAAAGGTACTGCACATCTTCTCCAAAGAAAACTCGGAGCGATGGTCTTCCACAAACTGAAATCTTAGCTCTTTGGTTTGCTGAAGATGTGCACTGCTTTTTTTACAATCGCCAGTTCTTCTTGTGTATCCGCAAGCGTGTGCTCTTTCTCTTGAAGCAACCGGCGCATCTCTTGGAGCTCTGCTTCCAGTTCCTTCACTCGATCTACACTGGCAACAGGCTCATGTTTTAGTTCGCGGTACTTACTCATCCATTGGTGCAACGTACTTTTTGGAATGTTGAGTTCTTCTGTCAAATCTCCAAGTGTCTTCGTCTGCTCTTGAATGAATTTGACCGTTTGTTTCTTGAATTCTTCGTTATATCGTTGCCGCTGTTCTCCCATGTGGACACCTCCGTTAGTCTTATTATCCTTCCGTCCGTTAACGGGTGTCCACTTTTTATTCTAGCTCCACCAGGTTCGTTAGATTTTGAAAACATGCTAAAAGCTTCAAATAAGACGTCTACGATTCGTTAGCCTATTCCGGTTCGACTTTTTGAATCTCCGACGTGAAACATCCCACGCCTTCCCTACCCCTGCATCGTCTTATTCTGAAAAGCAGCGATATCCGCATACTCCTCTTCAAACTTACGGGAGATGCGGATGAAGATCGGTAGCAGTTCTCGGTAGACGCGGACACTCTCCGGGTCAGGCTGGTGACGATGTGTTGATCCGATCATGCCGGAGACGGCGCTCAGGGAATCGATGCGGCCAAGGGCGTACAAGCCCAGTACGGCTGCGCCGAGACAGGAGCTTTCGATACTTTCAGGAATGATAACATCCTGATCGAAAATATCGGCCATCATCTGACGCCACAACTCAGAGCGGGCGAAGCCGCCTGTGGCTTGGATTTTTTTCGGCCGACCAATCTTTTCTTCAATCGCCAGCATGACCGTGTACAGGTTAAACAACACACCCTCAAGTGCAGCGCGAATCATATGTTCCTTCTTATGGTGCAGCGTCAGGCCGAAGAACGAGCCGCGTGCGTTCGGATTCCAGAGCGGAGCCCGCTCACCTGTCATGTACGGATGGAACAAGAGACCTTCCGAACCGGGAGGTACATTTTCGGCAACACGAGTGAGCACTTCATATGGATCGATGCCAAGTCGCTTGGCCGTTTCCACCTCGGAAGCCGCAAACTCGTCCCGAATCCAGCGGAAAATAACACCGCCGTTGTTCACTGGTCCACCAATCACCCAGGCATCCTCCGTGAGCGCATAACAGAAGAAACGTCCTTTTGGATCGGTCACCGGTTTGTCTACGACTGTACGAATTGCTCCACTGGTACCAATGGTTACGGCCACGACGCCTGGATCAATGGCGTTCACGCCCAGATTGGAGAGCACACCATCACTGGCCCCGATGACAAACGGTGTGGTGACCGCAATGCCCATCTCCTTGGCGTACTCCGGGTGCAATCCATGTTTCAGCACATGTGTGGTCGGTACCAATCGGGACAGATGTTCCGGGGTAATGCCCGCCACATGGAGCGCTTCTGCATCCCAGTCGAGTTTTTCCAGATTCATGAGTCCGGTGGCTGAGGCCATCGAGTGATCAATGACGTATTCAGAAAATAATTTGTAGAAGACATATTCTTTCATGGATATGAATTTGTATGTCTGTCTGAAAAGTTCTGGTTGATCCCGGGTGAGCCACATGATCTTGGTGAGTGGGGACATCGGATGAATCGGCGTACCTGTTCTCAGATAGATTTCGTGACCATTCATCTCCGATTTGAGTGATTCGGTCCACTCGGCACTACGATTATCTGCCCAAGTCATGGCCCGCATCAGCGGTTTGCCGCGTTGATCGACAGGCAGAATACTGTGCATGGCCGAACTGAACGATACAAACAGGATATCCTCTGGCTTCACTCCCGCTTTGGAAGTGGCCTGTTTAACTGACTCGATGACTGCTTTGAAAATATCTTCCGCATCCTGCTCCGCAATCGCAGGTGTGGGGGTGTGTAGCGGATAATCGGCACTGCCTTGAGCCACAATGGTTCCGTTCTGTTCGAACAAGACGGCCTTGGTGGAGGTCGTGCCGATATCTACGCCGATCATATAGGGTGAAGAAGCCATTTTGTCATCCCTCTTTCTTGAATATATAAGTGAAATGAATGCTGTTACACGTTAACACTTCGGGTACAGAAAGCCTTCCGATCGCGTAAATGCGAAGCATATGCTTTCGAAGTAGCTTTCCTCTGGAAAGCTTTTAACTCCATTTCTTCAGGCCCTTTCTGTCCCCTCCGCGCACGTGGCGCTATTCATCCAACTTATATGGCATCTGTTATTTCATATATAGATAAGAATATCAGACTTAAGGGATGGATCAAAATGCCACAATCTTAGTCCTTCACTGCCCCTGCCGCGATATCCGAGATAAACTGTCGGCTGATGAACAGGAACATAACGATGAGCGGAATGACGGCAAGCAACGTACCCGCGATAACCATGGCATAGTCTGTGTTATACAGTCCGTTTAATTGAGACAACGCAATCTGCAACGTATATTTGCGTTCATCCGTCAGGACGATCAAAGGCCACAGATAATCATTCCATACGCCGATGAAGGTGAACGCGCCGAGGAAAGCAAAGGCAGGTCGCAGAATAGGCAGCGCTACGTTCCAATAGAGTCGGAAGAAATTACAGCCGTCGATGCGGCCCGCATCCAGCAGATCGTTCGGAATTGACTCCGTGGCATATTGGCGAATCCAGAAGATACCGAAGGCGTTCACCATGCCGGGAATAATAAGGGCTTTGAAGGAACCGACCCAGCCGAACGTAGCCATCAGTACGAAGGAAGGCACCAGCGACAGCTGCGAAGGTACCATCATGGTGGCGAGCAGCAGGATGAAGAGCCACTTTTTGCCGGGAAATTCAAACTTCGCAAACGCAAACCCCGCCAGTGAGTCAAAAAACAGCACAAGAATCGTTACGAGGCCTGACACAAACAACGTATTTAGAAAAGCTCCCCAGAAATCAATCTGCTGCAACACCCGCGTGATGTTATTCCACAGTTCACCCCCGAACCAGAGCTGGGGCGGAAACTTGTAGATATCAGACGTTGTCCGGGTGGACATTACAATCAGCCAATAGAACGGGAACATGGATATGAGCATGCCCCCGATAAGACCGGTATACAACACCAGCGATTTGAGGTGTTTGGTCGCCATGTGCGCTCCCCCTTATCACATCAGGATGATTTGCCTTGAACAAGCTTCCAGTTCACAATCGAGAACAGGGCGATAATAAGGAACATGCCCCAACCAACGGCAGCGCCATATCCGAAGTAATTGTTAATGAAGGATTCACGGTAGAGGTACAATACAATCGTCATGCCTGCTGCACCTGCGCCACCATCATTACCTACCAATACTTGTGGCTCAGTGAACAGCTGCATACCGCCAATCGTTGATGTAATGACCGTAAACAGGATCACAGGACGCAGCATCGGAATTGTAATTCGGAAAAACGACTGTATCGCTGATGCGCCGTCAATCTTGGCTGCTTCGTATAATGTCTGCGGGATACTCTGTAATCCGGCCAGATAGATGACGGCGTTATATCCGGTCCAGCGCCAGACTACCATGGAGGAGATTGCGACTTTAATGCCCCATGGTGCATTAAGCCACTCCACAACCGGTAGCCCGACCGACTGTAACAGATAATTGAGAAATCCATAATTGTTGGCAAATAAGGCACCGAAGATAATGGCTACCGCCACGATGGACGTAACGTTTGGCAGGAAATAACCGACCCGAAATAATGTACGGAACTTCACAAATGGTGCATGCAGCAGAAATGCAATAATCAGGGCGAAGAAGAGCATCGGAATCGTCGAATAGATCCAGATCATGAACGTGTTACCTACGGCTTGCCAGAACTCGGCATCGGTCAGCATGTATTTGAAATTGTTGAGTCCGTTGTACGTCATGACACCGATGCCATCCCATTTATGAAAAGCCAGATAGAGTGAGAATCCGATCGGGAACAGGCCAAATACCGCAAACAGAATATAAAACGGCGATATCGCAACATAAAGTGCACGATGCTCCCACATTCTCGCCCATAGTGACTTCTGCCGATCCAGATCAGGTCTTGCATTTCCGGGATCGGGAGTAAGACGAGGTTCAGTTACAGCCATATGAATTCCTCCTTTGCGGATAACGAAACCACACGTTCTTCAGGTTAACGCTGCAATTCCCGCTCGACGCGGTGTACCGTATCCGTCCAGACCTGCTGTGGATCGGCATTTTGCTTCGCGACATCATTCAGCCGCCGGGTGATAATGTTGTGTACGGAGGGGTATCTTTCTCCAAAAAAAGCATCCGGCACTTGCTGTGCCGATTCGGCAAATACTGGTCCTGTCGCCTGTCCACCGAAGAAAGGTTCTTTTTCTTTCATGGCAGGATCATCAAACACACCTGGTGCAGAAGGGAACAGGTTCAATGTCTGATATTGCTCCAGTTGATTTTCGGGACTTTGCAGCCAGCGAACCAGTTCGAAGGCTTCCTGAGGATGTTCACTCGACTTCAGGATGGACAGGAATGATCCTCCGTTATTGCCATCTCCCCCCGGTGCCCGAGCGACCCGCCACTTCCCGGATGTATCCGGAGCGGCTTCCTGAAGAACTTGTTTCATCCAGACAGCACCTACAAAAGAGGCGATTTCACCATTATTCATCGCGGCGTTCCAGCCCGGAGTCCAGCCATCTGCATTGGCAAGTAGTCCCTTCTCTTTGAAAGCAACGGCCGTATCCCAGCTCTTGCCCACAATAGGGGAATCCATGCCGATAAAGGACCCGTCCGGCCGGAAATAACGCTCCGCAGACTGCGATATGACTTGGTTGTAAACGGTTGCAATATTGTCGGTTAGAAAAACCTTGCCTCCGAATTTTTCCTTGAGCTGTTCTCCGGCAGCAGCATATGCATCCCAGCTGTTGATCTGGCGTGTAACGTCCTCGGGATCAGATGGCAATCCGGCTTCCTTGAACAGATCTTCTCGGTAGAAGAGGGCTGTTGGCCCTGTATCCATCGGGAAACCGATCATCTGTCCGCTTGGCGTAACGCCTTGCTTCCATTTCCACGGCAGATACTGGTCTTCAATATCTCCAGCACCGAGATCATACAGATTATAGAAACGGTCCTCACTGGGGAATAGCTCCATGATCCAGTCGTTCAATGCCACAATGTCTGGTTCACCTGAGCGTGCAGCGAGTGTTGTTTTGAGCTTTGCTTTGAAATCACCGCCGATTTTCTGAGCTGTCAGTTCGATATTGGGGAACTTTTCCTTAGCCCTGGCAATCAACTTATCGTCGATGGAACGATTCCAGTACCATAATGTAAGCGCTACCTTTTTATTGCTCGCTGAATCGTCCTGTCCGGGCCAGATGGAGCATCCGCTTATGAGCAGGACGCAGACCATCAGTATGGCTGTCCAGCATGTTCTTTTCCGGCGGATCATGTGTATTACCCCCTCATCATTAAGTTCGAGGCATGAAGTGCTTTGGACTACAACATTAGTGTATGAGCAGTTTATAAACTCATACCCAATATTCCTGAAATGAAACACATATTTGTGTCGATTGCGTAACATAAATTGGGTAGTTACTTTAAAAATAAAAGTTACTTGACACATTATAATTTTTATTCTAAACTAACTTACATAAAGTAACTAATGATGATGAGAATAATATAGATACGTACTATATAACATCCAAGTGATCCAATTTCATGCTGGATGCGAATCAATCAACAGACAAGTTGGCCTAAACAGGAGGAACGACAATGATCAATTCACATATTATTCAACTGCTTGCCCCCAAAATTCAGACTTTTCCGAGTGGAAAAGAGTTCATATACCTGGTGGGGCCAATCAAACTCCCGGTTAACCTCGATGGGGAGACCAAGACATTCCAGTGGTATAGCTGGATGAAGTCAGACAAAGCAATGGAGAGCGGCGAGTTAATTGAATCTCTTGCTGAAGCTGAACTGGCAGAGCGTCAACAATCCAGTGTTCTGGTGTATGGTGACTTTGCCGACGCACAAGAAGCGCTGATTCGGATGCATAGCATCTGTCATACAGGCGACATCTTTGGCAGTAAACGCTGTGATTGCGGCTTCCAATTGGAGCAATCCATGAAAATGATCGCCGCTCATGGAGCGGGTGCACTGTTCTATCTTGCGAACCATGAGGGACGTGGCATTGGTCTGTTCAGCAAAGCCATGGCGTACATTTTGCAAGAAGAAGGTCTGGATACGGTAGATGCAAACTTGCAACTCGGATTCACAGACGATGCCCGCAATTATGACGATGCGATTGCCGTATTGCGTGCGCTTCGCTCCGCACCGGTTACATTGATCACCAACAATCCACGGAAGCTCGCTGCTTTGCAGGAAGCGGGATTGAATGTGGGCGGACGTGTGCCACTATGGGGAGATCGCTCTGCTTTCAACGAGAAATATCTGCAAACGAAAGTGAACCGTTCCGGTCATTTGGCAGAAAGTGATGGTTGGGCCGGGGCAGAGACGCTGCTTCCGCATGCGCAGGCTTAATCATTATTTATAGACGTATACGAATAGATGGCTAGCCGTTGATGTACTCTCTGTTATGGAGAAGTACAACAGCGGCTTTTTGCTATGGATGATAGGGTAGCGATCAGGTTTTCCTGATTCACGGAATGGCTTGCCGTTCCCGCAGTGCGGATTATACAATATAGTCATCTGATGAATGCGGGAGGAACCAAGGTGCCATTTGAGGGACAACGTATATTGCCGGCTGCAAAGAGCATGAAGCAGTTTGAAGCGATGATTGAAGGCCCTTATACCTATGGGGTGATGCTGGAAACGCATATTGCACAGCTTCAGAGTGTAATGGACGAGGGTCGGCGGTACGACAAAAAGATACTTTTGCATGCAGATCTGGTCCAAGGATTGAAGAATGATGAGTATGCGGCAGAGTATCTGTGTCAGCACATTCGCCCGGCAGGACTGATCTCTACGCGAGCGAGTGTCATTCAGAAGGCGAAGCAGAAAGGCATTACAGCGATTCAACGTATTTTTCTGCTGGATACCCATGCACTGGAGAAAAGTTATCTGCTGCTGGCCAAAACCCAACCTGATTATATTGAAGTATTACCTGGCGTCATTCCGCATATTATTGCGGAAGTATCTGTGCGTACAGGGATACCCATTATTGCAGGGGGATTGATCCGTTCACCGGAAGAGGTTGAACTTGCGCTTGGCGTCGGGGCTACGGCAGTGACCACATCCAACGCAGATCTGATCCGACACTTCGAGAAATCGCTTACACCTTAAAAAGAACCCACAACAGGAGGTTGGCTGTATGGAAAAATATATATTGGCTCTGGATCAGGGAACAACAAGCTCCCGAGCTATTCTATTTAACCGTGGCGGGGAGATTGTGCACATTGCACAGCAGGAATTCCCTCAATATTTCCCCAAACCGGGCTGGGTAGAGCAGAATGCCAACGAAATCTGGAGTTCCATTCTTGCCGTGATGGCTTCATGTCTGGCAGAGAGCGGAATCAAACCTATTCAGATTGCCGGAATTGGAATTACGAATCAACGTGAGACCGTTGTGGTATGGGACAAAGAAACAGGCAGACCCATCTATAATGCAGTGGTATGGCAATCCAGACAGACCGCAGATATCTGTGAAGAATTGAAGACGCAGGGTCTCGGGGACCTTTTCCGCCGTAAAACAGGATTACTGATCGATCCCTACTTCTCGGGAACAAAGGTGAAGTGGATTCTGGATCATGTCCCTGGTGCCCGGGAGCGGGCAGAGAAGGGTGAATTGCTATTTGGCACGATTGATAGCTGGCTGATCTGGAAACTGAGCGGGGGTACACATGTCACGGATATATCCAATGCCTCACGTACTTTGATCTATAACATCTATGATCTGCAATGGGATGACGAATTGCTGGATATCCTCGACATTCCTAAGGCTATGTTGCCAGAAGTGCGAGGTTCATCCGAGGTGTATGCACACACAACAGACTATCATTTCTTCGGTCATCGGATTCCGATTGCGGGAGCAGCAGGAGATCAACAGGCAGCGATGTTTGGTCAGGGCTGTTACACCAAGGGTAGTATGAAAAATACATATGGTACCGGTTGTTTCATGCTTATGAATACGGGAGAGAACCCGGTACAATCCAATCACGGACTGATTACCACGATTGCCTGGGGGATGAACGGCAAGGTTGAATATGCCCTCGAAGGCAGCATTTTTGTTGCAGGTTCAGCGGTTCAGTGGCTGCGTGATGGATTAAGAATGCTTCGCTCTTCAAAAGATAGCGAGGATTACGCCACACGCGTGCTTTCGACAGACGGCGTTTATATGGTACCTGCATTTGTGGGACTGGGCAGTCCGTATTGGGATAGTGAGGTTAAGGGTGCGGTGTTTGGCCTGACCCGAGGCACGACAAAGGAACACTTTATCCGTGCTACGCTTGAGGCGTTGGCGTATCAGACCAAAGATGTACTGGAGGCAATGGAATCCGACTCGGGTATTCCCGTGCATGCTCTGCGTGTGGATGGCGGGGCGGCGGCCAATGATTTTCTCATGCAGTTCCAGAGTGATATTCTGGGCATTCCTGTCGAACGCCCAACGGTGAACGAAACGACTGCATTGGGTGCGGCTTATCTGGCAGGATTGGCGGTTGGATATTGGACGAGTGCGGATGAATTGACGGATCATGAAAATACCGAACGTGTCTTCCAGCCTGTTATGGCTGAGCAACAACGAACAGAACTGTATGCAGGCTGGAAGCGTGCAGTGAACGCAGCAATGGCTTTTAAATAAGCATTTTGCATAAATCACCTGAGCGTCTTCCAATCAGCAAAATATAGATCGAAATGATTTTGTTCGTCTATATTTTGTACCCGTGAGCGGAATGATTCGAATTATGAAAAATGCTAAATAAAAGAAATGAATATTTCTTGGTGTGGGTATTTGTACTTTTTAACTAAACATATGTTATAAATGATATTTACTGGTGGAAAATGATGCATGATTTACAGGGTTATTCTTCCTGGAGGGGGCAAAATATATACCCACTATAAGGAAAAAAACAAGGTTAGTGGATTCATTTGAAATTCCATCCTTTGGCAGAACAACTTTTTGAATTTTTTTTGAATAATGTGTCATTTCAGGACTTCACGCCGTCAAAAATCTGTGATAGGATAAAGGCACAAGTTAAAAAATGATGTCTGGAGATCGGGAGGGACCACGTGCCGCTCAGCAATTGCTGAGCGAATGACGTGGTCCTTTTTTTGTTTTTTACGGAAATATTAAGGGGATAAATGGGAGGTTCAAGAATGACAGAAACGTTCTCGTCAGCACACCGGACCGAATATTTGCAAAATATGGCGAATGCACATTTTGACGTATTAATTATTGGCGGCGGGATTACAGGCGCAGGGATTGCATTGGACGCGGCTTCCCGTGGATTGAAGACAGCGCTTGTAGAAATGCAGGATTTTGCAGCAGGTACATCCAGTCGTTCGACCAAGCTTGTCCATGGCGGATTACGTTATTTGAAGCAATATGAAGTGAAGATGGTTGCTGAGGTAGGACGGGAGCGGGCTGTAGTTTATGAGAATGGGCCACATGTGACCACACCGGAACCGATGTTGTTACCGATCTATACGGCTGGCACGTTCGGCCGCTTCAGCACATCCATTGGACTGATGGTGTATGACCGGCTCGCCGGGGTGAAGCGCAGTGAACGGCGCCAAATGTTGAATGCTGGAGCGGTGTCAGACAGTGAACCTTTATTACGCAAACAGGGGTTGTTGGGTGGTGGACTCTATGTGGAGTACCGGACTGATGATGCCAGGCTCACCATAGAAGTTATGAAAGAAGCTGTCAAACGTGGGGCACAGGCAGTGAACTACGTTAAGGCGAAAGGTTTCCTGAAGGAAAATGGCAAGATCACAGGTATTGAAGCTATGGATCAGATCGGTGGTCAGACCTATACGCTGAAAGCAAGCAAGGTGATCAACGCTTCCGGTCCATGGGTGGACGGTCTGCGGGAATTGGACGGTTCGCGCCAGGGGAAAACGCTGCAGATGACCAAAGGCATTCATTTGGTCTTTGATGGTGAACGATTCCCATTAAGACAGGCCGTCTATTTTGATACACCAGATGGTCGAATGGTGTTTGCTGTCCCGCGTGATGGCAAAACCTATGTGGGGACAACCGACACCGTATATCAGGACGATCCTGCACACCCCCAAATTTCCGACTCCGACCGTGATTATGTCATTAATGCAGTCAATGGCATGTTTCCAGATGTACGGATTGGTACCGAGGATGTGGAATCTGGATGGGCGGGTGTACGACCACTAATTCATGAGGAAGGTAAGAATCCTTCCGAAATTTCACGTAAAGATGAAGTCTGGGTATCCGATTCCAACCTGATTACGATTGCCGGGGGCAAATTAACCGGATACCGTAAAATGGCCGAGATGGTCGTTGATCTCGTCGCACGCCAGATGGAGCAGGAGAGTGGG
Organism: Paenibacillus sp. W2I17; assembly: GCF_030815985.1. Taxonomy (NCBI): domain Bacteria; kingdom Bacillati; phylum Bacillota; class Bacilli; order Caryophanales; family Paenibacillaceae; genus Paenibacillus; species Paenibacillus sp. W2I17. The sequence goes on from NZ_JAUSXM010000001.1 coordinate 4,994,554, forward strand.
CATTCCATAGGCCCTTGTGTAACGAAAAAGATGCCCATCTCCGGCGGTGATGTAGGGGGATCGGCTGGATTTGTATCGTATGCGGAGCGCAAGATCAAGGACGGTGTTGCCCTCGGGCTTGCCCGACCTGCTGCGGAGCGGCTGGTTCGCACGTATGGTTCCAATGTGGAGGCACTGTATGAGCGAATGCCCGATCCACGAACCAAGTCCGAGCTTCATGGCATGCCACAGGAGCTATTGCTGATGCTGCGTTACGCGATTGATGAAGAGATGGCTGTAACCCCGTCTGACTTTTTGGTACGAAGGACAGGTGATTTATTCTTCCGTATTGATGAAGTTCGTCGCTATAAAGCAGCGGTTATCTCATACATGGCAGGTTGTTTGAACTGGTCTGAAGAGCAAGAGGTTAAACATACACAGGAACTGGATCAGCTGCTGCTGGAAGCATCCGGCAAAATCTGAGGCAGGATTTCAAGATCGAGAGTCGAATGGAACATGTAAGCGTGTAACATAGAGAGGGGATTACATCCATGACATTACAGATCGGAATCATTGGAACAGGCTGGTTCAGTAAGGTACACGCGGATATTCTCGCACGGATGGAAGGTGTTCGTGTTGCGAGTGTCTGTGGAACATCGCTCGAAAAGGCAGAGGCTATGGCCTCCGTTTATGATGCTGTTGGTTACGGGGAACTTGAACATATGCTGGATGGTGAGAAGCTGGATGCGGTGTATATCTGTGTGCCTCCGATGTCTCACGGGTCGATTGAGTCCGAATTAATCCGACGCGATATTCCATTCCTGGTGGAGAAACCGCTGAGTACCGGAATGGATGTTCCGCGTCAGGTGTTGGATCAGGTACAAAAGAGCGGATTGTTAACCTCTGTAGGATACCATTTCCGTTATCAGGAGGCCGCGCAGGTCCTGCAGCAAGCGATGAAAGAACAGACGGTCGGCATGGCTCTTGGTCGCTGGATGGGCGGAATGCCAGGGGTCGCCTGGTGGCGGCGTCAGGACGGTTCAGGAGGACAATTCGTAGAGCAGACTACACATATTGTAGACTTGCTTCGGTATTGTGCAGGAGAAGTTACGGAGGTATATGCTGTAGCAGCTCAGCGAAGCATGCATGAGAAGCATGAGCATGTGACCGTTGCCGATGTGGCAAATGTGACGCTCAAGTTGGAAAGTGGAGCGATTGCCAGTATCGCCAATACATGTCTGTTGCCAGACGGAGAGGGCGGCGCAGGACTCCAGTTCTACACGGATGCAGGTGTGTGGGATTGGACGCCAGAACGTTTGCTTCTGCCAAGTGCCGCAAAACATGCGATGGCAGGTCTGGAGATTCCGGCAGGACATAATCCATACGAGCGTGAGAATGAAGCGTTCATTCACGCCCTGCGTACGGGGGACCGTTCACGAATTCTGTCCGATTATGCGGATGCCTGCCGTACACAGGAGATTACGACGGCGGCGCTGGCATCAGCAGATTCCGGTCTGCCTGTACAGCTTCAGCCTTCTAAACATCTCTCTCATTAAAAGGTTGAAGGTAATATAAATACGCCTGAATCAGGGAATGATCCGCAGATCAGCCTGATTCAGGCGTATTTGTGTTGAGTAGAGATTATTGAGCAGCAATTCAACTACTCGGATTTCTGCTGTTTCAACCAGTCAGATGACCAACTGTAGATCTGATCAATGACAGGTTCAATGGCTCTGCCTTTCGGTGTCAATTCATACTCTACACGGGGAGGTATCTCGGGAAACATGTGTCGGGTTACGATACCTTCCGTCTCCATTTCCTTCAATCGCTCCGATAAAAGTCGTCCACTGATCGCCATCTCTGCTTCAAGCTCCGTAAACCGCTTGGGTCCAGACAACAGTTGGTACATGATTAACAGTACCCACTTCTTGCCTATGATGTCTATGGCTTGAGTGATCATACAGGGACTTGGTGATTTTACTTTTTTCAGCTTCAACGTGTTCACCTCGATTCATAATTATTTTCTTCAAAGTTGTATATGAAAGGACATGTTTTCTGCCGCTTTAAGAATATAGGACATCCAAGTAAATGAGGGTTACTACAAAATATACTGTAACATACCTTTTGTATGTATTATACATCATACAGTGAAAAATTACTTGTAGAAATTATATTATTATTATATACTAACTTCACAAAAGTAAGTTGGTGATAAATAATACGTATAATATGAACGCGTACTATTCTGAAAATTGAACTGGGCTGGACGGTTGAAAACAGAGTTACCTTCGGGGGACTTTTACATAGATTCTTTTTTTACTATTTATCGCAAAAATAATCATTACATAGTGGGAACATTCAATTCGCTTTAGGAGGATCTACATATGAACAAGATTTTGGGTTACGTTTTTTTGGTTGTGTTAGCAGGTGTCTTCGTCATGACGGGGTTTAATAAGATTAGTGGAGCAGACATGATGATTCAGACCTTCGAGAGTTTCTCTTATCCGACATGGACCATGTATCTGCTGGGTGCCGTGGAGTTGCTTAGTGCTGTAGGACTGCTGATTCCACGTACTCGCATCTTGGCTTCTGGCATACTGACATTCATTTTGATTGGGGCCGTGGGAAGTCATCTGATCTATGCACAATACGCTGCTGTTCCGTTCCCGGCTGTGTTGTTGGTAGCTAACATCATTGTCCTGGTTGTGGGCATGCGCAGATTGGAAGCGGAAGAAGAAGGCCAGATGGACGCGGTTCAGGCGTAAGTTAAAGATAAGAGGGAACGTTATTGGGCTGTTCATCGTGGAAAAGGTATTCCTGTCAAAAGGAATGTAAACGCGGATGCCTATGCAGAAGATGACCACTGCCAGTGAGCGGTGGTCATCTTTTTTTATGTAAGACTTCGCGTGGCACGTGTAACGATTCGCCGCGTATGTTTGGTATCCGACTGCTGAGTCCAAGTGGCACAGACCTGCCGCACCCACTCTGGATTGGTCTTGCTGGCGTCGTTCAGCCAGTTACTTACCGAATCCTGCACATACTTATGGGCATCGGATTTCACCGCGTCGAGCAAGGGAAGGGCCATGGCGGGGTTTTCTTTTAACTCCTGAATATGCTTGGCCCAGACGCCACGAGGTCTGATTGATTCTATGGCAAAGCGGCGGATCAGTGGATCAGGGTCAACGCTCCATGTGATTAACTGCTGCAGGGCTAAGGATAATTCGGCAGAAATGGACTCCCGTACAGCCATCCAGGCGATTTCTCTTACACCAAAGTGATGATCTGTTGCAAAGGGCCGAATATGCTCCAACTTTTCAGTCAGGTTCAGACCGGAATCCAGCCCAATGATATAAGCCGCCCAGCAGCGAACACTGTCTGAACGATGCTCTGCAATGGAACGAAAGAGATTCGTTTGTTCATTGACTGATGGACGTTTCAACAGATCAAGCCATTGCATGGCTATGGCCGGGATGATTTTCATGATCCGCTGCTCATCCATCTGTGTTAACTGCTCTGTAATTGCTCTGGTTTCGGCATCCATTCCCCATTCATGGGTAACCTTCTGAAAAAGAGAAACGTGATCTACAGCCAGCCATTCGGTCAGATTGACCGATTCGATATGTCCTGCTTGTAGCCAATTGCGGATATGCTCAGGGATTTCCGTTGCTTTACGGGCACCTTTGCGAAGAAAAATGTCTTCAGGGATAAATAGATCTGGCTTAGTATTCAACAGTATATGCCTCCTTGGTTGTATAGCGTCATGCGTTATACAATACAACTGGCTGGAGAACAGGGATGTAAGGCATCTTACAAGTGGGCCGTGATTTTCCGGAGGTTAGCGATTTCGTCACGATGAAGGGAGACTGATTTGAATCCGGTACGAATACGGCCTGCTCTTGCTAACTCTTGCATGACAATCGTAACCGATTCCCGTGTGGCTCCCGCCATCCAGGCAATCTCCTGATGGGTAAGCCCGAGTTGAATCCGGCAGTACTCATCTTCTTCGATCCATCCCATCTGTTCAGCCAGGCGGAAGAGATTATGTATCACCTTTTCATGCAGGTTTCCGAGTGCGAGCGTCTGTGTCAACTCGCTCATTCGTTTGATTCGCTCGCTTAGTACGTTCATCAGTCTCATCATAAATTCCGGATGTTCAATCAGAAACTGTTCAAAACGTTGTTTGTCCATCAGGCAAATATCACACTCCTCCATCGTTTCGATATAAACGGCACGTGTTCCGAGTGAGATTCCGTTCATTTCTCCAAACACGTTACCTTCCGTCAAAATATCGAGAGTGAACTGCTTGCCCTCCGGATTTAATGTATATAAACGAACCTTTCCCCGTTTTACAAAATAGAAACCTTCAGTAAACGTATCGGGTGTCTGGATCTGTCTGTTTTTGGGTATGGTCGTAATAGAAGTCATCCCATCCATTTCAATCAGGTCTGCCTCGGATAAGGAGGACATGAGGTCGAATTGTGATAAATACAGAATTTTATCCATAGAACTCCTTTCCATTACAATATGAATATAAAAAAAAGAAGAACCCACGAAAAACAACGGGTTCTCTTGCAGCGGGACTTCCTGATCGGAAGGTCTTCTGACTATAAATGATCAAATGCCATTTTGATTATAGTAACTTTTTTAATTGAGAGACGCGTCCTTGGCTGATGCCAAGCTTTTCCGCAATTTGCTGTTGAGCCAAACCGGGATTCTGTTCAACAATTTCTTTCATCTGTTGCAGCATGCGTGCCGTCTTCGGCCGCAGATCCGGGTATTCTTGGTTGTCAGCTGTGGTCCCTTCTTCCCTAGCGGGAGATGAGACTGGGGCGGATTTGGAAGCAGGACGCTCCACGGGTGCAGGAGCCTGTTTGTTCTGAGGTACGAACCAGTCGGGAGAGTCATCCGGGTGTTTTAATTGAATTGCACAAGTCCGGCAGATGAATTGTTCTTTGAAATACATTTCCGTATCTACATCACCGCAAAAAATACATAATGTTGATTTGTACTTTCTTAAAATCAACTCTTTCCCTTCAATGAAAAACTCAAGCGGATCGCCGATATGGATTTCCATCGTATCCCGCATTTCTTTGGGAAGGACAATTCGTCCAAGACGGTCCAGAGATCTCTTCATTCCGGTTCTTTTCATCGCATCTCCCCCGCAATATTCACAATTAAAAACCTGTCCTTATTGTAAGGAAGAAAGGGCTTTAATACAACAATAATATTTCAAAAAAGTGGGATAATGCCATCTATTATGGAAAAATAAGTTTGGAAAGGACGGGTGCAACCGCTAAAGTGAACAATGCAGCGAGCACCATGGAGATGCTGGAGATGGTACCGGTCAGGGAACTCAGTTCAAACGCCTTGGATGTCCCTGTGCCATGGGCACCGGTTCCAAACAGGGTGCCTCGTGCAATCTCCCCATCGATGCGCAGCATTTTGACAATCGAAGGTCCCATAATCACCCCTAGCAAACCGGTCATAATAACAAAAACAGCTGTCACTGCGGGTATGCCACCGATTGTGGCGGATACGTTCATGGCAATGGGTGTTGTAATGGATCTTGGGATCAGACTATGAATGAGACCGGAATCCAGGCGCAACCATTTGGCGAGCAGGGCAGAAGAGAGTACTGCAACGACCGAGCCGGTCATGACACTGAAGACAATCTCGGAAATATGTTTTTTGAGTACATGGAAAAAGGTATAGAGCGGTACAGCAAAAGCCACGGTGGCCGGTTGAAGAAGCAAACTCAGCCATTTGCCGCCACTGCTATAAGTGGCATAATCCGTTCCTGTTGCAAGCAATATGCCAACAACAAGCAGCGGCGTAATGAGCAGTGGAGACAGATATACTTTTGGCAGATTACGATACATTCGTTTGGCGACCCCATAGATACCGACGGTTAACAGCAGGCAGAGAAATCCAATCATCCGGTGTGACGCTCCTTTCGTTTGGCGATTCGTGTAGCCACCAGGCCTGTGCAGGACATGACCAGGAAAGTACTAAGTAGTACGATGAATAAAATCTGCAATCCGTCATGCTCCAGCATGGGCATATAGTTCATAATGCCAACGGCTGACGGGATAAAAAATAACAATAGTTCACCGAGCAACCAGGCAGCTCCAACTTCAATCCAGCGCAGCTTCACGACACGAGTCTGAAGCAGAATGAATAACACAACCATACCGAGTATGGAACCCGGTACAGGAAGATGGAGAGTACGGGCCAACAGGTCCATGAGCAGTGAAAAAACCATTAAGAGCGCAACCTGTGCAATACCAAGGCCCCATTTTTTCACTTCAATCCCTCCTTATATAATCAACGTAATCGTTTGAGTTATTATGAAAATGAATGGAAACGTTGCTTGATATCACAAATTTTACATGGCATTCTTTCATGAGTAAAATGCATATTAAGAATGTTTACTATTCCATTTATCTATGAGAGGTGGGGATCAACCGATGGATATCCGCCATTTGCAATATTTTCTGGAAGTTGCCCGGCAGCAGAGCTTCACAAAAGCCGCCGAAGTACTGTATATCACCCAGCCTACGATCAGCAAGACGGTCAAGAGTCTTGAAGAGGAATTGGGTATCACGTTGTTGGACCGTTATGGCAAAAAAGTGGAATTAACCGATGCAGGTCATGTGTTTTTTCGGCAGGCACTGGAGATTGAAAAATCATTCCGCAGTCTGTCGTCCGAATTGGACGATCTGATGAACTTGAAGAAAGGCCATCTGCGGATCGGCTTGCCGCCAATGGTAGGATCAAGCTTTTTCCCCATGATCATTGGTGAATTTCACAAAGCCTACCCGCAGGTGACCATTCAGCTGTTTGAGGATGGAGCCAAAAAAGTGGAGGCCGATGTGATCAGTGGTGCACTGGATATTGGCGTTGCCGTACTGCCAACCGTGGATGAGCTGTTGGATCATTTTGTGTTTGTGAAAGAGAAGCTGAACCTGCTTGTACACCCTTCACATCCACTTGCGGGGAAAGAGTCAGTTGCGCTGCATGAACTGGAAAACGACGCCTTTGTGCTGTTTCGGGAGGATTTTGCGCTGCATGACCGGATTATTGTGGCCTGTCAGCATGCTGGCTTCCAGCCCCGGGTGGTATATGAGAGCTCTCAGTGGGATCTGCTCAGCGCGATGGTTGCCGCCAATCTGGGGGTGGCCTTACTACCGGAGACGATCTGTCGTGAGGTGGACCATATGCGTGTACGCATTATACCCGTGGTGGAACCGGTGATTCCATGGCAGCTCGGCATGATCTGGCGGAAGGACCGCTATCTGTCTTTTGCCACGAGAGAGTGGATCGGATTCACACAGTCAATGCTGGGTGAGTAAGGGAAGCGATCGGAAGGTCGTTCTGACATTGTAATGCTCCGTGTAAATACTCTTTTGTTGACCCCGGATCGTTGTTACAATGGAAGCATAATCATGATGGAGGTGTACGAACATGAAACTGCGGGTATCCGCTGTACAATACCAATTGCACACAATCAGCTCGTTTGAGCAGTTCGCCGCTCAGGCTGAGCATTACATACGGACAGCGAGCGAATATGGAACCGAATTTGTGCTGTTCCCGGAATTTTTCACAACGCAATTAATGTCCATTGGGGACAAACAAGGCAATGCTCTGACAATTGAGGATTTGCCAAACTTTACGGAACAATATGAACAACTGTTCACTTCACTCGCTGCCAAGTACGGCATGCACGTCATCGGGGGAACCCACGTCATTCGCCGTGAAGGGAAGTTGTATAATACAGCCCACATGTTCTACCCAGATGGTCGCATCGCTCGCCAGGACAAGATTCACATTACACCAACCGAAGTCCAGGAATGGAACATGGCTCCCGGAGAGGGACTTGAGGTGTTCGACACCGATAAAGGCCGCATTGCCATGCTGACCTGTTACGATATTGAATTCCCGGAAATTGTACGGATGGCCAAAGCCAAAGGCGCAGACGTAATTTTCTGTCCTTCCTGCACGGACGATCGTCATGGATTCTACCGTGTGCGTTATACGAGTCATGCCCGTGCGGTAGAGAATCAGGTGTATGTTGTGTTAACCGGAACAGTGGGTAACCTGCCGACCTTTGATTTCATGCGTGCCAACTACGGACAGGCTGCAATTATTACGCCGAATGATATCCCGTTCCCGCCACGTGGCATTCTGGCCGAGGGTGAGATTAACAACGATATGATCGTGACCGCCGATCTGGATCTGGACTTGCTGTATGAGGTACGTGAACGTGGATCGGTAACGACCTGGCGTGACCGCCGTACTGATCTGTATACCGATTGGGAGTAGGCAACTACGTTTAAAACCGAAGCAAAACAGAGTTTTGAGTTCATTTGTCAGTGGAAAGGGGTGAACCGGCAACATGTATACCAAAGAAATGCTGATCACCGACCCGGAGCGAAGTGGCAAATGGGTAAAGGCTGTCGTCCGCAATTATGTCGCAGCCGACTTTGAGGAACTCATTCGTATTCAGGCGGAGAGTTTCCCTCCACCTTATCCGGAAGAGCTGCTCTGGAGTCACGAGCAGCTCACCAGTCATGTACAGCATTACCCGGAGGGTGCCATCTGTATTGAAGTGGATGGAGAATTGGCTGGCTCAATGACCTCACTGCGGATGCAGTGGGACCCCGAACATCCAGCAAGTCATACCTGGGCCCAAGTAACGGATGACGGCTATATTCGTAACCACCAGCCGGATGGCAACACGCTGTATATTGTCGATCTCTGTGTTCGTCCAAAGTATCGCAAATGGGGACTGGCTCAGCTTATGATGCAGGCGATGTACCACCTTGTCATCGCTCAGGGGATGGATCGGTTACTAGGTGCTGGCAGAATGCCCGGTTATCATCTGGTTGCAGACCAACTATCTGCGGAGGAATATCTGGATCAGGTAGCAGCGGGAGAGAGGCGTGACCCGGTGATATCGTTCCTGCTTCGCTGTGGCCGCATGCCTGTTGGTGTGACCGCAGACTATCTGGACGATGAGGAATCCTGCAACTATGCTGCCCTGATGGAGTGGCGGAATCCGTTCAAATAAAAAAATATCAAATGAAATACATCATCGATCGAGGAGGCATTAATCCATGGAATTCACGCGTATTACATCTATTAAAGATCCATTGTTTGCCCAAATGCACAAGTTGATGCAGGAGATTTTCCCGCGGGAAGAAGTGCTGGACTTCCCCCTGTGGGAAGAGCCGTTGGAAGATCCGGGTATTCGGGTGTTCGTGGCTGTGCATGAGGGACAGGTTGTTGGAGCGACGGAGTACCGTTATTACGAGGATTGGAACGTGGCCATGACCGACTTTACGATTATTGGGCGTGAAGGTCTGGGGATCGGCAGTTTCCTGGCGAATCACCGCAAGCGTGATCTGCAGAAGCTGGCTGCGGCAAACGGGAAAGAATTGTTCGGTATGTTTGCCGAAATCTATAATCCTTATCTGAGTCAGGATCACGAGTTTGGCGGCATCAAGCCGATGGACCCGTATGTACGTCGTGAAGTATTGTCCCATCTGGGGTACCAGCGTCTGGACTTCCCGTATGTTCATCCATCCTGGCAAGGTGACGGCGAAGCGGTTGGCGGATTGGATCTGTGCTTCATGCCAGGCGATGAGTCGCTTGGTGAACTACCAGCAAGCCTAGTGGCTGATTTCCTGAATCGATATTATACGGTTCTACCGAATAAACCACAAGAATGGCTTGCCATGGTAGAACAATTGACTGCTCGCAAGTCGGTTGCGCTACTGCCGTTGTAAACATATGAACGACCCGAGCCCGGACTAACAGGGTTCGGGTCATTTTTGTTATTTTTCAGAATGAACAAGATACTCTTTTCTTTTATATGGGATATGTTACCATAAATATGGAAGATATGTGTTTGTATTCATTTTTATTAAGGAGAGGATTAGATGAGAAAAAGCAGAATCTTGTTGATATGGATGCTCGCTTTATTTTTAACAGCCTGCAGTTCAAGTGACGATGCTTCACTACCAGATGTACAAGAGAGGGAACGCAAGGATGCCATAGATACCGAACAAATTCGGAAGGAAAATGAACTGCTGAAGGAACAGGTACGGAACAACCAGAAGGAAAAAGATGCAAAAGACGCAAAAGAGCAGGAAGAAGTAGAAATTTTAAGAGAAACGCTGAACATAACGTTTAAACTGATGGCGGCGATGCAATCCAATAACTATACATATCTTGAATCGGTGTCTTCTCCGAATATAGAAATATCGCAGCAGAATAATATCATTATTTCTAAACTGGAACAGGGGGATTACGAAGTCCCTTTTCTGCATAACGTTAGCCTGAATAATTTGGAGTACCGTGGATTTAATCCTCTGGATTCAGATCGTGTCATTTTACATATGGCTACAGTATGGTCTGATGGAAACGGTGCATTGGATTTCTATTTCATTCGTTCTGAGGAAGGCAACTGGCTCTTTGATGGTCTGCTCACGAATGGATAGGCCCCTAGTCTGGTTCTGAAAATAAATAGCGACCGTTCTCTCTATGTTAAAGAGGAAGGTCGCCGCATGGATGCGTTCGAGTGAAAAGATTCAATTATTTAACGTCCTTTCGGTCCGGTAACTGGCTTAAATAACTGTTGGACAAGTGTGCAAGATCCAATGCCCGATCATATTGTTCCTTCGTTATAAACCGTGAAGAAGACTGCCCACTGTTATTGGGTGTGGCGATAGTTGGAGATTCCTCTTCTCCTGAATTCTTCGGCATCTCTTCTGAAGGAACATTCATCTGCTGTTGCTCGGCATCTTGTCTGCCCGCATCAGCTAGGGAATAATGCGTCCCATCCCCGTATCCTTTCGCCGGAATGAAGAGAGAAGCATCGTTTAGCACCGACCCAGAAGGAAGGTAATAACGTTCGGGTAGGAGATTTCCACCTTCGTGTAACAAATCCTGTCCGAAGTGTAATTGGTCCTTCAGCGATACTCCGGTGAGTCCGGCAATCGTTGGCAGAATGTCCACCTGGCCTCCGATCTGTTCCAGTTGTACACCCGGGGTAATGCCCGGGGCCGAGATAATGAGAGGGATATTAATCATATCTGCTGATGTGTATTCCCGACCATACAACTCTTTCATAAGGACTATGTCATCCCGATCCAGTGAGTAGATGGGAAGCCCCAGGTGATCCCCGTACAAGACGAACAAGCTATTTTCCCATAATCCCCGTTCTTTCAATCCAGCAATCAACTGTCCAACTGCCTCATCCGCATAATGCTGTGATATCAGATAATCACCGGGCAACGTATCCTTGTAACGCTCTGGCAGCGTCAGCTTCACCTTGTTTTTAGGCAAAGTGTACGGGTGGTGGGCTGACATGGAGATGATATGGGCATATAAGGGCTTGCCCGAAGAATGCATGGATTCCAGCTTATCCAGTGTTTTGGAATACAGTACTTCATCCGAGGCCGAAAAGGCGATAGAGTCCTGTGTGCCGAAATAATTAATATCATAATACTGGTCAAATCCAAGTGCCTTGTATAACTGATCCCGATTCCAGAAACGAACATCATTTGTATGGAATGTGGCTGTCTGATATCCGTTTGCTGACATCAACTTGGGTAGACTCGGCAGAGCTTTATCCGCATATACGGTTGTTGCTGCCCCGTTCGGTGGGGTGTAAAACGATGTATTCACAACAAATTCTGCATCCGATGTATTTCCCTGTCCCACTTGCTGATAGAAGTTCGGAAAATACAGGCTCTGTCTAGCCAATTGATTCAGATTAGGCGTAATCTCTTGTCCATCTACCTCTAATCCAATCAGAAAGTTCTGAAACGATTCCAACTGGAGCATAATCACATTGCGTCCGCTCGCGGCACCCTGCTCCACAATCGCAGGAAGTTCGGTCGTTTGCTTCAGTTGGTCGATGTCAGTCTGATCAATGTGAGCAATGGGTACAAGTTTATCAGGTCGATCCAGGATGGTATACGCCTCGTAACCAAGGATGCCCATCTGTTCTGCTTGTGTAAGCTCACTCATGCTGGCCCGATTGGGATAGATGTTGAGCATGCACAGGATCATGGACAGGGTCAGTATGACCGAAGCAACCCGTCTTCTGGCACGTCGTTCAAGCGGAATGCGGTTCGGGCGTTCTGTACTCCCGAGCTTGATCCTGCGACGAATGAGTATCCCCCCAATGATCAGAACGTCTGCAAAAATAAACAAATAATAGGGGTCAAGCAAAGAGAACATGCTGCTCTTGACCGAGGTCACCTGATTCACCTGTGCCAACGCGTGATAGTTAACGATTACGCCATAGTATTTGTAGTACATGATGGCTGCAAAGAAAATCCCTGAGAGCAGCAAATTCATGGCAAGGTATATCCACATTCGCCGCTTGGCAGCAAACCACTCAATTAGACAGAAGCCGATCCAGATGAGCGGCAATTCGGTCAGCAGTGGTTTCCAGACAGGGATGTCATCGAAGATAACGATCCAGGCCAGTGAACTTTTGATCATCATAATAATGGTAAAGAATATAAACGGTCCGCTTAGAAATCGGGTGAGTGAACTGCGTGACAAGGTACCGCCTTCCCTTCCGAAGTTTCATTTAACAAGTATTATCCTATCTCTGCATGGCTGTGTCAAAAATGAGAGCCTTCTACAATTGACGGCAAAAAAACCTCTTCCATGCAGGAAGAGGTTTGAAAAAACATGGGCTACTGCGATAAAAGCCAGATGCGACCCAATTTTGTTATTCTATAGTGTACGTTGTGACGTAAGAAGGTCTGGGGAACATGGTGGGCTTCTGTGCAGTCAGCCCTTCGCTTGTACTGCGGTTACGGTGAGCGTGACTATAAGCTTGGGATTCCTGCCAGCCTTTGAAATGTTCTTCCGACTGCCAGAGTGTAAGTACGACATACGTGTCATCCTTCAGAGGACGAAGCACACGAATACCGACAAAGCCAGGCTCGTCTTCTACCTTGCGGGCACGGTTCTTAAACCGTTCTTCGAAATCGTTACGACCATCCTCTGTGACAGGGATATTGTTGAGAACAGCGTAACCACCGCCAGTCCAGGAGCCTGCGGCATCAAAAGCTTCATATGCGGCTACTTTATCATCAGACTCGATATTCATCAGGCGTTCTGCGGATTCAATAGCCAGACGCACGTGCTCTTCGCTTCGCAAAGTCAGATGCGGGTATGCAGCAAGTGCATCCGGAATCGGTGAAGGAACCAAATAGATATACATAGAAGCTGCCTCCTTATTTAACTTATATACCTCAACATAGCATATGGGAATGTGCGAGTCCAATCGGCGGATCAACTGGTTTGAGTACGTCTTTTCATGATAAAGTATAATCACTACAAACAGAACGGGTGATCGTATGACAACAACAATTCGGATATCGGTTAGACCTTTGGTGGAGTATGTGTACCGCAGTGGCAGCATACGTCCAGGGTTCCGGACCAATGCCTCGATGCAGGAGGGAACTCGAATTCACCAGCGGGTACAGAAGGAGTACACCGAAGAGGATCTGAAAGAGATTGTGCTCGAAGCTGAGATTCAACATGGGGATCTGACCTATGTGGTGGAGGGACGATGTGATGGCCTGATCCGGTTGGAGGGTCAGTTGACGGTGGATGAGATCAAATCAACTGCGGGCAATCTGGATGATCTGGGTGAGGGGCTTCCCGTGCATTGGGCGCAGGCCATGATGTATGCCTACATGTACGCCGTTCAGCAAGATGAACCACGTATGCAAGTGCAGTTGACGTATGTGCATTCGGTGACCCATGAAGAAAGACGGTTTCGCCGAATGGCAGAGAGACAGGAACTGGAGCAGTTTGCGGCAGAAGTGATTGCCGGTTATGCGCCATATGCAGAGATGATCGCTGCGTATGAAGAAAAGCGAGATATCAGTGTGAAAGAGCTGCCGTTTCCTTTTCGCAAATACAGGGAGGGACAGCGGAAGCTGGCAGGAGCCGTATACAAGACAATCCGTGAGGGTCAAGGATTGATGGCCAAAGCACCAACAGGCATTGGTAAAACGATGTCCGTACTGTTCCCCACGGTCAAAGCGATTGGCGAAGGCGAAGCCAGCCGATTGTTCTATCTGACCGCGAGGACGACGACACGGGTGGCGGCAGAAGAGGCTTTTGCCCGGATGCAATCGGAAGGATTGAAGATGCATGTGATCAGTCTGACCGCAAAGGACAAGATATGTTTTAAGGAAGAGGAAGCTTGTGATACGGGGCAGTGCGGCATGTGTGAAGGATATTATGACCGTATTAACGGGGCCGTGCTGGACATGCTGGAACATGAGACGTTGATGACACGTCCGGTCATCGAGCAGTATGCGCGCAAACATCGGGTGTGTCCGTTTGAGTTTTCCCTGGATGCGGCGTATGCAGCCGATGCGGTGATCTGCGATTATAACTATATTTTCGATCCACGGATCTCTCTGAAAAGAATGTTGGAGGAGCAGAAACGCAAGACGGTGTTACTGGTGGACGAGGCTCATAATTTGGTCGATCGTGGCCGAATGATGTTTTCCGCTGAGCTGGAGAAGGCTGTGTTCCTGGATGTGAAAAGAGAGTTCCAGTCGCTGGACAGCAGTGTGCCTGCTGCCAAAGCTATTGTTGACTACACCGGGGCCATTGATAAGTATCTGATTACCCTTCGGAAAAACGGTGGAGAAGAAGGGAAGATCATCCAGCAGGAAGCACCGGAGGAACTGATTGAACGGCTGGAGCCTTTTGTCATGGTCGCGGAGCAATGCCTTGTTGAAGGTGGCTCGGGGAATGCCGAGACGGATCAGCTGCTGTTGGATGCTTACTTCACGGCACAGAATTTCCTGCGTATTGCCAAGCTGTATGATGAACGTTTTATTACGTATGCAGAGTGTGTTCGAAGTGAAGTGAGAGTGAAGTTATTTTGTCTCGACCCTTCGGTACTGCTTCGTCAGACGGCCAAAGGATTCCGCTCCCTCATTCATTTTTCGGCTACCTTGTCACCTCTTCGCTATTATCGGGATATGCTGGGTGCAGAGGAAGAGGATTATACATTGCAGATTCCATCACCATTTCAGCGCGAACAATTGGATGTGAGACTCCTGCCCTTATCCGTGCGTTATAAGGACAGGGAACAGTCCCGGCGACCCATTGCGGAGATGCTGCAACAGCTGGTAAGTGAATGGCCGCGCAGCAATCTGATGGTCTTCTTCCCTTCCTACCCTTATATGCGCGAGATATACGAAACCTATGCACAGCTTCCAAGTGAAGCGGATACGGTCATACAAAAGCAAGGCATGAACGAACTGGAACGGGAGCAGTTTTTGGATGGTTTCCAACCCAATCCTGAACGAACAAGATTGGTATTTGCCGTAATGGGTGGCGTATTCTCGGAGGGTGTCGATCTGCCGGGAGACCGCTTGAATGGCGTTGTTGTGGTAGGTGCGGGGCTGCCGCAGATTGGTCTGGAGAACAACGTATTACGTGATTACTATGATCGGACAGGACGCAACGGATTCAATTATGCCTATATTTTTCCAGGTATGAATAAGGTGCTGCAGGCGGGTGGACGGCTGATTCGGACGGAGGAAGACAGGGGCGTGTTGGTGCTGGTCGACGATCGGTTCACGCAGGAACCATATCGTTCCCTGCTGCCCGAGGAGTGGCAGGATTATAAACGAATTTGAATATGATGCATCTCCACAGCAATTTCAATGGAATCAGGCAAATGCTGAACCAAGAAGTTTAACATTTTTCTCAGATTTCTTTCCTTTATATGATTGAAGGGTAGGGTGAAAGGGTTATAACTTGGTTAGCAACGAACGAACAACGGCGAATACCCTATCCGTTCCGCGGTCCGCTTCGAAAGCAATCAAGGAGGTCGGTTTGTAATGAAGAGAAATCATACCATGATGCAGTTTTTTGAATGGCACCTGGCTGCAGACGGAGATCATTGGAAGCGACTGGCTGAAATGGCCCCGGAATTGAAAGCCAAAGGCATTGATACGGTATGGGTGCCTCCTGTGACCAAAGCCGTATCAGCTGAGGATACAGGTTATGGTGTATATGATCTGTATGATTTGGGTGAATTTGACCAAAAGGGTACCGTGCGTACCAAATATGGCACCAAGCAGGAACTGATAGAGGCCATTGCCGAGTGTCAGAAGAACGGAATCGCCGTCTATGTGGATCTGGTCATGAATCACAAGGCTGGGGCAGATGAGACGGAAGTTTTTAAAGTGATTGAGGTTGATCCGAATGATCGAACGAAGGAAATTTCTGAGCCGTTTGAGATTGAGGGATGGACCAAATTCACATTCCCGGGTCGCGGGGATCAATACTCCTCTTTTAAATGGAACTCTGAACACTTCAATGGCACGGACTTTGATGCCAGGGAAGAACGAACAGGTGTATTCCGCATCGCAGGAGAGAATAAAAAATGGAATGAGAATGTCGATGATGAGTTTGGCAACTATGACTATCTGATGTTCGCCAATATAGATTATAACCACCCGGATGTAAGGCGCGAGATGATTGATTGGGGGAAATGGCTGATCGATACCCTTCAGTGTGGTGGGTTCCGGCTGGATGCAATTAAACATATCAACCACGAATTCATCAAGGAATTCGCAGCAGAGATGATCCGCAAACGCGGTCAGGATTTCTACATCGTAGGCGAGTTCTGGAATTCGAACCTGGATGCATGTCGTGAATTTCTTGATACGGTAGACTATCAGATCGACCTGTTTGATGTGTCTCTTCACTACAAGCTGCATGAGGCTTCGCTTGCAGGTAGAGACTTTGATCTCTCCAAAATTTTTGATGATACCTTGGTGCAGACACATCCTACCCATGCGGTAACCTTCGTAGATAACCATGACTCCCAACCTCATGAAGCGTTGGAATCATGGATTGGTGATTGGTTTAAGCCGAGCGCTTATGCGTTGACGCTATTACGTCGCGATGGTTATCCGGTTGTATTTTACGGGGATTATTATGGTATTGGTGGACCTGAACCTGTGGATGGCAAAAAAGAGATTTTGGACATTCTGCTGTCTGCCCGTTGCAACAAGGCATATGGAGAGCAGGAAGACTACTTCGATCACGCCAATACGATTGGCTGGGTACGTCGTGGCGTTGAGGAAATCGAAGGTTCCGGTTGTGCAGTAGTCATCTCCAACGGGGATGACGGTGAGAAGAGAATGTTCATCGGAGAGCATCGTGCTGGTGAAGTCTGGGTGGATCTGACGAACAGCTGTGAGGATCAGATTACTATTGAGAAAGACGGCTGGGCCACCTTCCATGTGTGCGGTGGAGGCGTCTCGGTATGGGCCCTTCCTGAACAGAATGAGGACTGCGCTGACGCTGAGTAACGGCATGTGCCAGGCAGGATAAGAAAAGGTACACCGATTAATATGACAACAGTATATGAATAGATCGTTAAACCATCTGAACAGGAGAGCATGCATGCCTGTGTTCAGGTGGTTTTTTTGCATTTTTCTTGGTGCAACTAAAACTCCATCCTAACGAACTCAGCACGCCTTATTTGCACTGAATTAGCGTTATTGGAATTCTAACGAATCTCAGTAACCTTATTACTCTCAAAAACGATTGATTTAGCGCCAATAGGAGCAAGATCACCAGATTAACGCGTCTAAGATTCGTTAGAATATTGAAAACTCGGATTTCAGCCGAATAAGGCCTCTCAGATTGCTAGCTAACGTGGGTTAAGTGTCGCCGCCATAGGCAAACGAATCACTGCTGCAAGTGAAAACATGAAATGAGAAAGAAACAGTTCGGTTCCACATCTTAATACATGGTACAATAATCCAAATATGGAGTGTTAGAAAACAAAATGAGAGAACGTAATAAGCGATATTCTTTACAGAGGATTGGAGAAGAGGAGGGATGACATGACTCCCAAAAGAGAGATGAACCGTTTCTTCCCGTTAGTCATGTATCTATTTGTAATAGCCGTGTGTATGGGGGCTTGCAGTTTGGTACCAAACCAGGGGCCAGCGGGTGAACCGAAGCGGAGCGATGAGTATACGTTGAATTCGGAGCGAAGAGATTTAAATGAGCGGGTTACGAAGAACCATGAGTCTTTTCAGACGAACTCGCCAGATGATTATAATTTGACTGCAACGGTGGATGTGAGTCATGAATCCGGAGTTCACCGAATTTCTTATGAGATTTTGGTGAATGAGGCTCGGGTGCCCATGGTTAATGTCATTCAGTCCTTCACCCTCGATCCCAACATGATAAATCGAATAGATGCCGGAGAGTTATTTCATTCCAATGTGAGCAATACACACGAGATTAGTTTAGAGTCTGACAAGGAACCGCTTGGATTGAGTCTGAGCAGAAGTTATGTCTTGAAGCCCAAGGCGGAGATCGACAGCAATATCCTCCAGCGTTATGCAGATATGTATATCAAAATTTCCTATGGCCCAAATAATCAGCGAACGGAAGATTATTTTTATATCCATGCCGAGCCCTCTCCGAGAACGATTAAGTATATGAAGTCATGGGAGAAAGAAAAATAGGAAAAAGCAACGCCCACCAGTTCCATCAGAGGAATTTGAGTAGACGTTGCCGGTTCATCTATTTGAGATAGTAAGGTTATTACTTTTCAAAATATTGATTCATCGTATCCCACATTCGATTGAACTCACTTCGTTCCATTGAAAATGCTCCAGGCTTCTCAGGTTTATGATGAGAAGTTGGCTCAAAGTTTAAGTATTCATGGTGTGTAGTACACTCATAGTTTTTGCTGTTAATAAGGAATTCAATTCTATCCTTAAAGGGTCTTTCCAGTAATTTAACCACCATGATGTCTCCACTACTGGTGCTTCTTGCAGGAGAATATATCAGAAAGTAACCTTGTTCAATTCGATATTCCATAGCAATGACCTCCATTAGAATATAGGTCCAAATACTATAATATCCGATGCCCTCTCTCCGTTTACCTACTCCAGTTCAAATGATTCCAACGTACCAACCATCCGTAGATCATGCGCGCGGTTGAACTGTTCCCGTTTGTCCGCATCCGCGTACTCATCATGATAATGCATCAGTACGGTTTTCTGTCTCACTTCCGCGGGTAACTGCTCCAGATCCTTCAATGAGGTATGGGATTTGATCACCAGATCGTGCATATGACATTCATGGAAAATCAGCTGCACATCAGCGGCAACCTGCTCCACCCGTTCCTGATCGAGTGTACTGTCTGCACTGTAAAAGAAGTAAGGCTTGGCGAGTAGCCCATTGCTGACCATACCGGGAACATGCTGCGTCCGAAACGTCTCAAACGTCACGCCGCCCAGTTCGAATGTGCCTCCATCTGGCAGGGGGACGACATCGTAGTAATCGCTCATGGTACGTTCACCATCCGTTGTGTAGCGCATGCCGGGGGATAGAATGTTCCAGAGTGGCTCTACCAATTGTTCGTGGATGAACAGACGGGGTTTGCGGTCGCCTACGATCTGTGCGTAATAACCCAGCATCTGTACACCATTAATATGATCTTCATGCAAATGGGTAATGAACACATTGTGGATATCGGTCATGGCGAATCCATATTCCTTGAGTGCTTTAGCATTTGATTCTGGGAAATCAATGACCAGATGCGTTCCTCCAAATTCGGCCAACATACTATTGTGGTGCTGCTCCATGCTGAACATATCTCCTGTGCCGAGAAAAGTGATTTTCAATTCATTTCATCTCCTTGTGTGATCTTCAGATCAGCATCCTTGCGTTAAATCCAGTATACCTTGTTCCCGAATATATGCCTAAATCAACCTTTTTTGATAACGCTATCATTTTATATTGAACTTTGATGATAAACAGTGTAGCGTAAAGATGGGAAGTGAACCCATATGAACGTAAACTCACCTAAAGGGAGCGTGCGAGGCGAATGAAATCTTTTCTGGATGAACAATTTTTACTGCACAATGAAACGGCGATCAAGTTATATGAGGATTATGCCAAAGACATGCCGATTATTGATTATCATTGCCACCTCAGTCCTCAGGAGATCTACGAGAACAAAACCTTTGGCAATCTTACAGAGGCTTGGTTATACGGTGATCACTATAAGTGGCGGCTCATGCGCGCAAACGGAATTGAAGAGCAATATGTGACCGGCGGCGAAGGAGTGACCGATTACGATCGTTTCCTGGCTTATGCCAAAACGGTCCCTATGATGATTGGTAATCCGCTGTATGCCTGGTCTCATCTGGAATTACAGCGATATTTCGGCGTCTACGAAGTATTGAATGAGACAAGCGCACCGGCCATCTGGGACAAAGTAAATGCCAAACTGAACAGTGACGGATTCGGTGCACGTGATCTGATTACCAAATCCAATGTCACTGTTGTGTGCACAACCGATGATCCAACGGATTCTCTGGAGTATCATCTGAAAATTCAGGAAATCGAAGGTTTTGATACGGCGGTATTACCTTCTTTCCGCCCGGATAAAGGTTTGGAATTGAACCGGGATACCTTCGTGGAATGGGTGGGCAAGCTGTCGCAGGCATCTGGCACTGCCATTTCAGATTATGAATCCTTCCTTGCTGCGCTGGAGTCACGTGTGGAATTTTTCCATTCCGTCGGCGGCAGAGTCTCTGACCATGCACTTGATTATGTTCCTTACGGCGTGGCTACACGCGAAGAAGCAGCTGCCATCTTTGCAAAGGTACTTGCGGGTCAGAAGGTAACTCGTGAGGAAGAGGACAAGTACAAGACGGTAACGCTGACGTTCCTTGGCAAACTGTATGCAGATCGGGGCTGGGTGATGCAGTTCCACATTAATGCAGCCCGTAACAACAACACACGGATGTTTGCCAAGCTTGGGCCGGATACTGGTTACGATGCCGTGAATGATACGCCGCTTTCCGCAGCGATGATTGGATTGCTCGACGCGTTGGAGCAGCAACAAGCACTGCCCAAAACGATTCTGTATTCTCTGAATCCAAGGGACAACGAGGTGCTCGCGGCGATCATCGGCAGCTTCCAAGGCGGAGGTATTCCAGGCAAAATCCAGCTTGGCGCAGCATGGTGGTTCAATGATACGAAGGACGGCATGCTTGCTCAGATGAAGGCACTGGCGAATGTTGGTTTGCTCAGCCGTTTTGTCGGCATGCTGACCGATTCACGCAGCTTCCTGTCCTACACCCGGCATGAGTATTTCCGTCGTCTGGTCTGCAACCTCATCGGTGAATGGGCCGAACAAGGGGAGGCACCGCAGGATCTGGAGCTGCTTGGTCAGATCGTACAGGGCATTGCCTACAACAATGCAAAAGAATATTTCCCGTTTGCCTCAGTGCCTAAAACAGTCTCTGCTTCACAGTCTTAATGAGTAACAAACGCATTTAATCATGCAAGTTATGCAACTTAGGAGATTCTCTAGTTTCTAATTTTCAATCGTAATAAAATGCTCCCATTTCTTACCCACGGGTCATCATCCACCGGAGTAAGGAATGGGAGCTTCTTTGTAAGTTGAATTTATGGAATGGCACATAATAAGTATAGCGGGCTCCAATGAATGCCAAATGACAAAACCCTAATCAAGCGCGTATAGGCTTTTGGTTATGGGTTTATATTGGTTATTTTTAGATGTTTGACATTCGTTTCTTACGATAATATACTTAGTACACCTAATTAATTGTGCATCTATTTAATTGTACTGCTATTTAATAGATGTCCTATGATGTTGGATGTCTATGGATTGATAAAGAAAGAAGGAGGGACCCATTATGACTGGCATAGATCCGGTCGCTCAGAAGCTTTTGTACTCCATTATGCAGTTTAATAAAGGCAAATGGAGGCAGCATAAACCTCATGGGCGCAATCACAATGAAATTATGGTGCTGGGTTGTTTACTCCACGGGATGCATCCGGGAGAACAATTGAACTGGCAGGACAATCCGCCTGATTTCAATGACACGATCGAATCCAATCATCCCGGGATGAAAGTCTCGGAAATCAGCGCATTGCTACGAGTGAAGTCACCGACCATTACACCTGTTATTCGTGGCCTTGAAGATGAGGGGCTGGTCAAACGGACGATGGACCCGGAAGATCGCCGTGCTGTCCGCATCACGATTACTGAAGCAGGTCGTGAAATTATTCGGGCTGCTCACCAAGAGCGCATGGAAATATTCAATAAGTTAGTTGAGCATTTGGGTGAACAAGACAGTACTCAGCTGGCTGAGTTGTTGACAAAGGTATACACCTTTTTTGATACATTAACTTCCTTGCAAAAGGATGATTCGACAAGAGGAGATGATACGCCATGATGAAACTGTTTCGCATGCTGAAGCCATACCGAATTCCGATTATTTTCATTCTGGTTTTGGTACTGTTTCAGTCGCTTGCTGAATTGTACCTGCCTACGTTAATGGCAGATATTGTGAATGACGGCATCATTAAAGGGGATATCCCGTATATCTGGCAGATTGGTGGATGGATGTTGGTCATTGCGATTGGCGGAACAGCGTGTTCGGTGATTGCAAGTTATCTCTCATCTCGAACAGCGGGTGGATTTGCCAAACAACTGCGGAGCAGAGTATTTCGCCATGTGGAGAACTTTTCTCTCCAGGAGTTCGATAAGATGGGTACTGCTTCACTGATTACGCGTACGACGAATGACATCACACAGGTACAGAATGTACTTACGATGATGCTGCGCATGATGATTATGGCTCCGCTCATGTGTATCGGGGGTATCTTCATGGCGGTATCTCAGGACGCCAAATTATCTACGATTTTCCTGGTCGTGCTTCCGGTACTGGGTGGAGCTATTGCGCTGATTGGTGCCAAGGGTTTACCTTTGTTCAAAACCATTCAGAAAAAGCTGGACCGACTCAATCTGGTGCTGCGTGAGCAGTTAACAGGGATTCGGGTTGTTCGTTCCTTTAACCGTGGGGAGCATGAGAAAGTGCGCTTTAACGGGGCCAATACAGAACTGAGAGATTCATCGATCAAAGTTAATGTGCTCATGGCGACCATCATGCCTGTGATGATGCTGGTTATGAACTTTTCGATGATTGCCATCCTTTATTTTGGTGGAATGCGGATCGACAGCGGCAATATGAACATCGGTGCGTTGATTGCCTTCATCCAATATGCAATGCAGATCATGTTCTCACTGATTATGGTTTCGATGATCTTTGTCATGATTCCTAGAGCTTCAGCATCGGCAGAACGGATCAACGAAGTGCTTGATATGCAGCCGGATCTTAGCAATCCCGAGCTGCCTCGTGGTATGAAATCCATGCAGGGTATGATTGAGTTTGATAATGTAACTTTCCGTTATCCGGGCGCAGAGAATCCAGCTTTGTCCGATATCTCCTTCACAGCTCGCTCAGGTGAGACGACAGCCATTATCGGCGGTACGGGTTCCGGGAAATCGACATTGCTGAGTCTTATTCCACGATTTTATGATGTGACCGAAGGCAGTGTCCGGGTAAATGGTACGGATGTGCGTGAAATTCGGCAGGAAGATCTGCGTGCCAAAATTGGCTTTGTACCACAAAAGGCAGTCCTCTTTACGGGTACGATTACGGAGAATATCCGTCACGGGAAAGACGATGCCACAATGGATGAAGTTGTTCATGCGGCCCGCACGGCTCAGGCGGAGAACTTCATTACCGAGATGAAAGAGGGATATGACAGCCTTATCGCTCAAGGTGGTAACAACGTATCTGGTGGACAAAAGCAACGTCTGTCCATCGCTCGCGCACTTGTTCGCCGGCCGGAAGTTTATATCTTTGATGACAGTTTCTCTGCTCTCGATTTCAAAACGGATGCTAAACTTCGTGCTGCACTGAAGTCCGAAACGACAGAAGCGGCTGTGCTGATTGTTGCGCAACGCGTAAGTACAGTAATGGATGCCGATCGCATTCTGGTTATGGATGAGGGCCGAATTGTCGGTTCAGGAACACATAAAGAGCTGCTGGAGCACAATGAAGTGTATCGGGAGATTGTATCCTCCCAGCTGACAGAGGAGGAGATCGCATGAGTGAACGTACAGAACGTAAGTCGCCTCGTCCCCATGGTGGGCCGGGTCCAGGTCCCGGAATGGGCATGCGACCTCCCGCTGAGAAAGCAAAAGATTTTAAAGGCACACTGCGTCGCTTGATTCGTTATCTCCAGCCCCATAGTTCTCGTCTGTTAGGTGTGCTGGTTGCAGCCATTTTGAGTACCGTATTCAGCATCATCAGTCCAAAAATCATGGCCGAAGGAACGGATATTCTCAGTAAAGGCGCCATTGCCATCCTTCAGGGTGTACAGGGAGCGGGGATTGATTTTCCTGCATTGATGAAAGTATTATACCTGCTGGGCGGACTCTATCTGTTCAGTGCTGCATTTATGTATGTTCAGCAATACCTGATGGCCGGTGTGGCCCAGCGTGTTGTATATGACATGCGTGAGCAGATCAGTGCGAAGGTTGGACGTCTTCCTTTGAAATATTTTGACTCCCGCACAACTGGGGAGACACTTAGCCGTGCAACGAATGACGTGGACAATATCAGTAACACACTTCAGCAAAGTTTGGCACAGTTCATTACTTCCATCGTCACAATTGTCGGCGTAATTATCATGATGTTGACGATTAGTCCATGGATGACGCTGATCACGATTTTGACGCTGCCACTCAGTGTGGTTGTTGTCATGCTGGTCGCATCCCGTTCGCAAAAACACTTTGCGGGTCAACAGAAATCCCTTGGGGAACTGAATGGTCATGTTGAAGAGATGTACACGGGACACAAGGTTGTCAAAGCCTTTGGACGTGAAGAACAATCCGTACAGCAATTTGAGAAGGTCAATGAAGAACTGTATGAATCTGGCTGGAAAGCCCAGTTTATCTCTGGTATTATTATGCCGCTCATGAGTTTCGTTGGTAACTTGGGTTATGTGCTGATCTGTGTGGTTGGTGGGATTTTTGTTACACGCGGATCTATCTCTATCGGGGATATTCTGGCCTTCACACAGTACTCCCGTCAATTCACACAACCGATTAACCAGATTGCAAATATCTCCAATATCATTCAATCAACGATTGCTTCGGCAGAACGGGTATTTGAGTTGCTGGATGAAGAGGAAGAAGTTCCGGAGTCCAAACAACCCGTGCAATTACAGCAGCCTAAAGGTGCGGTTGCATTCCAAGGTGTTAATTTTGGATATAAAGAAAATGAACTGCTCATTCATAACATGAATATTGATGTAAAACCGGGACAGACGGTAGCCATTGTTGGACCAACGGGAGCCGGTAAAACAACCCTGATCAACCTGTTAATGCGTTTCTACGAAATTCAGGATGGTCGGATTACGATTGACGGTGCCGACATTAAGGACATGGAGCGTGGCAAGCTGCGCAGTCTGTTCGGCATGGTGCTTCAGGATACCTGGTTGTTCAACGGAACGATTCGGGACAACATCGCCTATGGTCGAGAAGGTTCTACGGAAGAGGATGTAATCAAGGCAGCCGTTGCGGCACATGCGGATCACTTTATCCGTACACTGCCTGATGGTTATGATACGGTGCTGAATGAAGAGGCGTCGAACATCTCTCAAGGGCAGAAACAGTTGCTGACCATTGCACGAGCGATTCTGGCGAACCCGGCCATCCTCATTCTGGATGAAGCGACGAGTAGCGTGGATACACGGACTGAAGTATTTATCCAGAAAGCAATGAATGATCTTATGAAAGATCGCACAAGCTTTGTCATTGCACACCGTTTATCTACCATTCGCGGCGCCGATCTGATCCTGGTTATGGATCATGGTAACGTGATTGAACAGGGTAATCATGATGAATTGATGGCAAGTCAGGGCTTCTACGCGGATCTCTACAATAGTCAGTTTGCGGAGCAGCAACCGCAGGCGATCTGATTACAGATGTAACTAACAAGAATAGCCAGGAGTACCCCTAGGGATGCTCCCGGCTATTTGTCGTGTATCCAGAGGAGTCGATTCCAATGTGAAACTGATTGGATTCGTTTGGATACGATGGATCTATAAGATGTGATGGAACGTTGCATGGTAACTGGGTTAAGGTGCTCGTCAGCCTTTCAGTTGTTTGCGTGAGGTGGAGACAGACCAGGGGAGTCTTCAACTTTCGTCCATGCTAACGAATCGTAGACACCTTGTATGGAGGATTATCAAGCACTCCCAATTCTAACGAACTTGAGACATGTTATTTCTCGGTTAAGCAGCACAAAGCGGTAAAAGAAACCGCAGAATGAGGAAATAAAGTGTCTACGATTCGTTAGAATGCCGGAATTGTGGAATTGGGCCTATTAGAGTGTGCTGAGTTCGTTAAAATATTCTAGTAAACCTTAGTCATAATTGTCTTACATATGCCATACGTACAAAAGTAAAAACGGGACTAAGCGGTGTAACTACACTGCTTTGTCCCGTTTGTTTATATTTTGAATTCGTTGTACATCAATCTAGATACAAGCATACGAGCATAAGCTCACCGAGTGGGACATCCAGCTTGGTCATGAGATACTTTGTAAGCCTCTGTTTGAACAGGGCATGACCCGCATTTTACTGTTCCTTAGAATCGTTCGCAGGTTCATCAATGTCATTGCTAGAGACCGACTTTACTTCTGCCTTCACGTCGTCGCTGTTAGCTTCCTCCAGCGCAGACGGAGCGGGTTCACCCGGGATTAATTCGCGCTGCTCAATCATACGTTTGACGACTTCATAGCAGTCATCGACATGTTTGTTACCCACATAGCGCATGGCTGTGAAGCTGAGTGCGGCAGCCAATCCCTGTCCTGCAAAGGGAACAAATTTGGCGACGGATTTGGTGGCTACGCGTACGCCGACTCTTTTCAGAACCTGTACCACCAATTCCTTGGTGATCATACGACCGATGACTTTGCTTCCAATGGACATGACGAATCCATAGATCATGGACTTGGTCTCGGGGTCCATGCCGTCCAGCTGTTTTTGTGATAATCCGAATTTATTGTTAATGGCAGGCAACAACTGCATCAGCATCCCCACATCAGCCAGTACATCTGTACCGGGCAGCGGAACGAGTGTTGTACCGGCGGAAGCGGTAGCTCTTTTGCGAACCATGGTACGGCATTCCTTGCGAACTTGCTCCAATTGTTCCAACGTTGCCGGAATCATAGGGAATCCCTCCATTCGTATATGGTATAGATATAACCGTTTTGACTCGATTTGAATGGGTTCTCACCAGCAAAATTTACAGCCTTATGACATTAAAGTGCGGAGAAACCCTTTTTCTCATGCATACATCTGGTTAAACAAGGAAATGGTTTTATAAGATAAACGGGCCATCTAGTTATTACGAATGAATGAGGATTAGGATGCATACCTGATTGGGAAACCTATTTGGAATCATGATGAGTGCTTAACGAAGGGCTTGTTTACAGCTTCAACCTTTGTGGGTAAAGGGTAACAAGCATTGGAATGGAGGAAGAGGGATGGAGTTTAACAAAGCGTTGTTAATTCATCATCATCATTCGGGCAAGGCCAATCGTGAGAATACAGTGGGTCTTGTGGCTGGTGTGCTGGCTCCTGCTGTTCATGAACTCGTCATTGTACGCACAGATGAACCGGGTGAGGGAGAGAAGCTGTGTCGTGAGCGCGGGGAACAATTCGATGTGGTGTTTATCCTGGGTGGGGATGGCACGGTGCATGAATGCGTGAATGGACTGGCCGATCTGCACCATCCTCCGTTGATTGGTATATTGCCTGGAGGCACATGTAATGACTTTGCGCGTTCGCTCGGGATTTCACCGGATGCAGAGACTGCGGCACAAGAAATGCTGGCAGGTCGGGTGGCATCCATTGATGTTGGACGGGCTAATGATCGGGTGTTCACGAACTTTTTCGGTATTGGCTTGATCAGTGATGCTTCGCAGAATATCAACGAGAATCTGAAAGGCGCGCTGGGTAAGCTCAGTTATTTTATCAGCACCTTACAGACAATTAGTCATACAGAGCCGTTTCGATACCAACTGGAGGCGGATGGGAAAGAGATGGAAGGCGAAGCGGTGATGATCTACGCAGCCAATGGCCGTTTTCTGGGAACGAATGCCCTGCCCTTTGCACCGGATGCGTTGCAGGATGGCGAACTGGACGTGCTCATTATTCATGAGACAGGCATTCCGCTGCTGCGAGAGATTCTGTCACACAAGCCGGAGGGCGATTGGCAACCTCAGAGTGAGAGCATTTCATACTTCAAGGCATCTACGTTAAAAGTGAAGAACGATGCTCCGATGTCAGCTGACACGGACGGCGAATTGTATATGAAAACACCCGCCGAGCTTTCGGTGCTGACGGGTCATCTGAAGTTTCTAACCGGGGAGGGTTATTAGATCCCCCGGTTTTTTAGTTTGATTTTGACTGATCGAAAAATCAAACATTCCCTGCTTGATCTTTCATATGACGTTGTCTGAACTCATCCTCCAGCATGCTCATCTGAATCGCATCATGATATTGATGATTGTAGAACAAGACATCCCGCTTCACACCCTCGCGCTGGAATCCAAGCTTCTCATACGTGCGAATGGCTCGCTCGTTGAAGGCGTACACCTCAAGCTCGATTCGATGCAAGTTACAGATGCCGAAGCCGTAGTCCAGCATAAGTAGCAACGCCTCGCTACCGTAGCCTTTTCCTTGATGCTCGGCCTGATCGATGGCAACCCGAATATGTGCACTGCGATTCTTGGCATGCATGTCCATCAGGACGACATCTCCGATGATCTGGTCATTTTCCTGTAAAGCAATAAGTAGCATGAGTCTGGTGTCATCTTGTGCAGCGCTCTCAACATAACGTTCAACCTGAGCGCGTGTGAAACTGTTCTGTGTTCCCGTCAGCCTGCGCATCTCGGCGTCAAACAGGCCAGGGAAATAAGCATCCACATCTGTAATCTCGAAAGGGCGCAGGTATATGCGCGACGTTTCTAGCAGACGTGGGATACGTGGGGATGGTTTTGAATGTGACATGGTTATTTCCTCCTATAGGTTCCAGGCTAGTATTATTCATGTCATGTATCGTATTAATCAACGGGAAATAGATAATTAACAACACTTTACCATATTTTCTCATGCTTGTAGCTATAATGGTCGATATAAGTATTGTCGTGCTTGCTAAGTCGAAGAGAAACTTATTTTTGAGATTCGTATTACTCTGCTCGAATTACATATTTTGATTTGCTGTACTGTATACATAGCTGCGTTGTAGTAAACCAGACATTCATAGTCTTAAAGAGACGTATCAGTTTACCTTAGCAGGCCGATAGATTTTATATAATAGAAATGGGGATTTAACGAAATGCGAAAGTTAGAGAATTATTTGAAGTGGTTTACTGTTTTTTTAATTTTGGCTACACCGCTGTTTACTTCACCTGGACAGGTCTTAGCAGCGAAAAAAGAAATCTATATTACTCTTTCTGGTGAGAAACACAGATATGTGGGAGAAGTCAAAAATGGTGTTCCTAATGGTAAAGGAATATCCTACTTTCCAAATGGGAAGAAGAGCTTTGAAGGTAAGTTTGTAGCGGGAATGCCTCATGAAGGAAAAAGGTATAACGCAGATGGAAAGCTGTACTCGGATATTTCTAATGGACAGGGAAAGACTTATTACCCAAATGGAAAGTTTAATTATGTTGGTAAGGTGGATAAGGAAACATGGCTTCCTTCAGGTAAGGGTACCGAATATTATCCAGATGGAACGGTTAAATATAAGGGTGATTTTTTGAATGGTTCGTTTCATGGTCAAGGTAAATGGTATACAGTTAATGGTGAGATTTTCTATCAGGGCACATTTAAGAATGGGTTGCCACAGGGACAAGGAAAAGCATATCAATATGGAGAAATTGCCTATGTTGGTGCATTTGATAAAGGAGTACCCACGTATTCTGGCAAAATTAAATTGTACGAAGATGGTGTAATCATCTATGATGGGCAGGCTAAAAATGGAGCCATTACCGGCAAAGGTAAAGGGTACTTGAACGGTAAGTTAGTCTATGTGGGCATGTTTAAAAACGGAAGACCAACGGGTGAAGGTAAATTCTATACGGAGAATAGTAGTGATGGCCCTAATATATCTATTTATATCACTGTTGACTAAGTAACAGGTAAGTAATTACAGAATCAATTCAAAATTTTCAGGAGCAGAGTCCTATAATCATGATTAGATTTCAACAAATAAACCATCGGTAGGTGTGTTCATTGCATCGGTCCGATGGTTTTTTTGGCATAACTGCTTTTGAGATACAGCTATATATTTTAGTTCCGCTTAACCGCTCCATCCAGAAATAGCGCCACTAGTTCCTGCGCGAGTTCCTCAATGCTGCCGCCATTCATGTTGCGTACATCTTCGCGGTTCGCGAGCATGAGCAGTGACGTAAACGCATGGGCAAGCAGCATGGGGTTCCCGACCCGCAAATAACCATTGTCCATCTCCTTCTGAAAATGGGTGGCTAGTACTTCAAATATGCGAACCTCTGCTTCCCGAATCTGAGCGAGTTGCTCCGGGTCCAGATGTTTCTCGGCTTCTCGCATCATGGTCTCCGTTTCAATATGGGAGTGCTGCATCTTGGCTTCAGCAACCTTAACCAGACGTTCTTGCAATAGACCGGGTTCATCCAGACGAAGCGAAGTCTGCTGCATGCCCATCGCCATCATGCGGGTAATGGCAACGGTGAACAGATCGGCTTTGCTGGTGAAATGATAATAGATTGATGCTTTGGTCACATTACATAACGAAGCGATCTGCTGGAGAGAGACGGGTTCATACCCGTATTCCATAAATAGACGTGAAGCGGTCATCAATATGTTGGATTGCACAGATGCTTGATCCACACCTGCTTTGGGTCTACCCGGTGAACGGGGAATGTTTGTTTTTTTGCTCATAAGTACATACCTCTTTACGTATTTAATTGCTTGTTAGAAGTGTTCACAAAATTAGGCATTGCAAAATTAACCTTCCGGTATATATAATTAACTCGATTATACTATGACCCGTGGTTCATTACTACACCATCATATATATTAGGGCTTCATAGAAACAGAATAGGGAGATGAAGAGACAATGCAGGAAGGTTCGGGTTACGGCCGCTGGGTTGCCGGCAAACGAAGCAAATGGATTACGCTGTTGGTATGGATCATTATCGCCGTTGTGCTTGGCATGGTATGGCCTGCTGTAGGTGATCGTGAAACCAATAACGCACAGGATCTGAGTGAATCCAAACCATCGGTTCAGGCAGCTGCACTTGCCGAGAAGGAATTCCCTGGCGGTGAAGGATTGCCCGCGCTAATCGTATGGCGTCAAGCCGGCGGTCTGACGGATGAGCAGATTCAGAACATTCAGGCATTAACGGAGCGACTGGATCAAGATCCGGTAGAACAACAACAGTCCGTTGTGCCACTCTATCAATTACCACCACAGGCATTGAAAGGCCAGCTTTCGGAAGACGGAAGTACTTTGGTTATGCCACTTTTCTTCAATGAAGGTGCCGATTCAGAACAATTGAAGGAAGCTATTGAAGCACTTGAGCAAAAAACACAAGACATCTTCGGGGCAAATCCGTTCGATGTAGCCATAGATGATACAAATACACTGATTGCCCGTGTGACAGGGCCAGTAGGGATATCCATTGATGCGAGCGGGCTATTCTCCTCCGCCGATGTATCCTTGCTGATCGCTACGGTTGTACTGGTATTAGTACTGTTGCTGTTGATCTACCGCTCGCCTGTACTGGCAATTATTCCGATCATTGCCGTTGGTTTCGCGTATATGGTGACAAGCCCGATTCTGGGATTCATGGCGGATAAGGGCTGGATTACGGTAGACGCACAGTCGATCTCAATCATGACCGTGTTGTTATTTGGAGCAGGAACGGATTACTGTCTGTTTATGATCTCCAGATACCGCCAAATTCTCTATCATGAGCCGGACAAAAAGAAAGCCATTTTCCAGGCAATTACCGGATCTTCCGGCGCTATTGCCATGAGTGGATTCACGGTCGTTGCAGCACTACTCGTGTTGTTGCTGGCTGAATATGGTGCATATCATCGCTTTGCCGTACCATTCAGTCTGTCCATCTTTATCATGTTTATTGCAAGTCTGACACTGGTTCCGGCGCTTCTGGCGATCTTCGGTCGGGGTTCATTCTATCCGTTCGTACCACGTACACATGAGATGGAAGTGGAGCGTGCGAAGAAAAAAGGCAAACCGGTTCCTGCCCCGCGCAAAGTGAAGGAAAGCTGGATTGGCCGTGTTGTAGTAACAAAGCCATGGACCGTTCTTGCAATTACGTTGGTATTGCTGGGAGGACTGGCGGCATTCTCTACTCAGGTTAAATTCACGTATGATCTATTGTCTTCCTTCCCGGAGGATGTGCCTTCCCGCGAAGGTTTCACCGTCATCGGCGAACAATTCTCCCAAGGTGAGCTGGCTCCAGTGAAAGTGATCGTTGATGCCGAAGGCAAAGAAACTGATCTGAGGCAGCGTCTCGAATCGCTGGATTACATTAGCAAAGTAGGCGATGCTCAGCAGGGTGCCGAGAATGCCAACATTACCGCCTTTGACGTGGAATTCAATCTGAATCCATATTCCATGGAAGCAATGCAGCATATCCCGGATCTGCGGGCTACTGCCGAACAGGCGCTTCAAGATGCTGGTGTAGCTAATGTGGACAGTCAGGTCTGGATCGATGGTCAGACGGCTGAACAGTATGACATTGAAGTAACCGGAGAACGGGATGCCAAGATCATTATTCCAGTGGTCATCGGCATGATTACCTTGTTATTACTATTATATCTGCGTTCAGTTGTAGCTACGGCGTATCTGATTGCAACGGTTGTTCTGTCGTATTTCTCTGCACTGGGTCTGGGTTGGATCATCATTCACTACGGACTTGGCGCAGATGCCATTCAGGGAGCGATTCCGCTGTATTCCTTCGTATTCCTCGTGGCACTGGGTGAAGACTACAACATCTTCATGATCTCTAGCATCTGGCAGAAACGCAAAACGATGCCACTTCGTCAAGCAATTAGAGAAGGTGTTGGCGAGACAAGTTCGGTTATTACATCTGCAGGTCTGATCTTGGCAGGAACATTTGCGGTACTTGCTACATTACCAATTCAGGTTTTGGTGCAGTTTGGTATTATCACAGCCGTTGGTGTGATGTTGGATACTTTCCTGGTTCGTCCGTTCATGGTACCAGCTATCACCGTATTGCTGGGCAAATGGGCCTTCTGGCCAGGCAAGTATGTGCCGATTGCAGAGAAGGATGAGGAGAAACAAAACCAGTCCATGTAATGCATGGATTGGGTGAGATGGATGGCAGGGCTTCAAGCCTGCTGTCCATTTTTTTATTTTCTGAACGATATTGGCCTCTACCAGTTGTCCTCCTGAGATGGAATGGTGGAACTGTAAAATATCCGCAGGATGAGGCGTGATCCTTGTTTTCTTTGCATGGGGAAGGTTTACGTAGCCAAGGGTTATGGGACATAATAGAGAGAGCGTCGGCCTTGGGCAGACGGATGATCAACATCAATGGGACAACCAGGGGAAGGATGAAAGCAAGCATGACGAACCAACTTAATGTGTATTTTAACCATGACGGCGGCGTGGATGACCTCGTATCGCTGTTCATGCTTCTGCAAATGGACAATGTACATGTAACCGGCGTATCGGTTATTCCGGCAGACGGATATCTGGAGCCAGCAACAGATGCCAGCCGTAAAATTATCGATCGTTTCGGTACATATTCCGTAGAGGTATCCAAATCCAACTCCAGAGGGAAAAATCCATTTCCTGCGGCGTGGAGACTGCATTCCTTCTATGTAGATGCACTTCCTGTACTGAATGAATCCGGCAAAATGGAAGCACCACTCTCTGCCGTTCCGGCACACCAGCATCTAATCGAGAAAGTGCGCAATACCGAAGGCAAAACGTTGCTCCTGTTCACAGGCCCACTGACTGACCTTGCGCGTGCACTGGACGAAGCACCAGACATTGAAGAGAAAATCGACAAGCTGGTATGGATGGGTGGTACATTCGAGCGTGGTAACGTAGAAGAGCCTGAGCATGATGGCACAGCAGAGTGGAACGTATTCTGGGACCCGGAAGCGGCTTACCGTGTGTGGCAGAGTGGCATCCAGATCGATCTGGTTGCACTGGAAAGCACCAACAAAGTACCTCTGACTCCAGCCGTTCGTAACCGCTGGGCAGCAGAGCGTCGCTTCGAAGGCGTTGATTTCCTGGGTAACTGTTACGCAGGTTGTCCGCCACTGGTGTACAGTGAGACAAATTCCACATACTATCTGTGGGATGTGCTGACAACGGCTTCCGTTGGACGCGAGGACATCGTGAAGAAGAAAACCGTAAACTGTATTGTCATCCCGGATGGTCCTAGCCAGGGCCGCACGGTGGAGCAAGCAGACGGACGTCCAGTACAACTGGTGTATGATACCGATCCGGAAGCGTTCTTTACGTACATGACGGATTTGGGTAAAAAAGCTGCTCCGCAGCGCTACTAATTCAGGCAGCCTGAGGGCTTGCCAACATTCAAGGTACAACAAAAATAAAGCCGCAGGCAGTGGTCTGGGTATGGGGTTGAACCCCATGATCCCCTCCCTGCCGTGCGGCTATTTGTTTTGGGCTGATCTATATAAATTTTACTAATCATTTTACACGAGAACGTAGAGGACAGAAAAAAGCTGGAGAAGCGGAGCGTTCGCCTTTATCCTCAGATTTTCACCATTGTAAAATTGAATCAAAAAATCTGGGGATAACAGCGATCGGAAGGTTGTTCTGTCATCGAAGTGGCATGTGTGAATATTCTTTAGTTCAATCTATATAGCCGATCTATATAGTAATCTAGCTACCCGCATATTTTAAATCGACTAATCAATCCGTTCAGCTCACTGGACAATACCCGCAGAGATTCGGCAGATGCACTCATCTCATCCATGGATTGCAGTTGGCTTCCGGTAGCGTGCGATACCTTCTGGATACTTGAAGAGGATTCGCGTGAGATATGTTCCATATCCTCCACAGAAGCGGACACTTCTTCTGCACTGGCAGACAGCTGCTCAGATGCTGCGGATACTTCGTGCAGACGTTCATTCATCGTCTCAATCCCGGTATGAATGGATGTGAATGAACGGCCTGCCTCCTGAACAACAGCGAGACCGGATTGGACTGCTGATGTGCTGGCAGACATATGTTCTGACAACAGGGCAGTCTGGCGTGTCATCTCGGCGATCAGTTCGGTTACATGCTGGGAAGATTGCTCTGATTCCCCCGCAAGCTTGCGAACCTCTGAGGCAACCACGGCAAACCCGCTGCCATACTCTCCTGCACGAGCCGCTTCAATACTTGCATTAAGTGCGAGCAGATTGGTCTGTGAAGCGATGCCTTTCATCAGATGTGCTACCGACTCAATTTTACCTGAGTACTGCTCCAGCTGAGAGGTGGAGGCCACCATCTGCACATTTGCTTGATGAATTTTGTCCATGCTGTCAATCGCCGTGTTGATGTTGGCTTGACCTTGCACCGCGTTATTGGTCGTTTCCTGTGATACATCCGCGACCATAGAAGAAGAATTCGCAATGTGCTGCATGCTGCGTGTGATCTCTTCCATGGCTACCGTAACTTCGCCAGCACGAGCCACCTGTTCAGCAGCTCCACTGGCCGTATGATTGGTATGCTCGGCAATGCGCTGGCTGGCTTCAGCAGTCGCCTGTGAATGTTTCGATACTCCTTCTGCAGCTTGTAGCAGAGAGTCGGAGCTTTGACGGATGCCCGTCATGACATCACGGGTACCTGTAACCAGATGTTTGAACTCGGAAGCGAGCTGTCCAACCTCGTCCTTGCGACTAAGTTCAACGTTGACGGTCAGATCGCCTTTTCCTACCTGGGTGATTAACTTCTTCAACTTCACCAATGGTCGGGTCAAGTAATGGGCGAATCCATACACCAGCAAGACACTCAGCAGAACAATAGCCAAGGCTGTCCAGATCATGGTCATACGGTTGCGGGACATCAGTTCATAGACCGCAGTGGAATCAAGATCCGCACCGACCAATCCAAGTACTTTCCCGTCAGCCCCATGGATCGGCACATATGCTGTAATGGTAGCGCCATATTCATCCTGTGTGAGTTCGCCCCGAATAGGCTCATTCTGTTCAAAAGCTTGCAGCATTCCTTCATAATGGGTCTCTTCTGCGGAACCGTAAGAGGAGAAATCATCCTCTGCCACATCCGCAGCAGCCCCATCTACAACGTAGAAATATGTATCTGTTCCATTTTCTTCGCGTGTACCAAGGGTGTACAGATACTTGAGTCCATTGGCCTCGCGCAGCTGACTAAGCTGCTCACGCAATATGCCGTAATACGCTGTCTCGTCCTGTCCGGTACTGAGTGGTGCATACAGAGAGGTGTCAATTAATGCAGCTGCCCGTTCACCCACAGCCTGTGCCTGCATCCCCATGGATTGCTCGACCAGTTGGGCTGATGAACGGTACATGGTAATGCCAAGAACCGCACCCGCGGCCAGCATCAGACAGGAAAAAAATAAAAAGATCCTCATAAACAAACTGTTCATTGGTAAAAGTGTTCCCCCTTGATCTGTTAAATCAATCGTCTTTTTGTCCCTTTACTTGGTACTTGTCGTTCTTCTTTGGTTCGTATGTATTGTATATCAAATATACAGTTTTCTACTTGAAATATCGGCATCCGGTCCATAAAGAATTAGCCCCCGAGTCAATTTGATCCGGGAGCTAGTTTCGTTTCAATCCTATATTGACCATGCCCATCATTGGGACACACCTCATTGTTACTACTTAGAGGGGCTTCATATGACTGAGTGATTAAGTCATTACATCGTTCCGCCGCCCTGGCGAACAGAGGCAGGAATCTTTTCAGGTCCCTGATTAATATATTTATTGATAAAAGTACCTACCTTGGCATCGTCGAATTGGTCGAGCTTCATTGTTTTGGTCCATGCGGTCACCACGACTTCACTGCCTTCGGGAATATCCTTGTTGGGTACAGCCAGTATACCGGCTCCGGCTTTGCGGAATTTAGCGAGGTATTTCAGATGTTCCTTCAAATCCTCACTTGCGTTCTCACGATAATAGATGATGATATCCCCGTGCTCCAGATTGTGTACCAGGTAATTGTAGCCCGGGAAGTCGGTGTAAAATCCAAACTTGATATCATGCGGATTATGCGGCCCCGATGTTGGAATTGTCATCTCATACTGGATAGGGCCCTCCGTATGGTCAGCCCCATAATATTTATCGTCTGTAACATCGATGGTCGCGTTGGATGCCAGATCGGCTACATTATATGTTTTACCTGCTCCTTGCATGAAGAACAGGCCAAACATAATTATCGACACAGCTATCATTACATGTGCAGCCAGCCGAAGGGATCGACTTTTTTTCTGGATGTCCGCCCGTTCTTTCTTTTTCATGTGGCCCAGGATTTTGCCCTGTGTGCGTGATGCCCAGATATAGGCGGCGATGGAGAACAGCAATACGATTACACCTACGATGAGCCACAGGTAGGATGTACCTGCCTCGTGCTCCATTTGCATATGATTCATATGAGTCATGTCCATAGAGAGTTCCTCTGCTTTCTTTGTAAAATGAGTGATTAATACACTACATAGTGTAGTGTTAGTGGCAATGGTGAATCCACTCATTACGTAACGTGAGTTGCTTGTTCCGTGTTTGTTACGTAAATAAGAACATACCTGTTGCACTACACATTATAGTGTATGAAACATGCTCGGCGCAATGCTGCCTTAGAAAACCAAAAAAGACGTTCCCCGAGTGAGCAGGGAGCGCCTTAATATAAATCAAAAGAGTCAGGAAAATTTATATCTATTGGAATAATCATTTACACGAAAACGTAGAGGACAGAAAGAACCTGAAGAAGCGGAGCGTTCGCCTTTATCGCCAGATTTTCACTTTGCAAAAAGTGAATTAAAAAAATCTGGAGATAACAGCGATCGGAAGGTTGTTCTGTCATCGAAGTAACAAGTGTAAATAATCTTTAGTTCAACTTATATAATTCACAGACGACCAAACGGTGAAAGCATCATGCCAATCAGTCCAATGATAATCTCACCCAACAATCGATACACGATAAAGAACACGACCACATTGGCGATCAGCACGCTGTACATGCTGTCGATGGCTGCTTTGGTACGATTCAGTGGATACTGGAACAGCACCGAGTTCAGAGCAACAAAGATAATGATAAACGAGACAGCAAGCAATGAGATCGCGATGGAATACGAGATGATAATAAACAGATTCGCCAGAACAAGGGATACGACAGCAGGAACAAGCAATGTACCAAACTGGGCAACCAGTGTTTTGGGACGGAAGGGTTATTTTTTCAATCTTCAGAATAGCGTACATCAGTGCAATAGAGGCAATCAGGATAATGACGGTGAACAACAGTGGTCTTAAAAATCCACCAATGAACAAGCCGTCCATGCCTATGCGACTAAAGGTAATTAAGAAGTATGTAGAAGATAGAACTGCAATCAGCGCCATCGTTAGCCATCCGTTTAGTGAATGCTGGTCACCAACGGTTTTCATCGTCTGATAAGGACGGGCCAATACACTGAGGAAATAGGATAGATACTGTTTGCTTACTTCTTTGGCTTGCTGAACTTTCTCATTCTGCACAATATTATTCCACTGATTGGAGCTATTGTCTCCTGCAGAAGCATGGTCATTGGTACCTGTTGATTCTCTCGCCTGTTCCTTGTGGATGGAGACGGATGGTGTGTTGGATGGAACGGATGCCTCGGAAGAGGTAGCCTGCGTGCTGGACCAACGGGTATATTCGGGTTCAGAAGCAGCAGATTCCGGGTTCGGTACAGGAGTTGGTGATGAGGTTGTTTGCGTTAGATTAGAGCCGCACCTCTCGCAAAAATGGGCATCTCCATTTTCATGATTACATACTGGACATTTCATGGTATAAGCCTCCAATTTCTAGAAAATAAAAACATGTCAACATTGTGTCTCATTTTAACGGTTAATGACGAAGTTTGTCTATGTTTCGCAGGAATTAGTACCCATTTAGGGAAAGTAGAAACAAAGCCTCGAATCCTGTGTATGAAAACGGAGCGTAGAAGCAACAATAGTATAGGAATGACATGCAGGTATATTAATGTAAATTCACTGTGGTATAAGCCGAATTGTTTTCGGCGGTTAATGTCTTATCGTTCGCTTTTATGTGTTATTATCATGTTAACTATATCTTTTGGGTTGCCTATAATCGTATATTTATGTATAATCAATCGTGTTAACACGTCGAATGTACGGTAGTAAGAGATGTGGGTGAGTTCATGGAACTACTGGACAGCAATGAGAGCAAGAAGAAGATGTGCCAGTATTATAACGAAATTTCGAAGGAACTGTTCGGATTTGGCACCACTCTCCTGAGAGTGACCATTGACCAGAATATTGTGACCTTCTACGCGAAGCACCGACGTTCACCGCGCTCTGACGCCCTGGAAGGGGAGGCCCCCGGCTTAAAGCTGGAAGTGGACTTCCGCATGTCTGTCTTATATAAGAAGAAATTCCGGGAGAAGCTCGAGCAACACATGGGTTTGCCAATTGAAGCTATATTGCGGGATTATGATGCGTCCACTCAGTGGGCAATCACAAATGTGATTCTGGAACAAGCCTAAGGATGGATCGGCAGGATTGATTCTTGTTGATGTATACGGAGGTTATGGCCCGGATTCATGATCAGGTTCCGTACAATTTCATATGATGGCGTCTGTCTTTGGATTGATTCTGAAGCAGAAACCGATGATGTACCGGCAGCGGGTGTCGCTTTCCTTTGTTTACGAAGAAAAGTGTTCTTGTTTATACAAGAGCACTTTTCTTTTTGTTTTTTCATACACATCACACATATCAGGGGGAATAAGGATCATGATGAAAAAGTGGATTAGCGGTTTGGCAGCAGTGGCAATGACATCAGTATTACTTGCAGGTTGTGGCAGCAGCACGGATGATGCAACAGGCGGATCAGGCAGTGGGGGGACCGCAGCGAACAAACTGGTGATCTCCACTTGGGGCTTCTCCGAAGATTTCTTTAATGAAGAAGTATTTGGTCCCTTTGAAAAAGAACATAATGTAGACATCGTGCTCGAAGTCGGCAATAACGCTGAACGTCTGAATAAAATTCGTCAAGGTACATCAAATGTCGATGTCATCTACCTGTCTGATTATTATGCACAACAAGGTATTGATGAAGGTCTGTTCGAGAAAATCGATCGTTCCAAAATTCCAAATGTAAATGAAATTTATGATATTGCCAAAGCACCACTTGGTGAAGATTATGGCCCGGCCTACACGGTTGGACAGCTCGGTATCGCTTATAACCCGGATCTCGTATCCAAAGAAGTGACTTCATGGAGTGACCTGTGGGACCCGGCGTTCGAAGGTAACCTGACTATCCCGAATATTACAGCAACAGCAGGCCCAATGATTGTGGATGCAGCTTCTCGTGTAGCTGGAAACGATACGTTTAATGAAGATGCGGCATTTGCTGAACTGAAAAAACTAAGCGGGAATGTGGTGAAATTCTACAGCCAAACATCCGAATTCGTGAACATGTTCTCCCAAGAAGAGATTGCAGGCGGACCAATCATGGAAATGTATTTCAAAGATCTGAAAGCAGCCGTGCCTAATGCAAAGTTTGTTACACCTAGCGAAGGTGCATATGCCGTGATGAACACGATCAATGTCGTGAAAGGCAGCAAAAACAAAGAGCTGGCTGAAGAGTTCATCAACTGGCAGCTTAGCCAGGATGTACAAGCGAAATCTGCCAAAGCTAAAGTCGATTCCCCGGTTAACACAAAGGTTGAACTGACTGCTGAAGAAGCAGAAGGCGTAACATATGGCGCTGAAGTTGTTGAGAAGCTGAACAAGCTGGATATGGAATTCGTGAATCAACAGGTTAAAGGCTGGACAGATCGCTGGAATCGTGAGATTGCACAATAAACAAGTAACCGACTAAATAGTTATCTTTGATCTATATAGTTTAACTAAACTTTTTACACGAGAACGGAGAGGGCAGAAATAACGTGAAGAAGCGAAGCGTTCGCCTTTATCCCCGGATTTTCCCCTTGAAGAAGGGATTCAAAAAAATCTGGGGATAACAGCGATCGGAAGGTTATTCTGTCATCGGAGTGGTAAGTGTAAATATTCTTTAGTTCAACTTATCATTTGCAGCAAGCAACCATATCACCGTATAGGAGTTGAGAACGGATGAGTGAAGCGCAAAATCGCATCATTCTGGACGTGGACACGGGGATTGACGATGCACTGGCGATTTTGCTGGCGGTCAAAAGCCGGAAGCTGGACATCCTCGGCATCACCACAGTCTGTGGGAACGTATCACTCCAGCAGGCAACAGAGAATACGTGCAAAATTCTTGAACTCGCGGGTGCACCGACTATCCCGGTCATTGCCGGAGCAGCTGGTCCGCTCACTCGCAAGTCTCATTACGAACATCGGGTACATGGACAGGATGGATTGGGCGGTGCGCTGCCTGATCCGGCCGTGTCCAAGAAAGCCGAGGAAGGTTTTGCGCCAGACTTTATCGTGGATCAAGCCAAGCGATATCCAGGCGAACTGACATTAATCATGACCGCACCATTAACGAACTTGGCCCTCGCGCTGATGAAGTGTCCTGAACTGCCTTCTTTATTGAAGGAAGTCATCTTCATGGGTGGTGTTGTTCGCGGACATGGCAATATTACACCGACTGCCGAATACAACACCTACGCTGATCCGGAAGCAGCTCGCATCGTACTGCACGCAGGCATCGAGAAGCTTACTCAAGTCGGACTGGATGTGACGCGTCAAACATTGCTGAATGAAGCAACGATTGAGCGCCTCACAGATCCTGTAATACGTGCATACGTCGCTCAAAGCACAGAGATTTATATCAACCGATATGAACAAATGAACGGCGTCCGCGCTTGCGCGTTACATGATCCACTAGCCGTGGGCGTAGCCCTTGCCCCGGAACTGGT
Organism: Paenibacillus sp. W2I17; assembly: GCF_030815985.1. Taxonomy (NCBI): domain Bacteria; kingdom Bacillati; phylum Bacillota; class Bacilli; order Caryophanales; family Paenibacillaceae; genus Paenibacillus; species Paenibacillus sp. W2I17. The sequence continues at coordinate 5,036,625 of NZ_JAUSXM010000001.1, forward strand.
AGGACGCAAATCGTATTACGTCGATGTCGAAACCGCCAGCCGCCTGTGCGATGGTCAGATGGTATGCGACTTCCAAAACCGTTTGGGCGAGCCGCCCAACACCCTCGTCTGCGAAACCGTAGATGCGGAAGGCTTCCTTGAACTGTTTATCAACGCGTTAAACGCGTAGTTATGATCTTCACGGCATTGGGGTTCAGTCTAAAATCAATCCTTACGTATTCAGCTGGTAGTGTAGGGGACGAAATCGATTCTGAAGAAGCGAAGCGTTCGCCTAAAAGCTTTCTGAAAGAAAGCTGCTTCGGAAGCATACGCTATCCTTGGATTTTTCCTTCTATTAAGAAGGAGATCAAGAAAATCCAAGGATAACAGCGATCGTAAGAACGATTCGTAACCGGAACGGCTGGTGCGATAAACATGGACGTTTATTTTTGAAATGTGTGCCAGTGAAACGTGTGAATAAAACCATTTTACAAGTCAGGAGTATCGCGATGAAGAAATCAGTAATCTACTGGCTATTGCTGCCGGGGTTCGTGTTTTTGGCGGCATTTATGATCATTCCGATTGTCCTGACGATCGGGTCGACGTTTTTCCAAGAAAACTCCTTCACGTTTGAAGGATACATGCATTTTTTCAGAGACCCATACTTTTTGAAAATATTGCTTACGACGCTGCAAGTCAGCGTGGTCACCACCATCGTCTGTGTGGTGCTCGGATTCCCGACAGCTTATTATATTTCGCAGAAAGCGCCGCGTCGCAAAGGCATTTTGCTGGCACTGGCGATCTTCCCACTGCTGACGAGCCCGGTCGTGCGCTCGTTTAGCTGGATGATTATCCTTGGACGCAAAGGGCTGATCAACAACACCCTTGTTGGCCTGGGCATCGTGGACAAGCCGCTGGATATTCTGTACACACCGGCAGCGATGATGATCGGTCTGACGCACCTGTTCCTGCCACTGATGATTATCTCTCTGGTGGGAGTGCTTGAGAACATTGACGGTGACCTGCTCAAAGCAGCACAAAGTCTGGGTGCATCACGCATTACGGCATTCCGCCGGGTCGTGTTCCCACTGGCTGTGCCAGGACTTGTGATCGGAGCCGTGCTTGTCTTTGTCGGAAGCCTCACGGCGTATACCACACCTGCTCTCCTTGGAGGCAAGCAGCGTGTAATTGCTACGTTCCTGTATCAGAACGCCATGACTCTCAACGACTGGTATCTGGCCTCGGTTGTTGCCGCGATTATGATTGTGATTACATTTGTCGTGGTCGGTGTCATGAACAAAATGGCCAAAACTTTAAATCCGAAGGGGTAGACATATGCGGGAGAAACATATCGGGCTGGGCCTGTTCAGTCTGCTGGTCTTTATCTTTCTGCTGGGCCCGCTTCTGATCATATCGGTCACTTCGTTTGAACCGGGAACGGTACTCAAATTTCCGCCGGAAGGGTTCTCCTTCCGCTGGTATGAGAATATTTTCAACACAGGCGGATTCCTCCGCACATTCCAGACGTCCATCATCATTTCCCTGCTGGGGAACCTGTTGGCGCTGGTGCTCGGAGTTCCGGCTGCGTATGCACTCAGTCGTTACGATTTCAAAGGCAAGTCTGTGCTGAACGCACTGTTCCTGTCCCCGGTACTGATCCCGGGAATCGTGCTCGGTTTTACATTGATGAAATACCTGATCGTAATCTACCATCTGCCGATGTACCTCGGATTGTTGATCGGTCATACGATTATCATGCTTCCATTTATCATTCGGGTTATCGCGTCGAGTCTGTCGAGCTTTGACTTTGCAGTGGAAGAAGCTGCGCTGAGTCTTGGTGCGGGACGGGTAAGAACGTTCTTCACGATCGTGCTTCCCAACATCCGCTCAGGAATTATCGCTGCGGTGCTGATTGCCTTCTTGGAGTCCTTCAACAACGTGGACATCTCGGTGTTCATGACCGGACCAGGGGTAAGTACATTACCGATCCAGATGCTGACGTATGTGGAGAATTATTTTGACCCAACGATTGCAGCGATTTCCGTGCTGTTGATGGTACTGACCGGACTCTTAATGTTCGTGATCGAACGGATCATGGGCGGATTTTCATACTTTACTAAACGTTAATTGGAGGCGCAGAACGCTATGGCATTGCTGACATTAGACCACGTATCCGTGGCATACGATAAGCAGACAATCCTGAAGGATTTTCAGTTGGAGCTGGAAAAAGGTAAACTGCTCTCCCTGCTCGGACCGAGCGGTTGCGGCAAAACAACTACGCTGCGCCTCATCGCCGGATTTCTGGAAGCATCACAGGGCAAGTTTATGTTCGGCGGCAAGGATTATACGAAGGTTCCGGCGAACAAGCGGAACTTCGGATTTGTATTTCAGAGTTATGCGTTATTCCCGCATCTGTCTGTCTATGACAACGTGGCCTTTGGCCTGCGGATGCGTAAGGTAAAAGACAAGGATATTTCTTCCCGTGTAATGCGAATCTTGGAAGTCGTTAACCTGAATGGATTTGAGAAACGTTTTCCACAAGAACTGTCCGGTGGACAGCGTCAGCGTGTAGCCATTGCTCGTGCATTGGTCATTGAACCTGACCTGCTCTTGTTCGACGAACCGCTCAGTAACCTGGATGCCAACCTGCGCCTCAACATGCGGGTGGAAATTCGCCGGATTCAGCAAGAGCTGGGCATCACAACGCTGTATGTCTCTCATGACCAGGAAGAGTGCTTCTCGATCTCGGATCAGGTAGCGATTATGAACAAAGGCGTGGTTGAGCAGCTCGACCGCCCGGAAACCATTTTCAAATATCCGGCAACGGAGTTTGTAGCACGATTCATCGGGTTCCATAATTTCATTGAATTCGCGGAGCGCAGTGATGCAGGTGAATTAATCACACTGAGCGCAGGTGGACGCACATTTACAGCAACCGCACATCCTGGAACAGCACGTCCTGGTGCACGTAAAGGCGCGATTCGCCCGGATGATCTGATCGTTAGTGGAGATACTTCTGCGGATGTGGTGAACGCCTTGCCGGGCATTATCAAAGTCAGCACGTATCTGGGACGCAGTTATCAGTATGTAATTGAGACGGAACTGGGTGACTTTACAGCAAATCAGGAGATGGAAACACCATACCTTAGCGGGCAACGTGTTAGCCTGATCTTCCCACAGGACAAGCTTGTGCTGGTGGAGTAGTCGTGAATGTAAGTAACAGTAGTAAGAAATAAGAGCAGCAAAGAAGGCATTTCATGCGATGATTCCCGGACGATGGCAGTGGTGCGCAGTCATGTGCAGTACAGCAGATTAAAGTGCAGGTTCATTGTCCGGTTCGCATCGTGGTGAAATGCTTGTGAAGAAGGAGATTATGCCCCATGCGTGCAGATCAACTAATTGTGAATGTATATGTGTATAACAGTTATTATAAACGGTTTGAAATGAACAACGTTGCTGTGTTGGGCGGCAGATTCCTGTATGTTGGACCCGGTGGACCTGAGTTGATTCAGGCAGACGAAGTCATTGATGCGCGGGGAAGATACATGATTCCTGGCTTGATCGATATCCATCTGCATATCGAAAGTACGATGGTGACACCGGAAACCTTTTCTCATGGTCTGATTGGCTGCGGGGTAACATCCATTGTCGCAGAACCGCATGAGATGGCGAATGTATTCGGGCTGGAAGGTGTGCAGGAGATGATGGCTGTGAGTCGGGACACCACCGTGGATATGTTCTATGCGATCCCGAGTTCCGTTCCGGCAACCCCGATGGAGACAACAGGTGGTTCGATCGAGATCGAAGATATGGACGTGCTGCTCGCCACTGGCGAGATCATCTGTCTGGGCGAGATCATGAACTATGTCGATGTCATCCGTGATCCGGAATGCAAGACGAACCAGATTCTACAGCATATCCGCAAAAACTATCCCGATCTGGTGATCGAAGGTCATACACCGAAACTGCTTGGACTCGATCTGCATCGACTGATCTACGCAGGCATCGATTCCGACCATACCCATCAGAGCATTGAAGGATTACAGGCGCGGATTGCGGCAGGTATGTTTATTGAAATTCAGGAGAAATCGATGACACCTGAAGTCATGAAGTACCTGATTCAACATGATGTGGCACAGCATTTCTGCTTCGTAACAGATGATGTAATGCCGGATTCACTTGTGGAGCGTGGTCATCTGGATCATATCGTACGCAAAGCAATTCAGATGGGCATGCGTCCCGAAGACGCAATCTATGCAGCAACATCTACCCCTGCTTCCCGGATGAAAATGACCGATCGTGGCAGCGTAGCCCCAGGCAAAGTGGCCGATTATGTGTTGCTATCCAACCTGGAGGAGCTCGCTATTGATCAGGTGTACAAAAACGGCCGCAAAGCTTATGACGATTACGAACCGTATAAGCAGGAACGGATTACCGGGCAGTTTCCACCTCATTTCTATAAGAGTGTACAGTTGGAGAAGCTGGGCGTAACAGATTTTGCAATTCAGTTGTCAGACCCAAAAGTCAGTGGATCAGGTGTTGATCTCGCTAATGAAGGTGAGCACCAATGCCGTGTCATGATGGTCAAAGATGGTTCTACTTTTGTAGAAGAACATATTGCACCGGTTCAGTCATTGGATGGCGAATTGTTATGGGAAGAAAGCGGATATGCGCAGATCGCGACATTTGAACGTTATGGCGTGAATGGCAATCGTGCACATGGTCTGATCGGTGGAGACACCATCAAACGCGGCGCCATTGCAACGACATATTCACATGATAATCACAACCTGCTGGTTGTAGGACGTAATCGTGAAGATATGATATTGGCAGCTAACACAGTGATTTCGAGCCAGGGTGGCTTCTGTGTGGTGGAAGATGGCAAGGTGCTGTCCCATCTGGAACTTCCCGTAGGTGGCATTTTGACGGAAGAACCACTGGCAGTGGTGTCCCATCAAGTGAAGGAATTGCGAGCAGCGATGTTGTCTCTTGGATATGTGCATTACAATCCGATCATGTCGATTAGCACGCACTCCCTTGCGGTAAGTCCCGCGCTGAAGATTACGGATCACGGTCTGATTGATGTGAATGCAGGTAAGGTTGTATCGTTGATTGTAGAATAGAGTTTATTAAAAAATAGCGTCACCCCATTTCATGACCATGAGTTGTGAAATGGGGTGTTTTTATGTATAAGGATGACTATTTAATGCTTCTTTACCAGACAGAGGTCTTTGGCTATGGTTTAAGCTGGATAGGGCTGCAAGAAATCCTCCTTTGGATGGGACAAATGAATACATATATAGTAAGAAGAGAATGTTTGGACGCAGAAGCAGGAGGATAGACAACTATTATGAATGAAATAAATGATGCTAAAACTATATTTTTCGACGTAGATGATACCTTATATGATCACTTGCAGCCGCTTCGTGGCGCATTACAGGATGTTCTTGGCCTGCCAGATGATTTTCCTTATGCTGAGGCATATCACCGTTTTCGCTATTATAGTGACTGGTTGTCTGCACAAGAAGATCTATCCGCTGTACCGGAGCCGGATGCGGTGGAGCGAGTGCGCCGTCGGAGGTTTGAGCTGACGATGGAAGAGTTTGGACTCCCCTTACAGTTGGGACAGGCTGAAGAACTGCAAGCACAGTATCTGAGCAGACAGTTCGAGATTGTACCTTTTGAAGGAGCATACGAGCTGATTAGAAGGCTTCAGGCAGAAGGCCATACCGTTGGTCTAATCACCAATGGAGAAGGGCAGCATCAGCAGCGCAAGCTTGAAGCACTGGATGTGCTTAGTCTCGTGGACGAGCATCTGATTTTCATCTCCGGTACGACTGGTTATGCGAAGCCGGATCGCAGGTTGTTTGAATATGTGAGTAAGCAGTCCGGGACAGATGCCCGTTCCAGCTATTACATTGGAGACTCGTGGCGTAATGATGTGGTAGGTGCAGTGGATGCAGGGTGGACAGTCATCTGGTTCAACCATCGGGAGGCATTGCCGGAGTCCGATCATCAACCTCATTTTGTAGCACGGAGCTATGAAGAGATCAGTCGTATCCTGACTTTTGAGTTTGTTAAGCAATAAAATTGTACAGGTGGGTTCATGCAGTCCTATCATCTCGCGGAGATGAAGGGCTGTTTTTACGTTATTTGAACTGTGAGAATATTCGCAGTATGTGAGCGTAATTAAAGGTATAAATAAAAAGTGGGATCTGGTGCAGGCAGTACTACACACCCTCATTAATCAGCCGTGTGGGCAGTGTAACTCCACCTTTTATAATGATATAGGATGAAGCTGTACTTCATGGAATCTTCATGTACAAGACAGTGCAAAAGCCTTCCCAAACGGGATATGCGGTGTTATAATTAAAACAAGATTTAGATTAAGTCTAAATTAAAATGAACGAATCAAAGTAGTCCATAACAATCAATCAAATTCTATTTGTATATTCGAGAGGGGATAAATTCCATGAGCACAATCCAAACTAGAAACAACACTTTTACTAACAACGCCACAGCACTTCAAAATGTTTTGAACCGTCAGATCGCAGGTTGGTCCGTACTATACACGAAACTGCATAACTTCCACTGGTATGTCCAAGGACCACATTTCTTCACACTGCATGCCAAATTCGAAGAGTTGTACAACTTGGCTACGGCAAATATGGACGAAGTTGCAGAACGTTTGCTTGCTATTGGTGGACGTCCGGTGGCTACGATGACTGAACAGCTACGTCTTTCTCCAATTGAAGAGGCACAAGGACAGTTGTCTGCTGAGCGTATGGTAGAGTCGGTGGTTGCTGATTTGCACACGATGGTGGAAGTCATTCGTCAAGGCATTCACGAAGCAGGAGAAGCGGAAGATAACGCAACAGAAGATATGCTGATTGGATTCACCGCTGCGCTGGATAAAGAGGTCTGGATGTTAACCGCATTTCTGGGCAAATAAGCAAAGTCACCCTGCATCCTGACAACGATATGTAGAGTCCGTGAACAAAGTGTCCGTTCGCTTACAAATCCGGTGTGCTTGCCGTATAATGATGGCATTCAAGATGTACAGAATGGTGGAATGAACAATGCGGTCAGACCTGGAACAATTGCAGGAAGAAGCTGAACGGTTTATATATACATGTTATGAAGAGCTGGGCCATTCGCGTGAAGACGCAAAGGCCCGGCTTGTTGCCGTTATGGGCGAGATCGAAGTAACGGGGACCTATGTGCATACCACAGAGGAATTGGAGCAGGGTTGTAAAATGGCATGGCGTAACAGCAACCGCTGCATCGGGCGACTGTTTTGGGATAAATTGCGGATCGTGGACGCCCGTCACGCTGATACGGTAGGAACGGCAGCGGATGCTGTGCTGAATCATATCCATGTGGCATCCAACGGTGGCAAAGTAATCCCGATGATTACCATCCTTCCACCGGATGGGCCGAATGGAACTCCGGTACGTCTCTGGAATCATCAGCTCATTCGATATGCAGGATATGAGACGGAGCAAGGCATTATTGGAGATCCTGCTTCGGTGGAACTGACCAAGGCGGCGATGTCACTTGGCTGGCAGGGGGCAGGTAGCTCCTATGATGTGTTACCGCTCATTATTCAGGCAAAAGGACAAGCTCCAGAGTGGTATGTTATACCCGAAGAAGAGATTGTGGAAGTGATGATTGAACACCCGGAGCGAGCGGAGATTGCTGAGCTTGGCATGCGCTGGTACGGTGTGCCGATGATCGCCGATATGCGACTGGAGATTGGCGGTATATCTTATCCGACGGCGCCGTTCAATGGTTGGTATATGGGTACCGAGATCGGCGCCCGTAATCTGGCAGACACGTTCCGATATAACAAGCTGCCTGCGGTGGCGGCAGCATTTGGATTGAATACGTCGAGTGAAACGACATTGTGGAAGGACCGTGCGTTGGTAGAGCTGAATGTGGCTGTGCTGCATTCGTTCAAAAAAGCAGGCGTGAGCATTGTGGATCACCACACGGCAGCAGCGCAATTTGCTATGTTTGAACAGCGGGAAGAGAAGGCTGGACGTGAGCTGACCGGAGATTGGGTGTGGCTGATTCCGCCGGTATCTCCGGCGACAACGCATATTTTCCACAGCTCTTATCGTAATGAGATTGTGAAGCCGAACTTTTTCCGTCAGGATCAGGCGTATACCCTGAAAGATGGCGTGGCATCTGCCGCAGAGCTGCGAAGCAGCGAGCAGCAGAATGCACAGGTAGAGAATCACCAACCACAGGCTGGGGATACACCAATGAAATGCCCGTTTGCACATTAAATTGTGCAGACGGGTTATTTTTTTATGATCCTTTTTTATCAAACGAAGAACTTAAAATAGGAAAAAAAATGAAAATATTCTTTCTCTATATGGAAATATATAACACACCTATAATGAAGCCATGACTTTGACTTCACATAGGGGAGGGAACAATCCATGGGTTACATTGAAACGTTGCGAGGAATGGTTGGCAATGCTCCTGTTATTTTGGTGAGACCGAGTATATTGATCTTGAATAAGACGGGTGAAATTCTATTAGTTCGACATCTGGATGATACTTGGGGAGTACCGGGTGGATTTATGGAGCTCGGCGAATCAGTGGAAGAGTCTGCAATAAGAGAGGTCAGAGAAGAGATTGGGATAGAGATCAAGAAACTTCATCTTTACGGCGTCTTCTCAGGAAAAGAGTTATATACGAAATTAAGAAATGGGCATGAATACTACAATGTGGTCATTGGTTATATTTGCACGGAGTATGAGGGAGAACTGAAGCCAGATGGGATTGAAGTTCTTGAAGCGGAATTTTTCAAACCAACGGAATTGCCTGAAAGGACCGACCCTTACTTAAAAAGAAAAATCCAAGAAAATGCAGTGCACATAGCAACATTATTAGGAAAAGCATAATCGAGAGGTTGCCATCAAAATGGTATCTCTCACGAGTTGTAGAGCTAACGAATCGAGCGCGCCTTATAGGGCAGATTATTGTGGAATGATAAATCTAACGACCTTCAGAGGCGTTATTCCGGCATCTACCTGCCTGAAACCGATGCAGGAGCAACAGATCAAGGAAATAGCGTCTCTGTGATTCCTTAGACTATAGCCTTGTGGAAATTGAAGCGAATAACACTTGCATAGTTCGTTAGAAAATAATTACACCAATAAAGGGATGTCCTCCGTCATATTCATGACTTGTGGGACATCTCCTTTTGCGTTTACAACCGTTTTGTCTTGTACCGACTGCGCATCGCGGCCTGAACTACAATGGCAACAGCAATCAGCACCAGATTGAACACAAAGACGGAGTACAACGAGCCAACCTCCATAAGTAGTGCTGCAACCAATGGCGACACGATGGAGCCGATCTCGGCAGCAGAGACAATTTTGCCTATGACAGAACTTCGACTCTCGTCTGGTATGTGATCACCAATATGAGCAAAGAACGAATCCATGTAACATGCACCGCCAACCCCGCCAATCAACATGCCAACGTAGACCCATAGATGGGAGGACGTGCTTAGAAATACAACGACCTCAATTCCAATGAGGAACATGCCGAGCATACAAAGCAACAGACGATCGCCCATCCGGTCAGAGAGATAACCAACAAAGGGAGCAGCGGCTAGTGTAGAGATCCCGGAGACGGTGAAGGCAAGACTGGTGGCAAAGGGGTCCCAGTGCATGATGTGAACTGCATACAGTGCGAAATAGGTGAGGAATACCGCATAGGCACTCATCTCCAGAAAATGCACCGTACCGTAGCCAATCAGCTGTTGCCGCCGGGTGAGCTCTGTAGTTGGGCCAATCGTTGTTGATTCGGGAGCTTGATTGGATAGGGAGGTATACTCAACTTGAGAATGCTTTGCATCAGACCGTGATGAAGATAAAGGAGCAGCAGTTATAGTAGTATGAGGAGGGGAGTCAATAATAGTGTCATCATCTGAAACGTCATCCATGTAGAGCACTGAGTGTGTTAAGTTGTCCAGAGGTTCTTGTTTCACAGTAGTCGAAGGTTCTTCTAATTGATAATCACTTAACATATCCCCAGATTCATGACTAGCTCTAGCTTGTGCCGTCGTCTTCATCCCCATTGCAGCGACCACAGCCATCAGACAACATACGGTAACGAGCAGAAAAGGAACCGACAAGGGCCAGTGCAGCGCGAGCCAGCCACTTATGACCGGACCGAGTACCATACCGCCGCCCTCACTACTGCTAATATATCCATTGTACAGGCCGCGGTTGTCTACATTACCGCCATCTCCGATGATGGAACGCACGACCACGGTTAGGCCCGTGGAAGCGAGTCCTTGCAGCAGTCGGAGCAGGCCGAATAATACCGCAGCAGAAGACAATGCGAAGCCACCCATACAGACAGCGAGCAGGATCAGCATCAGGATGAGCGCATTTTTCGCTCCGAGCTTTTTATAGATTGCTGCTGCAGGAACGCCACCAATCACTTTCCCCACATAAAAAAGTGCAAAAATAACCCCCATCATCCAGCCGGACAGGCCGAATTCCTCGATAAACAAAGGAAACAGGGGCAAGATCATGAATCCGCCCATCTGACTTAGGAAACAAATGGTCATCAGCAAAGGCAGGTTACGACGAATATCCAAGAGCCAAGACTCCTCTCACACATAAAATGGAATCCTAAAAATCCTTCATTTACTCCATATGGGTACGTATTATCGACATTACCCGTAATGTATGCAGAATTTTTGAAAATAAGAAGAAATGACACGCGGTGTTTACATCAAAACCATTGCGGATATACCTGAATCATATATAATAGATGGGTTATCTATAAGGATGCATGAACGAAAGTGTACAGACTTAAGAGGTACCTCAAGTATAAGGGGGCGATGTGAAGCATGTCAGAACAACAACCGATTATCCGCTTCGAAGCGGTGACTCAGCAATACGATCAGGATGAAGCCGTATTGAAGGCAGTCAGCTTTGAAATTGAGCGGGGTAAATTTTATACGCTTCTTGGCCCATCGGGCTGCGGGAAAACAACGATATTGCGGCTGATTGCCGGTTTTGCGGAGCCGACACAGGGCAGTATTTATTTTAACGGTGCGCTTATCAACCGGGTGCCTGCCCACCAGCGGCAAGTGAATACCGTATTTCAGGATTACGCGTTATTTCCACATTTGAATGTATTTGAGAACGTAGCTTTTGGTTTGCGGATCAAAAAGATGAAAACGGCTGAAATTCGCAGCAAAGTGTTGGAAGCCCTCAAATTCGTCAATCTATCCGGGTATGAAAACCGTGAAATCGGCGAAATGTCTGGGGGACAACGACAACGTGTTGCGATTGCTCGCGCCATTGTGAACGAACCTGAAATTCTGCTGCTGGACGAGCCGCTCTCGGCACTTGATTTGAAGCTGCGGACCGAAATGCAGTATGAGCTGCGCGAGCTGCAACAGCGACTGGGCATTACGTTCATTTTTGTTACGCATGACCAGGAAGAGGCCTTGGCGATGTCCGATGAGATCTTTGTCCTGAATGGTGGCGTGATTCAACAAAGCGGTACACCGAATGATATCTATGATGAGCCGATTAACCGCTTTGTAGCAGACTTTATCGGGGAATCGAACATTGTATCGGGCAAAATGAAGCAGGACTTTGTGGTGGAGTTTGCTGGCGCACAGCACGAGTGTGTCGATCAGGGTCTCCAGCCGGACGAGCCGGTAGAGATTGTCATTCGCCCAGAGGATCTGGAGATTACAACCGAAGACCAAGGCAAGCTCAAGGTTAATGTGGACTCCCAGTTATTCCGCGGGGTGCATTACGAGATATCCACGTACGACGATGCGGGCAATGAGTGGCTTGTTCATTCAACCAAGAAAGCCGTTGTAGGCGCGCGGATAGGGCTCTATTTTGACCCGGAAGCGGTACACGTCATGCGCTTTAACGAGACCGAGGAAGAGTTCGACAAACGACTCGAAGCCTACCAAGAGGCCGCTCATGCAGACTAAGGCCAGCACACGCAATGCGTATCTGATTCCATATGTATTATGGATGGTGTTGTTCGTTGTGGCGCCGGTTCTGCTGGTCATCTATTATTCATTCTTCGATGTGGAGGGTAACTTCACGTTTGGCAACTACGCCCGGTTCTTCACACCGGTGTACTTGCAGATGACGCTCAGTTCGTTCTGGTATGCATTTCTGATTACGGCCTTCTCGCTGTTAATCTCGTACCCGACGGCTTATATGCTGACCCGGACGAAGCACAAGCAGCTATGGTTGCTACTGATCATTCTGCCAAGCTGGATCAATCTTTTGTTAAAAGCGTATGCCTTCATCGGCTTGTTCGGAACGTACGGTTTGACCAACTCCCTGCTTGAAGTCGTGGGTATTGGTACACAGCAGATTTTGTTCACCGACTTCAGTTTTATCTTTGTCTCGGTGTACATCTTCATTCCATTCATGATCCTGCCGATCTTCAATGCGCTGGAAGAGATGAATCCATCGTTGATCTATGCGGCGCGTGATCTGGGAGCCTCATCGTGGCTGACCTTCCGCCGGGTTATCTTTCCACTGACGATTAGTGGAGTAAAATCAGGCTGTCAGGCTGTATTTATTCCTGCGCTGTCTCTGTTCATGATTACCCGCCTTATTGCGGGGAACCGTGTAATTACGCTGGGTACAGCGATTGAACAGCATTTTCTCGTCACCCAGGACTGGGGGATGGGTTCTACGATTGCCGTCTTTTTGATTATTGCGATGGCGATTATTATGTTCCTGACTGGGTCAGGCAAGAAGGAGGTGCGTAATGGGAAGAAACGGAAAGCTGTCTAACGTCTATCTAGCCGTTGTATTCGCCATACTGTACGCACCGATTGCGTATCTGATCTTCTACTCCTTCAACAGCGGCGGTCACATGCGCAGCTTCGAAGGATTCACGCTTGAATGGTACAGAGAGGTGTTCGCTGATACTCGGCTGCTCATCATTGTGCTGAATACATTTATCATCGCGCTCTTGTCATCAGCGATCTCAACGATTCTTGGTGTAGCAGGAGCACTGGCGATCTACCATGTGCGTCGCAAACGGACCAAAAATACGCTGCTGTCACTCAATAACGTGCTCATCGTTAGTCCGGATGTCATCATTGGTGCGTCATTCCTGATTCTGTTCACCATGATTGGCATCAAATTGGGCTTCACTTCGGTCCTGTTGTCTCATATCGCATTCAGTGTACCGATCGTTGTAATCATGGTACTGCCGAAGCTGCAGGAGATGAGCCCAACACTGATGGATGCGGCACGCGATCTGGGCGCTGGTTCATGGCAGATTCTGACGCGTGTGGTGCTGCCATACGTGAAACCGGGTATTTTTGCCGGATTCTTCATGGCATTGACGTACTCGCTCGATGATTTTGCAGTAACATTCTTTGTCACGGGTAATGGATATTCCACACTCTCGGTAGAGATATACTCCAGAGCAAGGCAGGGCGTTTCGTTGTCCATCAATGCTTTGTCTACCCTGCTATTCCTGCTCACGGTGCTGCTGGTGGTCGGATATTACTTCATTAACCGCCGTGCAACACGGATACCTCCCGGAGGAAAGGGGCTGCGACCATGAAGCAACTGGTACGGACATTTGCGCTTGTTTTTGTGGCCGCGTTTGCCCTGATGATCCTGGCTTCGTATCTGAATAAGAGTCAGGGGTATTCTGGTGGCAACACGCTGACCATCTATAACTGGGGCGATTATATCGACCCCGATCTGCTCAAGGAGTTTGAGGACGAGACAGGTATTAAGGTTATCTATCAGACGTTTGATTCCAATGAAGCGATGCTGACCAAGATTGAGCAGGGCGGTACTACGTTTGATGTGGCGATTCCTTCCGAATATGCGATTAGCAAAATGAAAGAGGAAGACCTGCTCGTTCCAATTGATCACAGCAAATTGACTAACCTGAGCAACATCGATCCGCGGTTCTTGGACTTGTCCTTTGACGAAGGCAACAAGTACTCGATCCCTTATTTCTGGGGAACAGTGGGGGTTGTGTTCAATCCTGAGCTTGTGGATGGGTTGACGTTTGATAGCTGGAATGACCTGTGGGACCCACGTTTGAAAAATCAAATCCTGCTCCTTGATGGCGCACGCGAAGTCATTGGGATGGGGTTAAACAGTCTCGGGTATTCCCTGAACGATACCAACGAAGGCCATTTGCAAGAAGCGCTGAAGAAGCTGTCTACACTGACGCCAAACGTCAGAGCAATTGTCGGAGACGAGATCAAGATGCTGCTTGCGAACGAGGAGGCAGCGGTTGGACTCGTGTGGTCTGGGGATGCATCCGAGATTATGGATGAGAACGACAAGCTGGATTACATGGTGCCAGAAGAAGGCTCGAACCTCTGGTTCGATAACATGGTTATCCCGAAGACGGCGAGTAATATTGAAGGGGCACACCAGTTTATCAACTTCATGCTGGACCCGGATCATGCCGCTCGCAATGCGGAGTATGTCGGGTATTCCACACCGAACGCCGAGGCGCTTAAGCTACTGCCAGAGGACATCTCGGAGGATGAACGCTTCTATCCGGATGAGACACTGACAGGTAAGCTGGAGGTCTACGATAATCTGGGTAAAAAAATGCTCTCGCATTATAACGACCTGTTCCTGGAGTTTAAAATGCACAGCAAATAACCGCCAATAGCGTATGTACAGTTCGTTAGATTTGCAAAAAAACAAAAAGGGGTGCTGCTCGTCATATCAATTGATGACGAGCAGCACCCCTTTTTTATTACTTCAGAGCAATAGCGCTTGAAGTGCCATATAAGATGAACATTTAAGATCACACGTTAACGGAGGGGACAGAACAAACGAAGGAAGCGAAGCGGTCGCCTTTATCAACGGATTTTCCCATTGCTAGATGGGATTCAAAAAAATCTGGGGATAACAGCGATCCGAAGTTGTTTTGTCACCGCAGTGGCTCAGTTGATCCCACCTAATCATCTTATATGAATGACACTACATGCGCTTTTTGCGACCCACCATGATCCATGCCCCACCCATAATCAGCACAATCGCCACGAACGGTTGAATAAAGCTCAAGCTGCTCAGCATCGTGCCAATCGACATCACAGCGAAGAACAGCAACGATATAACTGTTAGAATGTTGATGGGGATCAGCAACCATTTATTCCGACCACCGAACCAATACAATTCGAACAAACCAACAGCTACAGCCAGAATGAAGCCCGGCCACATCGTACCCCAGTTGTTAAACAGCATGGCGATCTGACAGACGATACCAACCGTGAGCAGCAACCCACCAGGAACCAGAAGTCCAACCCCTCTGCCAATCATGGAGAAGTAGAGCCAGTGGAAGAACAGTCCTAGTGGAATCACGAATAACGTGGGCCAGAAGGTCGCAAAGATCGTACCCGGACCGAGTGAACCTCCTTGGTTCAGAATCAGGTACACGCCCAGCAAAATGAGAACAGGCGCAAGGATCGTACGTTTAGCCATAATATCTCTCCTTCTCAATACAAAATCAATTTTCCGAACGGTTGTATGTAGAGCAATTACTTTCGTTATTCACAGCATAGCATGAAATGGAAAAGTCTATCCTCCGTCTTTGGAGTTAAAGTGGACCTAGACCAAAGTCTAGGTAAGCATTTTGGGCAACTACCTCTCCCTAGATGAGGGTGTAGTTGAACATGCTAAAAACCCACTCTGTTGAAGAGTGGGTTCTTTCATTCTTTTTATCAAAAACGAAGCTCGTTATTTCACCACATCCGAATGTTTCTTGCCCCAGCTGTTCACACCGTCATCCTCAATAATGGAGATGGCAGCGTCGGCGATGTCGGGGTTTGTCATCAGTTTCTCCTGAATACGGAACTTGATGTCATCCGCATCAGCAAGACTGAGTCCTTTGGTCAGTTCAATCAGACCTTCGACATGATAATAACGGCCTTCCTGAATGATACGCATCATCTGAATATCGGCAACGTGTGTGTCTGCGAGAATGGTTTGGGATACTTTGTCCTCAATATCCTGCGGAGCCGCAACACCGATCAATCCGATCATATTATCGTAACCGACACGGAAAGCTACAGCGATCATCAGACATCCAATAATTGTTGTCACAATGCCATCGAGCAATGCAAAATTGGTCAATGCAATGACTACAACGGAGATCAAGGCGAGTGTCGCACCGAGTACTGCTACAACATCTTCGTAGAATACAAGACGGGTTGGTGGCGCAGCACGGCCTACATTTTTGATGGCAGCAGGGACCAAGGCAAATCCGGCGGCTTTGGGTGCGCGTGCTTCTTTGAGAATTTCCTTCATGGCTTTGATCAGAATGGCCCCGTCAATGACAATGTTCAGAACAAGCACTCCGATGTTAATCCAGAGACCGCCGGTATGACCAACAGGATGCTGCAACAGATGGATGCCTTCATGGATCGTCTCATAGGCCATAATCGTCACGACAATAACGGCGATCATGCAGAAAATGTTGATGACCCGTCCGAATCCGGTTGGGAAGCGGCGTGTAGGTTTTTTCTCGGACAACACACTTCCGACAAAGACAAACCCTTGGTTAATGGCATCAGCGAGTGAATGCATCGCCGAAGCGAACATGGCACCACTGCCACTGAATAGGAAGGCTCCCCCTTTGCACACAGCAAGTACGGCATTCCCTGCCATCGCTACGGCGGAGGATGTGTTTCCTTTTTTGACGAGAGACATAAAGCTCTCAGACTTCGGTTGTTCAGCCACTTCGTATGTTCCTCCCAGATCAATGTATTAGGTGTAGAAAAGGCAGTTTATCTATACAGCATGTGCATTTCCACTAAATGTTATTATAACCGCTTTGAAATATCCCAGCATTATGCAAAAAAGGTCATATCATCATGTGCAACTCAGTACTCGATAGCCTCCAAGGCACGTAAATTCCGATTGGATTGTTCCAACAGTTCCGTAAACGTCCCAGCGACATAATATACAAAATCCGGGTCATGCACGTACATAATAATCTGCCCAACTGTTCCTTGCTCTGTCGGATCAAAGTCGAACATCAGATACAAGGACCCGCCTCCAAGCTTGCCAAACGTAACCCATCTCTTTTGAAAAAGGTAGGGTTTGATTCGGGGATCAAGCTCACGGATCTCTTCGTCGGTAAAATAATCATCCATGCGGTTCTCCACCAGCGTGGACTGCTCCTTTTGAATCTTTTCCAGGGATAACAGGTAAAATGGCTCGGACTCTCGTCCTTCCTCAAGCCTTGGGTACAAGACGTGAAAGCCATAACCACTCCCGTTTTTACGTTTATAAAAGGCACGAAAATCAGCAGGTAATCGAATACCGTGCTCCTGCTCGAATGCGTCAAGCTGCTCATCTGTCACGCCTTCAAACTCGCGATATTCGTTGAGCAACTCCCGGTTCTCCTCATCCTGTACCTTCTCCTCCAGCAACATATCCAGTTCATCCATCAATTCATATATACGCTGTTCTGGCATCCAATTCCCCTCCGTATGAGCTATTCAGATAATATGGTGAGTGATGTCAGCAAACTGTGCCTGATTTCACCTCATATTATAGTTATAATCCGTAAAAGCACACAAGAAACCGGAGTCCTTGCTTACGTACTACAATGGTCTCATTATTTAAAGGCGGTTGTTGCATAATCAGCACACCTGGCTCCATCCTAATCAACATCTACAACCATCATGAAAGTCGCTCCTAACAACAAATAAAGCGTGGGTTACAGGGACAATCCTGTAACCCACGCTTATTTTTTATCTACTATATAAATGAAACTAATCTTTTACATAGTCCTCTTATTCAAACTTCCAACAGGACAAGCTCAGGTTACCATATTGGTAGGCTTTGAACAGGAGTGATGCCCGCTTGTTCTGATCTCCCGCACCCATGGCGAGTAACAGCGGTACAAAATGTTCCGGCGTAGGCACGGCGGCTTGAGCTGAAGGTGCCAGTTTATCATAGGAGAAGAGAGACTCCGTATCCCAGCTCACCAGCTTGTCATGTAGCCAGTTGTCGAACTCTGATGCCCACGGGTCAACGCCGTCACTTTCCCAGTTCAGTCGACGCAGATTGTGGACGGTTCCGCCGCTGCCAATGACGAGAATGTCCTGCTCACGCAAGGAAGTGAGTGCCTGTCCGACCTGATATTGCTGCTCACCTGTTAGATAGCGATTCACGGACAAGGCAACTACGGGAATATCCGCATCTGGGTAGAGCAGGCGTAGAACAACCCAAGCGCCATGATCCAGGCCACGAACGTCATCTGTCTGTACCGGAATCCCGGCTTCTGCAAATAAACGCTCCACCTCGGCTGTGGTCTCTGCCTGTCCTTGAGCCGGATACTTGATCTGATACAGCTCGGGCTGGAAACCGCCGAAATCGTAGATGGTTTCGTAATTGGCTACCGAGGATACAAGCTGGCTTGTGGATTCCCAGTGAGCAGAGAACAATACAATTGCTTTGGGTTTTGGCAGTTCCTGTCCTAGTTTTTGCAGAAATTCAGTGTACACATTCTCCTCCAGTGCCAGTGACGGGGCACCGTGAGCAATAAACAGAGATGGCATCATTATGAATTCAGTCCTTTCGGGTCTTCGGTAGTCAGATTTGCATCCGTCCGAAGCCAGTGTTGAAATTGTTGATATAGATCGGGTGTCACTTGGTGTCCACCGTTGTAAGGTACATATGTGACGTGATTGGTGTGTTGATGGAAGAAATTGGCGTTATCTTCGCCCAGTTGCAGCGGGAATAGATGATCCTGATCCCCATGCGAGATGAACACAGACAGCTTCGAATCGGGTTGTAGCTTGTAATCGTCTTTCACAAATTGCGGGATGTACCCACTCATCGCTACAATGCCTTTAATTGCATCTCCCATCACCAGCGATAAAGTCATTGCCATAATGGCGCCCTGGCTGAATCCGGCGATATAACGCCGCGTAGGATCAATAGCATATTTGGCGGACAGATCAACAATCAACTGTTGCAGTCCCAACACGGAGGCATCATACAATTCACGGATGGGGTTGCCAATGCTTTTAATCTGAAAATAAGCATAACCACTACCCTGAACGATAGGCCCACGGATGGCAACATTAATAAAATCAGACTGCATAGGCTCCATCAAACGAAGCATATCTTGCTCATCTGATCCCATACCATGTAAGGCGAAGATTACGGGATAACGCTGATCTGAATTGTAATGGGACGGTAATCGGACTTCATGTATATAAGGAGAATTCATTGAAAACACCACCTGATGAGGAATGAGTTAGATATATCGTTCTGACAACTAAGTTCACTAATATGAAATAAATATTCTTATTTATGAACAAAATTTATCATGGTTTCATTGTAGGGTCAATACTTTTTTTGTATGATGAATATATGTTTATTTATAAAAAATCTTGAATGGTTCTACAATAAATGCCGCTGCGCATGGTTCATATCTTATTCCCGAGGACGTGATCAGGATGTTAAAAAGTATCGTGCCTATTTTGAGAATATTTGATGAAAATAAAGCTAGAGAGTTCTACCTTGAATACCTGGGTTTCCAATTGGATTGGGAACATCGATTTGAGCAAGATATGCCCTTATATATGCAGATTTCACTTGATTCCATCGTGATTCATTTATCCGAACATCATGGAGATTGTACACCTGGAGCTGCCTTGCGCGTGGAGACGGATAACTTGGAAACATTCCATGGTGTACTTCGTCAGAAAAAGTACAAAAATGCGAGACCCGGTATAGAGGAGACCCCTTGGCAATCAAGAGAAATGACCGTGACAGATCCGTTTGGCAATCGGATTATATTTGTTGAGGCAAGCGCCGAATAGATAACCTGAAGAAGCGACGCGGACGTCTAGTGTTTAAAAATCAATAGAAGGGAGGGACGCGATATGGATATTGGCTTGGCTATTCGTACGATCCGCAAACAGAAACAGATTACGATCATGCAGATGTGTGAGGGAACGGGGTTGTCCAAAGGTTTTATCAGCAACGTAGAAAATAACAAAACGTCACCTTCCATTGCTACGCTTGAAAGTATTGCGGATTATCTGGAAGTGCCACTTCCTTATTTGCTGCTGACACCAGAGCAACGGATGAACGTGGTACGCAAAAACGAGCGTAAGGAAACGACGGCTGGAAGTGGACAGATTAAAGTGCAGCAGCTTACCGCCAAAGGTGCGATGCGTATGTCCATTGTGGAGTTACCGCCAGGTGCATCGACCGGGGTTAGCAAACATGCCGGGGAGGAAAGTCATCTGGTGTTGCAGGGCAAGATTCGTGCGGAGCAAAGCGAAGATGTGGAAGTTCTTGAAGTGGGTGATTCGTTTACCTGGAATGCGATCGTGCCCCATGAAGTGACCAATATCGGTGAGGAACCTGCGGTGGTGCTCATTGCGGTGTCCAAAGAATTGGGTCTGGATCATTTGTAAAATACAAAAAGGACGGCTCCCAAGTCATGAACATGCGAACCTGCATACATGTACAATGGGAAACGTCCTTTTATATTTCTAACGAACTGAGCGAACCCTATTAGATGATTCTAAGCAGATCTCGAGATGTAACGAATCTCAGACGCTTTATTTCACTCTTGTGTGTGTAATTTGACTGCACTCCACAGGCTTCTGGCGAAATAATGTCGCTGAGATTCGTTACGTTTCTCATTTCCTGCAAAAGAGCACAATAAGGTGCGAGAGATTCCTTAGAAAGGTCAGAGGGCCTCTGTCTATTGTGGATTAGTCGTCCAGATACCTGCTGCTTTAACGAAGACACGGTCGGACAGCTTGAGCGTTGCGAGTGCAAGTTCAGCTACATCTTCCGCTTGCATCATGCGATCTTCGTCGCCAATTTTCAGTCCGGCATTGGTCGCAAGCTCCGTATTAACGGTGCTTGGTGTCAGTGCGGTCACACGAATGTTGGACTTACGCACTTCCTGCATCAGAGATTCGGTCATGCCAAGCAATGCAAACTTGGATGCACAGTATGCCGAACCTGTAGCGAATCCGCGTTCACCTGCAGTGGAAGCAATATTGATAATGCTGCCGCTACTTTCCTTGATCATGCTCGGAAGGACAGCGCGTGTAACGTAATATGTACCCATAACGTTAACATGCAGGATGCGCTCCCACTCTTCCGGCTCCATCTCCATGAACGTCCCGAACTTTCCGATCCCCGCATTATTGATAAGGATATCCACAGCACCGAGTTCCATCTCGATGGCTGCTACAGCGGCTTCCGCCTGCGTACGATCCGAGATATCTGCTACAGCACTGGTTACTTTCACACCGTATTCTTGACTCAGAGACTGTTGCAGAGCCTGAAGATCCGAAGCGGTACGTGCGATAAGGCCGAGGTGCACTCCTTCTTTGGCAAGAGCTTCAGCGATCGCACGGCCGATACCTTTTCCGGCACCTGTGATGATCGCTGTTTTATTTTTAAGTTCCATGTGGGTAATTCCTCCTTAGAAATGGACTAGCATTCAATTATACTATTATTACCCACAGTTCGGAAATTGGCTTCATCACTATTTGGTAATCTCGATGCTGCCAGAAGAAGTACGGGCCTTGATCACTTCCCGGCTCACCATTGGCGATTCAGGTACATCGACACTTCCGGAAGTAGCTTTAGCGTCATAAATTCCGTCAAAATCAGGTGCAGCTTGAATGAAAATATCTCCTGATGTTCCCGACGCATTAATCGGGGCGGAATGGGACTGTTCAATATGAATGCTACCCGAAGTGAATTGAACATCAGCTGCGCCGTATAATTCAGTAATCTCAATATCTCCTGATTTAATCTTACTGTTTACATGACCTGCAATCTGATCTGCCGTGAAACTTCCGGATGTCTGTTTCACGGTCATGTCTCCATTAATCATGGAAGCGGTAATGTCACCCGAAGTTAGAGCCAGCTCAATATTGGGTACCTTGATGTTTTCCAGACGTATGGAACCTGAGGTATTATTCAGCTCAAGCTGATTGGCACTCAGATCCGTTAGATCCCAGTCACTTGAAGAGGATTCCAGCTTAACCTCATTTAATTGGTGTCCTTCAGGCAGAGCAACCGTTATTGTGGAGTCTTGTTCATTCCAATACAGGGTGAAAAATTGCAATCGGTCACGTTCTGTCTGAGACAGTTGGAATGTGCCGTTAGATAAAGTGGCTTGTTCGAAGCTTTTTACTACGGCAGGGTCCCATTTGCCATCCACTTCGATATAACCATTCGAATCCGGGCTTACAACAAATTCAATATCTGCACTGAAATTAGCATTCATGATAATGTTCTGCAATTCATCTTCTTTGAAATCCCATCGTTTAGAATAATGCTCCCGTTCATCCCCGAACTGAACGCCATAGATGGATGTCCCGAGCAAACCTATTCCGATACATATCACGGCAAGCGCAAGCCATTTTTTGGTACTCATGCGGAAACATCTCCTTTCATCGTGTTTTTATTCCATCTAATATATTGAAGAGTGACGATTTTGAAGGCTCTAAAGACATACTTCGATGCGATGGCAAACAAAATACCGACACCGAAGGCGCCAATCGCAACGAAAATCTCCGGTTTATCAAGTTGGCTCAGGAATAAGGAATCCACAACCGCTGCCACAGGAGCCAATACCAGCAAGGAAAGGCTGGCAATAACAAGCCATACCGACCACATCATGAGACCAAGAGGAATGCCAAGAATCAGATTCAGGAATAAAAGGCCGATGGCTGTGAAAAATTTGCGAGTGGCTCTGGTGTTGTTTCTAGGTGACCGCATTTCGCGATACGTCGGTGCATAGAACGCATCTGAACCCGGCGTATGCATGTCATAACGATCACCGAGTGCTTCCTTGGCGATTTCTTCCGGGTGTCCCAGTTCCCGAGCGATCTCTTCTTCCAGCCTGCCTTCTCGTAGTCCAAGCTCGAAATGTTGATCATAGTCGGCGAGCAACTCAGCCCGTTCGAATGGGTCCATCGGCCGTAGATGAATTTCCATGGCTTTCATAAATTGTTGTCTATTCATTAGGGGTTCCTTCCTCAATCAGATTTGCGACATTGCGCACAAATTCATTCCATTCTGTCGTCAGTGCCGTCATGTAGTCGCGACCTGTATCGGACAGTCGGTAATACTTGCGCGGCGGGCCTTCAGTTGATTCTTGAAGGTAGGTGGTGCAGTAACCGTCATTCACAAGCCGGCGAAGCAAGGGATACAGTGCACCTTCAGCAACTTCGATATGTTTGGAGACCGCCTGAGCCAGTTCGTAGCCATACCGATCCTGGCGGTTAATTAATACCAGGACGCACAGCTCCAATACTCCTTTTTTGAACTGGATGTTCACATTCACACAGGTTCCTCCTTCGTAGCTTCATTTATAGCTAGTGTATATTGTTCAGTAGTGGTGAAGTCATCATAGCATCCAGTACTGTTTAATGCAAGGTAGTGACTTTAAAATAGTTCCGTACCACGATTGATCGATAATAAGTTCGTTTAATGCGGATGCTTAGCCGAGGCTGTCTGTTTAGCTATATAATTCAGCATACGCAAAAACCGGATCGGTTGCTTCCGTCTGAAGGCTGATTCCGATCCGGTCTGTGAGATGAACTTTTGTTTCTTTTGTTTCTTTGGTTTACAGGTTAATCGCAAATGTCGGTTATTCTTGTGCATCCAGAACTTTAAGGTCTTCCACAGCAGGGCCCTCAATGACATGGCCTGCATAATCGAAGCGGGAACCATGGCATGGGCAATCCCACGAACGCTCGCCCTCGTTCCATTCGACTTCGCAACCCAGATGGGTGCAGGTGGTATCCACCAGAAACAGCTTGCCACTGGTGTCCTTGTAGGCACCAGCACGTTTGCCATTATGACGAACGACGGCTCCTTCGTCTTCGCCAATATCGCTAACGTTTTTGTGCACAATGCCTACTTTACCGGAGATTAATTCCTTGGCTACATTCATATTTTCCACAATAAAGTGTTTCATGCCAGGATCAGCTTTGAATCTTGCCGGATCGAATATGGCAGCATGAGGGTTGTCACGTCCAGTGATGCGATCCGCAAGAAGGTGTCCTGCCATCGTACCAGTCGTCATTCCCCATTTGGCAAACCCGGTCGCCACATAGACACGTTCATGTCTTCCGGTAATCGGTCCAATGTAAGGCACCTTGTCGATAGAGATCAGATCCTGGGCTGACCAGCGAAAAGGGATGTTGCGAATGCCAAATGTCTCAGCTGCGAACTGCTCCAGACGTTCATAGTGACCGAAGGTGCAGATGCCTTGTCCGGTTTTGTGGTTTTCGCCGCCAAAGAGGATAAGTTCCTTACCGTCATGTAAGACGGTACGCAAGGAGCGGTATGGTGTATCGTCCGAGATGTACATGCCGCCCGCATAGGGTTTCTCCGGTTCGACTAATACAGCGTAGGATCGTTCGGCGTGTAATCGTGTGAAATAAAATCCGGGATCATAGACGGGAAAATGAGAAGCCACAACAATATGTTCCGCTGTTACAGATGGGCCATCTCCATAAGTTCTGACATGTAGTGAAGCGTCTTCCTCTACATCCGTAACTGTCGTATGCTCGTAGATCTGTACCCCTTGTTTCACAGCGGAATCGAGCAAGTAGTGCAGGTAGGCCAGCGGATCAAAGCGTGCCTGACCCGGCATGCGGATACCCGCTCTGGCAGGAACTGGAATAGGGAGTGGATCTACCCACTCACCAGGG
The DNA here is from genome assembly GCF_030815985.1 of Paenibacillus sp. W2I17. Taxonomy (NCBI): domain Bacteria; kingdom Bacillati; phylum Bacillota; class Bacilli; order Caryophanales; family Paenibacillaceae; genus Paenibacillus; species Paenibacillus sp. W2I17. Next base: position 5,061,337 of record NZ_JAUSXM010000001.1, read on the forward strand.
ATATTGAGTTTGCCATAGGCGGTCAGCTCGATCTCCAGTTTTTTGATGTTTTCCTCGGACTGAATATAGACGTAGGCATCTTCCTCTGCCCACTGGCAATCAATCCGTTTTTCCTTCACCAGATTGCGCATCCAATTAGCGGCATCGGCATTGCCTTCATAGTACATCCGAGCCTGTTCTTGTCCGAAGTGATGCATAATTTCATCAAATATGACGCCGTGCTGTGCAGATACCTTGGCCGTGGTATGACCGGTCGTGCCATCCAATACTTTTCCAGCTTCCAGCACGACTACACGCATACCCGTCTGCGCGAGCAGATAGGCTGTAGTGATCCCGGCAATACCGGCACCAATAATCGCTACATCAGCGGTGATATCTTCGGTCAGTTTTGGATAGGCATCGAATTGATGCGTAGCACGCCACAGCGATTCGGGGACCGGGGGCAGACCCGTCTTGGGCTGCTGATTGTCGCTCATTTTTTTTCCTCCTTGATTATCTTCAATCTATCGCATGGGATGTTGTTCAGCGCACATCGTTGTACTCTTATTCATGATTGCCAGACTATGCCAGGAAAAAACGGTGTTGTTCAGATTTTGCAGAGGGGATGTTCACAATTTCCTGCACAGTACCTCTGTTTTTTTTGTTAAACATGCTATATGATAGGATTACCGAAATCGTTTTAGGTTTTGAAAAGGAGATCAAGTTTTACACCTGTAAACGTTGATTATAAAAGGATTAATCTATCCATCGGAAGAAAGATTTCATCCGAATTAATCCCCGTTTTTTCTTGATATATGTATTCGCTATCATTTTAATTTACTACCGATAACCAAAGGAGATTCTATATGACCACCAACCAAACGAAATATCCGTTTCAAGATACAGCACTAGAGTTAGACACCCGTGTGAAGGACCTTGTATCCCGCTTGACGGAAGATGAAAAAATTGAATCCATGCTGCAATATCAACCGGCAGTAGACCGTTTGGGTGTGCCTGCATACAAACACGGAACAGAAGCGGCCCACGGCTTGGCCTGGCTTGGAGAAGCAACATCTTTCCCACAACCGGTGGGGCTAGCATGCACATGGGATGCAGATCTGATGAAGGAGATTGGCTCCGTGCTTGGAGACGAGGCACGTGCATTTTATAAACGCAATCCGGCAGTGAACGGTCTTACGCTGTGGGCACCTACAGTGGATATGGAACGTGACCCGCGCTGGGGACGGAATGAAGAGGCGTATGGCGAAGATCCTGAACTGACAGCCGAGCTGACAACAGCATTGGTCAAAGGAATTCAAGGCGACCATCCGAAGTATTACAAAGCGGTCGCTACCTTGAAGCATTTCCTCGCCAACAATAACGAAGTGGATCGCGGAAGCGGTTCGTCCAGCATTGATCCGCGCAATATGCGTGAATATTATCTGAAAGCGTTCGAGAAGCCGTTTAAGGAAGGCGGCGCACAGTCCATGATGACGGCGTACAACTCCATTAATGGTACGCCAGCGTTGTTGCATCCTTTTGTGAACGAGATTGTCAAAGGCGAATGGGGCATGGATGGTTTCATTGTCAGTGATGCAGGTGACGTAATGGGCATCAAGAACGATCATAAATACTATGATTCCCACACACCAGGTACCGTAGAATCTGTGAAGGCAGGAATTGATAGCATCACCGATGATGCTGAGCTGTCCAAACAGGCACTGCGTGAAGGATTGGAACAAGGTACACTCACGATGGATGACATCGACAAAGCGTTGTTTAATACGTTCCGTGTGCGTTTCCGTCTGGGCGAGTTCGATCCGGAAGAAGGCAACCCGTACGCTGCTATTGGTGAAGAGTCCATGATGACAGAGAAAGCAAAAGAACTGTCGCTCAGAGCCGCAAGAGAACAAGTGGTATTGCTCAAAAACGACAAAGGCACGCTCCCGCTGGACAAAACAAAAGCTGGTAAAGTGGCTGTGATTGGTCAATTGGGCGGAACCGTCTATCGTGACTGGTATGCAGGCACCATGCCGTATAACGTATCCCCGCTTGAGGCGATCCGTGGCAAAGTAGGCAGCGATAAAGTATCGTTCAAGGATGGAAATGATCGCATTACGTTAACTTCCGTAGCCAATGGGAAGAAGATTGGACTAGCAGATGGTGAGAAATCACCTGTTGTTGCTTCGGGAGAAGCGGAGACGTTTATGGTGTCCGACTGGGGCTTCGGAAGTTATACCTTGCAGGCGGAAAGCAACGGCAAATATCTGACCACAGATGAAGAGACCGTAACGGCTTCCGCAGATGAAGTGTACGGCTGGTTCGTGAAGGAAGTATTCCACCTGTTGCCACAAGAGGACGGCAGTGTAGGTCTGACCACTTGGAATGGCAAAACGGTGACTGCACCTAATGGTGGAAACGATGCATTTGCGGTGTCCAAAGAACTGAAAACCTTTGGTGCCACAGAGACGTTCAAGCAGGATGTGGTTGTGAATGGACTTGAGGAAGCAGTAGAAGCTGCCAAGGCTGCAGAAACGGCAATTGTCTTTGTGGGTAATAATCCGCTTGTAAATGGTAAAGAAGAGATTGATCGTCCAAGTCTGGATCTGGCCGAATCCCAGCAACGTCTGGTTGAGGCGGTCTATGCCGCAAACCCGAACACGGTAGTCGTTATCGTGGGAAGTTATCCATTCACATCGAATTGGGTTCAGGAGAACATCCCGGCGGTATTGTACACTTCACACGCAGGACAGGAACTGGGTAATGCAGTAGCAGACGTACTCTATGGCGACTATGCGCCAGCAGGCCGTTTGAACATGACATGGGTACAATCAGCAGATCAACTGACCGACATCAAGGATTATGATATTATTCAATCCGGTCGGACATATCAATATTTTGAAGGTAATGTATTGTATCCGTTTGGACATGGTCTGACGTATGCAACATTTAAATACAGCAATTTGGAACTTAGCCCAACTCAAGTGGGTACAGAGGGCAACGTTACGGTAACTGTAGATGTGACTAATACCGGTACAATCGCCAGTGACGAAGTTGTACAGTTGTACGTTCGTGCAGGCAAATCCCGGGTGAAACGTCCACTCAAAACGTTAAAAGGATTCCGTCGTCTTCATGTCGAAGCGGGAGCTACAGCGAAAGTCAGCTTCACCTTGCCTGTTCAGGAACTGGCAATCTGGGATGTAACTCGTGATCGGTATGTCGTGGAAAGTGGAACTTACTCCATCATGGTTGCCAAGTCATCCTCTGATGTCCAACTGGTTGCAGACCTGACGGTAGAAGGAGAGACAATCCCTGCCCGTAATCTGGGTGTGGCTACTCGTGCCGAGAACTATGATGCTTACCTGGGTGTTGACCTGGATGAGAGCAAAGAGGGCGGAAGTGCTGTCCGTGTAATTGGAGAGCAAGGATGGATTGCTTTCAAGGATGCCGATCTGGGTAGTGGGGCAGTAGCAATTGAAGCTCGTGTATCCGCAGAACAAGCAGGCGCTGTGTTAGAAGTTCGACTCGGTTCACCAGACGGTACGTTCGCAGGACGTGTGGAACTGGCACAAGGTGAAGCTCAGCAGTGGTCTACCGTGAAGGCGGAACTCACAGGTGCATCAGGTGCGCAGGATGTATACATTGTGTTGTCAGCAGGTGTACGTATCAGTCACTTCGAGATCCGTTAAGTCAAATAGCTCATGAAAAAGCCTCCGAATGTATTCGGAGGCTTTGTTTGTTGTTTGCTATGAACCGTGCTTGTATTGTCCATTATACGTATTTTTACTTACCGTCAAACGTAATCATTTTTTGCACAAATTGCTTCAATTGTTTGTTGGTTTCATTCAGTTGCTCAATTGTACTCATAAAATTGTTTACGAGTTCAGCCTGCTCTTGGGAGCTTGCAGTGATCTCACCAAGTTCATTCTCCATGCCTTGAATGGATTGCCGAACTGAGAGAAGAGAATCTTCAATACGTGCCGTCGCTTCTTTGGTATCCACAGACAGTTTGCGAATTTCTTTGGCAACAACGCCGAAACCTGCACCTGCTTCACCTACACGAGCAGCTTCAATGGCTGCGTTCAAGCCGAGCAGATTGGTTTGTTCGGAGATTTCACGAATGAAGCTGGCGACTTGAGTGACATTGCCTGATTTCTGTACGGCTTGTTTGGAGTTATTCCGGATTTCTTCAGTTGTGGCACTGAGTTCCTCGGAGTGCGCAGCTACATGCTGTACACTGTCAATTAACTGGTTGGTCAGATTTTCGGTAGCGTCCATGAGCTGTTGCAGCTGGTTCTGGTCATCCATACTGTAGAGCAGGTTAAACAGGGCGATGACTTCACCTTGTTCATTTTTAATGGGAATAAAAGCTACGTCAAAAGGAACACCGAATAAATCTTTAGGGTAGTGATCGAATCGTTTGACTGTACCGCCGTTGAGATCAGCAAAATTTCGATTTCCATCCAATAGAGGGTCGCCGGGTTGATAATTCAGTTGTTTTAACGATTCCCCCGCTGAGAAATATAGGAACTTCTCATGATCAATAACGGAGAGGGTTACATCCTGACGAATCGTATCTCGAAAGAAAGGCATACATGTAATTAATGCTTGAACAATATCCATATAAAAGATGATTCCTCCCTGGTTACCTTATGTAAACGGTTAAATTTTAAATGCTAACTTAATAACTACCTATATTATATATCGTCATGCAATAGAGAAGAAAATAGAGAGAATGGATAAAACCTATTTCTTAAAGAAGACCGCTATACGCCAAAAAGACACGAGTCCGCTGGGGACCCGTGCCTTGTTAGTTGGTGAGGGGAGTAAAACCAATGTTTACCGCATACTGAGCTGCATTGTAACGATGGTTCGAGTGGCTAGTGTTGCACTGACATCAATCAAACGCTGATTCCGACTGCCGCGGAAGGGCAGGGAGACATCACGCTCCGCTTCAACGTATCGACCGTCAATAATCACATCGCATAACCGGGCAAGCTCCGCTCTTGCAGGGTCGGTAATCAGTTCTTCATATTCGAATCCCGTGTAGGCCCATACCGTCAGATCAGGACGTGCAGCGCGGAGCTGTCGGACCCAAGACGTACATTCTGCTGCCGAGAAAAAGGGGTCACCACCACACAATGTAACGCCATCCAGCAATGGATGGGTCGTCACTTCATGCAGAATCTGCTGCTGCCGCTCCTCGGTAAAGGGCTCACCCGCTCGAAAGCTCCATGAATCTGGACTGAAGCAGCCCGGACAGGCGTGACGACATCCGCTGATGAACAACACGGCACGCAGGCCTGTCCCTTCATTCACCGATTCCGGGATGTAACCATATAGATTCACCGGTGCTTCACCCGATCCCGCACTTCGGCCTGCTTCGCAGCATTGAAGCGTACTTTGTAATCTCCGGTCAGATAGCCGGTTACGCGGCGCAACCGCTGGAAGTGTACATGGTTCTCGTGGGCTTCACAGCTTGGGCATACATCCCCGATGACGCCTTCATAACCACATGCAGGGCAGCGATCAATCGGGTGATTAATGGAGAAATATCCGATATCCTGCGCCAGTGCATACTGTACAATTCGCAGGAAAGCTGTGGTGTTGGCCCGAACGTTTCCGTCAAGCTCCACATAGGAGATTGCACCCGCGTTACATAATGTATGGAACGGGGCCTCCAGTTCAATCTTCCGATAAGCTGGAAGAGTGTGGTATACCGGGATATGGAATGAGTTCGTATAATACTCCCGATCATTAACTCCAGGAATGAGACCATAATGCTCTCTGTCGATCTTCGTGAATTTGCCGGACAACCCTTCAGCAGGTGTGGCAAACAGTGTGATGTTTAAGTTATGCTGCTCGCTCATCCGGTCACAGAACTCTCTCATGGTCCGAATAATGTTGAGCGCTTCGCGGTGTACATGAGGGTCCTGCCCGTGATGACGCCCATAGAGAGCTGTCATACATTCAGCGAGGCCGATAAAACCAAGGGATAACGTGCCGTGTTTCAGCAGATCCGCAACGGGTTCATTGGGAGCGAGCTGCTCTCCACCTTCCCATACACCCTCCCGCATCATGAAATCGGATGCCTTCGCAGGTTGCGCGGTCTGGATTCGGTAGCGATGTAACAGACCGTTAGCAGCATTATGCATCACGGATTCCAGTGCGGTGTAGAATCCTGCCCGATCCGCAACGGCTCTGCTGCCTTGGCAGATACCAAACCGGATGCCGAGCTTGACGAGGTTAATGGTGTTGAAGGACAGATTACCTTTACCACTTTGACGATTGCGACCAAAGCGGTCAGCCAGTGTACGTGTGCGGCATCCCATAGTTGCGATGATCGTATCCGGATCTTCTGGATGATAGAAAGGCAGATTGAAAGAGGCATCCACATTGACAAAGTTGGGATACATCCGCCGGGATGAACAGGTGACTGCGAGCCGGAACAGATCATAGTTCGGCTCTCCTTGAGCCTGATTGATCCCCTGTTTACATTGGAAAATATGTTGAGGGAACACGGGAGTCTCCCCGTTGCCCAGGCCACGGATGGTTGCTTCCAGCAACGAGCGTGATACCAACCGACCTTCTGCTGATGTACATAATCCATAGTTCAGTGAAGTAAATGGAATCTGACCACCCGCCCGGCTGCTCATCGTATTCAGGTTATGAATCAGTGATTCAGCAGCTTGTCCTGTCTCCAATTCAGTCTCTTCATAGGCGAAGGCATATGCCCACGGACACTGATTCTTCGCTTCGATGCTGTCCAGATGAAGCTGTTCATCCTCGAGCAGGGCATGCTCACCAAAGAGCCGTTGCCCTTTGCGATAATGTTTGCGGAAGGATCGCTGTACATAAGGGGCCAAATCCCAGTCAATTTTATTGGCCGATACACCGCCATATTGACTGTTCTGCTGGGATTGGAAGATGATCGCAACCAGAGCCATGGCAGACATGATCGTCTGAGGTGTACGAACCGATCCGTTACCAGTGTTGAAACCCGCAGCGAGGAGACGGTCAAACGGGATAAAGATACAGTTGGTCGTTCCGAGTGCATACTGATCCAGATCGTGTACATACAGATCTCCGTTCTCCACAGCTTGAGCAAGCTCTTCCGGCAACACATGACGCAGAGCATGCCACTTGGCGGTCTCCGAACCGAGCCTGCTCATCTTACCGCTGAAGGAGTCTCCGTTCAGATTGGCATTTTCCCTCAGCGTATCGGCGTCTTCTGCGCCAATAATTCGTCTTCCCAGGTCGGATAATAGATCGGATGCCGGTGGAGTGGCATACTCAAGCATGTTCATATAAGGTTCCTCCTAAAATGATTTGGTTATCATTCAATTCACGTTAAATACTATATGTAGATTCGTATTATCCATTTATAAACTATATGTGGTTTTTTGGGTGTGATAATGGTCACACAACGTAGTGGGCAAAATGGACTTTCCTTTAATTGCTGCGGATAAAGGTTCCCAAAGTTTGAGTAGAAGCGTATAATTTCTAGTTATCCTGCAAGGATAATTATCCGAAGTCGGACAAGATAGACTTTAATCAAGCTGAAAAGGCGATTGCAATACATTTTCGGTCTTTAAACTATCAGTTCAAGACCTGCTTTTGTCCAAAAACGGGCTATCGGCAGGCAGTATGATTCTCTTTTACTTCTACGGTGTTAATCATATAAGTATAGATTGTGACAGCTATTCGGAATCTTGATGAACCCTTGTACGTGATTAAACATTCTGATATACAGATTAGAAAGTGCAGCTAAGACAAAAGGGGTGGATCATGGGGACGGCAGAAGGCATTACGAGAGGCTTCTATGAAGATATAAAGGAAGCTGCGGCCCATATCGTAGACGTATTAAGCGGTATATTGAAGGTCAATACCATCTTTGTTGCCACGAATGACGGGGTGACCAATGTCATTTTGGAGGCCTTTAATCGTACGGAAGAGTTAGTTGTTAAAGGCAGTGTACTTCCATTTACGGATTCATATTGCAGTCTGGTATTAAGAGACAACGGTAGCGTTCTTACGATTCCGGATACATGTGAACATCCGATGACACGATCCATGGGCGTTACGAGCGGACTTGGCAATCGCTTCTTCGTGGGCGTGCCTATTATGAGAAGATCGGGCGAAACATTTGGTACCATCTGTCTGATGGATGATCCTGGTTATGTGATCAGCGAAACCGATATGAAGACAATGAAGGCGATGGCTGTATTCCTGGGCTATGTTGACGATCTGGAGAGCACGTTGCATGTTCAAGAGCGGAAATTGAGTGATTCGGAACAAATGCAAGAACAGCTCCAGGCAGAGAAAGAACGTGCCGAATCTGAGGCCATGACCAAAACACAGATGTTGAAATTGATGAGTCACGAGATTCGCAATCCTTTGAACGGTATTTTGGGACTGACAGATCTGATGCGCACACCGGATATGCCCGAGGAGCAGTCTGAATATGTGAACATGATTGAGACGAGCGGTAATATTCTGCTTTCCTTGCTGAATAATATGATGAATTTCAACATTAATGAAGCAGGTAAAACGGTTATACATGATGATCCGTTTGATCTGGTAGGTACCATTGAGAATACCGTGTATCTCTATGCCGGGATTGCGACAGGCAAGAACATTGAGTTGGGATTAAATCTTGAACTGAATGTATCTCAAGTGTTCGTTGGTGATGAAGTCAAGATTGGACAGTTGCTTGCACACGTCATTCAATATGCTCTCGATTCAACGCGTGAAGGTTCGGTTCTGATCACAGCAGTGGTGAACGGAGAAGAATTGGAAGAGACCGGAACACTTCTGCTCAAGGTGAAGTACACGGGTCAGATGTTATCGGACAAGAAGACACAAACTTTTAACAGCCAAGATGAAAATTTGAATATCCAAAAACTGATTGGAAGCAATCTGGGTTTAGCTGTAAGCCAGAATCTTGCCATTCTCATGCATGGCCGTATTCAGGTGAGCAGTGTGAAGGAAAATGAGACGGAATTCAACATTTCCCTTCCGTTACGCAGATACTGGGAGTTACCTCAACTCGCAAGTGTTCAGCAGCGATTAAAAGGGAAAAAGGTGTTACTTGCCAAGGATCCTGACATTCTGCAAGGCGTCTCTTCCCTGATGCGTAGGTGGGAGATGGATGTACACATGACCTCGGGTTTGACATTAGCGCATGATTGGATCAAGGAAGGATTCATGCCGGATGTAGCCGTTGTGGATATGGGATTACTGGAAGGCGGCGCGGTTGATTTTGTACATGAACTGAAACAGCGACTGGAGAATCTGCCTGTCATTGTTCTTGTTCCTTATGGTATGCACATTGAATTGCATGAAGCAGAAGCCTTTGATGCTGTTCTGACCAAGCCAGTCAGACAGGCTGATCTGTTGAATGCATTGAGTATTACTTTGCCTTAAATCATAATCATAGATAAATCTTTATGCGGCGCACCCTATAGGTGCGTTTCTTTTCATTTTCCATTTTCTGAGCCAAAGCCCTTTTATTCCGAGCTGGTTACGTTACAATAGAAAGTGAACTTCATCTTTATAACCAACAGAGGAGGATATGCAATCAATGGATTATCGCAGATTAGGTGGAAGCGGACTGAAAGTAAGCGAGATCAGCCTGGGAAGCTGGCTGACGTACGGAGGGTATGTGGAACGTGAGAATGCGGTGAAATCAATTGAAACTGCATTTGATGAAGGAATTAACTTTTTTGATACTGCCAATGTATACGAACGGGGTGCAGCAGAAGAACTGCTGGGGCAGACGCTCAAAGCATATTCCCGTGACTCTTATGTACTTGCAACCAAAGTATTTGGCAAAATGGGTGATGGTCCGAATGACCAGGGGCTGTCTCGCAAACATATCAAGGAGCAATGTGAAGCCAGCTTGAAGCGCCTGGGCGTTGAATATGTGGATATCTATTACTGCCATCGTTATCATACCGAAACACCTATTGAAGAAACACTCCGCGCGCTCGATGATCTGGTACGCCAAGGCAAAGTGTTATATGTAGGTGTCAGCCAGTGGACTGCGGCTCAGATGGAAGCTGCGTTGGGTACAGCAGATCGTCTGCTCCTCGATCGTATCGTGGTCAATCAGCCGGTGTACAACATGTTTGACCGTTATATTGAAAATGAGATTATCCCGCTCGGCGAGCGTAAAGGCATCGGACAAGTTGTATACTCCCCGCTTGCTCAAGGTCTATTGACCGGGAAATATACGTCCGTTTCCGATATCCCAGAGAATAGCCGTGCTGCCAAGCTAGGATGGAACGAAGGAAAGATCAATGCGGATCGCATCGGGAAAGTTCGTCAACTGATTGAAGTGGCGGACAAGCTGGATCTGAAGGTTGGCCAACTGGCCCTTGCCTGGATTCTGCGCCAAAACAATGTATCCAGTGCACTTGTAGGGGCGAGTCGTCCCGAGCAGGTAAAAGAGAACGCGGCTGCATCTGGCGTGAAGCTGGATGCTGCCATTGTTGAGGAGATTGAGAGCATCCTTGCTTGATCTGCCTGTCAGTACACAAGCTGAGATGATATGCAATGATCTATAAAAAAAGGGATGTCCTGTACGCCTGAATGGGCGAACGAGACATCCCTTTTTTGGAGAACGTTGAAAGGTTATATCGTATTTTAAAGTGTAAGAGGCAAGGAACGATAAGTTAAGGCACACACACGGTTACGCCCTGTATTCTTGGCTTCATATAAAGCACGGTCGGCCTGTTCGAAGAAATCGTCATCATCATGATCATCACAATGATCCGGATATACGGCTACACCAATGGAGATGGTTAGACGTGTCGTGTGCCCGTCGGGCAGAGCAAAATGGTATTTCTCTACCGCCTGCCGGATAGATTCGGCGGTAGCAACGGCCTGACGGTGTCCACAGTCGAGCAAGAGAATGGCGAATTCTTCCCCACCGTTTCGTGACACGATATCAGCAGAACGTGCATGCTCAATGAGCAGTTGTCCAAGTTGCTTCAGGACCGCATCGCCAGCGGAATGACCATAGGTGTCGTTTACCTTTTTGAATCGGTCAATATCAATGGCAAGCAAGGAAAGCTTCTGTTGGTAATCTCGCGCACGCTGGAGTTCCAGTTGAAGTGATTTTTCGAACTGTCGTCGATTGCTCAGGTTGGTAAGATGATCGGTAGATGCTCTTTTTTCCAATAGAAATAACATTTCATTGGATTTATTAATGAATTCTGCGATGAAATAGATAAATAATCCACCGGCAAAGGAAATGGTCATTTGTAACGGATATATCTTCATTAATGAATTCATGCTGTCTGTATTCAACATAAGGATGATAAAGATTAATGTCATGCCAAGCAGATTCATTGTAATTATTTTGGTCAGTCTGGACCAGGGAGCATAGGCGAAGTATACACCGGACAGTCCGATCAGAGTCATGACAAAACCTGCATCTATGGCAGAGGATGATAAGCCGAACATCAGAATACGAAGGACCGAGATCATGAGTCCCGTAACAACCGAAGCCAATCCTCCCATATATACCGCTGCGGTAACGATGGCCAGATGCCGTAGATCTACAATTGTAGTCTCGTTCAGAGGGAAGGAATAGTTCATGAGTACTGTGCCATATATACCGAATAATAAGCCGCCGATCAACTGAACACGTAACGAGGGAAAAGGCAATCGGATACTATAGAACTTTGCGATGATCCCGGATACATACATAAACGTAATCATGACACAGATATTAATGAAAAAAGTGCTAAACAACCGACATTCCCCCTTTTTACGCACATCTCTATATTTTATCTGAAAAGTGGTGGTGTAGCGAACCATATTATCCCAAAATTATGAGGGGATTGCTGGGAAAGATGTTTTATTTGCATATACAGGATGTTAGAGTGATATTGACTTCAATATACAATGAGATTTATACTTAATCTAAGTCAAAATGTATTCCTTCTTTTTGGGAAGACCATCATAAGTAGAAGATCAGCGTCTGATTTCATATAAAATGGATCAATAATAAAGGAGAAATGGTTGTGAGAACTTTAAATCTGACGATACAACGGCAAGCGGTATATGATGTGGTGCGCCATTCAGAGGATCACCCGACAGCTGCTGATGTCATGAATCGACTCGTGGAACAAGGATATAATCTGGCCTATGGTACGGTGTATAATTCACTTCGTTATCTGACGGACAAAGAATTGATAAGGGAGCTTAAACTCGGAGAGACAGCAAGCCGGTACGATGCCCGTATGGATGATCATCAGCATATTATGTGTGAAGTGTGCGGCAAAGTGGACGAGGTGATGACAGAGGTTCCTCCACAATGGATGAAACAGGTAGCTGAAGAAACCGGATATGCAATCGATCATGCTCATGTGGTCTTTGGAGGTGTCTGCGGGGAATGCAGAAACAAACGGATCAAGTGAAAATAAAACTGCCTGGCCGCCGTTTACCCCTAAGGGTTAAACCAGCCTTGTCTGACTCAACACCACTTGTGGACAATTGTCCTGTTACACGGCGTGTTATTCTGATCAGCCCGATGCCGGGGCAGGTTCATGAACTGGTAAAGGCCTTAACGGATAGCTGCTTTGATGTACTGGTCTTCCATCGCTGGGAACCGGATCTGCATGAGCGTCTTGTCTTTGATCTGTTAATCTATGATCTGTCTGTTGCTGGAACTATCGATGCATTTGCCGGCATTAGCAGCCGATTGAATCGTGAGGCTGAGCATACAACCCCTTGTCTGTATCTGGTCGGTGAGAAGATGATTGGCAGCGCAAGTGGACCGATGCTTCAGGAGGAATTGCTGGTGTGGCCTGCACGCCCGCAGGAAGCACTTTACCGGGTGCAGCGCATGATTGGCAACAGCCCTGCTTTGCCCAACCGTGGTTTTTTGCCTGAGGAAGGGCACCGTATCGGGTTTAAGGATCTGTGGCTTGATCGTGAACGGATGAGTGTACAGCGCGATAATAACCGAATTCATCTAACCAAGACCGAATATGATCTGTTACTCAAGCTGATTGATGCCAAAGGTGCAGTCATTTCCCGTGAGGAGATGCTCAGCGATATCTGGGAAACGGACTTTACGGGTGGAAGCAATGTGGTCGATGTTCATATCAAAAGCTTGCGCAAAAAATTGGGCGATAACGCATCTTCGCCGCAATATATTGTCACTGTAAGAGGAGTGGGCTACCGCCTGGCGGATTAGTCCGCTTTTTTTTTTGCCTAATGTTATCGTTCCCCTCATGTATTTTCGGGTAAAACCTAATGGATATAGTAAATCCGGATCACTTCCTTAAAAGCATGTTCATAGTTCATTCATGAAGTGTTGAAGAACCTCATCTTAATCTCATGTGAACCTCATGCAAGAGTAGAGAGGGACATGTTAGAATCAATTTAACAGTTAGATCAAGTCTAAATGTATATTTAAACCGAAGCCGAATATGATCTTAATAGTAGATATATAACAGCCGTGAGACCCATTAGAGGAGGACGACATGATGACAGAACGTATGACTACGAATCAGGGAGCACCTGTAGGTGACAACCAGAATTCTCGCACAGCAGGCAGACGAGGGCCAACACTGCTTGAAGACTACCATCTCATTGAGAAAATAGCCCACTTTGACCGTGAACGTATTCCCGAAAGAGTTGTACATGCGAGAGGTGCTGGAGCCCATGGTGTATTCACGCTGGAGCAGAGCATGAAGGCTTATACAACAGCGGACTTCCTGCAAGATCCGGGTACGGAGACGGATGTGCTGGTTCGTTTTTCAACCGTTATTCACGGTACGGGATCACCAGAGACTGCACGAGACCCGCGTGGATTTGCCGTCAAATTCTATACACGTGAAGGCAACTATGATATCGTGGGCAACCATCTGCCCGTCTTCTTCATTCGTGATGCCATGAAGTTCCCTGACATGGTTCACTCCCTGAAGCCAGCTCCGGATACCAACATTCAGGACCCAGCTCGCTATTGGGACTTTATGACCCTCTCACCAGAATCGACACATATGATGACCTGGTTGTTCTCTGATCTGGGCACACCGGCGAGTTATCGGGAGATGGATGGATTCGGCGTACATGCTTTCAAATGGATTAATGCACAGGGGCACGTTCACTATGTGAAATATAAGTGGGAGTCTGCACAAGGGGTTCGAGGCTTCTCACGTCAGGAAGCTGCCGAAGTACAGGGCCAAGACTTTAACCATGCTACGCGTGATCTGCGTGAACATATCAAGAACGGGCAATACCCGCAGTGGAAGCTTCAGGTGCAACTGTTGAAGCCTGAACAGATGGATGATTTTGCTTTTGATCCACTCGACCCTACGAAGACCTGGCCTGAGGATGTACTCCCGTTCCATACGGTGGGAACCATGACCCTGAATCGTAATCCGCAAAACTTCTTTGCTGAAGTGGAGCAGGCTGCGTTTTCTCCTAGTGCGGTTGTACCTGGAATTGAGCCTTCTGAAGATAAGTTACTGCAAGGACGCTTATTCTCCTATCCAGATACACAACGTCACCGGCTTGGAACGAACTATTTGCAAATTCCGGTGAATTGCCCGTACGCACCCGTTCGTAATCATCAGCGTGATGGACTCATGAATGTGAATCAGGACCCATCCCCGGTGAACTATGAACCCAACAGTTCCGGGAACAGCCCGCAGGAAGATCCGGCATACCGGGACAGTCAGGTTCCGTTGCAAGGGTACGTTACAACAGAGAAAATCGAGAAGACGGATGATTATACACAGGCAGGGGAGCTCTTCCGTTCATTCACTCCTGTAGAGCAGCAGCATTTGCTGGATAATCTGATCAATGACCTTAAGGGTGTATCTGTTGATATTCAAATGCGTGCCCTGTGCCACTTCTTCCGAGCGGATGGACAGCTTGGCGGACGTTTGGCTCATGGACTCGGCGTGGATATTTCTGCACATATGCCGTCACCGGATGGAAAATAAAGTGCAGTTTGAACTTGTACTCACAACATCATACTGACTGATATTCGTTGAAGACCGGGAAAACCGCGAACGTGCGGAATTTCCCGGTCTTTAACCTTTTTTACTGAAATGGAAAACAAATTTACAAATCATTTACATAAAATAGCTGACATAGAGGTTGACTTCTCATTTGTTGGCACTACAATGGGTAGTGTGAGGGGTGTCAGAAAATGAGAATACACAATTTCAAAGTGGGTGAGCGTGGGCTCAACCGATTTTTCGGTCCGCTGGAGGCCAAGATCATGGACATTTTATGGGCTCGTCCTGGCAGCAGCATCCGTGAAGTGCAGACCGCACTTGAACAAGACAAAGACGTCAATTTTAATACAGTCATGACCGTGATGAACCGGCTCGTAGACAAGGGACTTCTCGGAAAGTCGCAAAAGGGCAGAACATCTTTGTACCAACCGGTACAGAGTAAGGAGGAGTTTATGAACGACCAATCCAAGGAACTGTCACATGAGTTGGTGGATGAATTCGGCGCTTTGGCATTGAATCATATGCTGGATGCGCTGGACGAAGCAGATGCGGGTCTGATTGAACGACTGGAACAGAAGATCAAACAATGGAAAAAGGATAGCGATTAAGATGTGGAAGACCCGCTCGAAACTTTTGTTTACCGTCGGGTTTGGCATTCCGTTACTCGTGTTCATGCAGATGTTCATGTACGCGATGTACAAAATTTTTGGCTGGGACATCCCGTTTAACCTGCTCTGGCTCTGCAATCATTGGATGAGTCGACTCGGTTGGTTATCCGTGGGACATTTCCTGCTGGCACTGGTATTGCTGACATTTGCGGGAACAGGCTGGTTGCTAATGGTGCGTATGATGAAAACCAGGGCAGCCGTACGTAAGCTTCGCTCCATGGAGGTGTGTGCATTGTCTCGCGAACTGGAGTCCAAGTATCACCATCTCGGACAGCCAGGATTCATTGTGGTGGACAAGCATTCTCCGGTTGCATTTACAATTGGTCTATGGAGACCTTGCATTGTACTCTCCACGGGACTTCTGACGATGCTGGATGCAGAAGAGGAGACGGCAGTTGTGTACCACGAAGTCCATCATCTGTGGCACCGTGACCCACTGAAGACGACACTGTTATCGGTATTTGCAATCATGATGCCGTATATTCCCGTATTGAAGCATACTTCGAAACATTACAATATTGTTAGAGAAATTCTGGCAGACAATGAGGCCATTGAGCGTACAGGCAACGTGGCAGGCATTGGCAGTGCTTTGCTCAAGCTGCTCCGTGCTTGTCCTGAACCTTGGGGAGCCAAAGAACTGACCGTTCAATCCTCATTTGCGGATACGTCGGTGAATGTCCGAATTTCACGTCTGTTGGACCCGGAACAGGACGTGACGCTGAGGTTGCCACGTTATGCTGTTCTGATGTCGGCTACTGTTTTTCTATTGCTGTCTATCTTGTTTGTTTGGTCCATCGGATAGATTAATTGGGCTAAATGTGAATTCGAATATAACGAGGAAGGAAGATGAACATGAATAATGTGTAGAGATTGGATTACTTTTCTCAAGGATTATGATCGGTTTGATTTTTGTATTGCACGGCTGGAGTAAATTCGAAGGTGGAATCAGCGGAACGGTAGGTTTTTTCGAAAGTATTGGTATTCCCGGATTTCTCGCATCGGTTGTAGCCATCATTGAGTTGGTAGGTGGTGCAGCGATGATTCTGGGTCTGGGAACACGTGTGTTTGCTGCCCTGTTTGCCATCGTGATGGTTGGCGTTCTGTTTACAGCCAAAGTGGGTGAGCCGTTCCTGAGTGGTACCGAGTTAGATTACCTGCTGCTGGCGGGTTCCCTGACACTGCTCTTCACAGGAAGCCGTCTCCTGGCCGTGGATTATCTGTTCTCCAGACAAGTGAACGCTCGCCAAAATGTGAGTGCTTGAATTGACTAACGATTGCTAAAAAATAATGAATTGCAGGATGAGTCCTGTAACGAGGTTCTTTATTGACCAGGCCGGTTCGGGAATTGATTTGCGAACCGGGCTGATCAGTAGAGAACTTTTTTCTAAATATAGGAAAGTATATCATTTCGCCATTCTTTATCTATATTTCTTCGGAATGAAACACGCTGAGCCGCCAGAGGACGGCGACAGCCGTTTCACCTTGTTTGGACGACATGCCTGAGGTTTGTTACAATGAGAATAAGTACGCTACTAAGAAAAAATAAGGAGGATGCATTTTATGATTAACGTCATTCCATCCGATGCCCGCTCCAGCTTCGATCGAGGCTGGCTCCGTGGTAGTCACAGCTTTTCATTCGGAGAATACCAAGACCCGGAGAATACGGCGTTTGGACCGATGCGGGTAGCGAACGACGATGTGATTGCGCCTGGTCGCGGTTTTGGAGCTCACCCGCATAGTGATATGGAGATTGTATCCATCGTACTGAACGGCAAGTTACGACATGAAGATAACCTGGGCAATGTAGCCGTTACAGGTTTCGGTGGTATTCAGCGAATGTCAGCAGGCAGTGGCATGATTCATACCGAACATAATGCATCCGATACCGAAGAAGTACGATTGCTTCAGCTCTGGTTCATGCCACAGACAAGAGGGTTGGAGCCCTCCTATGAGACCACATCATTTGATCCAGCGGCATTGGCAGGAGCACTCGTGCCGATTGTATCCCCAGATGGGGGGCCGAGAGTTGCGACCATTCATCAGGATATGACGATTTACCTTGGCCGATTAGCCAAAGACGAAACGTTAACCTTTAATCAGGATCCGGGCCGCCGAATGTACATTTTCTCCATCGAAGGCAAGCTGGGATTGGATGGAGAGTACCTGTTGAACGAAGGCGACACGGCTCGTGTGGAACAGCAGGATTCAATCGAACTGCAAGGAAACGAAGATACGTTCTATATGATTATTGATTTGCCGTAGATGGCTGATGAAATGAACTCCAAGATGAAGGAGGATATACACGTATGGCGCAACAGGAATGGTTTATGGTTAAACATGCGGTGACCGGGCGAGGATTAGCTAATAGCAAAACAGATTCCCTGTCCTATCGCTTCCAACAGGAGGGGACAGGCTTCATATTTACCGTTACGGGTCTGGACGAGCAGATTGTGGAACAGATTATGGAGCTTAGACAGGAACTGAACGTATTTCGCTTCGTCCAACGCAAGGACCAGCCCCTTTTGAAACACTGGTACTACGTAGATGGTGAACGGGTAGTGTACGACAGGGAGAGTCACACGCTAAACATCTATGCGAAGTCGGAGATTCGTTATGTGCCTGAAGATTATTTTGCGGATTAACGTGTAAGTAACGATAGAACTGGAACATCCCAGAGGTCTCTGTTAAATACAGAGGCCTTTTTGCTGTCTGAAAACTCAGAGAATTTAATCGTAATTTTGCAAAAAGACCACATAATTCCCAGCTGTCTGGCACAAGCTACCTTGTATAAAAACAAGAACGGAGGGGCGGCATATGGCGGACAAAACATCTGGGAAAGACAAGTCCCGACAACCGGGACGAGCTTCAGAAGAGAAAAAACATATCCCTTTGGGACTGCCGTCCCCGCCTTTTCTGCGGCAGCCGATTAGTGCAGTACATGAAACTCAGATTCAGGCGGTAAAGGAGATATTCTCCGATTGCTCGGATGTGGTTTTTCGCAACGTCATGATTACAGCTGAAGTGAAAGGACTTCTGGTCTACATCGAAGGCATTGTTAATTCGGCTGATATTCAGGAGCACATGCTGCGTCCGATTATTCGAGGTCTGGTGCAGCAGCGCACAGATGAACCCGATGTTCCGCTGGACGATACACGCGTAGAGCTGACGCAGGTGAAACGAGTTGAAACTTGGGCTGCTGCGACAGAAGGTGTGCTTGCATCCTCTGCACTTCTGGTGGTCGATGGAAGTGCCGAAGCCTGGATGTTCAATGTCAAAGGTGGCGTAAGACGCGGTGTGGAGGAACCTCAGACGGAATCGGTCATTCGGGGGCCACGAGAGGGGTTTACCGAAACGTTACGTGTGAATACGGCTTTGCTGCGGTTCAAGCTGAAAACACCTTCTCTCAAGATCGTGAGCATGACCCTTGGCACAGAAACCAAGACCGATATCGTTCTAACCTATCTGGAGGATATAGCTGATCCTAAAACGATTCAGGATGTCAAGAAACGTCTGGAAAAAATAAATATCGACGGCATCCTGGAGAGTGGGTATATCGAGGAGTTAATTGAGGATCATCCGTATTCTCCTTTTCCACAGATGCACTATTCGGAGCGTCCGGATACGGTAGCAGGCAATCTGTTGGAAGGGCGGTTTGCCATTATGGTAGATGGTACTCCCTTTGCGTTGATTGCTCCAGTCACGATGTGGCAGATGCTGCAAGCCAGCGAGGATTATTACGAACGATTCTTCATCAGTAATCTGGTGCGTTGGATTCGATTTTTGTTCGTAGCCATCGCTCTATTTCTGCCAGCGCTATACATCGCTATTACGACATTTCATCAGGACATGCTGCCAACCACATTGATACTGAGTATTGCCGGGGCACGGGAAGCTATTCCTTTTCCGGCACTGGTTGAAGCTCTCATCATGGAGCTATCCTTCGAGGCACTTCGTGAAGCAGGAGTCAGGTTACCGAAAACGGTAGGGCAGGCCGTCAGTATCTTGGGTGCCCTTGTAATTGGGCAGGCAGCCGTTCAGGCAGGGATTGTATCTGCACCGATGGTTATTATCGTATCCATGACAGGTATCGCTTCCTTTACGATTCCGCGGTTTAATTTTGCGATTACCGTTCGTCTATTGCGTTTTCCAATCATGTTACTGGCTGGCATGTTCGGACTGTATGGCATCGTGATCGGTCTGGTCCTGATTTCGGTACATCTGACCCAGATGACCTCATTTGGTGTGCCTTATCTGTCGGGTCTTAGCCCATACAGCAAAACGGATACCAAGGATATTCTCATTCGTGTGCCGTGGTGGAAAATGATCAATCGTCCATCTACCGTCCATGATAACCAGAAACGGATGAATGAGAAGATTAATGGTTCCCCCGAAGCAGAGGAAGGGTGGTAAACCCATGCAATTTATGTATAAATACCGGGCAGTTATAGCTCTGTTGTTATGTACCTCTCTCATTTCAGGTTGCTGGGATCGAGAGGAAATAAATGATGTTGCCTTTGTAATTGGTATCGCTGTGGATAAGGAGGAACAAAACTACAGATCCAGTCTGCAGATTGCTCTTCCAGGACAATCTGGTTCTTCGGGTAGTGAAGGAGGAGGAGGGGGCACAAGTGGTGATAAATCCTGGTTCATATTGTCCAATACAGCCAAAACCTTTCACGGAACATCTCTTGAAGGGCAAAAGGCGCTCTCACGCAGAATATATTACGCTCATCGGCGTACTCTGCTAATCGGTGAGGATTTGGCGAGGGAGGGCGTTGCCCCTATGCTGGATTTAATGACACGTTATCCGCTCAATCGTTTCTCAGCGTTGCCGGTTGTGACAAGAGGAGAAGCATATAAGGTCATGGATACTGATGCACCCATAGAAAAATTTCCATCTGAGATGGTACGGGAATTGTGTTTTTTAAATATGCGAAATCCCCGCTCGCTCAAGACGTTTATAGATTCCATTCTTAGCGAAGGCGTAGATCCTTTTCTGCCCATAGCTTCGGTTGTTGACACTGTGCCCCAGAACTGGAAGGACCCCAAAACGAACATCAAGATGGATGGATTGGCCATTTTCAAGAAAGACAAGCTGGTAGGCATGATCGATAAAGCACCGGCAGATGCACTGATTCTGGCCATGGGTGAGGCCAATGCACCAGAGGTTATGGTCGAGGCTCCAGGGGGAGAAGGAGATATATTCATTAAACTGAACGAGAACAATTCTTCGCTGCATCCCAGTGTCAAGAATGACAAGGTTAAGGTGAGCATTCAATTGTACGCCAAAGGAGTTATCGTCGATAACGAATCGAATTACGGTGACCGGCGGGAGGATGAGATATTAAAGATAAATGACGCCATCCACAAGAAAATAAAGTCAGATATTGAGGAAGGCATCCGATTGGTTCAGCAGAAGTATCGTGCCGATATTCTTGGAATCGGTCGATCTATCCATCAGCACTTGCCGGCGGAATGGGACAAGATGAAGGATCGATGGGAAGTCATTTATCCTGAAGTTGAGGTAACCGTTATTCCCCATGTCATTATTGAAAATGTAGGAGTGATCAATAAACCGATCGGTGTCGTGGAGGAGGAGGTCGTACATGATTAAACCGCTTTTGTTTACCTATCTGGGCATGGCAATTGTGGTGATCTTGATGGATTTCAGACATATGAAGCAGGCAGCAGCCATTAATCGCTGGATATCCTATGGTCTGATTGCAGTGGGAACGGTCATTTGGTTCTATGTCACTCACTTGAGTAAAACGCTTTATGTCACAGTATGGATAAGCCACGTTATTCAGCGATTTTTACCTTTACCATAGATTGCAGATTAACTTACGGAAAGGAGGTATTGTATGAATCAGAGTGTGACCCATCGGCAGGTTGTGCTGCTCGTGCTGATACTCAGTATTACAGGTACGCTGATTCAGCCCCACGCACAGGCCATTTTCTACGCGGAGCAGCATGCTTATCTCTCGTATTTGCCCGTTGTTTTTATGATGATAGTGTCTCTATGGTTAATAAGTCGGGTCCAGCGACGATTTCCCAATCAGGATCTGTTCGAATCCCTTGTTCAGCGATTCCCGTTTTTGGGGAGAGTAATGGGATTTCTGTACATTCTATTTTTTTTCTTCGTGTTTGCAAGAGACATCCGACTATCAGGTGACTATATAAGTATAACGCTATTGGAGAACACACCCATTTCCATCATTGTATTATCTCTGGTGGTCATGGGGGTCTTTATCGTTCGAGGCGGACTAGGTTCCTTAATCGGAATGGCGGAGTTGTATGTTACGCTGTTTCTGCTGATCTCGGTGATTATACCTTTCATGCTTATTCAGCAGGTAAATATGGATAATCTCATGCCTTATTTTCATGTTGATGTAGCCGGAGTAGGCAAGGGAAGTTGGTACATATTTTCGTTTTATGGAGAGATGATTGCATTGCCGTTTGTCATCAAGGGTAGTGATTTTCGTTTCAAGTCGGTTCTATGGGGAATTATCATCTCTGCACTCCTAATGATGCTTATCCTTGTGGAGACGATAACTGCGATCGGAGTCCCTATTGCTTCCAGACTCGTATACCCATCCTATGAGCTGGCAAGGCAGCTGCAAATCAGTGATTTTCTGGACCGGTTTGACCTTGCGCTGGCAGCAGCAACCATGCCAACCATGATTACGAAGATTGCATTTGATCTATACTTTGTCTGCTGGGGACTGAAGCGGATGATTCCGAAAGTGTCGGGAAAGATGATGACAGGCCCGGTGGCCTTGGTTGGATTCGTATGTACTTTCTGGTTCTTCCGAAACGCGATTCAGCTTAATCGTTTTACCCGGGAATGGACATGGATTGCGATTGTTTTTGAAGTGTTGTTCCCCATTGTGCTGTTTCTTTTCCTTCGTCCTCGCAAAAAGGATAAAAAAGAATCTACCCAACAGAGAGCGGGAGACCAGTCAAAGAAAGAGAAGCATGAGCCGGAACAAAAATCGGCTGATTCGGAGAAGGACGGAGAGAAAAGGCGGAAAGATTCTCATGGCGGAGAACTCCAGCCCTCCTGATGCATTCCATCAAAAATCCTTATAGATGAACGGGCAAAAAGAGGGAAAGCACAGTTTCCCTTCACAGAAGTACCCTGTATACTGTAGTCAGACTGATGAACATTCGGCTGAACTAACGGGGGGAACATGAATGGCTCAACATTTGGCAGGTGTGCGTGTAGCATTGACAGGACCACGAAAATCGAAAGAAATGTCCGTACTGGTTGAAAAAATGGGTGGAATACCGCTTGTGCGACCGGCACAGGGGACCGTATTCCTGGATGATCGGAGTATCAGGGATGGGCTGGTATCCTGGATCTCAGACCCGCCAGACTGGGCGGTATTAACTACGGGTATGGGATTGGATGCATTGTTTGAGATGGCTGAGGATATGGGAGTGGCAGGCCAATTGTTGGATGTATTATCGGAATCCTCAATTGCAGCACGGGGATACAAGACGGTGAATGCGCTCAAAAAGCGCAAGTTAACACCGCTGGTACGAGATGATGACGGTAGTACGGACGGGCTCATTCGAGAATTCGCCCCACATGACCTCGCAGGGAAAAAGGTCATGTTGCAGCTTCATGGGGAGACAGCTCCCAAACTCGTTGCATGGTTGGAAGAACAAGGTGCCATCGTCAGACAAGTGCTTCCTTACCGCCATGTACCGCCGGAAGAGACAGAGCTGGAACAGTTATTAAATGAAATTCTAAAGTTCGAGGTAGATGCTGTTGCGTTCACAAGTGGACCGCAGGTCAGATTTCTGACGCAATATGCGGCCTCCCAGGACAAGCTTGAGCCGATGCTTGCAGCCTTCAGAGAAGGCGTAATCCCTGCGTCTGTAGGTAAAGTAACAGCAAACTCCATGCGTGAAGAAGGCATTGAGGCACTGGTCATTCCGGAGGAAGAGAAGATGGGAGCACTCATCGTTGAGCTTGGACGTTACTTTGCAGCACGGCGTGCGGCCAAGATTAGAGATTAGTGGCCTGCTTTTAGATCAGTTCGACAAAAAGCTTTTGGCGTCGCTTCTTCAGGGTTTTTCTGTCCTCTCCGTTATTGTGTAAACATTCATTTCATGAATAGAGAGTGTGCATTAAGCTTAACCGCATCGCTATATGATGCGGTTTTGTTTAGATTAGATTATAGAATTTATACGTTACAACTAAAACACGAATGTACATCCTTGATAGTATTTCGATCAGAAGCTTTTCTTATCTCGAAGAAAAGGTGGAAATGACGATGACCATTTCAGATCGTAACACCAGACCCCGCCTGATCATTGCAGGCACCGGAAGTGGTGCAGGAAAAACGACAGTAACCTTGGGGCTAATGAGAGCACTCGCTCAGCGTGGCTTGAGTGTACAAGGGTTTAAATGCGGTCCGGACTATATTGATCCGACATACCATACCGCCGTTACCGGCAGACCGTCACGCAATCTGGATGCATGGATGACTTCTTCTGAGTATGTAAAGGATACGTTCGAGAAGGCCTCGGCAGGACATGATATTTCCATTATCGAAGGCGTTATGGGCCTCTACGATGGCAAAGATCCGCTCAGCAATACAGGCTCAACTGCAGAGATTGCGCTGGTCACGCAAACCCCTGTGATCCTGGTCGTCGATGTACGCAGCATGGCTCGCAGTGCGGCTGCGATTGTCATGGGTTTTCAACAGTTGGAGCCTGAATTACATATTGCCGGAGTGATTGTCAATCGGTGTGGAAGTGCGGGTCATTATACCATTGTGAAAAAAGCCATTGAGCAGATGTGCGGCATTCCGGTGGTTGGCTGGCTGAAGCGGGACGAGGACATGTCCATCCCCGAGAGACATCTGGGCCTGGTACCTGCCATCGAGCGCGGTGAGCTGGAGCCATTATTTCAGCGTGCAGCAGATGTGTTAATGGAAGGCACCGATCTGGATCTTCTGCTGGAGCTGGCAGCAAGCGCCCCGCCTTTGAATGCAGAAGAAGTGAGTCCTGCGACTACTACCCACATGGATTCAGCTAATACTGAACCAGGCTCGAATTACGACCCATCTTCCAATTCAGTGATCCACGTTAATAATCGACATGTATCATATGCGGTACAGCCTGTCATTGCCGTTGCGCGCGATGCGGCATTTAATTTCTATTATCCCGATAATCTGGAATTGCTCGAAGCAGCCGAGGCACGATTACAATACTTTAGTCCGCTCGCTGGCGAAGGTATTCCAACAGATGTGGATGGCATCTATTTGGGCGGCGGGTTTCCAGAGGAGTTTGCAGCAGAGATTGCCGGTAACCAAGGGTTCTTGGAAGGACTTCGACAGGCAGCACAATCCAACATGCCTTTATTCGCAGAATGTGGTGGTTACATGGTGCTCGGGGAAACGTTGACCGACCGTGAGGGCGTTACTTTCGATATGGCGGGCATTATCCCCGCACAGGTGCAGATGCAGAAGGAGCGCGCTGCGCTTGGCTACCGTGAAGCGAGTAGCGTTCAGGATTCCTTTTTGCTGAAAAAGGGTGAAGTGCTTCGGGGTCATGAATTTCATTATTCCACGATGACTTATCGTGATGAAGAAACGATTCCTTATGCGTATGAGACCAAGGGGATGCGTGGCTTGAAGCAAGAGGGATATGCCGCAGACAACATCGTGGCGGGGTATACGCACGTTCATCTGGGCTCTTATCCGGCAGCCGCTCGAAGATGGGTGGAGCATTGTCTAGCCTATCGGCAGGAGCGATATATGCAGGGATAATAGCAGCTATTTATAGCTCAAATAGATAGCTGAATTCAATAAGCAAAATGGCTCTAATCTTGCTTTTACCTCCTGAGTCTTTGGTCGTGAAGTTGGCGATCCCATTCTGAATTAAAGGTTTTAAGATGAATATGTGGAATGAATAAAAGACAGAATCATTATGCGAGGGAGGGACATCATGATGAGAACCGTATGTGTAACGGGAGCTGCTCGGGGATTGGGATTGGCTTTGACGGCACAGATGCTGAAGAGAGGGTATCTCGTGTATGCGGCCGGTCTGGACGTAGAGGATTCCGAGGGGATTCGAATGCTTGCAGAAGGATATCCTGACCATCTGCGCGCCATCGAACTGGATATCGCGGACGACCTGTCGGTAGCTCTGTTCACGGAGACATTGAAGCTGGATACGAATCATTTGGATATGCTGATCAATAATGCGGCTATACTAGGAAGTATTACGGATCATATCCGCGGGCCGTTGAATATGGCGGAGATGGCTGAAGTATTTAATGTGAACACCTTAGGTACACTGCGTGTGACTCATTCCCTATTACCCCTCCTTCTTCAAGGACAGGTCAAGCTGATTGTTGATATCTCTTCCGAGGCTGGAAGTATAGAGCAATGCAGTCGGGATGGGTGGTATGCCTATTGTATGTCCAAAGCTGCTT
Organism: Paenibacillus sp. W2I17; assembly: GCF_030815985.1. Taxonomy (NCBI): domain Bacteria; kingdom Bacillati; phylum Bacillota; class Bacilli; order Caryophanales; family Paenibacillaceae; genus Paenibacillus; species Paenibacillus sp. W2I17. Next base: position 5,087,418 of record NZ_JAUSXM010000001.1, read on the forward strand.
TGAACATGCAGGCCCGTCTTGTGCACAATGGTCTGAAGGATGAAGGCGGACAAGTGATGCTTGTGCATCCCGGTTGGGTACAGAGTTATATGCGGGGTGAACTGGATGTTTCTGCGGATCTCACGCCCGAGCAATCTGCACAGCATATTGCAGTCCTTATCGACCGCCATGAACAGTTTAAAGGAGATCAGCCCGCATATGTGGACTACAAGGGAGAGAAGCTCCCCTGGTAGTTGGTTTTATACAGTGAGGTGAACAAGAAAGGAGATTGATTGAATGGATCATCGTAAAAAAGCATTACTACTTGGCGATTATACACATCCGGATTGGCACCCGCTTCAGGGGGTGGATGCTGAGATTAGCCGAATTTTCCATGATACTATGACTGTGCAGTGCAGTGAGAATCGGAATATGCTGCTGCAAGAAAATATAACCGGGTTTGATGTATGTATCTCATACATGGACGATTGGAAGGGGAAAGTCTCTCCACAGCAGACAGCAGGTTTGTTGTCCTATGTAAGTAATGGAGGTGGACTGGTCATTATACATAACGGCATTTCGCTCCAAAATCGTTATGAGCTCAAACAGATGATCGGTGCCAAGTTCCTGCATCATCCGGCGTATGCACCGCTTGAATTTACTGTAACGGCGGAAAGCCATCCCGTGACGGAGGGCATTTCGAATTTCACAATGGAAGAAGAACCGTATCAGTTCGAATTTGGTTCTTTTGCCGAAACGAAAATATTGCTGGAATATCAATCCGAAGATGGACCAAAACCTGCGGTTTGGGCTCATCGATATGGTGTTGGACGTATCGTTTATCTGATGCCGGGTCACCATGTACCGTCTTTTGCACACGAAACGTATCGTAAATTACTTCTGCAAGCAGGCAAATGGGCTGCACGTTACGTCTGATCGGACAGCCATCTTTGCATGCAGAGTATAAGGGGTATAATATAGAGATCAACGAAGAGGAGGATGACAAAAATGAGCGATTTGTTCAAAAAGGCGATCTCGTTAGGGCTTGGTCTTACTGTTGTAAGCAAAGAAAAAATTGAGAAAACCGTGGATGATTTGGTCAAGCGCGGGGAACTTGCGCCCGGTGAATCCAAAGCTTTGGTTGAACGTCTGCTGGAACGGGGCGATGAAGAGCAGGGTCAGTTCAAGAGAATGATTCAGGAACAGGTCAAGCGAGTGCTTCAGGAAGCGGGTGTGGCATCCGAAAGTGATGTAACCAGTCTGGAACAGCGCGTTGCTGTCCTGGAGAAAAAACTTGCCGAACTGGGCCAATCACCACAGCTCCAACCTGATGAATCCCCGGCTCCACTTGAAGTTCCTCCTCCTCTCAAAGGAAACGAGATCGAGTAGATGGCAGTGCGAATCAAACATGTCGGCAGATACCGTGAAATTGCCATGGCGCTAGTGCGTCATGGCTTCGGTTATATGGTCGAGGAGCTGGGTTTGTTCCAGCTGCTGGCTCTGCCCAGACGGTGGATGTCGCGTGAAGCACATACCACCAAAACGCTGAGTGAACGCATCAGGCTTGTGCTGCAGGAGCTGGGGCCAGCTTTCGTTAAGCTGGGGCAACTCGCAAGTACAAGGGCAGATCTGCTGCCTGAGTCTGTCATTCGTGAGCTGGTGAAGTTACAGGATCAGGTCCCGCCGTTCTCTTCCGAGACGGCACGGGGTATTTTGGAACAGGAATTGGATACACCGCTGGAGGAGATCTTTTCCCGGTTCGAGGATACCCCTGTAGCTGCGGCCAGCATTGGACAGGTGCATCTGGGCAAACTTCGAAGCGGTGAGTCGGTAGCCATCAAGATTCAGCGGCCGGGTATATCGCGTATTGTGCAGCGTGACCTGGATATTTTGCGTGAGCTGACAGCCATGGCCGAGAAGCGCTGGGATTGGGTGAAGCAATATCAGATTCCGCAAATGGTCGAAGAATATGCTCAGGCGTTGATGGCCGAGCTGGATTATACGGTCGAAGGCCGCAATACGGAAAAGATTGCACAGCAATACCAACAGGACAACAAGGTGAAAATCCCGGCAATCTACTGGGATCAGACTTCATCCCGTGTACTCACGATGGAGTATATCGAAGGTATCAAACTCAATGATCGTGAAGAACTGGTCAGACGCGGCCATGATCTGAATAACATTGCCGAGCGGCTGGTGGATTCATTATTAAATCAGATTTTTATTCAGGGTTTCTTTCACGCTGATCCACATCCGGGCAATCTGATGGTATTGAAGGATGGACGTCTTGCCTTTATAGACTTCGGTATGGTGGGCAGTCTGAGTGATGAGATGAAACAGCAGCTTGCTTCGCTTATTATTGGATTAATGCGCAAAGATACGGACAGTATGATCCGGGCAATTGAGAAATTGGGCATGATGCCTGATGACATGGACCTGCGTGGTCTTCATGTGGATTTGGACAAGTTGCGTACCAAATATTACGATATTCCTTTTTCCAAGATTAGTGTGGGTCAGGCGTTGAATGACTTGTTCGGCGTAGCCCAGAGGCACCGGGTTGTGATGCCTGCCGATATTTTGCTGCTTGGTAAATCGTTGCTGACGATGGAAGGTGTAATCGAACATCTCGATCCTTCCCTGAGCATTGTAGATATGGCTGAACCCTTTGGCCGGAAGCTGATCAAGGAACGTTTTAGTGCCGGAAGAATCAAGAATCGGTTGTTCCGCAGTGCGGCTGATATGGCTGAGAGTGTCATTGGTCTGCCAGGGCAGTTAAGGCAATTATCATCCATTATTAGCAAAGGCAAGCTGAGGCTGGAGATCAGTGTCCCTGAACTGGATGCACTCATGCGCAGAATGGATCAGATCAGTAATCGGCTGTCCTTCAGTATCGTGCTGCTCGCCTTTTGTATCATCATGGTGGGCCTGATTATCGGTTCGTCGATCAGTCATCAATCCACGATGCTGTGGGATATTCCGGTCATTGAGATTGGTTTCTTGGTGGCGATTCTGATGGTGGCTTTCCTGCTCTATTCGATATTCAAATCAGGAAGATTCTAAAATAACAGCAAGACCCGCAAAGAGACCTTTTTAAAGGATCTTTGCGGGTCTTGCTTTAATTTCGCTAGTTTTTTGGAGAATGCCATATTCACAGTTAATGTTGTGGCCCTCTTGGGTGCTTATATCAATTTAAGAATCTTGCATTTGTGAACGGCATATGTTCTGGAGCTGACACTCAGCTTTTTATACACGCGCCCCAAATGATATTCGACATTTCGAGTAGACATGAAAAGAGACTCCGCAATTTGTTTATTGGTTTCGCCTTTAGCCACCTGTTGCAGCAATTTTATTTCGAACTCGGTCAGCATAGTTTCAGGCACATTAAAGGAGGCAGTCGGAGTAAAAATCGTTTTAAGGAAATCCAGGGAAAAGACCACCGCCTCTTCCATACACATGGAAATGCTTGTGAGCACTTGCTGAGCTGAAAAAGACTTGTCGATAAATCCGCGAATGCCTGCCTGTACCGACATTTGAAACAGCTGAATCATATCCTCCTGGGAATAGAAAAGCATGATTCTTGCATCAGGAATGATCTCCAGTGTTTTGGTTGCCAGTTCAATTCCGTTAAGGTCCGGCATAGACAAGTCATACAGGTAGAGGTCTATCGCATTGGCTTGTTCTTTTATGAAGTCTAGCGTTTCAAGGGCTGAATGAAGTACGGTTACCTTCATGTTGTTTTGTTCCAAAATGAGCTTCATTCCACAGGTGAATGCTTTATGATCGTCTACCAGAATTACGTTCAGCATGATATGCACCTCGTATGTATTATTTTCTTTCGGGCCGCAAAATAACCGTAACAAGTGGATTTGTGGAAACTTGGCGGGTTTTGGGGATTGCTTGCGGTTAAAACCCATTATTTCTATGATATATTAAAAATGTAATATATTTCAAGTTGAGAGGTGGTGAAATATATGCGTAAAGTTCAAGTGGCTCCTTTGAAGAGTTATGGTGCTTTCCTAACAGTAACTCTCTCCAAGAAAAGTAAGCCAGGAGATGGTAAAAACGGCCGTGGAGTAAAACGTGGTTAATTTCAAAGGCATTATATGTTCACCAGAGAGGGCCTTTCGGCTCTCTCTAGTCATTTCCATATACTACATATTACCTTGCAGAGAGGGGTTGCAGGCATGAAAATTGCCCGAAGCGAGGAAACCGCCACGACGTCATTAAGCGAGGAATGTATCGTGCTGGATATCAATAACGGCGAATATTTTGGACTTGAAGGCGCGTTGATGGAGCTGTGGCTGGAACTGGAGACTGGGACAAGGGAATTCGACCAAATTCTGAGTAAATGGAAAAGGGAATTTGATCAATCCGAGGCGGAATTAACCGATATTCTGCAGAACGCAATTCAGGAACTTTGGGCTAAAAATCTGGTCAAGGTCGATGCCTCATGAGCAAGGCCATCCCTGTCCATAACAAGGTTTATTTCACCACGGTCCATGCTTTTGTCCGCCTGTTACTGCTGGAGACGGATTTTGTAGATGCTTATGAAAAAATTGCAATACATATGTATCCGCTTCATGTAAGCGCAGGACGAAGGGAAGCGAATCGGATCGAGACGGCCGAATTGTGCAGACTTGGTCAGATGATGTATGAAATGGATGAAAATGATCATCTTATCACCTCGTGTGTTTCCATAGCTATGACAGTTCAGGCCATTTTGTTTAGTGCCGGCTATGAGAGTGACTTGTTGATCGGTGTGAAAAAGATAGATGAAAAATTGTTTTCTCATGCATGGGTGCGTTTGGGAGACGGTCGGACTATTGACCCCAATCATAAAGGAAATGATTTGAAGGTGTTGAAAACATATAATATGAGCGAATATGCCGAGAGGTGGGTGCTATCTCTGGGATGAAGATATGGATTGCTATGCAGGGCCAAAATCGAAATATTTGGTTAGAGTGGATGGATTCAATTAAAAGGTGGGCAAGGGTTACCGGTTTGGATGTATATACGGACGACACGTTCCATTTAGCAACGCTCTCCTATGGTTACGGACCGCAGGTTTCCAGTTCCTTCACGGATGTCCGTCTTGATTTTCCCATCATTCTGGATGGCTGGGCGAGCGGTGAGCTGCAAGCCCATGCCGACGATTTCCCGTCCCTTTCATCTCATCAGCAGGAGCAAGCTTACCGTCTGCTGCAAGAGAAACCTGAATATCAGCTAAGCAAGTCTCAAGGGGAATTTACACTGGTGTACTGGGACCAGAAACGAAGCAGCTTGATTGTTGCTACGGACAGCTATGCAACCCGACCCGTCTATTATTGGATAAGTCCAAGAAATGAATGGTTTGTTGCCAACGATCTACGAGTGCTTTTGCTGCTTCAGGATATTCCTTTTGAGGTTGATGAAGACGTATGCCGAATGTATCCGACTTCAGGCTTTGCTGTGGGGGAGAACGGACTGGAGGAGCGCACTTTTTTTAAAGGCATTCGCAAGCTGCCCACGGCCTCCATTGCCTGGTGGAACAATCATCAGGTGAAAGTGCAAAGCTACTGGGGAATGCGGGAACTGACAAGCAGGCCACAGCTCACGGAGGATGCTGTCCCTCAATTTCGTCAATTGCTGAAGCAGGTGACCCTGGAACGTTTTAATGGTAGCAAACGAATTGTTGAGCTGAGCGGAGGACTCGACTCGGCTGCGGTTGTAGCAGCCGCCATTGCCAGCGGGAACCGAGAGCAGGTTCTGGCTGTCAACATATCTTTTGCCGAGCCGGATATGATGCCAAGCCATGATAAGGATCTCGTCAAAAAAATGATGAAGGATCTGCGCATTCCCGGCCTGATTATTCATGCGGACGCAACGGCGAGAATACCAAATGCCGAAATTGGCAGGGACCCGCTATGGTTCGTGGATGGTCCAGATCCCCGAGCCAATTCGCTTGTGAACGAAACATTTACGGTGCTTGCTCGGCAATTTCGAACTGCTGCCGTTTTGACGGGTGAAGGCGGAGACTTCATATATAGCGGTGAGGCTGCTGTCATTGATTCCTATTTTCGGCAAAAGCGCTATCGGGAAGGCATTCGTCAGCTCCGAAAATGGACTGGCAATCGAGCGGGCCCCATGCTGAAAAGGGGCTTCCAATATGGTTTGGCGCCATTCATTCCTTATATTGGAGAAAAATTGTACTATAAGCTGTTATGGTCGGATACGGAGTACGACTTGCCAGAATTTTTTACAAACGAACATCTCTTGAGAGAACGGCAGATGAATGCGGGGGAGGTTCATCGATACCGAAAAAGCAGGCCACTAAATTACTGGGGAAAGCGTTATCATTTTGACTTTCTGTGGCCACGTGCAAGATACATGGACTCTGTAAGTGTTACCTTGCCTGCATATCATCCGTTTCTGGACCGTCGCATGATCGAATTTTCATTCTCGGTTCCGCCGGAGCAGCATTATGATCTCTTGAAGGGGGAGCAAGACAGCTATGCTGGTTCCAAGCTGCTGCTTCGAAAAGCATTCACAGATATCTTGCCTTCGTATGTCTATAACAGGTCGTCCAAAACAACCTATGCCCATATGGCCAGAAAAAGCTTTTTGAACGATCGCAAGAATATTTTGCAATTGTTCGCGAGCGGACAGCGTGTGCTTGTTACGGAACTGGGGATTATTGACCAGAAAACGTGGTGGAAACACCTGGTCGCCATGGCAATCCGTTCGGAGGACCCGAATAATGATCTGGGCATGGGTTACCAGTATATGCGCTCTGTCATCGACTTGGAAATCTGGCTGCAGGAGATGAGCCGGGGCAAAGAATATGTGCTCAACCGCTCCAGGCCGGCTCCGGCAAGGCTGCTCGGAGATATCGAGGAGGTCAATCTGAATGAGAAGAAACCCATGTATTTTCATGCCTGATTCAGGGCGATTTGAATCATAAAGGTGCAGACGAATGGAGAAATACATGCTTGATCAAGAAGAACGGTGCAGCAGAGTGCAACGAACACGGCAAACGACCCGTTTGCTCGTGCGAATGTTATGGCAATCCGGTCCGGTGTTAACCTTACTTATCGTTTTGTTCATATTCATTGAGGGGGCTGTTCCAGCACTTCAGCTCTATGCCTCCAAACAAATCATCGATGGCATTGCGCCAGACGGTTCAGGATCATACGCGGCGCAGTGGGCTATTGTCTATGCTTGCAGCCTGGTTTTGCTCAGCATCGTGAACGCCGCGCAAACCTGGCTTAAAATGCTGCTATCGGAGCGATCCATCATTACCGTGAACAGTGTTTTGCTGGACGCCTTCGAACGTATTCCCGGCATGCGCTTTTTTGAAGAGGAGGAGCACCGGAACCGGCTGGAGGCGCTGCGGGATCGCTCCAATTGGTTGCCAGCACAGCTCCTGAACTTCAGCGCGAATTTGTGCACATCTGTTTTTTCAGCTATTGGTATTATTATGCTGATTGCGGTGCTCTCTCCGATGCTGTCCATTATTCTGGTGCTGTCAACAGCTCCTTTTGCGTTCATGCAGAACCGGTACAACGAGATGGAATGGCAGTACGCCAAAGAATATGCAGTGATCAGAAGAAGATTGGATTACACTCGAAGCCTGATGATTAGTCGACGTGCCGCCAAGGAAATTCGCTTGTTTGGTTTGGGCAGCCATCTCCACAACATCTATCAACACACGTTTGCCCAGCTGTATGAACAGTTTCGAATGATCCAGGCCAAAAGCGCCAGAGGAACGGTTTTTACCGGTCTTTTTTCGGGTATGGTGGCAGGCGGAGCATATTTTTGGGTAGTAAGTCAATCTGGATCGGGCTCCATTTCGTTGGGGGATATTGCTCTGTATCTGGGGGCTGTGTTTCAATTGTCTGTTTCCTTAAGGGAGATTGCGAAGGAAGGGGCCGACACGGTTGATATCTGGAGAATGGGAAATGATTTCGTCATATTTATGAATGCGGAGGAAGATATCCAGACGCCTTCGCATCCCGTTCCAGTGAATACTGGCCCTCTATCTATAGAGTTCAAGGGAGTATGCTTCAAGTATCCTTATCAGCAACAGGAGAGTGCTGCTTCCGAGGAAAAAGCTGATGATTTCGACCTGGACAGTGAGGAAGCCGATGGAGAAAATGACGAAGTCTTCGACTATGCTGAGGACTTTCATGAGAATGAAGACAGACGCTCTCCCTGGGTCCTTGACCATATCAGTTTCAGCATATCGCCCGGGGAGCGCATCGCGATTGTCGGCGCCAATGGCTCGGGCAAAACGACCCTTGTCAAACTGCTGTGTCGCTTCTATGAGTTTTGCGAAGGCGAGATCAAAATCAACGGTGTGGATATTCGCTCGTTTGATGTCAGGGAGCTGAGAGAGCACATCTCGGTTGTTTTTCAGGAATTCGGAAAATACGAGTTATCCTTGCGCGAGAACATTATGATAGGCAGCCTGAATGCAAAACTGAGCGATAGGGAGATGAATCAGGCACTTCAAGATTCAAGGCTGGACCAGATCGTTTCGACGCTGCCTCAGGGAACCGAAACCCTCTTGGGCCCCGAATGGGGAGGGACTGATCTCTCGGGTGGACAATGGCAGCGTGTTGCTTTAGCCAGAGCGATGGTTCGCGAAGCAGGTCTGGTGATTCTGGATGAACCGGCGGCGTCTCTTGACATTCGGGCGGAATATGAGATTTTCAATCAGTTTCAAAAAATGACAGAAGGTAAAACGGTTATCATGATCTCTCATCGGTTCAGCACGGTTAAACTAGCAGATCGAATCCTTGTCCTGAAAAATGGTTGTATTGTGGAAGAAGGTAGCCATGAGGCCTTGATGCGCAAAAATGGGGAGTATGCCACCATGTTCCGGTTGCAAGGAAGATCTTTTCAAGGGGAGGAGCATATCCAGTGATAGCATTGCAACGAATCACAGCCAGGCGGCGACAGATGGCTTCCTCCGTTTTGTTTGGATTGTCCTTGCTATGGACATGCTCGCCATTAAAAGTGTGTACCGTTTTTGCAATCAAAGTGCTTGAGTCATTGCTTGGTCCGCTGCTTGTCTGGCTGAGTGCCCAAATCATTGACAGATTGGCAGTGCAGCCGTTTGTTCTTGCATCATGGGATGTGCTGACTTGGATGGTGCTCTTGTATATTGGGCTAACATTAGCTGTGGATGCCCTCCAACCCGTATCGGAGATGCACAAACGCCTGTTGACTGCAAAACTTCAAGCGCATATTGATGAGTTGTTGATCAGCAAAGCAATGTCGATTCCAGATATTGCTCCTTTTGAAAAGGCAGGCTTCCATACAAAAACTCGAGTTATTCAATATAACGAATACTTCGTTACAATGTGGTTAACGATTATTTCTCAGACCATCGGAGGACTAGTCGTGATTGCAGCCGGGAGTATCATGATCGGAACGATCGCTCCCTGGGCCCCGATTGTCTTGTTGGCGTTGGTCGTTCCCAAGCTGTATTGGGAAGCGAAGCTTAACAACGCGACCTTTGAAGGACGCGAGGAGGTCCAGGAATTAAGGCGGCGTGCCGAATATTACGCTGGTACGCCGCTCAGGCCTGAAACAGCCGGGGAGCTGAAGGTATTTGG